>CAMDGV010000010.1 GCA_945898055.1 Akkermansia muciniphila | reverse complement strand
CGAGACCATCAATCAGCGGCAACTGGCGCACCCGAAGCTCCCGGGCCGACGACTCCGCTTTCGCCTCGCGCACCGTTCGGAACTCGACCTCAAAGTCCGGATTGGAACCTGAGCAAGCCTCAGCAAAATTACCCGAAATTCAGGGATTTGAAGTCTCACCTGATTTTGGGGATTTACCCCGAATTTTCTGAGGTCTGATCTTGGATGAGCGGAGTTACGGTTGGTCGATGGACTGCTCTGTGAATTCGAGATTTCTCTCTGCCTATTTTGTTAAGGCAATCGCAGTGGTTTTTTTAGTACTCCAGCAGGAGACTATCGGTGCGAACCGAGTTACTCAGGCGGTGTAAGGCCTCTGGATCTGTGGCAATGGAAGTGGCCTCATCCTGGCCGTAAATGGCGCGTTGGAGTAGCCGAGAAAGAACACCTTGAAGCTCAGACCAGTGAAGGCGACGGAAGCGGCGAATCGTTGATGCATCTGGTAAATCTCCGGCGCACAGATAGCAAAGGTCCTTGGAGCGAGAACAGCCTTCCTCGATATCTTGTGAAGAGTAGATTCCTCGAGCATACGAGTAGGCTAATAGCGTTAAAAGCATCCGAGTCGGGTAAGATTCAGGTCGGAGTCCGACAATGAAGTTGATAGCGTCTAAGCGGACATCGGCCGTGGCTTCCAGAGCGAACCGCATCAGGTTTACTGCGCCGACCCACTCAGCGACGTCTGTGGGAAACGCAGGGGAACCCACAGGTGCCGTGCTATTTTCTCGTGTCACACCTTCTTTATCTTTCTCGAAGGTTACAGGTTTATGTCAAATATGTGACGTCTCAGAAAGTCTTTGACCCATCTCGAGGGCGGCGAGTACCGATCAAGAGTATTCGGGGGGGAAATTCACTCATAGAGTTCAGATTCTAACGCCCTCCGGTGGTGATTAGCAAAAGCGACGTTTTCTCTAATTAGGTCTCGGTTACACTAGAGACCTCACCTGAGAGAGTGCCGCCTCGAGTTGGGATGGATCTTTGCCGCCGCCTCGAGCGTTATCCGGTTTGCCACCGCCTTTACCGCCTACCAGTGGGGCGATCATTTGGATGATTTTTCCAGCTTGGACCTTGGACGTGAACTGAGGAGTGACCGCCGCGACCAAGGCAACGGTACCGTTGGTATGTCCACCGAGAACAATTAGCCCTTGAAACTGTGATTTAAGGGAGTCGACGACGTTTTGCAGAGTGTCGCCATCAGTGCTACCGAGGTTGGCGACGATCATCGGTGTGCCATTGACAATCTCAGCACCCGCGATGAGATCGAAGGCTCGGGCGGAAGCTTCCCGTTGAGCCGCCGCCTTAAGATTCTTTTCTAACTCGCGGGAGTGAGCCAGTAGAGCGTCCAGTTTCTTCTCTAATTCGACCAGTGGCGTATTTAATTTGGAAGCGAAGGAACGAATCAAGGCTTCATCGCTCCGGGCCTTGTTGTAGGCTGGCAGGCCAGCAATCGCTTCGATACGTCGGACCCCAGCGGCCACAGCTGATTCGGCTAAAATTCGGAACAAGCCAATCTCACCCGTCGATCGGGTGTGGGTACCGCCGCAAAGCTCCATAGAATAACCGTCGAAAGCGTGACTCTTGCCGCCAATCTGAACAACGCGGACAATATCGCCGTATTTATCGCCGAAGAACTGCATCACTTCCTTGCGCGATTTCACCTCAGTATGTGGCACTTCGACCCAACTGACGCTGGAATTCTCGAGGATGCGTTCATTTACTAATTTCTCGATATCGATGACCTGCTGTGGGGTGAGTGGAGCATTATTGAAATCGAAGGTTAGCTTGTCAGGCGTGACATTGGATCCCTTTTGCGAAGCATCGTGACTGGCCACTTCATGTAAGGCCCAGTGGAGGATGTGGGTGACCGTGTGATGACGTTCAATGGCCCGTCGTCGATGAGCATCGACCCGCAGAGCGACCTGTGAACCGAGGTTTGGGCTGTCGCCGCCCTCGATAAAGTGAAGCCAAGTTGTGCCTGATTTCTGGGTCGTGGCGATCCGCCAAAGTTGACCTGAACCGATAAGTTCGCCGGTATCGCCGACTTGACCACCCATTTCGGCATAACAGACAGATTTATCCAAAATCACCGCCGTTTGATCCTTGAGTTCGACCACTTCTAGCACCTGAGCAGAGGTTTCTAGTAGGTCATAGCCGATAAACGGAGTGGGCGTCTTTGTTTCGATTTGGGAGAGTTCAATGACCTGTTTCTTTTGGGAAGCACGGGCCATTGACTTCTGTTGTTCCATCAGGGATTGGAAGCCGTCAACATCAACCGAGAGTCCACGCTCGCGCGCCATTAGTTGAGTAAGGTCGAGAGGGAACCCCTGTTCGTCGTAGAGTTTGAAAGCGCAAGCGCCTGAGATATTGCCAGCGGCGGTTGCCTCGTTAAAGAGGACGATTCCTCGGTCGAGTGTTCGGTTAAAAGCTTCTTCCTCCCGTTTGAGGACATCTTTGACCTGCTGTTGGCGCGTTCGAATTTCGGGAAAGACGTCGCCCATCGTCTGAGCAAGGATATCAACCAGCTTGAAAAAGAAGGGTTCACGAAATCCGAGAGTGCGCCCATATTTAACGGCCCGGCGGAGAATGCGACGGAGGACGTAGTTGCGATCGCTATTGCCCGGTTGAATACCGTCTGCGATGGCAAAGCTGAGGGTGCGAATGTGGTCAGCAATGACGCGGAAGGCGACATCTTCCCGTTCTTGGACGGTATCTCCAGTGCTGCCACTTTTAGGTAATGTTGATCCGTATTTTTTTCCGCTGAGCTTTCCAATTTCGTCAAAAATTGGTCGAAATATATCGGTTTCGTAGTTTGATATTTTGGCGTTTTCGAAGTCGGTCAGGCCCTTGGTCCCTTGAATAATCGAGGTAACCCGTTCGAAGCCCATACCGGTATCGACATGTTGAGCTGGGAGTGAGGTGAAAGTCCCATCGGGATTGGCATTATATTGGATGAAGACATTATTCCAGATCTCGATACAGCGAGAGTCTGACCCGTTGACCAGAGTTGCGCCGGAGGCTTGTGTTTCTGAATTCGTTTCACGAGGGCCAGGGCGGAGATCCACGTGAATTTCGGTGCAGGGACCACACGGACCGGTTTCACCCATCATCCAAAAATTATCCTTTTTGCCCCCGTTAACGATATGGATGGCAGGATCGAGGCCCACGGCGCGAAACTTAGTGGCCCAAAGCTCCCATGCCTCTTGATCGCGGTCGGCTGGATCATTTTTGGTGGCGTTGGGTTGGTAGATAGTCGCGTAGACGCGGTGGGGCGGGAAATTCCAGATATCGATGACGAGTTCCCAAGCCCAATCGATAGCATCTTTTTTGAAATAATCACCAAAGGACCAATTCCCCAACATTTCAAAAAAGGTATGGTGATAGGTATCGAGCCCGACGTCATCGAGGTCGTTGTGTTTCCCCCCGGCACGGATGCATTTTTGAGTATCGGCAGCGCGGGAATCAAGTGATGGAAGAGCACCGCCCCAGCGGGAGACATCGGCTTTTCGTTCACCAAGAAAGATAGGGACGAATTGATTCATCCCGGCATTGGTGAAGAGCAAGTTTGGGCTATCCGGCATCAGACTGGAGCTGCGGACGATGGTGTGTTGTTTGGACCGGAAGAAGTCCAGGAACGATTGGCGGATCTGAGCGGACGTCATTTTAAAGTGGTTTAACCGGGATCAACCACCGACGGGCCCCGTCGCGACACAGGTGGCCCGCCGGTAGAGGCAGGGGCAGCGTTGGCGACAAAGGTTTAAAGGTGGAACGAAACCGAGTGAGAAAGTTAAATGAAAGCGGGGTGAGCGGGCGAGGGTGAAGTTCGCTTGGTGAGCTAACAGATCAGCGGTGTCACACGATGAAGTCTCATCTCGTTCCTGTAAATCGGCGGTCGCCAAAGAGCCTTGATTTTGAGTTTCTTGCTCAGAATAAATATCAAAACTCACCCTTTAAAGCGTCAAACTGATAGATGGCATGAGAGCTAGCGGCCGCTCGGAACAAAGTTCAAAGTAGGCCTCTCCCCATGAAAAGACATTCGAATTCTTCACCGTCTCTAAGCGAGGTTGCTTCGAATTGACGGACAGGGAAAAGGGCGAGTTGAGTGACGCTGAATGGTTGGACTTCGAACAGGGGCGGTGGGGCATCGAGAACCGCAGCCACCACACGCTGGACGTAGCCTAGCGCGAGGATGAAAGCCGAGTGCGTCAACCCAACGCGGCTGGTGTCCTAGGGATTTTTCGCCGTCTTTCCAAGGTCTACAAGCAGGTCTGGGCCGAGGGTCGGGCCAAGCGTGAAGCCACTTCCAGGGACTGGACCGCAGAGAATCAGTTTGACCGCTGGAAGGCGATCCGTCTCGTTACCCGTCGAGTCGCCCGATGAAATCTCAGGCCCAAAAACCAATCCTAGCCAAGCCCGCATTGCTCAGATCGAGCTTCATGCAGCCATGCCAGACTTGTCAGGATTAAATTTTGTGGTTGAGATTAAACTCCCCCCAATCTCATCGGGGTCTCGAGCACGAGATTTTTTGCAGAGGATCTGCTGAGTCAAGCGCAAGAAGTCGGTATTCGCCCTGTTGTTTTAAAGACTGATTTCCTTGATAAATTAGCGTCCCACGTTTAGTATTTAATTGAATTGTTCAAAAAATGAGTGAGTTCAAAGTCACTATACTACTCGTCGACGATGCTGCGGATCTTCGTGCCCTTTTGGAGAAGGCCATTCTCCGTTCTGGGATGGATGTGGTCACGGCAAGCGATGGAAGTGAGGCTATCAAAAAACTGAGCCAGCAAAGCTTTAACTTACTGATCACTGACCTCCTGATGCCGAACGTTGAAGGGATAGAATTGATATTGAAAATCCGGAAGGACTATCCAGCTTTGCCGATTATTGCGATGTCGGGAGGCGGAAGGTTAAAGGCGGAAGGTTATCTAAAACTGGCCCGAGCCTTTGGGGTTAAAGAGGTCTTGGAAAAGCCGTTTGTGATGGAAGTTTTTATCACAGCTATTCGTCGAGCTCTCGGAGGGGCTATCCCTCCCGAAGTTCTGGCTCCCGAACTTGGAGGCGGTTGAGAGCCTTAGATCCATCTTTAGTTGAAGCACCCTTAGAATTATCATCACTTTCTTGATCGGTCACTCCCGTCTGGTTTTCTATACCTCCGAACTCCGTGGCGCATCAAAGGGCAACGAACATTCATGAAACCTTTTGGTTTATTCCCCGCTGACGCTGAATCCATCGAGGGTTTTTTGGTTAGTTTTTTCCGCAGGATCAGCTATCCACTCTGGCTCCTTGGATGGGTCTTTTTGACAGGATGCGCCTCTTTGCGAGGGCCCTCTCTAGAGGTGACAGCACCGATGATTAGCGGTCGTGTGGTCCGTGCGGATACAGGGGAACCCATTGCTGGAGCTCGGGTGGATCGTCGGATTGTTTCTCTGCGTCAACCCACTGGAGGATTCAGGAAGGGGGCGGAAACGATGATGCTCCTGCAGGATGAAGAGAGGACGACTTCGGACGGTCGATTTTCGCTGCCCACCCGAAAGGTAGCTCTTCTTTTCTCAATCGGTGAAAGACCTTTGGATCTAGGTTTGGTGATTCGGCGAACCGGATTTTTGCCCTGGCAGACAAACTACACTCTGAAAGCTTTAGTTAAGGATCCTAACGAGGTTCGAATCAGTGCGGGTGATATTCGACTGGCACTGCGCGGATCAATCAGGAGTCAGGCGGCTCCAGTCAGTTCTACGCCGACCGTCAGATGATCGGAAGCGACGGCTTCTGGAAGAGTTTGACTGTGACGGATTGTCCAGCGCTGGCTCGCTGGCTACCGATCACTCCTCCAATATAGTCACCGCAGCCCACCCATTCCATCGCCTCCCAAAACAGTCTGGCCTTCGTTCCCGTGCCCTGCACGCCGTCAGCCTCGGCGAGTTCTGCCGTCGGGCCGGAAAGTGTTGACCCATCCGGTTGGGCCCTTCGACTGCCCCAAGTTTGGATCCCTCAATCTTGCGGTCCATTCTTAATATTCTTCCCAGATGCTGAGCTTTCTCTCCAACACTCGGGTCTATCTCACGGCCGATCAGACCGATCTTCGCAAGTCCTTCGATTCGCTGGCCGGGGTGGGTCGCAGTTCGCTGCAATTGGATCCTCTTTCGGGTCACCTTTTTGTCTTCAGCAAGTAGCGTCGTCATCGGGTCAAAATTCTTTTTTGGGATAAGTCGGTTGGGTCGGTTGGGTTAGGTGGCTTTGCGTTCAGCGCCTAGGATCAGGCACTCTGGTCTGGCTAGGAGGGGAGTGAGGCTCTCAAAGTCGGGCAGCAACCAAGCAATTTGCGGTCAGCTTATCGAAAGCAGAGTCTCAGTTTCTGGCGAGGAGTGTGGAATTCTCCAAGGGTCTTCTTGACGAACAAAATCCGAATCAACTTCGGCTCTTCAGTGATCAGCTAGTTGATGCACTGTTCCGTGCATAGACCGAACAAGGGTCCCCCCATCGGCTGATGGGAGATGCATCTTGAGTTCATAGCATTGGGTGGGAGCGAGGGTGGGGACGTCTAGAAGCACCGTCCGAGAGTCTGCATTTAGACGGGCACCTTTGATTTCGAGGGCGCGTTCGCCATAATGTTGAGACCCGTAATTGGCACTGCGTTTAAGGGACCAAATCTTGAGCGCAAAAGCTTCAGCGGTCACACTAGTGGGGTTGAGTGGGTCGCTGAAGGTAATAGAGAGAACACCTTTCGCGGCATGAATCTTTAAGGGCATGTCTGCATTTTTTTCGCTTCGCCGGATGCGATGAAAGCCGCCTGGGGCCGTTGCATTACCTGCCCAACTGAAGAGGCCGCAGGTGTAAAGAGCGCCATCAGGGGCAAAGCGCCCGCGCATAATACCTGTACTGAAAGCGTTGAGAGGTAGTTCACAGACAGCGCCTTGCCAGTGTTCACCGACTTCTTCGTGCGGCACAATAAAGGGGCGACCGGTACCGTAACTGAGGTTCAATAACGAACCACCGAGGGAACCCCACGCGTTCTTAGGTATCCAAACCAGTTCTGCCGGGCTGCGGTCCTTGGTGTTAGTAATCCAGACCATCGGTTGTTCCATCGCGGTATCGGACCGGTCAGTTACCTGCGTATAGCCGAAAATATTTCCGTAGAAGCCTCCTGGTTTGACTCGATTGATGCGGTTTTTTGGGGTCCAGTGGCCCTCTTGGTCAGTGACAAAAAAGGTGCCGTCCTCATTGAGGCATACCCCGTTGGCAGCACGAAAACCGTTCGCAAGAATCTCTGTTTTCCCCCCATCGGCACTGACTTTTAGTAAGGTGCCGTGATGCGGTACGAGTGCTGGCAGAGCGTGACGCGCTGATTTGGCGTAATAGAAATTTCCTAGGGTATCAACTTGAAGTCCCATCGCAAATTCGTGGAAGTGCTCTGTGACTTGATGGTCGTTATTGAAGCTTTCGATAAAGTCTGTTTCTCCATCGCCATTTAGATCGCGCAATCGAACCAGTTGGTCACGGCAGGTGATAAATAAGTCGGTGCCACGAAACTTGACTCCCAGTGGTTGGAAGAGGCCGCTGACTAATCGTCGCCAGCGCAGGGCTGAGGGCGCGGGTGACATCAATCCATCGACGCGCCACACGTCGCCGTTCCAAGTAGCGACGATGGCTGCCGTTCCGTCGGGTGTGAAATCAAAGCCCCCAGGGCGAATCCAACTTTGCCACGGATTTTCAACTGGAAGTTTGAAGGTGTCGGTGATGAAAGGACCGTCTGTTTTTTCTATTTCGGAAGTAGTGAAGACATCCTCCGACCAACGCCTTGGCCCTCCGTGAGTGAGCGGTTCGAGATCAAGAGAGGTCGAAGGGGTTTGGGCGAGTTGAGTTAGAGAAGCGGGGCTGGATCGTGAAATGAACAAGCGAGTCTTGGATCCGCCAGGAAGCGTTGCCAACCAGAAGCCCATTTCTTGCTTCAAAGAACCAGCGCCGGTGAGAGTCACGTTGACCGAGACGGGAGCGACTCGGAGAAGAAGTGGTTTCTTGGAAGCTGCGACATTCAAAGTACGAATGAAAACAGGACTTGTTCCGTTATCGATCCAACTGGGAGATTCGAGCACGAGAGTTTCTCCGACGGTGGCAGCAATGACGACTTTATTACCGTGCAAATAAAGCCCTTTGTAGTGAGCCCATCCCTTGGGGAGCGGTCCGAAAAGCCGTCCGTCGCGTCCGGTGAGGCGGGGATCATTCCAGTGCCCCTCGGGCGAAGCCCAACCTGGACCTTGAGGATTCAAAAAATGATTCTCGCCGGTGAGGCTCGTATGAGTTCCGTGACTGCCATCGAAGGCGATGCCCTTCCAGTCGATAAAGTTACCGGTCGTCGCCGCCGCGACGCGGAGAGTATCGTGATCGTAAACCATCCAAGCGCGACCCTTGCTCACTCCACCAGTGGCATCATCGAGTTGGATTGCTAGGCCCTTTTGCGCGATATTATTTGAGCCCACCTGATAAGTCCAAAAAAGGGCCGGACCGAAATCCATTTGCTGATAAAGCGGTGTTGCGGCAAAGGCGACAGAGGACAAGGCGGTGATCAGGATAAAGAGGGCAAGTCTCATGGCGACGTGTCAATTGACGGAGTGAGTTTAGGTTCTTCCTGCTGCAGTAAAAATGCAGCAAAATTCCTCATTTAGCAGACTTTGCCCCAGCGAACGAGGAAGAGTAGACCGGTGATTATTTAATCTTCTTAACTGGGAGTTGCTCGAGGTAACGGTTGAGTTCCTGTTCAGTAGAAGCATTGGTCAGCATTTGAGAGCGCTCTCTAATTCCGTTGCCCAGACTGGCCAATTGGGTGGGAGCTTCCACGATATAAGGAGTAAGAAAGATAAGCAGTTCGGTCTTGGAAGTGCTTTTCTGCTTTGATTTAAAGAGGTTCCCTAAGTAGGGGATATCGCCGAGCAGAGGCACTTTGCTGTCGGCGTCTGATTTGGTATCCGAGATTAGACCCCCGATAACCACAGTCTTGGAATGAGGAGTAACAACGACCGTATCGGCTGAGCGTATGTTGATATAGGGAGCCGACACATCTTGAGAAAGCGACTGACGTTCGGTGGGAGAAACCGAGGAAATAGACGGTTGAACAATCATTTCAACTTGACCATTCGCTCCGATGAAAGGGGTCACATTCAGGATAATCCCAATGTCGGAGTAGGTGACATTAATAATGGGAATAGAGTTGTTGCCGGCCGCGCTGTAGCTGATCCCACTGGGAAGTGGTACTTTTTGGCCGACCACAATCTTCGCTAGCTGACCGTCTCGAGCGATGATAGAAGGTCGGGAAAGAATCTGAGCTTTGCCCGACTTGGCGACAGCGCGAAGAGTGGCCTGAAAGTCGGCACCTGCGATCTGATAGAGACCGCCGCTTCCGGTGCCACCGCTGCCTGTTGTGAGAGCAGTGGAGATAGGTTGACCGAGAGAATTGACATTGGTCGCGACGCTATTGAGACCAGAAAGACCGAAGACCGATCCAGCTCCAGTTGCGACGCCATTACCGACATTATTTTTTGCCCAACCCCCTTCCACCCCGATGTCAGAGGAATTATTTCTTTGAACCTCGACGAACACCACATTGATCAGCACTTGAGGTTTTGGGGTATCGAGGTTGGAGATGACGTTACTGATTTGCAGGCTAGTAGCGGCATCGGTGATAACGATGAGATTATGGGTTTGTGGATCGACGGTGATAGTGGCCGTGCCAACGGTGCCATTATTATTATACTGAGACGAGGAGGTCCCAGAGGATCCCGATCGATTACCGCCTTGGCCCCCGCCGAAACCGCCGAAACCGCCGAAACCGCCAAAGCCCCCGCCGCCTTGGCTCCCGCCGCGTTGTTGAGCGCAAAGGGGTGAAGAGAGAGAGAGAATCAAGCTACCCGTGAGGAGAAGTGAGATCAGAGATCTAGGGCCGCACCGAAAAGTAAAAATGAGTTTATGCATAAAGATCGAGAGTGAAGCTATTGGATCAGAAAAGGTTGCCGCCGCCACTGCCGCCTCGCGAACTGGAACCGCCGAAGGTCGAGGTCGATCCACCGTTGACCGTGCCGCTACTGCTGCTGGAATTGTTCTGTTGGCGTTGCATCAGGGCACTGTTTTGTTGTGATGAAGAACTGCTGGTACTGCCTCGGCTATTGTTGCCTTGGAACATATTTTGTAACACTTGAGCTGCCTGCTGGGGATCTCCGTTTTCCATGTGGTACACGTAGACTTTCTGATCGCGTGCCGAAGTGACATCCAGTTCTTGTACCATCCCAGCGATCTGGTTCATGAGATCTTTGGAGGCAGTGACGATGACCGAGGATGTGCGAGAATCGGCCACGGAGATGACTTGAGAGGCCTTACGGATTCGATCGTTGTCACTGGCACCGCTCCCGCCGCCACGACCGCCACCGCCACCGCCACGACCGCCACCGAAGGCTGCGGCCATTGCTGCAAAACCACCCCCGCCACCGGTGTTACCTCCACCCCCAAAGCGGACCGGAGATTGCGCTGCGTTATTTCCACCTGAAGTGGAACTAGAAAAGAGACTACTCAGCAAGGTAGCGACATCGGAAGGATTAGCGTGTTTCAAGCGAAAAACCCGAATCTCAGTCTCGGATTGGGCGCTGGTGTCGATGGCGCGGATGATTTCAACGAGATGCCTGATATTCGATTGGGTATCGGTCATCACGATGGAATTGCCTGCGGCATTCGCCACGAAAGTGGCTTGAGCAGACACAAAAATCGAAAGGTCCTTAGCGAGTTGCTCCGCCTCGACATAGCGGATGGGAATGATCTGAGTTACCAATTGTTCGTTGGAGGGAATCTGAGCCGGATCATTGCTGATCTTAACCGGAATATTTCGGCTCTTGGCGGTCGTACGTTCGACAATAGTGAGAGTGCGACCGTCGCGGATGGCTGCATACCCGTTTTTATTAAGAACCGAGTTAATCAGGTCAACCGCCTCATTCCGATTGATCGGTTGAGCACTCAAGACACTAACCAAGCCCTTTACTTCCGTTTCTAGCACGATGATAAAACCGGCTGCCTCGCTCAGATGAGCGAGAACTTGGCCCAGAGGTGCATTTTTAAAATTGAGTCGGATTTCGTCTGGATTGCCGGAGAGAGGTTGCTGAGTTTGGGTGGCTTCAACCTCGTCGACAGGTGGCGTAGGGGTGGGTATCGAAGAGAGGTTGGACGACGCGGTGGTGGTGGCCGTTTTAGACTCAGTCGTGAGAGGCGGTTCGGTCTCGTTTTTTTTGTCGTTTTGGGCTGAGGCCGAGGCGATCAGGCCTACGGCACAGGCGGTGGTAAAGATCCGGGTTAATACTGGGTTCATTTCGACTCCTGTTCGCGTTTCTGCATGAGCTTTTTGAGAATATCTGAGGCGTCGCCTCGGGTAGCTGAGGTGGTGTCTATTTTTTCCGAAGTAACCGTTGCCGACAAAACAGAACCTTCGATGGGCTCCTCGTTTTCTAGTCGCAACGATTTTCCTATTTCGAGAGAGATAATCGGTCCATTTGTCGACTGAAGACGAACCCGATTTTGTTCGATCGCCAAAAGAGTATATCCGGCGATTAGCGCATTGGTTTTCAGTGTTTTGCGGTAGGTGTCAGTGGGGCCGTCGAAGAAAGCAAAGCGCCCCTTGGGATAGTCGATGGTACCGACGAGGGTCAGCGTGGGTTGCACGGTGTTGCGCGGACGTTCCACGGGGCGTTGTACTTCACCAAGGATACGAGCACGACGATCTGGGTTAAAAATATTACGTCCAGCAATAAAACTAGCGAAGGAAGAAGGCGTTGGGCGAGCGGTGTTATTGGTCTCTGCAGCGCGACCGATGGGGGCGGTCAGTAAGCCAAGAAAAACGCTAACAGCGAGAGATTTAAAAGGAAGCCAAGTCATGGTTTAGTGGCTGGAGTGAGAGTGAGGCCGCTAACCTGTAATCCGAGAGACAAGCGTTGCCCCGTTTTGTCGCGGTTAACCAGTTGAAGGGAGTTCAGTCGAAGGCCCAGTGGGCTGCTTTCGATGAGGTAAAGGAAGTCGCCTAAAGAAGCGAGAGTGCCGACCGCTTCGATCTTCGTATTCAAGGTGGAGTAGGCGTCTGAATCGGACTTCCACTGCGGAAGAGTATCGGTCACGTCGGCACGGCTCGCGCGCGACCAAGCATTAAAAGAACTAAGAATCTTTTGTTCAGCGAGCGACGTATTCGAAGGCAAAGAATTGGTGCGCATGAAGTCCCAACGAGTCCGGATACCGGTTTCACGTTTAACCAAGGCTTCGCCTTCTTGAACTTGTTTGCGAAGGGTCACAATCCGTTGAGAACGAGTCGACCACCACTGGCCGACAGGGCCGATGATTAAAAGGTCGGTTGCATAAAGTCCGGCAGCAGCGATCGCTAGGATCATCAGGATTTGTTGTCGATTACGGTTCATCATTGGGCTCCTGACGGTTTCCATTGGAATCTGAAAGTGAATTGAATGGGGGAAGTTCCCCGGATCTGATCACGGTGCAGGGCTAGAATTCCTGGGACCCCGTTGAGTGTCTCGATCATGCGCAGGAATGTGGCGCTATCTCGTGCCACTCCGGAACACGTTACCTGAGAGCTATCGCGAATATCGATACTCGTGGCGGTAACCGAACCATCCTGCGGAAAAACGACACTGAGTTCACGGATGACCCCTAAGTTAGATATATTATCATCGAACCAAGGGCGGTACTGGCGTATCTGTTGTTGCATCGTTTCCAATTCCGCGACCTTAGCGGCAATGCGGGACCAGCGTGAATTTAGAAGAGCGAGTTGGATTTGTTGATAGAGGAGTGCCCCGCTGAGAAGAGCTACCAAGGCTGCAGCGAGAGCTCCGGCTGCCTGAAGCCGTCCAGCTGAATACTTGGCGACCAGTTGACTGATCCAAGTTGGTTTCGGCGGTAAGAATTCGAAGGTGGAAGAAAGCCCGCTGAGAAAGCGCAAGGCCAGAGCCGTTGGAGCCGTCAGAGTTTTTCCTGAGAGGGATCCAGAGGTCCCCGTGTCCGTGTCGGAAGAGACCAGTACTTCTGAAACCAAGCCGAGAGCGAGGATTCGGTCGGCGAGCTGGATCGCTAAAGGTCCTGCAACATCGGCCGATCCGATAATGCGGACCCGCTTGATTGAGGGGAGTAAACCTGCGGGGAGTTGTCCAAGCGTGACCCGGATTTCGCGAGCAACGACCTCAGGGGTAGGGAGTTGTCGTGAGCCATCCTCGGTCAGTGAGCCTTCGATTGTCCGCAAGGCAGCCACGCCCCCACCCGCATTGATTTGAAGAGTGAGATGATCTCCCTCAATCAACAAGGCGAGGCCTTCATTGGAGGGGTCGCTAGGAGGTTGGATTTGAGTGAGACCAACGGTAATAGCGACAGGTTTGAGGCGGGCAACCGCGAGAGCCTGTTCTAACCAAGCAGCATGAGCGGTGGAGACCGCCCCTAAGGTGACGTGATTTCCACCGTTGGGCAGAGCGCAACGAGAGTCTGAAATACGAAGGCTCGAGGTGTCGGAAGAAAAGCAACGTTCTGCCTCCAATTGAAGGAGCCCAGTGGCATCGGCCTCGGGAAGGTTAGGCATTTCAGTGCGACCCGTTAACACCCAGCGATCTGGGATTGCCACCACGCAATGACGTTCGCGGATGCCCGCTGAATCGAGAACTGCCCGGAGTTCGGTACCCAAGTCAACGGGCGAAGCCGGATGAAGGGCTGAGGTGAGCGGAACAGAAAGGGATCGGATCACTTGAACCTGCCCCCCGACGCGCTGGGCCAAAGAGAGGCGCAACTTGTCGGAATCAAGGCAAATGCCAATAATGGAAGAAGGGCGCTTGCGCCGCCCGAAATGAATTGAGACGACTTTGTTCATGGAGAAGTTCCGACTAGAAGAGATTCGCGCACCGTATCGCCCAACGCCCAACCCAAGCGGCTAAGATCTTGGCGATGGATAATTTTTGGGGTGCCATCAGAAAGGTCGAAAACGAAGCGAACACGACGATATCCCCGACCAAAAGGTCCGACCGTTGCGATATCCGCCGAATATTGAAAACTGCGAGTGGTGAGCCAGTCGCGTGAGGCAAGAGCTGTAACGACCGGATGGCTCAATCCGAGAGCGGTCACAAACCAAGCAATTGATCCGATCGCAGTCAGATTGCGTTGCCGATATTCGATGAGTGTTTCCGACGCGGAAAGGGCCGTTTGTTCATTGACCCCAGCTCCCATAAAAAGGGCAGTCAAGACAGGTTCTGGGGCTGAATTTATATTCACCCGGCCGTAACTAAAACTGTTGGTCGTTACGGCCAATTCACTGGCGATTTTTTCGAAATCATCACTGCTGAGGCCACTGTTTAGATAAAATTGCAAGGGACTGCGGAGGTTGGGAGTGCTGCCGCCTCGGAAACCAAGTTGATTGAGGAGTTGAGTGGCGCGCGAGGAACCAAATGCTTCCTCCAATAAGCCCTGCAATTCAGTGCGTGAGTTGATGTTTGTTAAGGTGGTGCCGTCCGCGTGGAAGTTAGGCTCCCGACTGTAGACCGTTACATATTCCAGTAAGCCGGGGGAGTAGGTCCTGCCAGCAGCTAAGGTCTTCTCCACGGAATCTTGTACCCCATTGCGATTGAGATCATCGCCATCCAAATCAGCCAAGGTCATGCCCCGGATCAGACGCAATTCATCGACACTTTCAAAGGGGCCATGCTTGGAGGAATATCCCAACGACTCGTAGTTAAGCATCAACGCGCTATTGGTGCTGCGCCAATCGAGAATCCCTTCTGCCAAGTCACCCGACATCGAAGGGAGACACAACAAAACGTTGGTATTCGAGCGGTTGAGATTCAGTTTGCTGGCTTCGTCGACCAGTCCGAACACCGGTTGACTCGGCGGACTGGATCGATTTACCAGAGGTTGACGTCCGATGACCCAGGCCCGTGCGGAACCAATGGCGATATTCTCACAACGAAAAAGAGAATTGGTGGTCATCACTCCGTTGGTGGAAAGAGTGGTTAAGGCCCAAGAAACATAACGTGCCGCACCCTCGATTGCCTGTTCAGCCGCTAACCCCGAGGTCCGATTGTCCGAAGCTCGTAGCTCAAGGGACATGGCATCTGCAAAGTAAAGAGCGATTGAAACCAATCCGATCGACATCCAAAGGACTAAAATTAAGACAGAGCCCCGCTGAGCGGATTTGCGCCGTTGATCTCGAGGTGAGTCTTCCGAGTGGATGGGAGGGATGGGCGTCATTTTAGCTGCCGCCGACGGTGGTGTTGGATATGTTACGGGACACCGCGCGAAGAGGGACGACGACTTCGACCGGGGTCGCGTCCGGGGAAGTGCCCGCTCGGCGGATAACAAGACGAACAGCGAGCGGAAGATTTGTATTGATTGAGGCTGTATCGGACGTGTCCCAACGATCCAACCATTGAGTGCCATCGAAGCACGAGACTTGAAATTGATCGACACCCGTCAGCATCTGTTGCTCCTCGATCTGAGGGGTGGAGAGAGTGAGTAAGTTGCGGGTGACCGTTCGGTAGAGATCCTGTTGGGTGCCGGATTGTTTGAGGGCGTAGGCAACCCGTTGAATTTCGCCCCAAGGATCCTGACGGCTGAAGACTGCGGTAGCCGTATGGAATTCTAATTGGACAGGTTGGGCAATTCCATTGCCGATCACCGAACCCGCTTTAAAGTCACCGGACATAAATCCGCCGGGTTTGGGTGGTACGGCACACTGGAGATCGCGCCGGAGAAAAGTGATGGCGAGATCGATGGGGACAGCAGCTTCAACGGCTTCGATCGTAGCATTGCGGAGCCGGAGTGCCCCAAAAAACGCAGCATTAATACAGACGAGGACCACCGACGAAATGGCAATGGCGAGGAGGAGTTCAATGAGAGTGAACCCCTGAACTAAAGACTTGGTATAGCGAGGGTCGGTGGGCGTCATTGACTCGCTGTGCTAGGGGTGGCAGGGGTGGTCGAAGGAGTCGACGTCGGATTCAGGACGGCAGTATCAACTAGGGTCGCCAACTTTACTGAAAAGTCCCGACCTTGGGCTGAAAAAACGACTTCTGCCGTCAGTTCTTGGATCGCCTGAATGTTTTGACCCGTCCAGTTAGCCTGCTGAAGCGTCCAGTGAAACTCGGTGGTTCCTTCGGTGATCGTACCACTCCGAGTGCCCGTCCAGTTGGTTAAGATGAGGGACTCATTTAAGACTCGGTCAGCGATGCGTGCCGCGGCACCTTTGCGAGCGGAGACAGAGCCGGCGAGGCTTGAGACGCGAAGGGCTTGAACAGCGGCAGGGATGACTAAAGCGAGGAAGAGCAAAGAGGCGAGCAATTCAGCCAGAGTGAAGCCCGCTTGGCTTCGTCTAGTTGGTTTGATTACGAATCGCATAGGTTCTTCGGTCGAGAGATCCTACCAACCATAAGGAGGCCCCTGTGGAATCTCTTAATTCGAGCTGATTTGCACTGCCTTCATCGGCAAAGCCGTCGGGCAACCAACGAATAGCAGGGCTATCGCGGAACGTGACCGTGGCGGGTAGGTTGCCGGTTACGGAGAGTTCAATTTCGGAGTCGGTAGAGAATTCAAGATCATGCAAATCGGAGCGCGGATTGGGTGTTTCTGAAGCTAATCCATAACGACCCTTTTCCGCCTGAATCCAGACGGCGGCGGGGAGGCCCTCGGAGATAGCGCGCGATTGACCGGCCCGGATCACGGCCAAGAGACGGTGTGCTTCCGAATGCAACGCGCGGCCGCGGATAAAACCGGAAACGCGTGGAGAGACAATGGAAACGGCGATCACCAGAAGAGCGAGGACAAGAATGAGCTCGATGAGAGTGAAGCCGGCGCGTCGTCGGTTACTTTGTTGTCCAGTTGCCAATGTCATCGTCCGTTCCTGATTTCCCATCTAGACCCGGTGAGGAGATGTCGAAAGAGTTGGCGTTTTGTTTACCGGGATAAGCGTAGACGTAAGGAGACCCCCAAGGATCTTGCGGGATTTTGTCGAGGTAAGGGCCACGCCAGTTCTTGGAATCACGGGGTTGTTGGGTTAGGTCGGTGAGGTTATTGGGATAGAAGCCGCTATCGACCTCGAAGGAATCCAGCGAGGTTTTGATCGCTGAGATATCAGCCCGAACAGCGGCCTGCCGAGCCTGTTCGCTCCGGCCCATCATCTTTGGGATTACTAAAGCAGCAAGAATGCCGATGATCGTGATCACCAGTAGCATTTCGACGAGGGTGAAGCCTCGTTCTTGGCGTGGGGTAACGAGCGAGTGTGGTTTGGTAGGGGAAGTTTTAATCTTCATGAAAGAGCGAAAAAAGGAGTTTATTTAATGTTGTCTTGCAAGGAAAACACCGGCAGGAGCATGCCGATAAAAATGATTCCGATGAAACCAGCGATGAGGAAAAGCATCAGGGGTTCAGCGAGAGCAACCGCTGTTTTCAACTGACGATCCAGTTCTCCCTCGGTCACATTGGCGATTCGGACCAATTCACGATCTAAGTGGCCACTTTCCTCGGCAACAGAAATCATTTCCATGACCGAGCCCGGAAACAAAGTGCGGCATTCTGCCAAGCTCTGACCGAGACGCCCACCTTGTTGGACTTGCTCGATTGATTTTGCGACCGCATCGACGAGGATTTGGTTTCCAATCGATTTGCGGGCGACATTGAGTCCTTGAATAAGAGGGACTCCAGCACCCATGAGCGTGCCGAGCATGCGGCAAAATCGGGCCATTGCGAATTGAGAAAGTAATCCACCCACGATCGGTGATTCTAAAACGAGCCCCTCCCAGACGCGCCTACCTTTTTCTGAGGAGAACCAGGTGCGGAGCAGGAAAAAACCGCCCGCCAGAGCGGCTGCCACCACGAGGCCGTATTCCCGCAGGATCCGGCTGGTTGCAATAATGATTTCAGTGATTAAGGGCAGGGAACCTTTGACGCTAGCGAAGACGGTTTGGAACTTGGGAATGAAGAACACCAACAGGACAGTCAGCACTACCAGTGCGAGGACAAAGAGCACAGCGGGATAAATCATGGCGGTGGCAACACGCGATTTCAGATCCTTTTCCCGAGACTGGAAGTCAGCAATCTGCGCGAGGACAACATCGAGAAAACCACCGGCTTCGCCTGCTTGCACCATGGCGGTGTAGACCTTGGGAAAAGTATCAGGTGACTTCGCCATCGCATCGGCCAAGGAAACACCGTCGACCACTAGATCGTGGACTTCTCGCCATTTAGCAGCTGCAGCCGGGGAGGACGCTTCTTTGGCTAGGATAACCAAAGCTCGACTCAAGGGGACCCCGGCAGCCAATAGGCTGGAAAGGAGGCGGGTGAAGGTTTCTAATTCTTTGGAAGAAACCCGTCCGGAAATGGGCTCGGGGAGTGGGGTCGTTCCTTGACCCGTTCCGGGGACAGTTATCTTTCCAGTTTTTGAACGGCCCTCGGATAACTTCAAGGGGCGGAGTCCAAGAGTCTCAATTTGGCGCAAAGCCTCCGGACGTCCCCCTGCATTGAGGGTTCCCTCGGTAATGGCTCCGTCGGGTTGCAGTGCCCGGTACTGAAAAATTGGCATGAAGTTCAGGCTCGCCGAAGGGCAATCTCGGCGGCGGAGGGTCCAGAATCAGGCCCATTCGGGGTGGCTCGTTCACTTTCCTTCGCCGTTGTGACGCTCAGTACTTCTTCGACCGTCGTGATTCCGAGGGCGACTAAGCGCCAACCGTCTTCGGCCAATGTTCGCATCCCGGCCTGTCGTGCTGCCTCGCGAACACGATCTGTGGACGTCTGATTTAAAATCATCGAGCGAATCGTTTCGTCGGTGGTCATCCATTCAAAGATAGCGTGACGCCCAGTGAATCCGGTATTGCGGCATTCACGGCATCCGACCGATTTAAACAACGTCGTCTCAGCGGGTAATCCTAGCCGAGCTTTGAAGGCGGAAGCGGTCGAGCTTGGGTCTGGCGTTTTGCAATGGCGACAGAGCACGCGGACTAGGCGTTGGGCGAGGACGGCTTCCAGCGAGGAGGCGACAAGATAAGGTTCGACGCCCATATCGACCAAGCGCGTCAAGGCACCTGGGGCGTCATTGGTGTGAAGTGTTGAAAAAACGAGATGACCTGTCAGTGAAGCTTGAACGGCGATCTGAGCTGTTTCTTGATCGCGGATTTCACCAATGAGCACGACATCCGGATCGTGGCGGAGGATGGAACGAAGACCCCGAGCGAAGGTGAGCCCAGCCTTCTCGGAGACTTGGATCTGATTGACCCCTTTGAGTTGATATTCAACCGGATCTTCAATGGTAATGATTTTACGGACTGCGTCGTTAATCTCGTTGAGTGCGGTGTAAAGAGTTGAGGTCTTTCCACTGCCGGTGGGGCCGGTGACTAGGATAATGCCGTGGGGCATCTTGAGCACTTCACGGAAGCAATTGAGATCTCGGCGGGCCATGCCTATGTCGCCTAAACCGCGCAGAGTTGAATTCTGACGGAGCAGTCGCATGACGACAGCTTCGCCATGGAGCATAGGAATGATGGAGACGCGGATATCGACGTCGGTAGAGTCGATCCGGACTTTGATCCGACCATCTTGAGGGAGACGTTTCTCGGCAATATTCAGATGGCTGAGAATTTTGACGCGGGAAACGATTGCGGGCTGAAATTGCTTTAACTGAGCTGGAACAGGGATTTCCTGAAGTTCACCGTCGATTCGGTAGCGGATACGGAATTCGTCTTCAAATGGTTCTAAATGGATATCAGACGAGCGGAGTTCGATAGCATCCTTAAGCACCTGATTAACGAATCGAATAATCGAGGCTTCGTCTTGGGCGCCGCCGTCGAGATTATTGTCTTCTGCAGACTCGTCGACGATCTGAATGGTTTTCTCTTCGTCGAGAGTCCCGATTGTGTCAGCACCGACGCCGAGGTGTTTTTTCAGTTCTCGTTGAACAGCCTCTGTGGGTGCTAGAACAGGCGTCAGTTGAAGGCCTGAAAGTGTCTTGAGGGCATCAAGACCTTGAGTTGCAAAGAGCCGACTAGTGGCCACTTCAATCGTGCCATGAGTGCGCCGCAGCGGCAGAAGTTCTTCACGCAAGAGAATGCGTGCTGGAAAGAGAGCGAGTAGGTCTCGGCTCGGTTCCACTACCTCTAAAGTAGAAAAATCGAGACCATACTCCGCTGCGATCCATCGAAGCACCGACTCTTCCGTTGCGGGTTGGATTCCAGCGCTGAGAAAGGCCGCGCTGTCAGAGGGGGACAACTGCCGCAGTGAAATCATGCGATCCAGCAATGCTTTTGGGGCTGAATCGGGCTCGACGGTCACGGACATCGGGGAGGTTGAGAAGGGCGTTTGGCGGATTTAGTTGATCAACCCGAGGAGCGTGGCGGTCGCTTCTTGTTTCGTGGATAGAATCTTACGAAACTCGGCTTGGGTTTTTTCGACCTTATCCTGTCTTTCTTTTTGAACGGAGCGATATTTGGCGAGAAGCTCTTTGATCTGACCCGCCGGCGCGTTGTCATCAACTGCCTTTTGTAAGGCGTCTGCTTCTGGGTTGGAGGTGCTGCCGCGGCGATCGCCACCGGCGCGGTTACGTCCGCCTCCCATTAACCGACCCAACCCAGAGTTGCTCATCGATTCACGACGAGCATCCATTACCTTCTGAACCATCGGTTCAACCGCTTTCCACTCCGTTTCATCGGTGAATCCGAGTTGGGTGCGCACTCCCTCCATCATCCGCTGCTGCATCTGGGCTGGATCCCAGTTGCCGCGACCGCCTTGACCGCCTTGACCGCCCTGGCCGCCCTGGCCGCCCTGGCCGCCCTGGCCGCCTTGGCCGCCTTGGCGAGGTGGACGGGGTGTTTCATTTTGGGCAAGGACGCTGAGGGTGGCCGAAGCCAGAATAACTGCGGCGCAAAGGCCGGTTACTGGGCGTCCGGAGAGTAGGGAACGGAAGGGGTTCATAGAATGTCAGTAGGTTAAAATTGAATCCGATTTCGATGCAGGGAGACCGAGGTTCTATCGACGAGGTTACGAAAGAGTTTTAAGTTCATCAATCCAAGGTCTGTCTGGCGTGTATTCCTGTCATGCCTGTCTGCCATTGATGGATAGATGGCATGAGAGTTAGCGGCCACTGGGAACAAAGTTCAAGGTGGGCCTCTCCTAAAAAAATATCCTAAATCTTTATTGTCGCAAAAGGGCGGTGCCATTGTTTTTCGGTAAAATCGCCGATATTCAAACTGAGGTGGGGTCTGGTTTTCCAAGTTGAGGTAACTTCTTCCGGTCTCTTATTCGGCGCTGGTTTCGGCCAGCAGGTCCGAAACCAGTCTGAATAGGGAGGTTTCGTTTGGAAAGAGGCTGGCGACGCGGGTGCGGCTTTTGATTTCCGGGTTCACGCGCTCAATGGCGTTGAAGGTGCGCGTGAGTCGGTGATGGGCGAATTGAAAGGGATCGAACATATTTGCGAGGAGCGGATGGTGGCGCGTGGTTATGTCATCACAAAGGAAGTCACCGACTTCGACGCGCTGCCCTTAAGCGAAGCGGGTGGCAGCGCAACTGTGGTAAAGACTCCCGCGCCGCTGGCGTGTTTCTGGTTAGGACGTACCGAAGTGGAAAACGCCGACGAGTAATAGAAACCTAAGTATAACCCAAGGGAGAAGTGGAGGAGTTGACCTGCGGAACTAGTGGAATGGCCAGAGCAGCGTCAGCCACTCTCCAGCACCCACTCTCGACTATCCACTTATCACCGACTTAATAACGAGCCGCGTTTACTTTTTTGCTAAATCCTCTAAGGATTCGTGGTCATTGGAGTCTTACCTTCGGAAACGTCGTCTCGATAAAATGAACACTCGCCCTGCATTCCTCTCCATAATCGGTCTCTGTCTCTTCGGTCTGCTGGCTCGTGCCGAGCAGGAAATTGGTTTTATCGAAAAGTTCGCCCTAGCGCCGGTTCGAAACGACGTCCTTGGCCAACTCGTGCCCGGCACTGAGGAGTATTACTTCTACCACGCGCTTCACTACCAAAACACCGCCCAGAAGCCCAAGCTCGCCGCCATCCTCGACCAATGGGCCAAGCGCTTCCCGGATTCATCTCAGCGCCGCATCTTGGAAAATCGCGAGGCGTTGATGGGCTACGACGCTGATCCCCAGAAGACCCTACAATTCCTGCGGGATCGCCTTGGGCCGCAGTTTAATCACGTCCAGGATCTTCCGGACCGAAAACCCGATCTTCCCTTCCGGCTCGATCCAGATCGCATCTCTCGTGAAGTCTTCCTTCGCGGCAGCTTGGCCGATGACAATCTCTCCGAATTGGAATCAAACGACCTCGACCGACTGGTGCGCGATGGTGTTCAGTTACGGCCGTCGCAACGCCGTGCGGTGCTGTCGAAGTTGCGGCGGCCGGACGTGCCGGGGTTGGTCGAATGGATTGCTGCGGACTTGAAGCTGCCGGAAAGCCGCGGTTTCGGAGAGTTTGGGATTCACCGAGCTCTGCTACCGACGCAGTTGGATCAATTGCAGGGCTTGGTTCCGGTACTTGCGCAGCAACCCGCTTTCATTATTGCTCGGCTCCGCAAACTCGCGCCCGGAGCCGATGCCGATGGTGGTTTCGATCCGGTGGAACGTGAAGCCTGGTTGGGCCGACTTTGGGAGAGAGTGCGAACCTTGCCACCCGCTTTTAACTCACTCAAAGCGCACCTCCTCTACGCACGTCTTCAGCATGACCGTCGCCGCGGGGTGTATGATCGGACGCGGTTTCTTGAGTATCTGAAATTGCCGCGGCCCGTGCACTATATGAACCCGCGGTATCTTCAAACCGCGGACGTGAATCGGTTCCCGGTCGATCTGAACCAGGAGTACAGCGAGTTAAGCTTGGGTGCGGGCGCAATTGGCAGTGATGAAGCTTTGGTGCGGGAATTTGTGCTCAAGTTCGCCGTGGACGATGCCTCTTTGGAACCGTGGGGCGAATGGTTGTTGGAAAGTTGGGTGAAGCCAGTTTTCGCCGAGGCCAAGATCACAGCCGGCGTCGGCGATCCGGAGCAATGGGCCTCGCTTCTCACTCCGGCTACCTATCAAGCCTTGCGCGAACGCGTGGACATTGAATTCACCGCCACCAATCCCGCCGGGTTGGCGGTCGACGCCGACGTGGCGGTGGAGGTCACTTTCAAACACGCCCCAAAGTTGATCGTCAAAATCTATGAGATCAACACCTTGGGATTTTTCCTCACGCAGGCGCGACAGTTAAACACCGACCTAAATCTCGACGGTTTGGTGGCGAACTCGGAGCAGTCCCATGACGGCGAAGCCTCGCCTTTCAAGCGAGTGACGCGTCGTTTCCAATTCCCAGAACTCAAGGGCAAACGCGGTGCCTGGGTGATCGAATTTATCGGTGGCGGAAAATCTTCACGAGCACTCATTCGCAAGGGTTCTTTCTCGTTGGTGCAACGGCCGGGTCCCGCCGGAGATCGGCTGACCGTCCTTGATGAAAACCGCTATTTGGTCACCAACGCGGTGGCTTGGTTGGATGGACGCCGACTCGAACTGGATCCTAAGATCGGCGCCATCCTCGTGCCGTTCACCGCGGCGCCCGGACGGAAATCTGTGGTGCTGGCCGACGCGATGGGGGGATTCGCCAGTCTCGCACATTTCGATCACCACGCGGAGTCGTATCGGCTTGATGCGCAATTCCATATAGAACGCGAGCAATTGCTGGCCCGCAGGGAAGCTACCCTCGCCCTTCGAACTGCCATGCTGGTCGGGGATGTCCCGGTGGCGCCGCAGTTGCTCCAGGACGCCGTGCTCAGTCTCACCACGATCACTCTCGATGGCATCAGGACGACCATCGAGGTGAAGTCGCCGAAGTTGACTGCGGGGGCCGTTTTTACGCACGCGTTCAGTGTTCCGGATCGATTGGCCGGATTGACTGTCACTTTGCGTGGCAAGGTGGAACTTTTAAGCCGTGGCGGCGAGAAACAGGATCTGTCAGCCACCCGCACCTGGACGTTGAACGGCATCGAAAAAACCGAGGCGACGAGTGACGGGCATCTCAGCCGCTTTACGGACGTGTACGTGTTCGAATTGCTCGGCAAGAACGGCGAGGCGGTCGCGGATCAACAGGTGGTTTTTGAATTCCGTCGGCAGGGGTTCACTCGCATCGAGTCGGTGCCACTGCGAACTGATGAGCGTGGTCGGGTGGCATTGGGCAAGTTGGAGGGCATCCGTTGGTTACGGGCGCAACTACCCAACGGACGAAAAGATGCGTGGGAGTTGGAGGACTTCGTGCGGACTTGGCCGGAGACGATCCATGCGGCCGCCGGTGAAACGATCCGTGTGCCTTGGGACGACGTCATCAGACCGGGCGCCGTATCGTTACTCGAATTGCGCGGAAGCGAATTCGTCGCCGACCGCACCGCGGAGGTAAAGCGAGTTGGTGCGTTTCTGGAAGTCACCGGGTTGGAACCGGGCGACTATTCGCTCCTCCTGCGACACGACGCAGTCCACACCCTTCACCTTCGCGTCACCGCCGGGGTGGCCGTGGGGAACTGGCTCCTCGCCGCCAATCGATCACTGGAAATGAGCAATCTCGATCCCATGCAAGTGGAGTCTGTGGCGGTCAGCACCAACGGAGTAACCATTCAGTTGCGGAACTGGAACACCTTGACGCGCGTCCATGTAGCGGCATCGCGCTTCCTGTCAGGTCGGGGACTTTTCGGCGGGTTGGCGGGTTTCGCCCGGTTTGGTCCGTCGTGGATGACCCCGGACCGTTTGCCGAATCTCTATTCTGCCGGTCGGGAAATCGGCGACGAGTACCGCTACATCTTGGAACGGCGCTACGCGCAAAAGTTCCCCGGCAATCAACTCGCCCGCCCCGGCTTGTTGCTTAATCCTTGGGACAAGCGCTCCACGGATACGGCGGCAATGAAGTTGGACGGGGCGCAGGCTCCTCAGGCGAGTGCCGGCGCGATGGCGGGATACGGACTGGCGCGAGATTTGCTAGAACGTCAAGCCCAGGACGCCGACGCAGGCGGCGAAGACACGAATCTCGACTTCCTCGCCGACGCCGCGCCCACCCTCTTCAATCTCATTCCCGACGCGCAGGGCTTGGTCAAAGTTCCCGCTGCCTCCTTGGGTGATCGTCAACAAATACAGGTCTATGCCGAAGATCCTTTGAACGCCGTCTGTGGCAATTTCACAATAGCCGAGCGACCTACTCTCTTCCGCGACCTGCGATTGACGCGGCCGCTGGATCCCGCCAAGCCCTTTGCCGAAACGAAGGAAATTACCGCGCTTTCGCCCGGTGGTACAGTAATGCTGGGCGACATTCTCACGGGTGAATTGGAGACCTACGAGACGCTAGGATCTGTGCACTCGCTTTTCACTACTTTGAGCGGCGATGCGACCTTGGCGAAGTTCGCGTGGATTCTCGACTGGCCGCGACTGAAGGAAGCCGACCAGCGCGCCAAATACAGCGAGTTCGCCTGCCACGAGCTCAATTTGTTCCTCAGCCGGAAAGATCCGAAGTTCTTCACCGAGGTCATTCAGCCCTATTTAAAGCACAAGAAGGATCGGACTTTCCTCGATGATTACCTGCTGGAGGCCGACCTGAAGCGGTACCTAGAGCCTTGGGTCTACGCACGGCTGAACGTGGTGGAACGGGTCTTGCTGGCGCGACGTCTGCCGGGCGAAACGAAATCGACCGCACGACACCTGCGCGAACTCTGGGAATTGCTGCCGTCCAATCCGGAGGCGGAAGACAAACTCTTCGAAACCGCCCTGCGAGGGCGAGCCTTGGAATCGGAGGCGGAGTCCGCTGGCGCACCTGGCGGCGCACCGCGTGGTCGGGTCCAACAACTGCGCCAGGCCGAGCGGAAGGCGGGGTTGCAGGCGAGGTCAAATGCTCCAGAGACGGCCTCTGAGACACTTGCGGCAGGATCTGATGCGGTAAAGTTAGAGAAACGATCAATGGATCGGGGCTTCCGGGATAAGGAACAACTACTTCGCTTTGCCCTGCGACCCCGAGAATCGGCTGCCGGTGCGGGTGTTGCTGGTGGAATCACCAACGCCGTTGCCGATGCCAAAGACGCCAGCCGTTCCATGCGTCGTTCCATGAGTAAGGAGGCCATCTTGAGTGACTTCGATGCCGACGGTTTGGCTCTGGGCCGGGTTGCAGCTCTGGCTCAAGCCTATTACCGAGCCCTAGGTCCCGCTCAGGAACGGGCCGAGAATAACTACTACCGCCTGCCTATCGAGCGCCAGGACGCCTCCCTGGTAACCATCAATGCCTTCTGGCGCGACTTCGCGGATTGGGATGGACGTAGCCCGTTCCTCTCCGTCCACTTCGCCGAAGCGCATCGGAACTTCACCGAAATGTTGCTCGCGCTGGCCGTGCTTGACCTGCCGTTCGATCCCCCGACGCACAACAGCAAAACTGAGCATAACGCGTACACACTGACCGCGGGTGGCCCGGTCATCGTGTTCCTTAAACAATTCAAGTCCGCGACCGCGGCCGGATCTGCCGAGACCGGGCCAGGCTTGTTGCTCAGTGAAAGCTTCTTCCGTCACGCCGATCGTTACCGAATCGAGGGTAATGAGAAGTTTGATAAATTCGTCAGCGAAGAATTTCTAAGCGGCGTGGTCTACGGAGCGCACCTCGTGGTCAGCAACCCCGGATCCTCACCGTTGAAGTTAGACCTGCTGACCCAAGTGCCCGAGGGGGCTCTTCCAGTGCTCGGCAGTCGCGCCACCCGCAGTCGGTTTGTGCGACTCGAGCCTTATACCACGCATCAAGCCGAGTATCATTTTTACTTCCCCGCGCCGCCTACCAACGCCAATCCGGCGCCCTTCCTTCACTTCCCCGCCAATGCTACTTTGGCTGGAAAAACCGCCGGCACGGCTAAGCCTCTCGGCTTCCGCGTCGTGCGACAATTGTCTAGGATCGACACCGCTTCCTGGGACTATATCTCCCAACAAGCGCCCGAGTCCGACGTCTTCGCATTCTTGGAGCAGCACAATCTCAACCGACTCAACCTCGAGCGGGTGGCCTGGCGTTCCCGCACCAACGTGGATTTCTTCCGAAAACTAACCTCCTTCCTCGATCGCCATCACATCTGGAGTGAACCCAATACTCGGTACGCCCTCGTGCACAACGATCCGACCATCGTCCGCGAATGGTTGCGTCACCACGACGACTTCATCAGCCAATGCGGCGACTGGCTCGATACTCGATTGGTCACCATTGATCCCATTGAACGTCACACCTACGAGCACTTCGAATATTCCCCACTGGTGAACCAACGCGTGCATCGCGTCAGTGCCGAACATCGCATTGCCAATCCGGTGCTGTTGGCGCAGTATCGACATCTTCTCAGCATCCTCGCGTTCCGCCCGACCTTGAACGCCGTCGAATCGCTTAGCGTGACCTATTACCTGTTCCTGCAAGATCGGGTGGAGGAAGCAATGGCCCGTTTCAAAGCCATCCCAGTCGACGCAGTGCCGATGCGCCTCCAATACGATTACCTCCGTTGCTACGCGGCGTTCTACGAAGAGAAGTTGGCGGAAGCCCGCGGCATCGCGACGCAATACGCCGATCACCCGGTGGATCGCTGGCGCGCCAAGTTTGCCGAAGTGAGGGCGCAACTGGACGAAATCGAAGGCCAAACCGTGGCCCGACCCGATGGCCCGCCCGATCGCGAAAAACAACAAGGCACTCTAGCGGCCGGCGAACCGACTTTTGAATTTAAAGTCGAGAATCGCTCGATCGCGCTGACCTGGCGCAATCTCGCCGAGGTGACAGTGAACTATTATTTGATGGATCCCGAATTCCTCTTCAGCAGCAGCCCCTTCGTCACGCGAGATCCCGATCGTTTTGGTATCATCAAGCCGACGATGAGCGTGGTCCAAACCTTGCCGAAAGGCCGCGACACGCTGGAGATCGCCCTTCCCGAACGATTCGCCCAAGCAAACGTGCTTGTCGAAATCCTCGGTGGCGGAAAGCGCCAAGCCCAAGCCTATCACGCTAACACTTTCAAACTCGCTTTGGCCGAAAACTACGGCCGATTGGACCTGCGAGATCAAGCCTCCGGCAAACCCGTCGCCAAAGCCTATGTCAAGGTTTACGCCCGACTTCGCGGCGGGACCGTGCGATATATGAAAGACGGCTACACCGATCTGCGAGGAAAGTTCGACTACGCCAGCATCAACAGCGGTCTCTCCCGCGAAACCGACGAAGCCGCCGCGGGCAGCAATGGCCTCGACTATCAAACCCTACGTCCGACAGAACTCGCCCGCTTGGACAAACTAGCGATCCTGATCCTGAGTGACACCCACGGCGCTGCCGTTCGCGAGGTTGATCCGCCGAGGCAATGACGGAGGGTGTTCCTGGGATCTTTCGGCGCCTTTTCAACGCCTTCAAGCAGGTCGAGGCCAAGCGCGAAGCCACTTTCAGGGACTGGACCGAAAAGAATCAGTTCGACCGCTGGAAGGCGATCCGTCGTGTTACACGTCGAGTCGTCTGATGAAATCTCATGGGCGAAGAACAAATCTTAGCCAATCCCGCAATGCTCAGGCCGAGCTTGATGCAGCCATGGATTGTTGTCTCTCCATCGAATTCCTCTTTGACACCCCCGGTCTGGCCGGCTATCAAAATGGACTAGTGTTGGTCGGTTGGGGTCGTAGCTCAGTTGGTAGAGCACCACAATGGCATTGTGGGGGTCAGGGGTTCGAATCCCCTCGGCTCCACCATTCTCTCGGATGCGTGGATTACAAGGAACACCGCTCTTTGAAGCCGTGTTTCCGAATGGAAGTGAGCGATTCTTCAACGGTGAGCCCGCACTGTGCGTCGTGATGCCATTTGGCCGTGCGATTGCGTCACAGTTCCCCCTCCTTGGGCGGGCAATGGTAGGGCTTTGCATGAGGCACATTTTGGCCCAAAAGCAATGTCAGGTAGCCATCCATTCCGAAGGAGTTCGAAGAATGGAGGAGTTGGGGTCCGTAGACGACACTTGGGCCGTTCTCACGGTAAAAATCAACCAGCGGCTGCGCTCCATGCAGTTGGGTGTCATTTCGGCAGGCAACCCAAAAAGGCGTGTCCAAACGCGTGTTAAAGGCGTAATGGACGGCCAGGAAATCCCGAATGTCATCTTAGGCCTGCGCACTAAAACGATTGTGGTTTCCGATGAGCGTGGGGTCGGCTCGCAGACGCAATCAATGAGCGAATCCGCGAGCGAGCTGATCTGGACGCAGATGATCTGAAGAGCGGTAGCTTCTAATGGTTCGACAAATCCCACCAAATTGCCCACGGCGACGACATTTCCCACCTAGTTCCGGACGTATCGGCCGCTGCGGAACTTTACAATACGCGGTTCGGTGGCGAGGGACGGATTCTTTCGGCGAAACTCTTCAAGCGCATCGTCGTCAGAGATGAAATTTGAGGAGTAGACGTACCCGCGGTTGATGAAGTGCTCGTGCTCGATCTGCCAGAGCACTCTGTTCATTTCGGTCCGGTAATCAGTGGGGCTTGGCTCTCCCAAAAATTGTGAAACACTTAAAACGAAGGTGTTGCGAAATTGCATCCTACCTCTCTTTCGATTCATTCGGTTCCACAGCTTGCCGCAGTCTTGAGGGGCCATCGAAAGTAATTCGGCTATTTTTAGGAAGATGAGCGTGATTTTTTTAAAAATCACCGAATGAGTATTCAGCCATTAAAAAGTTTGATCACCTTAAAAACTCAATGAACGAGTATCTTGACAGCTCATCTTTGAGGAACTTAGAGTTTTTAAAACAGGGTTAAAGATTAATGCTCGATCTTACCCTTCGCCTCAAATCTAAGCCTTATTATTAAGATCACGGGATCAACAATTTTAATCACGGGAGGAACCGGTTCGTTTGGGAACCGTGTGGCAGTCCATCTGTTGAAACAAAATCCTGACCAGATTCGGATTTACAGCCGGGACGAAAAAAAACAATGGGAGATGCAGCGCAGGTTCCCTGAATTTCGTTACATTATTGGAGATGTCAGGGATGTGGACCGAATGGAGGAGGCCATGAAAGGGGTTACCTACGTCTTCCATGCAGCCGCCTTGAAACAGGTGCCTTCCTGTGAAAACTATCCTTACGAAGCTGTTAAAACGAACGTGGTAGGTTCTTACAACGCCTGCCAAGCTGCAAAAGCAGCGGGAGTTAAGAGCTTCGTAGCGCTCAGCACCGACAAGGCCGTGAAGCCTGTTAACGCTATGGGAACGAGCAAAGCGATGATGGAAAAGATCATTTGCAGCGAAAACCAACAGGGTGGTGATACTGTCTTCTCGTGTGTGCGCTATGGCAATGTGATGGGCAGTCGCGGTTCAGTCATCCCACTGTTTCGCAGCCAGATTATGGAGGATACTCCATTGACGCTGACTGTGCCCCAAATGACCCGCTTCTTAATGACCCTCGATCAATCGGTCGATCTGGTTCTGCACGCGATGACCAGAGCGAAGGGAGGGGAGGTTTTTGTGCGCAAAGCACCGGCCTGCACCGTTCAATCACTAGCTGAAGCGATGCGGTTGCGATATAGCCCCAAGCGGGAGAAGCATCCCATCCAAATTGTAGGGATCCGACCAGGGGAAAAAATTCATGAGATGCTGGTCAGCGAATACGAAATGCAGCGGCTGACGGAGGAAAAAGAATATTTCACAATTCACCCTGAGTACAGACTCCCAAAGAAACCAAGCCCCAAGCCCTTGGGAGAAGAGTACACATCAGCAAATACCCGCCAATTAAGTGAGCCGAAGGATATATTTGCCCTGCTTGAGGCAATGGGCGAGGTCGAGATCTATATTTAAACCTTGGGGCGAGGCTGGATTAGGCGGTATTCTGTTCAGCGACAATCAGGAAGTTTTTTCTCCTGTGACGGAGAAACCCCAACCTTGGATCTCCCAGCAAGTTGAGCACCTGAGAGGGTTGACCATAGTTTCCAGATAACGATGGGCTTGCTTCGAGAAAACGCACAGAGAAAAGTGAGTTTATAGTTCGCTAATTTGGCTTTCGAAAGTGGAGGGAGAAAAGCCTCCGAGGGAGGAGCGTCGGCACTGGCGGTGGTAAAAGACTTCGATGCAATCGACGAGTTGGCCTTGTGCTTGGGCCTCGCTTTACCTCCTTGATGGCGGCGGTAAACTGGGGATTAGGCGCCGGATTGAGTCGTGTTGAATGGGTGACCAATCAACCTCTTCAGGTGCTCTTCAGTGATCTCAATGGGCCCTTGGCTTGTTGGATGGGTATTTCGGAAAAAGAGTGTCTCGCTATGGGTCAGATCTTAGGTGACCGGATTGTTTTGACCGAATTCATCGGATATCTCTCTTTAAACAACAGTCGATACTGGATCCACGCAGTTAGGTGATCGCGACCTATGCGCTGTCCGGTTTTGCTAACTTTGCCAGCGTTGCGATTCAAATTTGACGTATTGGTCTATTCGTGAGATCGCGTAAAAATGATCCCGCTCAGTTCGGGCTCAAGGCCATAGTTGGTTAACTTCTCGCCTGCTATATCACGGGTTGCGTGGTTGGCCTTCTCTGGTGAATCTATCACCCACGCGATGCCTTGTCTCATTCATCCTTCTGCTGTTGTTCATCCGTCCGCTGTCTTGGCCGATGGGTGCGTTATTGGGCCCCATGCGGTGATCGATGCTTCTGTTATTTTGGGTCAGGAATGTACGGTTGGACCCGGTGTCTACTTGACCGGTCGAACGACTCTCGGTGCCCGTAATCGGATTCACGCTGGGGCCGTGATCGGAGAGGCTCCTCAGGATTTTAAATACGCCGGTGAACCTACCTGCCTGCGGATTGGTTCAGATAATATTTTTCGTGAACACGTAACCGTGCATCGTTCGAATAGCTTGGAGGAAGACACCGTGATCGGAGATGGTAATTATTTTATGGTGGGGGCTCATGTGGGACACAACTGTTTGGTTGGTAACCAGAATATCTTGGCGAACGGGGCGTTGCTCGGAGGGCACGTGACTTTGTACGATCGAGCTTTCTTATCTGGGAGTAGTCTTGTTCACCAATTTTGCCGAGTAGGCCGCCTTGCTTTGATGCAAGGTAGCTCCGCTGTTTCCCTTGATTTGCCCCCGTTTACTGTGGTTCGTGGGGTCAATAGACTGTGTGGATTGAATGTGGTTGGACTGCGTCGCGCGGGGGTGTCGGCGGCGGACCGGTTAGCCCTGAAACGCTTGTATCACCATTTGTTTCGCAGTTCAGGTCGGCGTTCGGATTTGTTAGCTTCGGCGCGTCTCGAATTCTCGAGTGAAACGTGTCTCGAACTGATTCAATTTGTGGAAACATCACGACGCGGAATTTGTTCGGATCCAGGGCGACGAATCGGTGTGCGTGCTCTGGACGAGGCTGTTTAGCCAATTATAGGTTTGCTCCCATTTTTGTTCCTCCCTTGTTTATCCTCCCTATGTCCGACTTTCTCGGCAGTGACTCTGCCTATAGCTTGGTCCAACTCGCCAACGGAACCACAAGTATTCGATCCCTCGCTGAGGGTGAGACATTTCATCCGGTGATTGGGCCGGTTGCCGAAGCAGAGACTCTTTATGTGCGGCAACTAAATCTGGTAGAGCGTGTCACCCAAGCGGGTAAAAACGACTTTGTTATTTGGGATGTCGGCCTCGGCAGTGCTGCCAACGTGACCACGGCATTACGCCATTTGGGGGCCCTTGAAGGGAGGGTCCGAATTGTGAGTTTTGATCACACCCTTGCGCCGCTTCGATTTGCGCGAACGCATGCGTCAGAATTAGGTTATCCCTTGGGCTTTGAGAGGCCGATAGATTCCCTTCTGAAGTGCCAATCAGCACGGTTTCGCCACGGATGTCTTGAGGTTGAGTGGGAAGTGCAGGTTGCCGATTTCCCGACAATCATGGCCGGGGCAACCCCTTTGCCTGCGCCGTCTGCGATTTTCTTTGATGCCTATTCACCAAAACGGAATCCGTCGATGTGGACCCTTCCACTTTTCCGCTGCCTGAAGGCGCGATTGGATCCCCTGCGCCCGTGTGCTTTGGCTACTTATTCCCGAGCGACGCTGGTTCGGGTCACGTTATTGAGCGCGGGATTCTGGGTAGGAGCGGGAGAGGCTACGGGTGAAAAGGAAGAAACCACAGTTGCGGCGTGCGGCCCTTGTTTGATTTCGAGGCCATTAGATGCGGTTTGGTTGGGGCGAGCGGGACGTTCTACGAGTGCTGAACCGTTCCTAGAACCGATTTACCGACAGGAACCTTGCTCGCCCGCGACGCTGTCTTTGCTCAGGGCCCATCCTCAATTCGCTTAAATTGCCCAAGAGAACAGGGGTGTGATTGTGCCAAAGAGTGCAGGTTATTTAATTTTGCAGTTTGTATCTGTCTGCTGGTGATTTTATTTCCATAAGTTCATCCTAGGGGCCATCCAGTCATGAAGACGTTTTATCACCTTGCGCTTTTGCTCGCCCTGACTCATCGGGGTGCAGCGGTTGAAACTGCGGTACCGATGGATTTGTTCCATTTATCGGATCCGAATTTTGAAGTCACTGTTTGGGCTTCTAGTCCGATGTTTAAGAATCCGACCAATATGGATTTTGATAAGGATGGACGGCTATGGGTCGCTGAGGGGGTCAACTATCGCGGCCACGCCAATCGCCAGCCCGCCGGTGATCGGATTGTCATCTTAGAGGACACCGATGGAGACGGAAAAGCTGACAAACAAAGTGTGTTTGTCCAAGAACCTGGGCTTCAAGCACCGCTGGGATTAGCGGTCATCGATAACCGGATTATCGTGTCGGCAGCGCCCGATCTCATTGTGTATACCGATGTTAATCGGGACCGAAAATTTGATCCGGCAGTGGATAAACGAGAAGTTCTCCTGAACGGATTTAATGGGCGACAACATGACCACAGTGTTCATTCTGTGACCGTAGGGCCGGACGGTCAGTGGTATTGGAATGCGGGTAATTGTGGGGCGCTATTCACTGACAAATCTGGAAAAACATTCCGTATTGGTAGTGCTTACGGGGATGGTGGGCGACAACCTGTTTTCAATGCGGCCCAGATTGCGGGCCAGCGGAGTGATGACGGGCATGTTTGGGTTGGCGGCTTTGCGGCACGAATGAATCCGGATGGTTCAGCCGTTCAGATCATTGGACATAATTTTCGAAATAGCTACGAACAGACAGTGACCTCTTTTGGTGATGTCTTTCAGAACGACAATGATGATCCCCCGGCGTGTCGGACATCTTTTCTGATGGAGTTTGGTAATGCGGGATTTTGTTCCTTTGATGGTCAGCGTTCTTGGGGTGCGGATCGGCGACCGGGACAGACCGTGCCCATTGCCGAATGGCGACAGGAGGATCCGGGGGCAATGCCGCCGGGAGATGTCTATGGAGGTGGATCGCCCACGGGTATCGCCTACTATGAAGACGGTGCATTGGGGGCCAAGTATCGGGGCTTACTGTTAAGCTGCGAGCCCGGTCGAAATGTCGTCTTCGGCTATCTGCCCAAACCTGAGGGTGCCGGATTTAAATTGGAGCGTTTCGATTTTCTGACCACCAACCCCGAGGGGCAATTTGCTGGAACTGATTTTCAAGGGGGCAGCAATGAGAAAAGGGCGATGAAGACGATGTTTCGCCCTAGCGATGTCACGGTCGGACCGGATGGTGCGATTTATGTAGCCGATTGGTTTGATGCTCGGGTGGGAGGCCATGCTGATTGGGATGAGACTTTATCAGGCACGATTTACCGGATTGCGCCGAAAGGCTTTAAATCGGTGGTTCCAAAGGTGGATTATACCAGCCTGAAGGGGGCACTTGCGGGGCTTCACAGTACTTCGGTCAATGTGCGAGGATCCGCTCATTGGGTGCTCCGTCAGAAAGGGGACGAAGCGCACGGAGGATTAGTTCGCCTGTTGAAAGATGAAAATCCTTATGTGCAGGCGCGAGCCGTTTGGTTGTTGGCGTATGAGGGAGACAAAGGCCTGAATGAAGTGGTTCCTTTGCTAAAGTCTAAGGAGGCACAAACTCGGATTGTCGCGTTTCGTGCACTCCGCCGAGTGACGGTCGAAGGCTTGGCAAAGAGTGGCAAAATAACTGGCACAAAGCCGGGGAGCGCAGATTATTTGAGGTCGACCGCACTTCGCCTCGCTTCGGACCCTTCAGCGGCCGTTCGACGTGAAGTTGCCTTGGCGATGAGGGATCTGCCGCTGGAAGAATCAGGGGATGTCCTTCTTGCGGTGGCACGGACACTCGACGGTTCGGATCGGACCTTGCTTGAGGCTTGGGGTGCAGGTGCCGCCGGACGCGAATCGGCGTTGTACGATCGGGTAAAGACGGTGTCGAATTCAAGTGATCCCCTCAAATGGAGTCCGGGATTTGCGGCGATTGCTTGGCGATTGCATCCGGAGCAGTCGGTGGATGATTTCAAGGCCCGCGCCCTAGCGACTTTACTGGATCTGAAGTCACGTCGTGATGCGTTAACCGCCATCGCCTATAATCCGTCCGTTGCAGCAGCGATGGCGATGTTGGAGATCGCTGCGCGGGTGGAGGGAGCCCTGAAGGCGGACGCTATTTGGTGGTTGATTAACCGTAAGGACAGTGTCTGGCGGCAACATGCGTTGGGGCCGGTCCTCAAGGCCCGGAAGATTTACGATCCGGAAGCGATCGAGTTAATTTCTGCTACGATTCCCGAGCCCGAAAAGCCTTTGTTTTCGGTGGCCACAGTGGCTGCTTTGACCGGTGAAAGTCGTCGTGGGCAGGAGCGTTTTCGAGCTGTTTGCATCAGTTGCCACCGTGCTGGAGACGAAGGAGTCGAGTATGCCCCAAATTTGACCGGATGGGCCCGACGCCAGACTGCTGAGGTTTTCTTCAATTCGGTGATCAATCCATCATCAGATATCGCCCATGGATTTGCTGGCACTGCCTTTAAGCTGAAGGACGAGGTCGAGATTCATGGTGTTGTGATTAGCGATGGTGATCCGGTAGTTGTTCAGAGTGCTGCGGGCATTATCCAAACGATTCCAAAGAAGAGGATTGAGTCGCGCAAGGGGTTGGGTCGTTCTTTAATGATGAACGCGGACCAACTTGGGTTAAGTGCCCAAGACCTGTCCGATATTCAGGCCTTTTTGCGCACTCAATAAAACCAGTAAAAGGCCGATTGAGGCGTTTAAGGTGTGCTAGGAAAAGGCGCTTTGTGAGTGAAAACCACAAAACGCTTCGACCTTCATTTCGCGAATCGAAGGACCGAACGACCGTTTTTCACCGCCTTCGAGGCGTTGAAAGCGCGACGGAGGGGCCCGACTTTCGATACTCAATCTAGTTTTCGGGAAAATTCCAGGTGATGTCTCGAGGATTACCGAGAAAATCCGAGGTTTTCAGCCGTCGAAACGGTCGGTTTTTCGTGGAGTGAAGTCCTACCCCCTATCGTTCCCCAGTTCCCGAGTGATGCTCGTGCGAATTGATCCTGTTTAGACGCTCTACAACTCGAAAGAAGGACGGCAAGGAGCACCGCTAGCACAGCGTTGTCGAAAGCGTTCCTTCGGCCTCAAGTGGACGTCCTCATCAACGCACTCTTCTTTCTCTGGGGGAGATCAACAGCGAACAACAGGCCGCCTAGGCCAAAGCCATCGGAATGTTCGACCCACAGAACGATTGCCAACAAACGTTCAGCCTTTTTCCCAGTGACAAATCGATTCCTTCAGATCTCACGACACCCCGGTTTAAATTGGACGGTTCAAATTGGACAAAGAGAAACTCAAAGACGCTGAGCTTTACGACGGTTACTATCGCTTTTGAAGTAACCTGAGCAACAAGGAGCCTAAGTATTTGTGGGAACTTTACAGGCTGTTGGCGGAGATCGAATCGATGTTCCGAAGTTTCAAGAACGATCTCGGGATCCGGCCCGTTTATCATCAGACGGAAGGCCGGGTGGATGCACACATCTTTGCGTGCTCTCAGGCGTACTGTCTCTCCGTGACGCTCAAGCACTGGCTCAAGCCTTTGGCATCGGGATTAACCTCCCGTCAGGCGCTCGAACAGTTTTCCAAGGTGCAGCTGTTGGATCTGGTGTTCCCGGCGACGGACGGAAAGAAACTGGTGATGAGCCGATACACGCAGGCCGATGATGGGCTCAAATTACCCTTGGCACGGATGAAGAAAGAGTTTGGGGAACAGGGACCGCCAAAACTGGGATCGACAGGACAGGAGGGCCCGATCGAGATAGCAAAATCGTAGTGAAGACTTGGAACAGAGAAACCTCGCTTTTGCAAAATTTTTTGAAGATTTGGCCCGCGGCCGGGACCGAATATCGAAGGATGAGCTAGGGAATTCCGCACCGTGCTACCCAATTGCCTGCTGGCGTTGGCGAGCAACCCGGAGGCGGTAGCCGCCCATCCCAGCGCCTGGTTGCCGTGGAATTATCCACAGCCCGCCTGGGCTTAGGATCCCGGATCCGCGCCGAGATCGAAACGACTGCGACCACTGAATCCATTGAGCGTCAGACCTTGGAAGCCATCAACCAGCAACAACTGGAGCACCCCAAGGTCCCGGGCTGGCGATTCCTCTTTCGCCTCGCCCATCGTTCGGAACTGGACCTGCAAGGCCCGATTGGAACCGGATCAATCCTCAGCAAAATCCTCGGAAATTCAGGGATCTGAAGACTCGTCTGATTGTTGAGATTTACCCTGAAAAATCAGAGGTCTGAAGTTTGACTGGCCGGCCGATGGCGGCAGATTTGTCGGCCGCAAAGATCAGTTTGTGAGTTCGATAAGCGTGGCTAAAACTCGTGAAAGGCATCTCCCGATTGGCGTCTAATGCGTCGAAGAAAGCCTGAAATTGAGTTTGATAAGGGTGATCCTTGACGTCGCCAGAGTCGACAGGAGCGCAGGAAAGTTGACTCCATTTGTTTTTATCCAGCATCCCTAATTTTTGGCTATGGAACCGATTATCAAGAAGGGAGCCTTCGCTGCCGACGATGTGGGTATGAAAGTAGTAAGGTTGAAGGCAGTCGATACACGAGGTGGTTTTACCGATCCGACCATCTTTGAACTTTACGAGGCTAATTTGAGTCGTCGGGAAATCGTAGAGTGCGAAGTGCGGGCTTTTGGATGAGGTTGCGTAGGAAGTGACTTCGGTTGGTTCGCCGCCCATTACCATGAGTAGTGCGTCCATAGCATGGCATCCGGCGCTGAGCAATGAACTGCCGGCCTCTGATTTTTTATGGGCCCAACGAAACTGGCCGTACCACGGTCCGATGCCATGATAGTAGTCGACTTCAGCGAAGTGGACCGAACCCAAAAGACCCGCCTCGAGGAGGGCGTGGATAGATTGGAATTGTGAGGAGAAACGAACCTCAAAGCAGACGCAGGTTTTGCTTTCGGAAGTTTTTAGGGCAGCAGCCATGGCCTCCAGTTCCCGAGGATTTAGAGCGAGTGGTTTTTCAACAATGACATGCTTACCCGCTTGGATGGCCGCGATGAATTGCTTAGCATGATCCTTGGGAAAGCTGCAGATCGAAATGGCATCCAGAGACTTGTCGCCCAGCATGGCAGTGAGGTCATTGTAGACCTTAATATCGCCACCATACTTGGCACAAACCGTCGATGCATCTAGGGCACGATTAGAGTAGATTGCCGTGACCCGTCCTTGAGAGGTGGCGTTGATGGCTGGGATATGGGCTGAGGCAACCCAGCCGTGGCCAATGACTCCGACGTTGTAGGTTTTCATAGTGGAAATTCTTTGTTGGGAAAGCCTAGCGATACTCTTTCAAAAGAGCAGAGGATTTATTCGATTGAGAAGGTCGTCCTTAAAAAGGTTTCTTCATTTTCCAGCAAAACAGGGGTTAAGAGGAAGGCGTTTCGTCGCTCTGCGCCCTGCAAGTCCCTGTTGAAACTATGGCTCGATGCTTGTCTCAAAATCATTCTTGGAAAATAGTTGTGGCGTCCTGTGGGTCGCCTGCTACCTTCCGCGGCCCTTGATTCGGTGTTCAGGTTCGAGTCAGGATGCCGAAATAAAGTTCACTTAAACGGCGAAGAGGAGTCACCTGTGAAGATTTTAAAGCAAAAAGCCATGGCAAAAAAACCGGCCCCCGCTGTCAAAGTGTCAGCTCCCGCTGTCAAGGTGGCAGTCTCGGCTGCCCCGATAGTTGCGCCAGTTGTGGCAGCACCGGCTACTAAGGCTGCTCCGGTAGTTGCGCCAGTTGTGGCAGCACCGGCTATTAAAGTCGCGCCGGCGGTTGCTTCCGTTGTGACGGCACCTGCTGCTAAGGTACCCAGTAAATCTGCGGCGAAAGAAACTCCAGTTCCCCCGGTTAAGCGGGAAGGGGTTCTTCCTCCGGCAGTGCGCCCCAAAGCGGCGACGAATGCGGCGGCAATTTTAGGTCGGCCGTTGGCCAAAACGGTTGCGATCGAAGGCACCTTGCCGACGTGGTTGCCGATTACTAAGGTAAAGCCTGAATTTCAGAAATTTTACCAGAACCTCCTCGAGTTGCACGACCGTCTGCGTCGTCAGATGAGTGGTCTAGCCAAGGAATCACAATCCCAGATGGAAAGTTATAGTCTGCACATGGGAGATTCTGGCACTGACAACTTCGACCGTGATTTCGCTTTGAGTCTTCTTTCATCCGATCAGGATGCGATCTATGAGATCGAGGAAGCTTTGAAGCGGATTGAGAAGGGGTTCTACGGAGTCTGCGAACAGACTCAAAAGATCATTCCCAAAGCCCGTCTGGAAGCCATTCCTTGGGCACGTTATTCAGTTGAAGCGCAAGCCCAGCTTGAAAAAGAAGGTTTGTTGCGTCAGCGTAACCGTCTAGGCTCTTTAGGTTCTGTCGAATCTGGAAGTGCAGCGGATACAGAAGACGACGACGGGGATGTAGAAGAAAAGCCATCGAAGGAAAAGGAAAACTAATTTATGCCACGTGAGATTGTAACCATTGAATGTACGGAGGCGAGAAAACTGGGGTTGCCCGTTTCCCGTTACCAGACATCCCGCAACAAGAAGTTGCAGACCGACAAGGTGGAGAAGAAGAAGTTCAATCCATTCCTTCGTCGCCACACCCTGCATCGCGAAATCAAGTAAGCTATGCCACGCAAGACCAAACTCGAGGAGAAAAAGAAACGCCGCTCAACCGTAGCCCGGACTCCACGTCCGAAGCCCGAAGTTGACTTCACAATCGATGCGATCGATTACAAAAATGTCACGTTGCTTAAACGTTATGTGACAGATAATGGCAAGATTCTCCCCCGGAAATACACTGGGCTTCCTGCCGTTTTCCAACGCCGTCTGACCGTCGCCATTAAACGCGCCCGTCAGATGTTGTTGGTAAAGTAAAGGTCTCACCACCGACAAAGTCACCGCCGACAATTCGTCGTCGGTCTTTTATTAACTTACAATTGCAATTGATTTGCAGATAACAACCAGGCTTACATCCTGCGTCTATGTTCCAAGGCTCGTTGAATTTGCAAGCGTTGATCTTCCGTTTGGCCTCCCGGTTAGCGGTCGTTTTTCTATCGCTCACCGTGGTGGCTGAGCCGCTACGGATTGTAGTTACCTTGCCGGCGATTCATTCTTGGGCCGCAAATGTGGTCGGGGAGGCCGCCGAGGTGGAAACTTTGTTGCCCGCAGATGTGGGGCCGCACGATTTTCAGTTTCGGCCTTCCGATATGCGTAAATTAGCCAAAGCCGATTTGATTTTGATCAATGGTTTGGGCGTGGATGATTGGTTGACTCGGACGATTGCCAACGGTGGTGGCAAACCGGGGCATCGAGTCATCACTGTTTCTGACGGAGTCGCAACTCAGTTAATCTACCACCTACCCCAACTGACCATCGACGCTGGTAAGTCATCAGCCCACGCTCACGGTCACGATTCAAAGGCGGATAAGGATCCTCCTAATCCCCATATCTGGCTCGACCCAATCATCGCCCAACAGTGTGTTTCTAATATCCTCGCCGCTTTGCTCGTTGCGGATCCCTCCAATGCCGAGGGTTATAAGTCGCGTGCCGCCGCTTATTTGAGGGAACTGACCGACTTAGACCGATCGATTCGTTCGTCGTTGATGGAGGTAAAGAATCGTCGCATTGTCACTTTCCATAATGCGTTTCCTTATTTTTGTCGACGGTATGATTTAACATTAATTGGGGTTATTGAACAGGTGCCTAGTGTGGACCCATCGCCGAAGTATTTGGCGGGATTGCTGGCAGCGATCCGTAAAAACTCAGTTGATGTTTTGTTCACAGAGCCTCAGTTCAATCCGCGGTTGGCAAAACGAATTGCTGGGGACTTAAAGATTCAGATGGCTGAACTCGATGTTTTGGAGACTGGAAAGTCTTCAAAGGCATTTTATGTGGAGGGGATGCGGCGCAATTTAGCGGCCTTAAAGGCGGCCTTGCGCTGATATGGAGATCGCTTTCCGTCAACCAAAGGATGTGGTTGTCGAAGTCACTGGCTTGCAGGTTCGACTAGGGGATACTCAGGTTTTAAAGGGGGTCTCTCTCCGTGTTCGAAAGGGTAGTATTGTCGCTTTGATCGGCCCCAATGGCTCAGGTAAGACCACTCTCCTTCGGTGCCTCTTGGGGTTGCAACCAGTGGATTCCGGTTCAGTTCGCTTGTTTGGTAAGGTGCCGGGCCCAGAGTCTTTCCGTCGGGTTGGCTATGTTCCCCAACGGTTACAGGTAGATCGCAGTTTTATCCTGACTGTTCGAGAATTCTTGGCAATCCGCTTGCCGGCCACGCGGGGTTGGTTCTGGAGATCAACCCATTTCATTGATGCCCAACTCAAAGAATTGGTGGCTGATCTCGATGTTGAACGTCTGTTAGACCGTCCCTTAGCTGGGTTGAGCGGTGGTCAGTTACAGCGGGTGCTTATTTGTTCCAGTCTTCTTAATAAGCCCGAATTGCTTCTTTTGGATGAACCGACAGCGGGGGTTGATACACCCGGCGAAAAGGACTTTTATGAACTCATTTCTACGGTTCATCGGCGCTTGGGATTGACCGTGGTCTTGGTCTCCCATGATTTGTCGATGGTCTATCGTCATGCGTCTTGGGTATATGCCTTGAACGGAGTGATTTGTTGTGAGGGACCGCCCGAAGATGTGATGAGTGCCGACTCGCTTAAGCAGGCCTACGGAATCCACATGACACCCTATCAACACCATCATCATGTCCATTGAACCCTTCATGCAGCGAGCCTTGTTGGCAGCTTTAGTGATGGGACCGCTGTGTGGATTTATGGGGGTCTTTGTCACCGCACGGCGGATGTCTTTCTTCAGTGATACGATTGCTCATGCTGCTCTAGCGGGTGTGGCATTGGGTTTTTGGCTGGGAGTGAAAGATCCTACCTTGCCCATGATTATTTTTAGTTTGGCGGTGGCTTTGTTAATTCTTTGGCTGAAGGAACGGACAGATCTACTGAACGATACCATTATGGCCCTGTTATTAAGCGGTTCGGTGGCTTTCGGGATGGTGGTTCTTTCCTTGCTTAAAGGGTTTCGTAATGAGTTAGACCGTTTTCTTTTTGGTGATATTTTTTCGGTAGGTTGGGGAGACGTCCAGGTAGCAATGGGGGTGGCGGTCGGGGTTTCCTATTTGCTTTTTCGGCACTTGAATGCTCTCGCTCTTCTCACCGCACACGAGGATTTAGCCCATGTCTCCGGTATTCCAGTGAGGCGCATGAATCAGTTGTTTGTGATACTTCTGACGGTAACAGTCGCCTTGAGTATCCGGCTGTTGGGAATTGTCTTGGTAACCTCATTGATCGTGGTGCCTCCGGCAACCGCTCGTAACCTAGCGCAGAGTCTGCGTCAGCAGATTATTTTGAGCCTTTTCTTGGGACTGTCTGGAGCGGTTGGCGGCGTGGCTTTATCGTATCCGCTGAACCTGCCAGGGGGGCCCTGTATCACACTGACCCTGATTGCCTTTTTCATTTTTTCCCTGCTAATATCGAAATTGATCCGCCCCAATAGGTCTTCGCCTTGTCCTTTATGAGTTCTCCTTGCGCCCAGCATCAGCATGTTCATCGGTTAATTCAGCAACCGCTGACCGAGTTGACTGAGAAACTGCGGCGTGGAGCGCGTAAGGTGACCGCGCCTCGGCAGGCGATTCTGGATGTTCTCCGTAAGCACGCCTCGCCATTGACGAATAAGGAGATCCACGCGGCCCTAGGCAAAGAGGACTGTGATTTAGCGACGATCTACCGAAATATGCACACTCTGGAACTGCTGGGATTGGTGCGGCGTTATGACTTTGGCGATGGGGCGGCACGCTTTGAGTTGTCGGCCGAGGAGGGTTCGTCCCATCACCATCATTTGGTCTGCACTCGGTGCCGATTGATTGTTGAGGTAGATGAGTGTTTTCCAGAAGAATTCCAATCTGCGATTGCGAGTCGGCATGGGTTTACTCAAGTCCAGCATCGCCTTGAGTTCACGGGTTGGTGTCCGAAATGTCAGTCTCGATGAGGGTGTAGCTTGAGCCATTAGAGGAGGTTCGCTAGCTTCTCATGGATTGACTGATTCAGACGATGCTTTGCGCCAACCTCTCCGAGTTCGGGGTGGCTTGTGGGTGCTCGGACTCTATCTTCTCTTTATTTTTATAGGTGCGGCGCTGGTGACCCCGTGGATTTGGGGAACAGTGCAGATCTTGCTTCCGAGTTCAGCACTGGCCCATTATCCGTTCCATCGCTATGTGAATCGGGCTCTTCTTGTTTTGGCCATCGCTGGTTTATGGCCTTTGGTGCGACTTAGACTTTTCCCCGGCTTTTTTGAGGCAGGATTTAAGCGGAACCGGACGATGTACCGAGATCTCATCCGAGGATCCACTCTAGGATTTATTTCTTTAGCCTTGTTTGTTTTTTGGGTGATTGTTGCGGGTAATCGGGAATGGGTCCCTCATCATCAGCTGAAACAAATCTTGCTGCATATCCAGCAGTCGGTAGGGACCGCCGTGGTCGTTGGGGTCTTGGAAGAACTCCTCTTTCGGGGAGTTGTTTTTGGAGTGCTCCGCCGCAGTTATGGCTTCCTATTTTCGGGGGTTCTCAGTTCTCTCTTATACGCGATGGTTCATTTTTTTCAGAAACCCGCCCCCCCAGCTTCGGTGGGAGCATGGACTGGGTTTGAAATGTTGGTGCGTATGGCCAGCGGTTTTGCCGATTTATCGGCATTGTTACCCAGCTTTTTAAATTTAACTCTAGCGGGTTTCGTGCTGTCCGCTTTACGCGAGCGAACAGGCGCCTTGTGGATGTCGATCGGATTGCATGGAGGCTGGATTTTTTGGCTAAAATCGTATGCATTTTTAACTCAGCCCAGACCGTCAACTTTCGTTTCATTTTGGGGCTCATCCGCCTTGATTGATGGGTGGTTTGCCTTTGCTTGCCTTTGGATTGGAATTATCGGGATTTCTTGGGTCTCGCCCTTTCGGATGGTTCCTAAGTTAGATAAATCGGAGGCAGTCTATGTCAGATAAAGTTGGGCCAAATTCCGGTTCAAAACCTCTATCCGAGGTCGTTGAGTCTCTGTTGTCCTTGGTCTTTCCAGCAGTGTGCGCTCTCTGCTCTCTGGAGGTTGCTGGGAAATCGGAAGGGTACGTCTGCAAGCGTTGCTCTAACAGTGTTCGCCGGGTGCGGCCTCCCTTTTGTGGACGGTGCGGGTTACCGCCTAGTGGTGAGATTACCACCTCCTATACTTGCGCTAACTGCAGGGAGAGTGAACCGTGTTTTGAATCAGCCCGAGCGGCCGTCATTGCAGAAGGTCGGGTCTTGGAGGTCATTCATCGGTTTAAGTATTGGGGGGAAGTCTGGTTTGAGCCTTTTCTAGTCCAATTGCTGCTAGAAGAAGCTTGCCCAATATTACAGGGAAGTTTTTGGAGCGGACTTGTCCCTGTGCCGCTCCATCCTGTGCGAGAACGTGAACGAGGATTTAATCAAGCGACCCGCCTTGCCACCCCTTTAGCCCGAGCTTTGGAAATACCAATCCGCACTGACTTAGTGCGCCGAAACGAGATGGCTCAGGTCCAAGCTCATTTGTCGCGTGAGGCGCGTGCTGATAATGTGCGGCAGGCTTTCTCTGCGGCATCCCAAGAGCGAATACAGGGAGATTGGATTGTCTTTGACGATGTCCTCACCACGGGGGCGACAGCGGGTGCCGTAGCGGCAGTTTTGCAGCGGATGGGAGCGGAGAGGGTAGTGGTCTGGTCTTTGGCGCGCGCCACGATGGACGGATCGAGCCTCGGGTCTGGGCCCTAAGAAGAAGAGAGCACCAACTTGCTAGAGCCTTTTCCATTGGCTCGAGAATCTGTGGAAGGGTTCTTTCCCCAATGAGTGGGATTGTGTCACCTCTTTGTCTAAAGCCGCTTAGGTTTGGCTCCGGTCTTGGTATCCTCGACCGTCCAACCTAGGGACTTAAGCTCTTCCCTGATTAAATCGGCTTTAACGAAGTCCCGAGCCAGTTTGGCCGCTGTCCGTGCATCCACTCGTTCGAGGATCTCCGGAGGTGTGGGTTGAGCGAGTTTTCGACCGAGACCTAGTGCTGTTTCGATTGACTGCCAGCCAGCCAACTCCCGTGCGGCATCAGTTGGCTGAAACCGACCGGTGGTCAGGGCGACATTGGTGTCTCGGACCCAATCAAAGACCGAGGCCCAAGCCCGCGAGACATTCAAGTCATCATCGAGAGCTTCGGCCACCCTCAAGGGTAATTTGGAAACACAATTAGTTGGCACCGCTGGGTTTGATTCCGCGAGTTCGGTGAGTCGTCCCAAAAGAACATCAATTCGGTTTAAGGCAACTCGAGCCCCTTCAAGGCCTTCGAGCGTAAAATTAAAAGTCTCACGGTAATGAGCACTCAAGAGGAGGAAGCGGATTTCTCTACCGGAGAACCCTTGAGTGACCAAGTCGCGGACCGTGTAATAGTTGCCGAGCGATTTGCTCATTTTTTTGCCTTCCACGAGGAGGTGGGAAGCATGAATCCAGTGTTTGACGAAAGGGCGGCCGAATGTTTGAAGACCGGCGCCTTCACTTTGGGCAATTTCGTCTTCGTGATGAGGAAAAGCCAAGTCTTCGCCGCCGAGGTGAAGATCAAAGCTAGGTCCGAGCAGAGCCATGCTCATCGCGGAACACTCGATATGCCAACCGGGCCGGCCTTGGCCCCATGGACTCTCCCAGAAAACGGATCCATCCTCGGGCACCCGTGCTTTCCAAAGCGCAAAGTCTGAGGTGTTTTCTTTATCATATTCGTCGCTAGAAACACGTTCCGTTCGTCGCTGAGCCTCTGGGTCGAGTTGAACAAGTTGTCCGTACTGACAGCCACAGGCTCTATAGGCGGCAATGCCGAAGTAGACCGATCCATCGCTGGCTCGATACGCGATCCCTCTTTTTTCAAGGCGGACAATCAGATCGATGATTTGCGGAATGAATTCGGTGGCTCGAGGAAGTTGATGGGGCCGGAGACACTTTAATATCTCCAGGTCCTCGAGAAAAGCGTCGGTATATCGACCAGTGAACTCGGCCAAAGGAGTCTTGGTTTCAGCAATTCGGCGGATAATCTTGTCCTCCACGTCTGTGATATTCATCACGTGGTTCACCGTGAATCCCTTGAAGGCAAGGTAGCGTCGGACAAGATCGGCGAACACAAAGGTGCGGAAGTTACCAATGTGACCGTAGTCGTAGACAGTGGGACCGCAGCAGTACATGCCGACGTTTTTGTCTTGGACGTCGAAAGGAATAAATTCCTCAACCTGACGGCGGAGGGTGTTAAAAAGGCGTAATGCCATGTGTGACCGCGAGGGTGAGCTAAGCTAAGAACAAAGGGAAGATGCAGAGCGATGCTCTGGCTTAATTACTTTACCATGTTGACGAGAGGCGCCAGATGTTGGATGCGAACCTCCAAACGATCTCCTGATACAATTGGACCTACCCCGCTGGGTGTTCCGGTCAGTATGATATCCCCAGGTAGCAGGGTCATATTAAAGGAAATAAAGCTAACCAGATCGAAGCAGTTAAAGATCATCTGGCTCGTATTTCCATTCTGCCGCAATTGGCCATTTTGGAAGAGTTGAATGCTTAAATTGTGTGGATCAATCTTCGTCTCCACAAAAGGCCCGAGAGGGGTAAATGTGTCGTAGGATTTTGACCGAGCGAATTGGCTTTCGCTATTTTGAATCGTGCGATCAGTGATGTCCTGCGAAGCCGTATAACCAAAAATATAGCGGGCCGCCGCTGCCGCAGTCACGTTCCTCATTCGGCGGCCGATTACAATGGCTAATTCGGCCTCAAAATCATTCCGATGAGTCGCGCAAGGGATTTCAATCTTTGTGCCATCAGCGATTAAGGACGAGGGGGCCTTTAGCCAGAAAAGAGGCTCTTTCGGCAGTTCTTTACCCGATTCTCGAGCATGATCAGGGTAATTTAGACCGACGGCGATGATCTTTGACGGTTGTACTGGGGTCAGGGTTTTTACACCTTTTAAAAGGGTCGCCTTCTTCTCGTAAGAAGGAGAACCAAAAACATCGCCTTGAAGCTTAAAGATCTCCCCGTCTATCACTTTCGCGTAGAAGATCTCGTCGCTCTTCTGGAACCGTCCGATGGCTGCCATATTTGAGAGTTATACCACCGACGACAGATTGATCGCAAGGTAAACACTCAGATGCGTCAAGTCTGGTTTAAAGGGTGGATGGCGTCGACGGTTAGCGTGATGGACTGAGAGACAACTGAGCAAGCGAGGGACTGTGCATAATTCAGTAGGGTGATTGGTCATCGAGAGGAAACGTAATTATCCCTCAATATCGAGATGACGGCTTCAACTTCGTCACGACCGATTTTTTCTGCGATCGCTTGTTAGCGTGAGCTCAAGGTATTGACCTAAACAACGTAGCGTTAGGGTAAGAAGAGGAATTCGTTGCTGTTGAAAAGGGCGCGACAAAGGACCTCCAAGCCTTGCTGCTCAACGAAGGGCTTAAATTCCTTCAGTTCCGATGCGGTTGGGTCTCGACTTAACGCCAGTCGGTAGGTGCGTTGGATTTGTTCCGCAACAGTTCCCTTCGCGATGAAACGGACCCACTCGGCAAACGCCGCGGACTGCTCGAGTGTGAAAACACTGTTAAAAAGGTTGAGTGCCTGAATCGGAGTTGTTGATTCACGCCGACGTGCGGTGCTCTGTCCAGCGTCAGGGCAATCGAAGGCTCCAAAAACAGCCTCGCGTTCCCGGCGAATTTTGTGCGCGTAGATCATTCGTCGAAGGCCTGCTCCCTTAAAGGATTCGATAGGCTTAAAACCACTTAACCCGCCGCGATTATCAAAGAGGTCAAAGCCTCGGCCGCCGATACTGAAGTCCAATCGCCCATTCACGGACAGTATCGAATCCCGAATCGATTCAGATTCGAGGCGACGTGAGGGAAAGCGCCAGAGCAAACGAATATCAGCATCGAGCAGTGCCGCTTTGGGATCAATAGCCGCGGACTGTCTGTAGGTGGAGGAAAGGGCAATCAGTCGATGAAGATGTTTCATTGACCACTCGTTGCGGATAAATTCTGAGGCTAACCAATCGAGCAACTCTGGGTGACTAGGTGGCGTACCATTCTTTCCGAAGTCGCTCGAAGTTTCCACAAGACCAAAATTAAAGTGCCCTTGCCAAATTCGATTGACCATCACCCTCGCTGTCAGGGGATTACTAGGGCTAGCTATCCAGTTGGCGAGCGCTATCCGACGATCAGTCTCTGGGGCGTTGGTGGCTAAAGTAAAGCGACCTAAGACCGCCGGAATTGCGGGTGCGATTAGCTCTTTGGGTTGTTCTGGATCCCCTCGATTCAGTAACCGGATCACATCGGGTTTGCGGAAAACTCCCGCGAAGGCCAAGCGAGTTGCCGTTGCGGCAGCCAGTTGAGATTCGAGAGTCTTCTTTTTGCTTAAAAGCGCTTCGAGTGCCTGAGCCTCGGCAGGCGGGCGACCCAAGTTTACGAGGCTCGGGCTTAGCTCGCTGGAACCCAGAACGCAACGGTCAGAAGATCCAGCAACCGTAACCCAATCACCTAGGGCATCAGCAACTTCAACTTGGTAGTCAGTAGCGAGACGATCAGTGAAACTCCCTAATCGATCGCGTCCCCAAATCACTCGATCAATAGTGCAGGGTTCAGGAAATTCGAGGATAATCCAACCTCGCCCGGTCTCGCTCGACATCCAACTCCGCGAGTTACCGTAAAGGCCATCGTGAAGGTATGAAGGGGAGTGAGTGTTGGGAACTAAAGTATCGCCGGAAGTTGTCAGTTTCGTGCCGAATGCGGCAAGGGCGACATTGCGTGTCTTGGAATCAAAGACTTCCAGTTCGTCGATACAGGGCTCTAGTTGAGTCGTTGCTCGAATACTGAAGCGGAGGCGTTTAGTTGTCCGCGGGGTGAATCGATCGACATTAGCAGTGGATTTAATAGCGGGGCGATTCGGTGGAAGAAAAACAATCGAGGTAAGTGAATCGGGTTCTAGCCCAACTTCGATGGAGTAGGCGGTCGGGAGTCGATCGCTGAAAACTCCTTCACGATCGCGACTCCAGAGAATGCGGTGGATAGTTTGCGGCTTGGGCAATTCGAATTGGACCCAACCGCGACCGGCTTGGTCGGACATCCAACTGTGGGCGTTACCGAGTAGACCATCGTTAATATATTCGAGACGGTGCGAGTCGGAGACACGGCTACCCGAGGCCGTTACTCGTGTGCCATAAGATGCGAGGGCAACATTTTTTTGATTAACGTCATCAGTATAAATTTCGAGTTCATCAATACAGGGTTCAATGAGCCCCAAGGCGGGATGGAGATTGGCGTTCAGAATTGTAAAACGAATGAAACGTGCCGTGATCGGCGGAAAGGAATCCTCATTGTGATGGGCCTTAGTTTTTTGAAGGACTGGGCCGAGGCGAGCCAAGGGTTCAAAGTAACTGAGATCTTGATCGAGAGTTGCCAGACGCGTCTTAAGATTGAGAATTTCCAAGGGATTTGTCGGAATTTCTGGAGATTTGATTTCGCGGTCAGCGTATTCGACTCCAGCAAAGAACGCTTGCATTGCGTAGTAATCGTGGGCCGTGACGGGGTCAAACTTGTGATCGTGACAGCGTGCGCAGCCAATACTGAGACCGAGAAAAGTCTGGCTCGTATTAACCACAATTTCATCTAGGGCATCTTGACGGGCGAGGCGCTTCGAGACCTCGTCAGCACCAATTTGCCCAGGCAGTAAGACCGAAGCGGTAATTAGGAAGCCGGTTGCGAAATCAGCACCGAGGGTGTCCCCAGCGATTTGTTCACGGATGAAGCGGTTATAGGGGAGGTCAGAGTTAAACGCGCCAACGACATAATCGCGATAGTACCAAGCGTTTGGACGTTCCGTATTAACCTCGAAACCGTGGGTATCGGCATAGCGAACCACGTCCAACCAGTGCTGACCCCATCGTTCGCCGTAGCGAGGTGAAGCGAGCAAAAAGTCTACGACCTGCCGGTCAGCATCCGGTTTGGTATTATTCCGATAAGCCGTCACTTCAGTCGGCGAGGGAGGGAGTCCGATAAGGTCCAAGTAAACGCGACGCAGCCAAGTGGTTTTATCGGTTTCTGGAGACGGTTGAAGTCCCGCGGTCTCCAATCGAGCAAGAACGAATTGATCTAAGGGGTTCCGTGCCCAATGGGTGAGGTGGTTAGTCGGCAGGTTTGGAGAGGTGAGCGGTTGGAAGGCCCAGTGGGGCCTTGGATTTTCAGCAGAGACCGATGGCCTCAGGAAAAAGAGAAAAATAGTGAAGAGATGGAAGGCAGCGGTTTTCAACGAGAAAGCTACCGGGGTTCTGCAGACACCCAATTAAAAGGTGGTTAAGCGAAAAGAAATGCAAGTAAGTTTATCCCGAAAGAGGTCGCTGACGCTTTCGAGTTCGATGAAAAAGTTCAGAGGAACCGCTCTTAAGCAGGTTGTCCGGTCTTTAAAATTTGATCCGGAAAAATTTCAAAAAACTGTGGATAATTCGACGGGGGTAGTTTCTATCTTCCGGTCGGCCCACCCTGTCAGGTCCACCCCTGAGCCCATTACGCCCCGTCTTTCCCCCGCAGATTGGGCAATTATCGAAGTAGGCATGAACCGCAGATCCGCACGATGCGCAGGTCCGAAAAAGTGGGCTCAAACATTGGGTGCACGTCTTTGAATCGAGAGGATTCAAGGACTCGCAGGAGTCACATAAGATTGCGTTATTAATGTGACAATTGTGCTTAGAAGTAATTTTTGAAAAAAGAAAATTCTTAAATCACTTTAATTCAAAACATTACAGATTCTATTCTTTTCCATTAGTGTTGCCAATCGGGGCCGGTGGTTTGAAAGAAAGGTCGTTTTTATGAATTACTCGTGTAACGAACCCGCCCCGTGCTGAATTCCTTAAAAGTAAATCCCCCGTTTCCTCAGCATCGCCTCAGGTGTTAATTTCATTCGATTCGGCGTAAGAATGATTTTCTAACCAGCAAGAACTCGTCTTTGAAGGTAGGTTTTTTTTGACTTCGACTCTTGTCGCTTGAACCTCAGCTCGCTCTACCGTTAGTATCTACTGGGTGATCGCACTTCTCGACTATGACTCCGGTAACATCCGCAGCGTCGAAAAAGCTCTTCTTAAGGTCGGAGCCGCCGTTCGTCGTGTCCGTACGGCGGAGGGTATGGTTGGGGCTTCGGGTGTTGTCTTGCCTGGGGTTGGTGCTTTCGATGACTGCATGAATGCGCTTCATCGCCAAGAACTCACGGAGGGGGTCTGTCAGTGGATCGCTGAGCGACGTCCTTTTTTGGGGATTTGTGTCGGTTATCAGGCTCTTTTCGAGCGGAGTGATGAGTTTAATTCGTGCGCTCGGGGTTTAGGAATTTTCAAGGGACCCGTGATCCGTTTCCAATCTCCGCCAGAGGGGCCGCAGCTGAAAATACCGCAGATCGGCTGGAATCAAATTGAAATCGATCAACCGGATTGCCCTCTTTATCGAGGAATATCCAACAAAAGCTGGTTCTATTTTGTGCATAGCTTTCACCCTCAACCGGCAGATTCATCGGTAATCGCGACGCGTACTGAGTATGGAGGTCAGTTTGCTTCGTCTGTTTGGCGAGACACCGTTTTTGCCACCCAATTTCATCCAGAGAAAAGTCAGGAAAATGGTCTGAAACTCCTCCGTAACTTTGTTGAAATTGCGGAGGCTCACACTGCCGCATTGCCACCCCAGATTATTTGAATGAAGAAAGCTCCGCCTGCATTGACTCCCGAAGCCGAGCGTCTCGGCCGCCTTCTTTGGGACTATCATCAATTAAAGATGCGATTGAAGCCTGCCGATGCGATTTTGGCATTGGGAAGCAATGATCCTCGGGTTGCGGATCATGCTGCAGATCTTTGGTTAAAAGGTTATGCGCCTTGGTTAGTGTGCAGCGGTAAGGTGGGGGCTCTTACTGCGGGACTTTATGGTATGAGCGAGGCCGCTTTTTTTGCTGCTCGAGCCCTTCAGCTCGGTGTTCCTGCTGATCGAATCATCATTGAGGATCAAGCGACGAATACCGGGGAAAATGCCGCTTTTTGTCGGGCTCGACTCGATGAACTTGGGTTGCCCTGTTCTCAAATTATTGCTGTGCAAAAGCCGTATATGGAAAGGTGCACCTTTGCAACAGTGCGCAAAGTTTGGCCGGAAGTGGAGCTTTCAGTTTCATCCCCGCCGCTGACCTTTGATGCCTATCCGCTCGAACCTCATTTGCGTTGTGAACGGGTTATCGAAATCATGGTGGGTGATCTTCAACGAATACGTGACTATCCGGCGAAGGGTTTTCAGATCGAACAATCGATCCCCTCGGAGATTCACGACGCTTTTGACCAATTAGTAGGCCTCGGATACACTGGGCACCTGACCGAATAGATCAGGCAGTCGCCTTCGATATTTTAAAGTTAAAATCCGAAAGAAGACTGAATAAAAGCAACCGCAAATGATCTAGAAGGCTCCATTTTGCTTCCGACGTATCGACATAGAATCAATCCGTTACCGTTCACAATGGCTTTGGGAATCTTGGCTTGTCTGGCGGGGTGCTCTACTCAGTATTGGAAGAAATCTGCGGATCGTGAGGCATCGAAGCTGATCCGAGAAAAGACAGAGCGCGTCCCTAATATGGACGCCCAATTTACCGTCGAACCGCGGGCCCCTATTTCACTCGAGTCATTGCGGCTTGCCGATGAACCTGGGGCATTTCTGGGGGTTGAAGGGAGACTAGAAGTGGGTGCGCGGGTTTTGCCTCTTGATATTTGCCTCGATCTCGCTGTCCGGCAAAGTCGAGAGTATCAGACCCGCAAAGAGTTGCTTTATCTCAATGCCTTGGACCTGTCGCTGACTCGTCATTTATTGACCCCCGTTTTCAGTGCTAGAGGCGGCGCTAACATCCGGAATGATACCCCAGTTCGGGTTAACGGCATTGATCCTATCACGCAACAGCAGACAACGGCTCTGAGAAATGGAAGCCAAATGGTGGTTGGATACGGGGCTTTTGGGATCAATTGGTTGGTCACCACCGGCGCTCGTCTTTCGACTGATTTTACCACCGACTTTTTTCGCTTTCTCGCAGGAAGTTCCGGTCAGAATACGTCGACCCGCCTTGGATCCACCCTCACCCAACCTTTGTTTCGTGGAGCGGGCTTTAGGGTCAACATGGAAAATCTGACTCAGACCGAGCGCAGTTTGCTTTATGGACTGAGAGAGTTTGCTCAATATCGGCAAACCTTTGCGGTGGAAACGGCTTCTTCCTACTACGCTGTCCTGCAAAGCCGAGATACCGTACGGAATGCCTTTTTAGGTCTCGCGCGATCACGTGAAAATGTCCTCCGCGAACGCGCCTTCACCGATGAGGGGCAACGTCCAAGCACTTCGCTAGACCAGTTTCGTCAGGCTGAGCTGAACTCAGAGACCAGTTGGAGTGAGGCCGTCCGTGGCTATCGTGAAGCGTTGGATCGTTTTAAAATCAACCTCGGTATTCCGATCCTGTCCAAGGTCGTTCTCGATGATCGTGAACTGGAACAATTGCGGATCGCCGAACCCGGCGTGCCAGTGGATCAAGCGATTCAAGTGGCATTAGCCACTCGCTTGGATCTTCAGACCTCCCGCGAACAAGTGGAAGATTCCGCGCGCCGAATCCCGATCGCTAAGAATAATATGTTGCCTCAAATTGACGCCGTCGGCAGTGCTGGTTTTTCAAATAATGGCACCAACGGTTTACCCATCCCTGATCCGCGTCTCTATCAATGGAATGCTGGCTTGCAGATCGACTTTGGGCTGGATCGAAAAGGGCAACGGAATCAACTTCGTAGGGCCTTAATCACCGCTGAACGTTCCAAACGCGAGTTTGCCTTGGCGTTGGATACAGTCCGTTTACAGGTTTCGAGCGACTGGAGAACCTTGGAACAAGCGCGGCGTAATTTTGAGAATTCAGAGTTGAGTGTCAAATTAGGGGAAAGGCGGGTCGAAGAACAGGAACTCCGGATGCAACTGGGGCGAGGTCAGACGCGCGATTTACTCGATGCCCAATCCGATTTGAATATTTCCCGAAATGGACGCACTGCGGCGTTGGTGAACTACAACTTAGCGCGCCTCCGTTATTGGCGTGACATGGGACTTCTGTTTGTACGCGACGACGGTTCGTGGTACGAGGCACCTGTCCCAAACAAACCGAGCGTTCCCGTACTCGGAACTCAGCCATGACTCCTTTTAGTCAAGCCGAACTCAGGGCGGTGAGGTGCACGCCGGCAATGGCCTTTGGAATCTGTTACCTGCCGACTTTTCAGCCGCTCTTACATCGATGAAACTCTCAATACTCTTTCGATCTTCTGCACGGTGGCCTTATTTATTGGGTTTTATCCTCTTTGTAGGGATGGGATGGCTGATCTTCCGACCGAATAAAGGGCCGAACGACACTTTGATTGTCAGTGCTCAACGTGGTCCACTCGATATTAAGGTCCTTGTTGGAGGGTCTCTTGAAGCATTGGAATCGCAGGAACTTCGATCAGAGGTTCGCGGTGAACCGGTGAAGATTGTGAAAATTGTTGAGGAAGGATATCAAGTCACGGAGGAGGATGTGAAGGCTCACAAAGTTTTGGTGCAGTTGGATGACTCCAAGTTGAAACAAAATTTAGTGAACCAAGATATTAATTTCCAAAGTACGGTATCAGGTCTCACTGAAGCGCAGCAAAGTTTTGAGATTCAAATAAACCAAAACAAGACGGACATGAAGGCAGCGGAACAAAAGACACGTTTTAGTCTGATGGACGTAAAGAAATATCTCGGTGGGAGAATCACTGACGAGATCGTTTCACGACTTGGATTAAGTGAAGATTTGCTTTCACGTTCCAACTCCGTGGTCGCCACGAGTAAAGACATTGATTTCAGTCTCTACGTTAAAGATGGGCTCCTCGACGATGGAGCAGCCAAGCAGGATCTCCGTAAACACCAGGACGAATTACTGATCGCTCAGACCGCCCGCGGCCAAGCCGAAACTAAACTGACTGGCACCAAACGCTTGTTTGCTAAGGGTTTTGTTCCCAAGAGCGAATTAGAGAACGACCAAATCGCTTCTGATCAGACCCGACTCAAGGTCGATGCCGCCACGACGGCCCGCGATTTATTTGTTAAATATGAGTTCCCTAAACTAGCCGAAGAAAGCCTCAGTAAATATGACGAAGCGCTTCAGGGACTGATCCGGGCTCGCAAGGAATCTGTCTCCAAACTGGCACAAACTGAAGCCAAGCTCAAAGCCGCTAAAGGTCGGTACCAGATCGAAAAAGAGAATCTCGATGAACTCGCTGCTCAGATTGAAAAGTGCCTTCTCTACGCCAAAACACCGGGGCTAGTTGTCTATGGTGGCGGTAATCAACGGGGTTATTGGAATAATAACGAGCGCATTGCGGTCGGGTCTCAAGTCTTTGAGCGGCAGGCCTTGATTACTATTCCAGATCCTAAGAAAATGGGGGTGAAGGTCGGGGTCCACGAATCACACATCAAAAAAGTAAAAAAGGGGCTCAAGGTTCAGATCACTGCCGACGCCTTCCCAGATGACCCTCTTACCGGCGAAGTCACCAAAGTCGGCGTGCTGCCTGATTCGGAAAATCGTTGGATGAATCCGGACTTGAAGCTCTACACGACCACGATCGCGATTAATGGGACTCGTGACTGGTTAAAGCCGGGGATGAGTGCCAAGATTGAAATCATGGTGAAGCGGCTCGAGGACATCGTTTTTGTTCCGCTACAGGCGGTCAGCCAGCGCGAGGGTAAACCGGTGGTCTTTCTCTCAGGTCGCCCTCCAAAACCTGTCGAAATCGAGCCCGGAGAATTTACTGACGAGTTTATTGAGATTAAGAAAGGGCTCGCCTTCGGTGATCAAATTCTGCTTCGCGCACCGGATAGTGAACGCTCTGGGAGCGAGGAGAAAAAAGAGGGTGCCCCCGTTTCCGCGCAGCCACCCGCAACAGGAATCGGCAAGCCATCCAAAGCGCTTTGAATCCTCTGCAGCCCATCGTCAGCCTCCAGTCCGTTAGACGCTCTTATTCACTAGGTGATGTCGTCGTAGAAGCCTTGCGGGGATTAACGCTCGACATTGCTGCTGGCGAGTATATCGCCATTATGGGTCCGTCAGGTTGCGGTAAATCGACGTTGCTCAATCTCCTCGGATGTCTCGATCGCCCTACGTCCGGTCGGTATTTGCTGGGTGGCACAGATATTTCTTCACTCGATGACGATTCACTTTCTGAAATCCGCGGTCGTCGACTCGGGTTTATTTTTCAAAGCTACAATCTCATCCAGCAACTGAATGTGTTGGAGAATATTGAGGTGCCACTTTTTTATCAGGGTCGCTCTGACAAAGAGGCACGCGAGATCGCCATCGGCCTGGCCAAACGGGTTGGACTAGAAAAGAGGATGGATCATAAACCGTTTGAACTCTCCGGCGGGCAGCAGCAGCGTGTGGCAATTGCTCGAGCTTTAGCCAGCGATCCACTGGTCCTTTTGGCCGATGAAGCGACTGGAAATTTAGATTCGGGTTCCGGTCGCGAAATTCTAGGGCTTTTTGATGAATTGAATGCCGCAGGGAAGACGCTCATTATGGTGACTCACGACTCAAGTGTTGGTGAACGGTCCCATCGTATTGTGCGATTGCGCGATGGTCAGTTGGAGTCAGATAATCGGCGTTGATCTCCAATGCAATTTTATCAAAGCAGCAACCTGTTTAATTGATTCTCGTGACTCGTGGATTCCAATTTTTCTCATCATCGCGACTCAAACGTTCCATCCGTCTTGGCTTGCGATCACTCTGGTTGCACCGGTTGCGTTCTCTCCTGACGGTTCTCGGTATCGTCTTCGGTGTTTGCTCAGTCATCGCTATGCTCGCGATCGGTGAAGGTGCCAGTTACGAGGCTCAAGAACAGATTAAGAGCCTAGGTGCACAGAACATTATTATTCGGAGTGTTAAGCCTTCGGAGGATCAGAAAGTTACTACCCAACAAAACAATTCAACGCTCGATTACGGGATTAAATACGAGGACATCTCACGCATTCAAGCCACCATACCCGGGGTCGTAACCATCGTCCCAGCGCGAGTGATGCGAGAATATGTTTGGAACATTACCGTCCGAGTGGATGCAGAGGTGGTTGGCACCGTTTCTTGGTATCCAACCATGCGAAATCACCGGGTTGCAGAAGGTCGATTTTTTTCCGAGATCGATCAATTGGCAGGCGAAAATGTCTGCGCGCTCGGCTCTGAAATGGCCCGTCGCCTCTTTCCGATGGAGACACCGCTTGGCAAGGCTGTCCGTATCGGTAGCCAATACTATCGGGTGGTCGGGGTCATGGAACCGGTCAGTCGGGCCAAGGGCGATGACACGGGCCAATCCTCAGCTCAACAGTCGGTGGATCGCATGTTTATTCCTTTATCCACAGCCAAGCAACGTTATGGAGAAATCCTTTTCAAAAACCGCAGTGGTAGCTTTGAACGTGAGCGTGTGGCCTTGCACGAAGTCACGGTCAAAGTAGATGATCCGAGTAAAGTCATCGGGGTGTCTCTGGCCGTCAAAGACCTCATGGAACGGAATCATAAGAAGAAAGATTATGATGTCGTCGTGCCTCTCGAACTCCTTCGACAAAAGGAAAAAACTAAACGTATTTTCAATATCGTCCTCGGCTCTATCGCCGCCATTTCTTTGCTCGTTGGTGGGATTGGGATCATGAATATTATGCTCGCCAATGTCACTGAGCGGACCCGGGAAATTGGTATCCGTCGAGCATTGGGTGCGAAACAGCGGGACATCACCCTACAATTTCTGATCGAGGCCGTTCTATTAAGTGGGGTCGGTGGAGCACTCGGGGTGTTGTTAGGAGTGGCTATCCCCTTTGCTGTCTCTGCTCTCGCTGACATGAAGACGATCATTACGGTGTGGTCCCCCTTGGCCGCTTTTACTATCTCGGCCTTGGTCGGGGTTATTTTCGGGCTCTACCCAGCCCTGCGAGCCGCCAAGATGGATCCGGTGGAAGCGCTCCGACACGAATGATGGGCGATTACCTCGGCTTGAGTTGGGGGAAGAGAATCACGTCGCGGATTGTTTCTTGCCCGAGGAGCATCATACACAATCGGTCGATACCGATACCAATACCGCCAGCGGGAGGCATTCCGTGTTCGAGGGCGGTGAGAAAATCCTCGTCGAGTTTTTGCTGTTCACCACCCGCCTGCTGTTCAAGTGCCGCGCGCTGTGCCACAGGATCGTTCTGCTCACTGTAACCAGGGGCGATCTCTTGGCCGTTAATACAGCATTCAAAGACCTCGACCGTCGTTGGATCGTCCGGTGAAAGTTTAGCGAGTGGCACGAGCTCCTTGGGTAGGTGGGTCACAAAGGTCGGTTGAATAAGCGTCGGCTCAACTAGCTTCTCAAAAACAGCCCCAGTAACCTCAAAATCTTCATATCCATTGGCAATGTCGCCAGAGAGTTTTAAGTCCTCAGTTGCCCGCCGTCGACGTTCACTGGGGGTAAGCTCAAACCAATCTGCCCCTGCTTTTTCGCAGACCAAATCCTTGTACCGTGCACGACGCCAATGGGTGAGATCGATGACTTTCTCAACGGTCAAAGGTTGGAGAGTGCTCAACGCAGATTGAAGACGTCGACGAGGCAGTTCGGCCTTTTCTGAATCCACTGGAAGGAGAGAGAGAGTCGCCTCAATGGCTCCATGCACGCGCATTGCGATGGCCGACGGTTCTTCTTTACTGAGGTTGGCGAGGTCGACGGCCTCTTGCGTCGCCAAAATCTGTGCTTCGATCCGGTCTTTTGGTAGAAGTTCTGCGCTGCTGGGTTCACCCGATTTGATGAAAAACGGGGTGGCCTCGGCGAAGGCAAGGCGGACTTCCTTGAGAGCGTGTTCGGTTTCAGCACGGCGCTGGTGACGCACCACTAAGCTTCCTAATACATTTTGGGCGATCCTTTTCACCACCGATTCCACCGTCTCCATCATCGTCTCGTAGTCGCCATAGGCCTCGTAGGCTTCCAGCATGGTGAACTCTGGGTTGTGCTTGCGGGAAAGTCCTTCGTTACGGAAGTTGCGACCGATCTCAAAGACTTTATCCAGGCCACCCACTAAAAGACGTTTGAGATAAAGCTCGAGGGCGATTCGCATATAAAAATCGCAACCCAAGGCGTTATGATGGGTCTTAAAAGGCTGGGCGGCGGCTCCGCCAGGAATGGCCTGCATGATAGGCGTCTCAACTTCCACATAGCCTCGCTCGTGAAAAAAGGTCCGGATCTCTCGGATAATCTGCGAGCGCAGGAGAAAGGTGCGCTTCACTTCGTCGTTGGCGATCAGATCCAAGTACCGTTGCCTATAACGCACTTCGGTGTCGGCTAATCCGTCCCACTTGTCGGGCGGGGGGCGGAGGGCTTTGGAAAGAACAGTGAAGCTCTCCGCCTTAATACTGATTTCACCTGTTCGCGTCCGAAACATCGTGCCCTTGACTCCAATAAAATCGGCCAGATCCAAGTGACTGAAGAGGGCAAAGGCTTCGTCTCCGAGCGCCTGTTTCTGCGCATAAACTTGCACTCGCCCCGTCACATCTTTGAGGTCGATAAACTGGCTTTTTCCCATGTCTCGGTATGCGGTGATGCGACCAGCGATGGCCACGGAGGCGGACTCCACCAACTCGCCCCTTTCAAATTTAGCACGGGCCTCTCCGCAACCGGTCAGTTCCTTAAGACTGACCTTGTTCATAAAAGGGTTGATGCCCTTGGCCGCAAGGGCGGCGAGCTTCGTCCGACGCTGTTCAATAAGTGAGTTTGTGTCTTCCATGGGGGTGCTGGGCGCGAAGACAGGCTCTTAACCTGCCCTACAGACTCGAAAGTCTGCTACCGCAACCGTTCTCGAATTAAACCACGCTGTCAGGGCAAGCGGCAAGCCCTCTGCTTCTTCGGTCGATCCTTGGTTTTCAAAGGTGACGAAATGCGGACTCTGCCTTTTGAGTTAACGGCCCCGATCCTTGTGACCCATCGGCTTTGATCTAGGCCAACCTCAGCGAACGAGGCAGGCCTTTTTTGGATTAAACCGCCAATCCGGAATCAAGTGCTGCATGGCAAGAGCGTCATTGCGTGATCCAGTAGGTAACTTCAGATAAAGCTGATGTGCAGCCTCCAGTTGAACAGGATCAATCTCGATGCCTAAGCCTGCCTTCTGAGGAACAGTCACCTTGCCACCCTTGATCTGGAGCGGTTCGTGGGTCAGTCGCTGACCTTCCTGCCAAATCCAATGTGTATCCATAGCCGTCACCGCGCCGGGCGCAGCAGCACCGACGTGGGTAAACATAGCGAGCGAAATATCAAAATGGTTATTCGAATGAGAACCCCAAGTGAGCCCATTTTTCTGGCAAAGACGGGCTACTTCGACCGAACCTCGCAGGGTCCAGAAATGGGGGTCGGCGAGGGGAATATCAATCGCCTGCAATTTAAGAGCGTGCTCCAATTGCCGCCAATCGGTGGCCACCATGTTCGTGGCCGTTCGCAGGCCAGTAGCTTTTCGAAACTCAGCCATGATTTCTCTCCCCGAAAACTCAGCCTCTGCACCACAAGGATCCTCGGCATAAGCAAGAATCCCGTTTAAATTCTGACAGAGTTCAATGGACTCCTTAAGAGACCAAGACCCATTTGGATCCAGAGTGATGCGGGCGTTGGGAAAGCGTTGCGCCAAGGCTCGAACAGCTTCTATTTCATCGATACCTTTGAGCACTCCTCCCTTGAGTTTAAAATCCTGAAACCCAAATCGCTCTTGAATTGCTTCTGCCTGAGCCACAATCGATGCAGTCGTGAGAGATTCCTCGTTGCGACAACGGTGCCAAACTTGATCTGACTTTGATTCATCGCGGTAGGGCAAAGAGGATTTACGTCGATCGGCAATGTAGAAGAGGTAGCCAAGCATCTCCACCTCAGTCCGTTGCTGTCCCGTCCCCAGTAAGGCCGCCACTGGTTTGTCACGATGCTGGCCGAGGAGATCCAAAAGGGCGCACTCGAGGCCGGTTACCGCATGAATAGTCACCCGCAAATCAAAAGTTTGAACCCCGCGCCCGCTGCTATCCCGATCAGCAAAGATCGAACTTATTTTGGTTAAGAGGGAGTCGTACTCGCCGATTTCTTGACCTACCAGTAAACTCGTTGAATCTATAATTGTTTGCCGGATTGCTTCGCCTCCAGGGACTTCACCCAAACCGACGTGCCTAGAGTTATCGGTAATTATAATTATATTGCGGGTAAAAAAGGGGCTATGGGCACCGCTTAGATTCAAAAGCATACTGTCATAACCCGCAACGGGGATGACACGAACAGAGGTGATGCGTGGAGAGGACACTCTAGAAAAGTAAAAGCTAAAATTTATAGAACAGGCCGGTCAGTAAGAGTAAGAGCCACTGACAGGGATTCGAAGAATAATCTAGGACTGAGGGAAGTGGAAGCCTTGCCGTGACCTAGTAGATCGAACTAAAAGTAGCAGCCCAACGGCGAGGAGGGAAGTGGCCGTGAGACCATAAAGCCCACCGCTAACACTGCCGGTATTTTTTTCAAGATACCCAAAAACTGTGGGTGCAACAAAGCCGCCTAGATTCCCAACCGCATTAATTAAAGCGATGACCGCGGCAGCGATGCGAGCATCCAAATAGGCTTGGGGAAGCGGCCAAAAGAGAGAGGAGGCTGACTTAAAGCCGAGCGCAGCAAAGCAGATAGCGATGAAACTGAGGATCGGCCCAGAGGTGGTTGAGAGAAACATTCCTATCGCTGCCATCATTAATGCGATCGCGATCCAGACCCGTTGACGTTTCCATCGCGCGGCCGCGGCGGCAAATCCGTACATGCTGGCAATTGAAATAATCCAAGGAATAGAGTTTAGAAATCCGACCTGTAAATGAGAGAGAGTCCCCATTTTGCGGATGAGAGTGGGTAGCCAGAATGTCGCCGCGTAAATACTGAGCTGAATAGCGAAATAAATAAGGCAGTAGATAAGGATTTGCGGGTCTTTGAGTAGATATCGCGTGCTGGGTCGAACGGTTTGTTCTGCCCGCATTTGTTGTTCGGTTTCGAGGACGCTTTGGAGTGCTGCTTTCTCAGGTTGAGTAAGCCAGGTCGCGTCGTCATAATTTGAATCCAGCCAAAACCAAGCAACAACACCAATCGCCACCGAGAATAGGCCCTCGATAATCAACATATTTTGCCACCCTTTAAGTCCAAAAGAAGTGATCCGCATCAAGACCGCCGAAAGTGGCCCGGAAAGAATGGAAGCGATAGCGGACCCGCTTAAAAAGAGGGCGAGAGCTTTGCCTCGATTGGCGGCGGGCAACCAACGGGTAAAGTAATAAATAACGCCGGGGAAAAAGCCTGCCTCAGCCGCGCCCAAGGCAAAACGAAGTCCATAGAACTGATTCGATGTCTTCGCAAAAGCTAATAAAGAAGCAATAATCCCCCAAGTAATTGTAATCCGCGTCAGCCAGATTTTCGCCCCTAGTCTTTGAAGCAAGAGATTTGAAGGGACTTCAAAAACAGCATACCCAATAAAAAAAAGACCCGCGCCCAGACCGTAGGTTGCACTGTCAAATCCGAGATCGTTCTGCAGAGACTCTTTGATAAACCCGACGTTCACTCGATCCAAGTAGTTGACGATAAACATCACCACGAAGAGCGGTAGAGTTCGGGCTTTAATTTTTGAAACAGCAGAGAGTAAAACGAGGGACGCGGAGGTTGGATTTTCAACAGTGATAGACATGAAACGCAGGGGAGCCTATTGGACTCCTGATTTTTCAATCAGCAGGGCAAGTTGATCCATTTCGGTTGGCTTTAAATCCGTCAATGGCGCTCGGACCGGGCCGGCCCCATGACCGGTTATTTTTGCCCCCGCCTTAATGAGGCTGACGGCGTAGCCCGCGCTTTTGTTGCGAATTTCGATGAACGGAAGAAAGAACGTATCGAGTAGGCGATTTTGGGTTAAGTGATCGTCGTTAGCGACCGCTTGATAAAATTCCATTGCGGTTTTTGGGATGAAATTAAAAACAGCTGAAGAGTAAACAGGAACCCCCATGGCTTTGTAAGCTGCGGCGTAAACCTCGGCGGTGGGGAGCCCTCCGAGATAGCTGAAACGTGTTCCCAAGCGGCGGCGGATGGAAACCATCAATTCAATATCCCCTAAGCCGTCTTTGTAGCCAATGAGATTAGGGTTGTTATCTGCTAGTCTTTCGAGGTGATGCGCTTGGAGTCGACAGAGGTTTCGATTATAGACAATGACCCCGATTTTAACGGATTTACACACTTGATCGACGTGTTGGGCGACTCCCTCTTGGCTGGCTTCGGCTAGATAATGAGGGAGCAAGAGGACGCCTTTGGCACCGAGGCGCTCTGCCTCTTGTGCGTACGAAATAGCCACGCGAGTCGGGCCGCCTGCCCCAGCAAGAATTGGGACTACGCCGTGGCAAGTATCGACCGCTGTTTTTATGATTGAGGAATACTCTCGGGGTTCGAGAGAAAAGAATTCCCCCGTGCCGCCGGCAGCGAAAAGAACGGTGGCCCCAAACGGAGCCAGCCATTGTAGACGCTCCGCGTAACCCTTGGCGTAAAATTCTCCTTGTTCATCGAAATCGGTGACAGGAAAGGAAAGCAAACCGGCGGACAGTATAGATTTTAGTTCAGCGGGAGACATGAAATTAGAATTAGGCGAGTCAAACAGATCAGCAACCGGAGAGCGATGGCAACTTTTGCTCAGCGACCCTCATCAGTAGCGATCTGACTGCTTTCACTCAGCACGTGTTGCGTGCAATAGCCTCATTGCCTCTTTCTACATCGATCAAGCGTGTATTTAAAAAGGGACGCGGATTTTCTTGTTCCATGGCTGCATGGTGTGCGGGAGGCAGCTCGAGATGGATTACCAGATTGGCAAATCCTTCAACTCGCCGTGGATGATCCTCAGCAACTAGGTATCGCCCTCAGGGAATCTTTGCCGGACTGAGTCATGGCTCGATCCCTATTTTTATCCCGAGAGATGCGTTCTACGAAAAAGTTTTAATCTTCCGGAACGATCGGTCGGTTCGAGGGTCTAACTGAGTAATGAATTTAGCAATCAGTCGAGTTCGACGCCTAATCACTTGTTGGATACCGAGGGCCATTGGCGTCATCGTTCTGGTGCTGGGGCTTGCCTGGGCGGTGGAGTCCTTGCGGGTCAATCCTGTTTGGATGGCAACACAGACTGCGATTCATGCGCGTGGGGAACCGTTGACTTTCGCAGAACTGCTCGGCCCCTCTCCTGCTTCCCAGAAAAACTTTGCTGAGAGCCCGCTGGTGGTCGGTCTGCATACTTACCTACGCACCAATGATGCAAAGGGGCGCCGGCGCCATCTTTGGCTAGGAGGACAAAAACTCGAGGAATCAAAGGAAGCCTTTAGTTTTCCGAATGCCTCAACTCCCAAAGGCTCAAAAACCGAAAAGAGACCCCTCCGAAACGGAGTGGATCTAGACGGTCTAGCGGCCGTGTTGCGAGCTGGAACGAATACCCGTAGTAAACAAGTCACCGACCCAGTCAGTGGGACGGTCACTCAGATTACGACGCTCTACAATTTACCCAAGCCAAACAGTTTACTCTCTTCAGCTCAAGCCGTCCTCTTTGCACTCCAAGCCCGGCGCGATGTACTCGATCGTCTTGTGGTCGACACTCAACTCCCAGTGTGTCGCTACGCCATCCGATACGATGACGCCATCCTCGCATTGTTGCCCCATCTCTCGTTGCATAAAACCATGGCGCAACTCCTGAGAATTCGTGCCATTGCCCGCATTAACGCGGGGGAATCCAATGGAGCCAATGAGGATGTCTTGGCTCTCTTTCGACTCGCAGATCTCACCGGTTCCGAGCCGACTTTGATTAGTTACCTCGTTTCTGTGGCTATTCACTCAATCGGCCTAGGGGCTTTCCATGAGGGGATTAGCCTTCACGTCTGGACTGAATCTCAATTGGCGGTCTTTCAACAAGTTTTTGATTCTCAACGTCAGCGCGATGGCCTAGTAGGTGCCCTCCGCGGTGAGCGCTTGTTTGGTGGACTCCTTTCTGAGTCGGTCATCGCCGGTGACCTCGACATATTTGAAGCGGGGTTATCAGGTGACAGCAGTTCAGGTTCCTTTTCTCCGCTCACTTTATTCCCAGCATTCTTTTGGCGCCAAAATCAACTAGCGCATGCAATCACACTCGACCGCATCACTGCTTTAGTCCAGCAATCCAACCCGTCGCGTGGACTTCTCGCTCAGGACACGAATGAGGCCATTGACCGACTGATTAAAGAGAGACTATCTGGGTTCGCTCTTTATCAAGTCTTCAACAAAATGCTGCTGCCAGCACTCGGCAAGGTCTCGAGTAGATCTGACCGGATGCTCACCGCGGATCGCCTAGCGGTAACGGTCTGTGCCCTAGAGCGGTATCGTCTTGCCATGGGTACGTATCCGGAATCACTCGTTGCACTGACACCTCGCTGGATGAACTCGGTTCCGCTCGATCCGATGGATGGGCAACCGCTGCGATATCAACTTCAATCTGGCGGCGACCTTCGTCTCTACAGTGTGGGAGCGAACAAAAGTGACGACGGTGGTATCGGTGACTCTGCGACGGGGCGTAAATCCACTGAACAAGAGTTGCTAGATTGGGTTTGGCCCTTGGCAGGCGCGGCAGATGAACGACGCTTATTCTGACCAGCGATAGTAATTTGCTTTTTGAAGCGAAGGGTAAGACGAAATTCACTGCTGGCCCGTCATCCGTCCTACCGGTTTTGGCTGAGGCTGTTCCGTGAGAGGCCAGCCAGAGGCAGCGTTAGCAGGAGGGTTTTGCACTCGGCGAAGCAGTGGATCTGGTGTGGCAAACGGGAGGCGCAGAGGTGTCGCAGGCTAGGGGCGCGCGTCTCAGTTGGTGAGAATCACTGATCGTGACCCTCTTCCAAAACAGTTTCCAAACGTTGCTTCGCCTGGCACTTGGACCGACCCCGGCGGAGCCCCATTCCACTGACAAACAATCTCTTTATCCTGATTTGGCGCTCGCTGATTTAGTCTCTGCCCCCGTATCATACTGAGTGTTATGCACTCACCTCGTTCCATGCGCCTGGCAGGCTTATTGTGTCTGTTGGCCGGGTTTTTTTTTGGCGGAGTCTTTTGCTTGGCGGCGCAGGAATTTGTGATCAGCGAATTCATGGCCGCCAACGGGAGCGTCATCAAGGACACCGACGGCGAGGAGCACGATTGGATTGAGATTTTTAATTTAACCGGGCAATCCGCTTCTTTGTCGGGTTGGTATTTGACGGATGACCGCCAGACCCCTGCCAAGTGGAGGTTTCCCAATGTGAGGGTGCCGGCCCATGGTTTTTTGGTTGTGTTCGCCAGTGGGAAGAACCGGATTGATCCAACCCGCGAACTGCACGCGAACTTTAGTTTGAGTCGCAACGGAGAATATCTTGCGTTGATAAAACCCGACGCGACCACGGTGGCCACAGAGTTCGCGCCTACCTTTCCTCGACAGGTCACGGATGTCTCCTACGGATTCGCCATGACCGTGGCGACCACGGCTTTGGTTCCGCCCGGCGCATCCGGTCGGATGCTGGTACCGGGCTTTGACGAGGTCAGCCCAGGGTGGATCCGCCCGGAGTTCGATGACGGAGCGTGGCCACCGGTTCGTCTGTCCGTCGGGTATCGTCGGACCCAGTCCGGCAGTTCCGAATCGCCCGAACCTCCGCTCACGTTTGAGGATGTGACCCGGCCCAGTGATTTCATTGTAGCGACGTCGGGAAACTCTCCAGCCAACGAAGGGGTGATCAATGCCATCGACAACAGTCCCGCGACCAAATACCTGAATTTTGACAAGCTGAACGCGGGCCTGAGGGTGGCGCCCATAGCAGGAAGTTCGGTTGTGAGCGGGCTTCGACTCACGTCTGCAAATGATGCGCCGGATCGCGATCCTACCAGCTTCGTGCTTTCTGGCTCCAACGATGGGGTTCAATTTATTGAGATCGCGCGTGGGCCGATTCTGCTGCCGAACACCCGTTTTTCCCCCGTCACCGTGTCCTTCAACAACCGGACGGCGTGGGCTCAATACTCCCTGATCTTCCCCACGGTTCGTGCGGTGAATTCGGCGGTTGCGGTGCAGATCGCGGAGGTTGAGTTTCTTGGGTATGTCGGTGATCCACCTTCCGATTTTACAACGTCCATTCGGACCGATATCGAAAGTTTGCTTTACGGGAAAAGTTTGGGGCTGTTAGTCCGGATTCCCTTCACGCTTGCGGATTTGCCGACCGACGGGCGGCTCTTGCTCCGCCTGCGCTATGAAGACGGTGTGGTCGTCCACTTGAACGGGGTCGAAGTTGCCCGGGTTAATGCACCGGCGACCGTAACCGTAAACTCGACCGCAATGACGAATCGGACCCAACGGGCCGCGGGATCGGCATTGGGAATTGATTTGACCGACAATCGGCGGTTGCTCCGGGCCGGTCTGAACCTGTTGGCGCTGCATGGACTGAATTCCCAGATCGACAGTCGTGATTTTCTGCTGGATGCACAGTTGGAGTTTGTTCGCGTGGCGATCGGTGAGCGGGGCTATTTCGGGCGCCCCACGCCCGGAACAGAAAACGAGGGCCAAGTGGGCGGGCTAGTCGACGACGTCACGGTTACGCCGGAGCGGGGGTTCCTGGACGGACCCTCGAATATCCAGCTCAAATGTGGAACCCCTGAGTCTACCCTTCGTTATACGACCGACGGAACCTCGCCGTCGATGTCCAATGGACTGGTTTACGTGGGCCCGATTCGCATCACTCGTACTACTCCGCTTCGGGTGGCTGCGTTCCGGAATGGTTGGCGTCCGAGTCGGGTTACCACTCATTCGTATCTGCTGCTGGATGACGTGGTGTCGCAAAATCGTGCCAAGGCGATTCAGGCGGGTTATCCTGCGACATGGAATGGAGTCAGCGCGGATTACGGACTCGATTCGCGAGTGGTGGGGACGAATGGAACAGATCTGTACGGAGGTCGGTATGCGACGACGTTGAAGGCCGACTTGCGCTCGTTGCCGACGATGTCCCTCGTGATGCCGGTGGAGGATCTGTTTGGACCGCAAGGTATCTATGCGAGACCGGACAACCGAGGTGGGGCTTGGGAACGGGCTACCTCGATCGAGTTGCTGTATCCGGATGGTCGTCCCGGTTTTCAAGAGAATGCCGGCCTGCGTATCCAAGGGGGGGCATTCCGGCGGTTTGATCTGAGTCTGAAGAAGTCCTTCCGAGTAGTGTTCCGCGAGCGATACGGGGCCACCGAATTGAGGTATCGGCTGTTTGGCGATGGGGCGACAGATCGGTTCGACAACTTCGTGCTGCGCGCGAACAGCAACGATGGATGGCCCTATGGAGGGGAGAGGGCCGTCTACGTGCGAGATGCATTCGCCATGGAGTCGGCGCGCGCCATGGGCATCCCCTCGTCCCACACGGGATTTGTCCACCTCTATATCAATGGGTGGTATTGGGGATTGTATAATACGGTGGAACGACCGGATGCGGCTTTTTCCGAGGCTTATATCGGCGGATCCAAAGACACGTGGGATTCGATCAATCAGGACTCTGCACCGGACGGGAATTACGACGCATGGAATCGCCTGCTGAACCAGCTCAACCAAGACCTGACCGGAACCGTCGTGTACCAAAGACTTCAGGGGAATAATCCCGACGGCACCCGGAATCCCGCGTATGAGAATCTATTGAACGTGGGAAACATGATCGATTATTTGATCCTGAATTTCTATGTAGGGAACACCGATTGGCCGGGGCGCAATTGGTGGGCGGGACGAGATCGTGCCGATGGCGACGGATTCACCTTTCGCCCGTGGGACACCGAGACGGCACTCGGGATCGGCGATTCGGGGGTGAATGTGACTGGGGCGTCTGATGCCGTGGCGCGTCCCTACGCGTCCCTGCGGTCGAACGCCGATTTCCGGATGGAGTTTGCCGACCATGTTTACCTGCATTTTTACCATGGTGGAACTTATTATGTGAACTCAGCGAATTCCGCGTGGGATCCCCGCCAACCGGAGAACAACCAACCCGCAGCCCGCTTCGCCGGATTGGCGGATAGGGTCAGGTCGGCCGTTGTGGGTGAATCGGCTCGGTGGGGGGACCAACTCCGTGCGACACCGTTCACGCGTGACGAACATTGGCAGAAGGAGCGGGACCGATTGCTGAAGAGCTATTTTCCGGGGCGCTCCGCCGCCGTGCTTGCTCAGTTCCGCCAGGCTGGGCTTTATCCCAAGACCGATCCGCCGGTGATGAACCAACGCGGAGGCACTGTGCCGGAAAGATTCCAACTCACCCTGACGGCACCGGTGGGTATCGTGTACTACACATTGAACGGAACCGATCCGCGGAAGGGGGCGGACCGGCTTCGCTATGAGGGGCCGCTCACGCTGAAGGATCTAACGACGATCCGTGCTCGCACCTTGAACGGTCTGGAATGGAGTGCCTTGAATGAGGCCACATTCGTGGTCGGAACCCCGCGGCTCTTGCTTTCGGAACTTCATTACCATCCTAGTTCCCCCACTGCCTTGGAACGGGCGGCCGGGTTTGCCGATGCCGATGATTTCGAATTCCTTGAATTGGTGAACGGCGGCTCTACCACCTTTGACTTGGGCGGTTTGCGGCTCACCACGGGCATCACCTTTGAGTTTCCGGGTGGCACTGCTTCGCGGCTCGCGGTGGGTGATTACGTGCTCGTAGTCCGAAACCGTGCGGCCTTTGAAAAGCGTTACGGGCCGGGCCGCCCAGTCGCGGGGGAGTATGCCGGGAAACTTGATAATGCGGGTGAACGGGTGGTATTGTTGGATCGGGCGGGTCGCACGGTGCTGGATTTTAGGTATGGCACCACTGGTTCCTGGCCCCGGGCCGCCGATGGGTCCGGTCCATCGTTGGACGTTTTGGATCCAGCCGGAGAGTTAAACGCAGACACCAACTGGCGAGCGAGCGCACTATTGGGCGGCACCCCTGGGGAGACGAACATTACGAGACCGCTCTCTTTGGAAGTGTTCCGTCAATCGTCTGGATCGTTCCGATTGCGATTCGGTGGCCGAGTCGGGTCGGGATACTCTGTGGAGGTGACGGAGGCGCTTCAGTCCGGCCGTTGGCGGATCTGGCGGCACGGGGAGGTCCAGATTCGTAGTGGCCCGGTGGAAGTTTCGATCGGGCTAGATCCGGCTTTTCCCCATCAGTTTTTCCGCGTCTCAATTCCCTGAAACGGCTGCAGATCGCACGGTCATCTCTCGAGGGGCAGGCCATAGAAAAACGGGGGGTTAAACCCAAAAATCAAGCGCGAGTTCAATTCCCTGAATTTTGAGGATTTCGCTGGAAAGTTGATCAGGCACCGATCCGGACCTTTAGGCCTCACTCCGAACGGTGCGCGAGGTGAAAGCAGAGATTTCAACTCGGGAGTTTAGGGTGCCCAGTTGCTGCTGGTTGATGGCTGATTGGAGATTGGACGACTCATTCCGTGCTACGCCAGTTCAGACCCAAACCCAACAACTTTCCAAACAGCTTTTCTGGCGACATTTCCACCTTTTAACAAAACTGAAGTGCAGATGGTAACCCACCGAAAAAGGTCGACGACCCATAAAAACTATCCTTCGTTGATCAGTCGTCGAAAAATATAGGTTTTCAAGTTGACTTGGGAATGGGTCGAGTTTATTTCGTTCTGGACAAATTTCGGCGGAGAACAATTTTTAGAAAAAGAGCGTACTCGGTTAAATTAAATTTTTATGAAAAATCCAGTAATCAGCGGCTTAGTAGTGCTCTCGTCGCTACTGCCCATTCAAGCTACTTTATTTGTTACGAGCGGAACAGGGTCTGTTGCTGCGACTCAGGGCAACATTACCTACGGTGGTGGAACCGCACCCATGGTCGTTCAATTTACCCTAGCTTCGTCGGTTTCGGTGACTCAGTTAGGTATTTTTGACAATGGTGGTAATGGGATTACTGGAACGATCCAAGGCGTCAATGGGTTCACCGTCGCACTTTGGCAGTTTTCAACAGGCACAGCTGGGACACAATTGGCTTCCTCAACTCTGACAAGTGCCAATACAACGGCCACTGGATCTGAATGGTTGATGCTGTCAATCACTCCGCTAACTCTTTCCGCAGGCACCTACGCATTGACGGTGGTTGAACCGACCAATCCAAATGCAGGTCTTTACTCTTTTCCTGAACAAGTAGCCGCCTACGGACTAAATGGCTATGGCGCAGTAGGAGTGAATTCGGTGGATCGTGCTGCAGTTTACGATACGAGTTTTACAGTTAATCGTACTTTCTTGGGCGGATTCGAAGCATCAAATGTTTTTCGGACCGAAACGGATCTGGGAACTACTTATCGCGGTGTGAATATGACTTTCACTCCCACAGCGGTCCCAGAACCTTCTACCTACGCCCTCGTCGCAGGAGTTGGGTTAGTCGGTTTCGGCCTGTGGCGTCGCCGTTCGGTTAAGACCTCCCCGACGGAGACTCAGAAATCCTGATCCCGATGGGGAAAAATAAGGGGTTTGTCGAAGCAGGCTGACGCGTTTTTAAAAAGGCGGCGGCCAATCAAGGAGATCTGTTTGGATGAAATTTTATCGCCAAACTGGATTTAGGCCGCAAGTTTAGCGGCCAATTTTATAGGAAGAAACTACCCTGATACTTATGGGGTAGTTTTGAGTGACATGAAGACTGGTTGATTCATTTGAATGGCCACCGACCTCGGTCTATTCAACCCCAAGTTTACTTCGCGTCTTTTTGCTTGTTCCCCCCCTCACTGAGAGTCAATGGACTTTCCCCACTCAGTGCTAGAGTGCCAAATCCTTTGGAATCTCCCTGACGGCCGTCAAGGCCCGTCTTAAGAGTTTCTTGGAACGAGGATACAAAGCCTTTTGTATAGCACCTCACAAAATGTGAAGGCCCCAGCTTGAAATCAGAACATCTGTTCCAAGCTCAATTCATTGATCGATGAAGGCTGGCAGTGCTGGCGTTTAGCACTCATTTGAAAGGAGTGGCAACGACGTTGACCAAGGTCATTGATGCCAAGAAGCTGATTCTCCAAAAAATGCGGAACAAAACCTGACCCGAAATTTCACCACAGCTAAGTCGGCTGTGACGACTCAGAGTCAACGGAGCGCGATGGATCAGCAAACTCCGACGGGACTGATCACCACTCGCAGTTAGGAGGGACTCGTTCCGGCCGAGGATTGTTAAAGCAGGCGCCGATCAAGTTTGAGGCGGTAGATGAGGTTCCCTCCGAGGGGAGTGAGGTGCGCTTGGCTCGCGCTGCTGGCCTATGGGTTGTTCCGGCATCTCCGGGGGGCATTTCATTGCCCCAGCGACCGCGCCAAGATCCAAAAGTCCCTTCGTGTGCGAGTCGGATTGTTGGCTTTGAGCACGCAAGAAATTGAAGGCCGTCGCGTACTCATTTTTCTGATGTGCGGAGGCTCCATCATTGCTGTCCGTCAGATAAACCGTCTCCTCGTGGAGTTTAACAAAAAGGGTGATTTGAACGTGAGCGCAATGAAAGCGGGAATGACCCGCAAAAAGTCGGTGTAGTCTTTGAAATTGAGGGATCCACAGGATCTGCCATCACCGTCAGTTCTCGCTGCATTTCCGCGAAAGGGAGGCGCAGGAGCTAGGAACGCGGTTCACGGAACGATTGATCAATGCTTCCGGGTCACCCGTGGGGAAGACCGTGGTCACGCTCCAGTCAGCGGAGATGCCCAATCGCGTGCGAGGTCTAACTGCCGGCGATCTCGGCCGGTGACTTCATCGATCGCACTGCGAACATCTTGGCTTTCGGCCTTGCCTGAGCGCGGCAAGCCCCGCTTTCTCGCCCCCCCTCGGACGGGAGTTGTTCCTGCGCCACAACCGGCGGGTGCTCTTCGTCTCCATCTTTAAACTCCTTGGGCGACTACTTCAGGCTAAAGCTGGGAATAAGTTGGAGGACGCGATCAAAAATCTCGATCACTTCGAAGTGGTGATCCTTGGTGACCTTGGCTAGGTGCGGCAAAGCCGTGAGGAAATGGAGATCCTCTTCCCCTTCCTAGCCTAAACGTTACGAGCGATGTAGCCTCTGGGTGAGCTCCAGCCTTGAGCTATCGTAAGGGGATCAGAACTTCAATGCTTCGATGGCGGCAATGGCAGCGATCGATCGCCTCGTCCATCCTGCCATAATCCTAGAGTTCAACGGCAACAATCACCGCGCCAAAGCCGCGAAAGAGAACGTCAAAAGTAGATGCCCATCTGGGGCATTTTAATTGTCGTTGATCGAGACGCAACGGTCCTGGGTCGAAGTGGTGTTCGTGCCGGGGGAGCCCACCGAGAAGAAGGACAGAGAGCCGCTGTGCTCTGTGGGACTACGGCTGCTTAAGCACCGAGGGGTGCTGTTAGCTGGCAGAGGCGACCTCAAACATGACGCGGTGGTGAGCAATTTGTGGGATTGGGAAGGTGCGAGATTGTTCGAGTGGACCGCGATGAGGCTTGAACCATTGAGCACACCCACAATGAAGTGAAAGACGGACTGGGGGAGGTTACATGCCCAGCCGAAGTTTTGCGGTCAACGCAGTCGGGTCCAAGATGCCCCTGTTCACTTACAACATCATTCGCGTTATTAAGTGCCTGTGTTTTGAGCCGGAGTACTGAAACGTGCGGTTGGAGAAATCTCGACTGCTGCTAGTCCGTGTGATGGGACAGAGGAGCTAGCTGGTACGAACGAAGAAAACCGAGAGTTTTTGGTCGCCGAAACGGAATGTCCAAGTCAGCCGACCGAACTCATTGACCAAGGCATCAAGGGTCATGGCTTGCCCCTCGATCTTTGTTTCCAAGGCATAGTGGCCTTCGGTGCGTACCCACGTCCCATCCATAGGAGTAAATGCTTTCATAAAGGAGGGCGGTTTGATTGCCACCGGGCGAGGGGTTGCTGGAGCAGGAGTATTAGCAGTCTGGCCGGGTCTCACACCGTAGCGGGTCAGGTAGGCATTCGCCGAGGAGGGAGGTGCTCCGCCTCCTTCTGCCACTTGCCCTTCCGCTGGTGGGGCAACCGGCGCCGCCGGAGGGGCGGCCACTTTGATGGAAAATTTACCATCTGGAAAAGCCACTAAAGTCATTCCTGAAAGAATAGGAATGAGAGTCGCTCTCAATTTTTTCATTTCGGCCGGGGAGGTGTTAAGACGTTCTCGTTTTAGGGCAATAAAGACGGCTGAAGGATCCATGCGCCAGCGACCGAGGATGCGTTCATCATCGAACCGCGGAGAAATACCCGTCTCAAGATATTTGCGGAAATCCTTTAGATCCAATTGATTAAAAGCGGCTATCAATTCCGGATTGTTGAGAACAGCTAAGGTCTTGGGATGATTCAGCATTGACGCGACTGAAGGTTGTTCTTGCAGCAGTTTTTGGTAGTCGGCATCGGCACCGATTTCAGCAAATTCAGGGGCGGTTGCGAGGGCGAGAAACGGGGGATAATTTTCGACCCGTCCGTGTGCAAGAGGGTTGGCGTGGATGAGTCCGAGAATATCGGCCTGTTCGTAGAATTTTGCTGGAGTTGAATCCAGCGCTGCGAAGGCCTTCGACCATCCGGTGGCATCCATATCCAGACGCAGTTGAGCAAGGTATCGGACAGCGGGGGCTTCGTTGGTTTCGGAGGTGAGTTGCACGAGGCGATATCCTTCGCGATAGACATACTTGCCGACGCTAAAAAAGACACAAATGCCGGTAATAATGCCGACAAACAGGCCGAGGGCTTGATTCATCCGTTCGAAGCCTTGTCGGGTTGGTTCGTCCGTGCGGTACTTGAAATGAAGTTCGACTGGGTGATGGGCTGCGACGCCGAGGCCGACGAAGAGGAGGGCAAAAATAAGAAAGGCGAAAAGGTTGGGCAGGAGGCGGAGCGCCACCTGATCGACGATCCCCACCATGATCAGTAAAGGAGCTATAAATCCGCCTAAAAGGGAACTCAAGGCAAGGCCGAGAATGACCCCAAAGAAGGATACGCCCGAGCGAATTGCACCCGATTGATGGCCGACAAGAGCAAAACCGCCGACAAAGAGGACGGCCATAAGCCAGATTAGCATTTGGGAAGAGTAGAAAGTTGTGGGTCGATGCGCACGCCGAAAATGAGGGGAAATTAAAACGATTGATTACGGAGTAAATCGGCTTAGTTCTCTCTGTTGGTTTCAACTGAAGAAGAGCATCAAGAAGATCAGGGTGTGCGGAATTTACTCATCCCTTTAACCCGAGCTTGATCGGGCAGTGGGGGAGTCCCAATGATTAGCCCCGATGAGTCTGCTTCCGTTTGGTCCACTTGCTCCGTATCGTGCCCGCCGCTTTTTGCCAACGGGCTTGGATTTTGGCGATGAGTTAGTGATCAGTCCGCTGTTCGATCAGCTCGAGGCACGAGCGCCGAGTTGCCAGAGTGCCGAGGCATTAGAGCAATGGCTTTTGGATGTGGACGAGTTGGGGTCGGCACTCGATCAGGAGCGCGCGCTTCGGTATATTGCCAAGACTTGTAACACTGAGAATGCTGAGGTTTCGGCGGCCTATTTGCACTTTGTTGAGTGCATTGATCCGTTGCTTAAACCCCGGCAATTCAAGCTAGCGCAATTGTATTTATCCCATCCCTATCGGTCGAGCCTCCCTCGTCCCCAGTTTGATGTCTTTGATCGAGCCATTCAACTCAAGGCTGACTCGTATCGAGTGGAGAATATTCCTTTGGAAACCGAGGAGGCAATGACAGTAGATCAGTATACGACGTTTACTGGATCCTTAACGGTGTCCTTTCGAGGAGAAGAGAAAACCTTGGTGGCGATGGGGCGGTATTTGGAAGACCCCCAGCGGACTGTGCGGGAAGAGACTTGGAGATGCGTGGCCTCGCGACGTCTGGCTGTCGCGGACCAAATGGAATCGCTCTTTGATCGTCTCCTAAAACTAAGGCAACAAATGGCCGGCAACGCAGGCTTCCGGAATTATGTCGGCTACGGATTCCAATTGAGAGGTCGCTTTGATTACACCCCTGCGGATTGCCGGCGTTTTCATAAAGCGATCGAAAGTACAGTCATGCCAGTATTGCGGACGCTCCAGAGGGAGCGAAAATCGCGGTTAGGACTGCCGACACTGCGGCCTTGGGATTTATCCGTTGACCCTTTGAACCGGCCTCCTTTGCGGCCGTACGTAGATTCATCCCGATTGGAAGCCGGATCGCAGGAGATCTTCGATCGTTTGGATCCAGTTCTTGCCTCTGGATTCCGATCATTAAGAGAGCATCGGCTCTTGGACCTAGACAATCGGAAAGGGAAGGCCCCGGGTGGATATCAGTACACCTTGAGTGATGCGCGGCTTCCTTTTATTTTTATGAATTCGGTGGGATTGCAAAGGGATGTTGAGACACTTCTGCACGAGGCCGGCCACGCCTTTCACGCCCTAGCCTGTCGGGACGAAGACATTGCCTTGCATCGGGAGCCACCGATTGAATTTTGTGAAGTGGCTTCGATGGCGATGGAATTACTGGGTGCCCGCCATTTGGATGTCTTTTATTCACCGCCGGAAGCCATCCGTGCTCAGCGGATGCATTTGGAGGGAATCATTAGTGTATTTCCATGGATTGCGACCATCGATGCCTTCCAGCACTGGCTGTATTCGCACCCAGGACACACCCGATTAGAGCGGCGGACGGTTTGGTTGGAGTTAATGGATCGATTTGGGGGCGATGTCGACTGGACTGATTTAGAGGAGGAGCGCGCCTGCCTTTGGCACAAGCAACTGCACCTATTCCATCACCCCTTTTACTACGTCGAATACGGCATTGCACAGTTAGGGGCACTCCAAGTCTGGATGAATGCGGAGAAAGACTTGCCCAAGGCGTTGCGAGATTATCAGGCAGGGTTGGCTTTAGGAGGGTCTCGACCCTTGCCGGAACTTTTTCAAAGGGCCGGATGTCGTTTCGACTTTGGGCTCAAGACGATGCGCCCCCTAATCCGTCGGGTCGCGGAGGAGCTTGAGCGTCTTCCCTCGGATTAAATGCGAGATTGGGTGTTCATCCTCTTTCGATGGAGCGCTGGCTCCGAGTCACTCATCCAACCCAGTCACCGCAGCCAACCGATTCCATCGCCTCCCAAAACAGTCCGGCCTTCGCCCCGTGCTCTGCACGTTGTCCGCATCGGCGAGTTCTGCCGGCGGGCCGGAAAGTGTTGCCTCATCCGGTTGGAGTGAGAAAAGTCCACTCGACCTTGGTCGACCTTTCGCCCCCGCCTTCGATTGTCGAATATCCTACTTTCGGCAACTAGGGAACTATGGGGTTGGGCGGACGCTTCCGACCCAGCAGCAGCTTGTAGCTCGCCGCCCGGGTATCGTCGGGGACGATCTCGATGATTGCAAAGCCGCTTTGGACCAGCAGTTGCTGGCGGTCTTGATCGTGGTAAACGGTGAGCAACGGATTGCGCTGATCAGCACCGAGGATCAGTTGATTCGCGAGTGCCGCGAGTGCTGGGCGCACGGCTTTCGACGCTGATCGGGGATCCGAAGCCGCGGGCTGAATCGAAATCGCCGGCTCTGTCCGAGTCCCCACTAGGGCCGGAGCTCAGCGCTCAACCCGGGAAATATATTGATGCTTCGGTTGTCTGTCATTCGACACGATAACCCTCCGCGCAGAAAAGTGTTCAAAATTCAGGGACTTGAAGTTTAACCCTGTTTTAGAGATTTACTCCGAACATTCTGAGATCTGAAGTTGGTGGGCGAGGGTAGTGAGTCGAAGACCTTCGAGGGTCAGTCCGGGAATGACGTGATGAATCTCCGGTAATTTTCGAGCGATCAAAGCTGCATAGCCGCCCGTAGCAATTACCGATAGATTCTCCACAGCGAGTTCTAGTTTTAATTCTGCGATTAGTCCCCGGATTAACCCGCGATACCCGTGGACAGCTCCGCTGAGCATTGCCTCGGCGGTGCTACGACCAATCACTCGACGTGGTTCACGGATTTTGATCCGCGGGAGAAGCGCCGTCTTCTCGTGGAGATAATCGGTCATTGCTGAAAGACCGGGCGCAATGATACCCCCAACATAGTTCCCCTTGCAGTTCACAACATCGAAGGTGACCGCAGTACCGAAATCAACCACCAACGCAGGTCCTCCAAATTGATGAAAAGCCGCCACGGCATTGGCAAGACGATCCTGACCGATGGATTGCGGCTTGGGATAATCGATGCCTACGCCTCTCACTGTTTCAGGAGTTAATTGAAGTGTATCGAGTTGATAAACCTCTTTCAGGCCGTTTCGTATGGCCTCATTGACCTCAGGAACAACACTACAAAAACAGGCGGCAGTAGGGACCTTGAGACCGAGGCGATGGGCGATCTCCCCACGCGCAGTTTGGTCCCGCCAAGCGGCGGTTGGAAAGTCACCTAAACGTCGCAATCGTCGGAGGCTACCTAGCCCCACATGAGTGTGGGTATTACCGACGTCTAACAGGAGAATCATAGGGTCATTTTATTAGGGAAACATCTCCCCCAATAATGTGTTCTAAACGGCCTTGATCGGTACGGACGAGGAGAGCCCCTTCTTCATCTAGAGACTCAGCTCGACCGGTGATAATGCGGTCAGCAACACGAATAGAGACCCGTCGACCGAGGGTTGTGCAGCGGCGCATCCAGTCATCGCTGATTTCATGAAAATCTCCACAGGCAAGCCGAAAATAGACGGAATCGAGTTCCTGAATGAGGATAGTGGCGAGATCCGTTCGGTCGAGATGTCGGCCCGCTTCGATTTGAAGAGATGTCGCGCTGGCTTGAAGTTCCTCTGGAAAATCCTGAGTTGCCAGATTGACATCAATGCCAATTCCCAAGATGACATGACGGATGTGGTCGAGTTCTGCATTGAGTTCGAGGAGGATTCCGCCCACTTTGCGGTGCTCGAACACAAGGTCATTGGGCCACTTAATACCCGGGTTTAGACCTGTACTTTTTTCAATGGCGCGAGCCACGGCAACCGCCGTACCGACGGTAAGTTGAGTGGCTGCTGCCGGGGCCAAGTTGGGCCGGAGCAGAACAGAAAACCACAGGCCTTTACCTGTCGGTGAGCACCACTTTCGACCAAGCCGACCGCGGCCGCGGGTTTGGGATTCGGCAAAAACAACAATGCCTTCGCTCACCTGATCCCTTGCCAACTTCTCGACGATATCATTGGTGGAAGAAGTCTCCTGAAAGACACGAATATCTCGACCAATCACCTTTATAGGCCCGAGTCGCGCTAACAGATCATCGGCGTGAAGTCGGTCTGGTGCGCCGTGCAGGCGGTATCCGTGATGGGGACTGGCATCAATATCATAACCCACCTTCCGCAATTCCTCGATCCGAGACCAGATGGCGGCGCGCGAAACGACGAGAGTCTTGGCGAGAATAGCACCCGAAACCCCTTGTTCACCGGCCAAGCGAAGGGCTCTAAGAATTTGAGTATCGGGGGTCATAGAAGAAAATCGAGACCGAGATCGACGGATCGAGCGGAATGGGTCAAGGCACCAACGGAGATAAAGTCGACCCCGGTTGCCGCGACGGAGCGTAAATTTTGCAGAGTGATTCCACCGCTGGCCTCGGTTTGACTCCGACCTCGAATGCGACGGAGCGCCTCCATGAGAGTCGGGGGATCCATATTATCAAGCAGGATGAGGTCCGCTCCAGCGTCGGCAGCTCGGCCCGCTTGGTCCGGAGTATCTGCTTCCACCTCAACGCGAAGGTTTGGGAACTGACTACGCGCGCGTCGAACCGCGGCCGTGATGGCGTCCGGCTTTTCATTCGCCAAAGCCGCTAGGTGATTGTCCTTAATAAGAATGAGATCGTAGAGCCCTCTCCGGTGATTTGTTCCACCGCCACAAGCGACCGCATATTTTTCAAACCGCCTCCAACCTGGGGTTGTCTTTCGGGTGTCCAGTATACGAGTGGCGGTTCCCGCGACCGCTTCGACATAATCAGCCGTCGTGGTGGCAATACCGGATAAACGTTGAACAAAATTAAGAGCAACCCGCTCTGCAGAAAGCAGGGCACGGGCGGGCCCAGATATTTCTAGTACAGTCTGGCCGGGTTGAAGCCGTTGACCGTCGACGGCAAGACACCGGATCAAGGCGTTGGGTGCTAATTCGCGAAAAGCGGCTTCAGCAAAGGCGAGTCCGGCGAGGACTAGAGTTTCCCTAGCATTCATTCGGGCGGATGCTTGAGACCTCGGATGAATGCAAGCGAGGCTAGTGGAATCACCGGGGCCGATATCTTCGGCAAGGGCCCTGCTGATGGCGGCCCGTATTTCTTCAGGATCAATCTGCAGCACGACGGAAGATTGAGGGAGGCAATGGTCTGGATTCAATCGGCAATCGACATTCAGTGGATCAGTTTTTATCTAATTCGTTCTATTGAATCTCCAGCTTCGTTCTCGTTTTATCGCGTACTTGGCGTCCCTATTCGCCATAACCTTCCGTCACTTCGTACAAAAAGAGAGCCGGTCGAGATAGATGGAGTGCCAATGACGGTTTGGCCCAAGGCGAGTTCGCTAGTGACTGTTCCTTCATTTTGTGAGGGATCGACCACCTGTACGAGTCCGGCCTCATTGACGCAGTAGAGGCGACCGCCCGCAGAGATTGGTGTCGCGCTGAAAGGTCCCTTGATGCGGAGTTGCCAAAGTCGTTTTCCGTCTGATCCATCTCCACAAGTTAGGATTCCACCGTCATTAAGCGAATAAACACGCCCCCCGAAAACCACTGGGCTCGGGGTGCCAGGCCGAAGCTGGGTTGAGCGCCAGATCTGTTGGGGCACCGATCCGTCGGGAGACAGTTCGAGGACGGTTAATCCGTTGGAAGGCAAATAAAGCCGTCCGTCACTCCAGGTGGCCGATGGAACCGTAGAAGCCCCTTCAGAGTAATTCCAAAGAATGCGCCCAGAAAAAGGATCCACCGCCGTGACACCTTGAAAGGATTGCAACAGGACACGGACCTGCCCGGAACGTTCGCGATAGACGGTAGGGGAGGTCCAATTGGCCCGCTTGGGGCGGTCTAGCTTCCATCGATTGAGGCCGGTTTGCGCGTCCAGACCCAACGTAAAAGATTCGCTATCGTTCTCCACCTGCGTGACTAAAATCCCAGCAGCAAAGACCAAGGAAGAAGACATGCCCAGCGAATTACTCGCGTTGACGTAGTCGCGTCCCAACCCTCGGAACCAGAGAAGGTTTCCTTCTAAATCGAGAGCCAAGCAGTCATTGGAAGAAAATAGAGCGAACAGTGTCTTGCCGTCACTCACTGGGGTAGGCGCCGCTGGGCTAATCTTTTCGTGAGTCATAGTCCGACCCGTCGCCCAGAATTGCCTCTCCCAACGCAGGGAACCGTCGGAGACATTAAAGCATATAACGTGGAGTCGATCGAGACGTGCGCCGCTGGAAGCGGTGACAAAAAGTCGATCCCCCACAATCACCGGAGACGACAATCCGCGGCCAGGTAGGTCGACCGACCAAAGGATCGACTGAGAATCGAGGCGATGCGGAACTGCTGGATCGGTAGCGACTCCGTCACCACGCGAACCGCGAAAGCCGAGCCAGTCCTCTGCGATCAAAGAGGTAGCGAGACGGGTCAGCATCAAGCAAAAGAGAGCTATTTGCAGGGCTTTATTCGAAGAGTAAAAACGAGTAATCATTGGCTAGAAAGGAGAGGTGTTCCCTGCTCATCGGTGACACGGAGTTGAAACTGCCACTCGGCCGCCCAGTCTTCGGTTTGTTCGTTTTGCAGACACTTGACTAGAATGAAATTCCGACCTGGCACCAGCATTACAGGCATTCGATATTGATCGATTTCGGAAGCCCGATGGTATTCGTCACGGCCGAAGGTTGGTTTACCGTTTACCCATACTTTCCAGCCGTTCTGGGATCCTAAACGAATTTGAACTGGGCGCGCCGATTTTGACCAAAATTCAGCAGCGGCATAACCGACGACGCCCTTCAGTGTTCCCAAGGGAGCATTGAAGTTTACCATGCCGTAGTCGTCGGTGGTTTCATACGGAGCCCATTTTATCCGCCCCGTTTTGCCCTCAAATTCGCTGCTTAAGTCAAGGGATGTCTCCGGTGGATAAGGCCGGCTGAAGCCTACTCCGGTGGTGTTATCAAAGGGCCCGATCAATTTCCAAGCGGTCACCCAACCAAAAGTCCGGCTGAGGTTCACCGGCGACCCGAGTTCCTTCAGTTTCTTCGCAATCGAATCCAGCTGATCAGCCTCGCGAGCAAAAGCCAGTGCCTTACGGTATTCGACAATAGCGATGGCTTTATCCAAAGCTACCTTGGCTTCCGCAGCGTCGCATCTCTGCTGGACCGCATCCCGTCGCAGTTCAGGAGCTGGGTCATCTAAAAACTCAGGTAATAGAGATCGAGCCATTTCTGGTTGGACGCTGCGGATCAGTTCGAAGGCTAGACGCCGCGCTCGAGGATGATGAGTGCGATCTCGGAGAAAACGGTGAAGTGTTTCAACAGGAAGAGGTCGCCCCGAGACGGTCGCCTTTTGAGCAACCGCATCAACTGCAGAGCGGAGCCAGTTCAACGCATAGTCATTGGCTCCATCCATCGATTCTAATACCAGAGGAAGAGAGCTCGCTTCGATCGAAGCAACTCGGCGCCAAGCGGACTTTGCCGGTTCGTTTCCCAGACCTTCAGGGCCCACTGAACGTAAGGATTTGAGACTAGCCTTCAGAGAGGGTGCCGCCGCTAGAGTCGCGGATTGAAGTCCGAGCGCCAGCGCCGATAACAGCCAGAGGGAAGCTACAGTCATGGAAGTCGGACCTTACTCATCCTTGAGATTACGACAAGCCTGCGGGGAAAGAAATCGCACCTTGAACGGCGTAAGGGTGGAAGGGCGCACGGTAGGGATTGATGCGGGTTGAGGCGGTGAGAAAGTAAAGTTGTTCAAACCCTCGGAAGCGAACGTTATGCAGAGGCGGATACATCGGCGCAGGAAGGCGGGCTTTACGGTCGATGGCGAGCCAGACTTCGTCCGGGGATTGCGTGGTCAGTTTGTGGAACACGAGCGCGGACAGTAGGCAGACAACCCCGCGCCGGACGCGGGCGGCCGCCTAGGCGAAACGATGGTGCTCGGACACGTCGTGCCCGGCGACGGCGTAGACGCCTCGGCTGAGGCGGGAAATCACCCCGGCCGCCAGCGGGGCGACCAAGGCGGTCCGCGGCAATCCAACCTCTCCGAGATCCCGGGTCCGAAGGATCGCTCGTCGGTTCAGGAGCCGGCTCAGTTTTTGATTCTGCGGCGAGGTCACGGGGTAACCTTACAAAACGTCGGCACCTACTAATAAGTAACAACGCTTTGTGCTCAGTGCCGATACTGAGGGGCGGGAGCTCAATCACTGGATGCGTCATTGAGGCGTTGCGAGACGCATAATCCACGTGATTCAGTTAAAGCATGGCGTTAGTTGCGAGACACAACACATTCGGTCGATTGCCGACGGAGGTGCCCCGGGGAGCTCCGGTGGAGAGCGCCCAATTGGCGGCGCTCGAGGTCTCGTCCGCCCTAGCGACTCTCAACTTGCGGGCCAAGGCGGGAGAATGGCCTTCGCCCCCTCATGGGGCACTATCAAGAACCGACCCCTTTACAAACTGGAATCCAAACTACTGGAAAGCTGATGGCGGCGGTGAAGAGTTTCCAAATTGAAAACTCCACCACCGCAAAAAGAGGCCAGCGTTGCCGCCAGCCTCTTTCTGTTGCTTGATTCGCCAACCTTGTGAAAATTCGTTATCTACTGCTTGTCGAATACAGTAACACCATTGGAGGTTTTTTCGTCTTTATCAACCCGAGTGATGGTATGTGTTTTCACCTTACCGTCAGGTGAGACGACCATGACCTGCGTCTGGCCGGCTTTGCCTGTAATGCTGACCGAAACGGATTTAGAATTGAAATCATCACTCGTGGTTCCGGTGGTGAGCATTCCAATGGCGTCTGGTCTACTACCGATCGATGGTCTGGCTACACCATCGAATTTGAGTATGAGGTTTGACCTGGTCGCATTGCCGTCCTTATCAACGCCATGGTTCTTAACAATTAGCCAGTCGCCATCCATGCTAATGACTTGCCCCCGCTTTGTCGGAGATTTCCATCGCTTGATGTCGATTTGGCAACATTCAGCACCCACGGGCCGATGTGCATGTGCATGTCGGCAGCGTGAGCGGCCAGAGAGAATGCGAGTACAGCTACTACGGTAAAACTAATTCGTTTGATCATCGTGTTCCTTTTCTTTAGCTAACTGACAGGGATTTGCTTTTTGACGCATTTTTTTCAAGATAAGCTGTCAAGGTTCCTCAGATCGCCTCTGACGTTCACCGTACAGTCGGGTGGTGGAGATATCCGAATGACCCAGCCACTCTTGGACTTTCGCAATGTCGGCCCCGTGTTCGAGGGCATTGGTAGCGGCCGTGGCGCGGAGAGAGCGGGCTGGGAATAATAATCGTCGTTGTACAAAAGGCACCACGGGGGCCGGAACTGGGGCTGACGGGTACCTGCCGCGTTCCGCAGCTTCAAGGGCTTCGCCGGACGGAAAGTCTTGAACCGGGCAGGAGAGGCTTCCGGTCCCGGCGCTGGGGATCGGTCCGGATGCCTCGGATGCCTTCTTCCGCCGCTGCGCTACGTGGTCGGCTCGAAGCGTGCGACTTTCAGCTTGTCGAAATCGCGGTCGAACGATGCGACCGGGATTTTCTCCTCGACCGCGCCGGCGGCGATGAATGCATCGGCAAAGCCCACATTGGCGGTTTGCAGACGTTCCAAGGCAGTGAGCACTTGGTTTTCATCGCGGAGCCGCACGCCGTGTTGTTGCAGCAGGAGGGAGAGTTTCTCGGCGGCTGCCTTGCGGTCCACACCGTAGAACGACACCAAGGTGTAGAAGGTCTCGGCGACGATGACGGGGGAGACGTCGAGGGTGATTTCACCGGCGGCCGCTTGGGCGAAAAGCTTCCGCACGGCTGCCGCCTGCGAAGCCGGTTCACCGGAGAGAAAGCGGAGCAGAATGTTTGTATCGACCAGATAGCGGGCGTTGCTCATTGCTTGCTCTTGGTCGCGCCTTCGCGGGCGATGGCTTCGCGGGCGGCCTGTTTCTCGGTCCGGGTGTCCGCCACCGGTCCGTTGAGCGTGAGGCTGCCGAACAACTCGTCCAGCCGGGGGACGGGGCGGATGACAGCGGAGCCATCCTGGCGGACCTCGTAGGACACGCGCTGGCGCGGTAGCAGGCCGAGCGCCTGCCGCACCGCCAACGGGATGGTCGTCTGGAACTTGTCGGTGATGGTCGATTGTGTCATGGCTTTAGCATATTATAATGCATCGCATTGTGCAATAGCTTTGCATTTTTTCCTAAACCGCCAAGGCGATGTTGCGAACAATGGAGCTCAGACAATAGCATAGGCACGTATGCTCGGGTTCCGTGGCAATTGCCCGGCGGACTGGGAACCGGTGGGGGCGTAAAATTCAAGACAATCGCCATCCGCACTGGCATGGAGCAGACCGATAGTGCGTGGTAGCGTATTTAGGGCCCAAGTTTGGGACAATTCGCTGGCCTCGCAGAGTTGGGGCACTTAGAGGGTGCGCGTCTTCCAATCAACTGCTCTGCGCGCAGGGCTGCGGCATCGGATTGCGCCGCACCGATTTCCAAGAGGAGCCGATAAAACAGCGACCGCTCGGGGTTTTTCTCCGCCGCGAGGATGACTGATAGATGGCATGAGACCTAGCGGCCGCTCGGAACAAAGTTCAAAGTAGGCCTCTCCCCATGAAAAGACATTCGAATTCTTCACCGTCTCTCAGCGTGGCATCGGAATCACCGTTGCCAGTTCTCACTGCAGTAGACCCTCTCCCTGAGGCTCCACCAACTCAGCCGCCTCCCTATCGGCAAATTAAACTCGCTCTCGACGTCCATGCCGGAGACCTCATGGGGGTTCGCAGGGTCGATGGAGGGAAGCCTCAGCCCCCACAAAAAATGTCCTATGACAACTTTCTTCGCTGGGTCGTTAAACAGAAATCTCAAGCTAAAGAAGTTTTCAGCTGCTCCGAGGCGGGCCCGACTGGATATTGGCTTCACCGTAAGCTGATTGAGAGAGGGATTGTAAATTATGTTGTTGGTCCGACTTGCCTGGAGGTGTGTCGGAGTGGAATCACTAACGATAAGAGTGACGCGTTAGAGTTGGCAACCCGCCTAGATCGTTATCTGGCCGGCAATCACAAATCTTTTTCAATTAGATCGTTGGGAATTTCTCAAAGAGTTAGTAAGCCCCAATCTGCTAGAACAACTAGAGATCTTCCGAGATTTAATTTTGGTCATTAATAAAGCGGTCCAAGATCTCAGTAAACGCATTGAGGCAGATGCCCCCAAAGTTTTACCTAAAGGGATGGGGCGATTAACCCATGAGAACATAGAGACAGAGGTTCGCGACTGGAATCGTTTTTCAAGCCGCCGCGCCATCGCGAGTTACTCAGGACTGACCGGAGGGGTCAGTTCATCGGGGGAAAGTCGGTCTGATTTAAGTATTACCAAGGCGGGGAATCGACGATTACGGACCGAGTTAGTCGAGTTATCGTGGCGCTTTTTGCTCTACCAACCTGACTACTACTTGGTGAAAAAATGGGGATTCGTTCTCAACAATCCCAAAGCGCATTCGCGCGCACGAAGACGGGCAATTATCGCCTTTGCCCGACAACTTTTGGTGGATCTTTGGCGTTGGAAAACCGGGCGGCGAACGCCCGAACAGTTTGGTTGGATAATGACCGAAGCGTAAAAGACTCGCCCTCGAATTCACTGAACTAAAACTTCTTTTAACCTCTTTTCCGAAAGCGGTGCGTGACCCGTTCAAATTCCTGGTCTTCAACGACCGATTGATAGATTGGGCGCGCTCGCATCGGCTTAGTGATAGGCTACATAAAAGAATCGGTCCTCTACTATCCACTACTAGGATGCTGCCCGACTCCGATTCGCTCCGATTCGGGTTGCCCGGAGTCTTCGCTAAAACAGCTACCAACACCGGGCAACCCTCTCGGCTTTGTCGATACCCTATGGCACCGAACAGGTCTAGCGGCCGGTTCATTTCGGACATTCTGTCCGAACTGAGCTGAGGACGGAACGGAAGCCTAGGTTGTTGTTGCGGTTGCCCGGCTCATTCCTGTTCCGGTTGGCCGAACGGCAGTTCCTAGCCTCGTTGTTCCAGCTGCCGCCACGATTCACGCGGTTGGAGCCCGATGGCCGTAGACCCAAATTTTCAAAAGAGCCGTCGCAAAATAGTCTCTCGCTTCGCTAACTGCACGTGTGAAACCAACGATCCCAAAGACCTTTGCCATGCCGCATCGTCTAACTCACCACGCTGCCACGCATCAGTTCCACCCGCCCACGCTCTCAAAAAGCGACGACGACTCCGTCTCGTTAATTGACTGCCGCCAGGAAAAACACGCATCCCCAAGAACTCCATTCCGCGCTGGACCGAATGCAAATGCCAGTTCGCTTTTAATTTCAAGCCCAATCCCTTCACCAATAAAGCCTCCACCGCAACCTTCGCCTCTTTGAGTTGCTGCCGTTCACCCCATAATGCCATATCATCCATGTAGCGCACATAGCCCGGCACTTTGAGGTCTTCCCGACACAATCGGTCCACTGGCATAAGATAAAAATTCCCCAGCATCTGACTGATCAATGATCCAATTGGAATACCCGCACCCGGTGAGTGCAAATAACCAAGAACCAAATGTTCCCAAAGCCGCACAACCCCCTTATTACGAAACCGTGCTCCCAAGGTTTCCAACAACCGATCGTGCGGAATCGAATCAAAATACTTTGCAACATCCAACTTCAGAAACCACCCATGCTTCCCAGCAAAAGTCTCGGCTCGCCTCAAAGCCGCGCTCTGCCCTCGTCCACAGCGACACGCATATGAATCGTCGATCAACCAGCGCTCAAAATCCGCCCCAGCAGCATCCACAAGTGCATGATGGACCACCCGATCCGCAAAGTTTGGCGCGTGAATCACACGCTCTTTAGGCTCATGAATAATAAACCGATGAAACCCCTCGGGTCGCCATGTCTCCTCTAATAGTCTGGACCGCAAATCAACAAGCTTCTCCTGCCACGTTGACGCAAAAGCTTGAACCTCCAGTCGCCCCCACTTCCCTCGGGCCGCTCGAAGAAACGCCTCACGCAGACGTTCCGGTTGACTGATGTCCTCCAGTCGAATTGAGCTGCTTTGCATAATCAGAAATAACCGCATAGAAAGCGGCACCGTATCTTTCAACACGCGATTCGCCCACACCCGGAATTTCCCGAAGTGCCTCGACCGTAACCGGTCGTCGTCGAGCTACCTCAGCCATCTGTTCATTTGTTAGGACGGCATAAGGCGGCAATCCCTCCTTTTCAGCTAAGGCTTTCCGCAGTTCGCGAAGTTTAGAAAACAAAGTAAACGTGGAAGAATCCAAGATCTGGCGATAATCCACCTTAGCACCAGGAGCCATTGTTTGACCGGCACGATCGATCGACTGAGAGCAAACGCAAAAATGCCACAATCCCTCTTGAAACTCCCGATCCACCGACAAGACGCGGTGCCCTCGCAAAAAGCTATTAAGCTCTTCCATCGCGACACCGTCACCAGGTCGCACGACAAACACTTGGATTTGCATTTTTAAAGGTCTCGCATTCCCCACACTTTACTGGCTTTTGCCGTCTTCTTCTTCCCCTCATCAGGCTCCGGCAAACCATCCCACACGCTACGCTCCGGGCGACGTCTTGGGCCCCTTGCTCGTCCCTCGCCGGGTCCCGATACGTCGCCCTCGCTCCGCTCTCTCTCCTCCGGTTCCGGCCTCCGGCCGCT
>CAMDGV010000009.1 GCA_945898055.1 Akkermansia muciniphila | reverse complement strand
GGGCAGGCTATCTGTTTCTTTCCCTCTTAATTTTGGGTAATTTTGCTGAGGATTGCTCAGGTTCCAATCCGGACCTTGAGGTCGAGTTTCGAACGGTGCGCGAGGCGAAAGCGGAGTCGGCGGCCCGGGAGTTTCGAGTGCTCCAGTCGTCGCTGATTGATGGTCTCGAGGGCAAAACTAAGGGGCAGGCTACCTGTCACTGGCTATCTGTGCTTCACCAGCCCTCCAACCCATTCTGCTCGCCGGTGTCGTGCTTGACGTTGGGATCGAAGTAGAGGTCCGTGTCCACGGCGGCGCCCAACCAGTGCTGATTGGCCCAAGAGTGTACGCCTGGATCAACTGGGGATCGGCAGCCAACGCCTGGAGGTTTTTCCGTTGGTGGGTCGGATAGCGCACGCCCAGGCCGAGGATCAGTTCCAAATCCTCCCAAAAGGGTAAAACTATGGGGCAGGCTATCTGTTTCTTTCCCTCCCTCGTGCCCAGCTCGTCGTCGCCGTGAAAGACCAGCAGGGCAACCTCACCCGCATCGATCGGAGCTTTTCGGTGGGCCGATTTTGCGCCACTTAAGCGCCGCGCCGCGCCGCATCCTGTGTCGTGCCGGTCCGTGGGTTGAAACCCACGGCTACCATCAGGCCGTCGCTACGCGACTTGGTAGCGGAGCTTCTACTTCCCCAGACAATACAGCGCGCGGTTGGAACGGAGGAGCAGGCGGTTGTCGTCGAAGGTGGGGGTCGCGTTGAAGTAGCCCCGACGGTTCTCCAATGAGTTTTCCGCGAGTTGCTGGAATTTCGGTGAGGCCGCGAGCACCACCGTGAGGCCGGTGCGACCGACGTAATAGAGCTTGCCATCCGCGAGCACGGGCGAGGCGTAGATGCCTTGGAGTCTCTGGTTTAGGCGCTCCTCATAGACGATTTCGCCGGTCTTGGCGTTGGCGCAGTAGGCCACGGCGAGTGAGTCGCTGGCGAAGTAGAGATGGCCGTCGTGCAGCAAGGGCGAGGGGACGTTCGAGCCCTTGTTGATTTTCCAGAGCACGTGGCTGCCGCTCACCTCGCCGCGTCCGCCGGCGCGAATGGCGAGGCCGTTCTGCGGGTTGCGCCCGCCGATGGCATACACGATGCCGTCCTTCGCGATGGGCGTGGGGCACATATACCAGCCGATGCCGGTCTGGCAGGTCCAGAGCGGCGCGCCGCTGTCGGCGTCGAAGGCGAGCACCTGCTTGATGCAGGCGGCGACGACCTCGGACTTGCCCCCCAGCGTGGCGACAACCAGCGGCGCGTGCCACGACTCGTTGATGCCGTGTGCGCGCCATTTCTCCACGCCGATCTTCTTGTCGAGGGCCACGAGTGACCCGCTTTCCACGCTGGCATTCACGAGCACGAGGTCCTTGTGTAGCACGGGCGAAGACGCGGAACCCCAGCCATTCAACTGCGTGCCAACGCTCGTTTTCCAAAGCTGCTTACCCTCGTGGTTAAAGGCGAGGACGCCGGACTTGCCGAAGAAGACATACACGCGCTCGGCATCCGCGACGGGCGTGCTGGTGGCGTAACCGTGGTCCTCACGGATGCCGGATTGCTCCGGGAGGTCGGCGGAGACAGCGGTGCTCCAGAGTTGTTGGCCGGTGGCGCGGTCCAAGCAGAGCAGGTGGCGCTTCAAATCGTCGAGGCTCGTGCCGCGACCGGGGGCAACGCCGGTGTAGTAGGTAAGGAAGATTCTGTTGCCGAAGACAATCGGGCTTGACGTGCCAGGGCCAGGGAGGTCGGTCTTCCAAACGATGCCGGTGGTGTCGCTCCAGTTGAGCGGCGTGCCTTTCGCGTCGCTGACGCCGGAGCCACCTGGCCCCCGAAATTGAGACCAATCAGCGGCGAGAATCGGCAGGGAGAGGATGGCGAGGAAGACGGTGAGCGTGAAGTGTGGGCGCATGGTTGGGATCTCACCGCACGGGGATTTTGGCGCAAGGCCAAATTGTCCAGGCAGCTCCTCTGTCCATTCCTAGCCTTACCCTGCTTGACGGTTTGGCTACAGTCGCGGCGTGTGCAGCCGCCGTCCAGAGTTCTTCAGCGAGCAGCCCTTCTGGGTCGCGCTGCCGGGGGCTTGGCATCCGCTGGGTGGCAGCTTCGAGTCGGCGACGCGCGTGGACTGGTGGAAAAGCAGCAGTTTGGGCTTGTTCAACAGTTCACAGAAAACTTTCCTTACCTCAGCAGTAATTGTACGCCAAACCCCATGGTTCCCTCATTGCCGAAAGTAGGATATTCGACGATCGAAGGCGGGGGTGAAAGTTCAACTAAAGTCGCGTGGACTTTTCTCACGCCTCCTTTGATTTAATATTGCTGCGACTGAATTTCGGCACAGGCGCGGTCCGAACGCCCGCCGCCGGAGCGCGGCTGGAAAGAGGGTCCAATTTCAAGCGAACTGCGAGCAACTCAGGCCAGTCGGTAGAACCCGCCGATGCTGACGGCGTGCAGAGCACGGGTAGGAAGGCCGGACTGTTTTGGGAGGCGATGGATTGGGTTGGATGAGTGATGCGTAGCCAGCGATTAAACGAAAGAGGATGAATACTCGATCGAGGAGAAGACCAACGAGATTCCCAACTTCAAACCGTTGCTGCGGGCGGTGAACCCGTCGCCGGGCACTGCCAGCAGGAGTCCGCCCGGTGCCTGTTGAAGAACCACCAAGCGGACGAGACGTTGGCGGTGCTGAGGAACCTGACTATTGAACTCTACCGGCTAGAGCGGGACCTCGGCAAAACCTCGGCGGCATCGCTAAAGGCTTGGATGAAACAACAAACCTTCGGGACGGACCACGGGCGACCAAAGGGCTGAGTGGGAAGGAAACCGAGGGAAGGCAAGACCACGGGAAATCCACGCTTGGACGGGCGGGCCAGACGCCGAGATCAGCCCTGCCAGGGGGGCACCCGGCACGCCGTCGCTCATCCATGGTAGCCAAACCCCAAACCCAGCAACGCGACAGGGTCATTACCCTCTCCCCAAGTCCAGATGAATTGGCCCTGTAGGCGAGGATTTGGGAGGAAAGGCTTGGCTTGATCTTCCTCCTATCTAAGATTGAGTACGTTGAAGCCGAGCTATATCAAGCCACTTCTTTTCGCTCAGGGGGTGGCTTCTCTCATTTTAAGTGCCCTCTGCGTCTTTTGGGTTTTCCAAACGCGCGAGGCCAACCGACTTGGAGCTATCAGCCATGCTCAGGTGGTGGAAATGGGTCCAATGCGTCAGGGCTTTATGGCTCTATTGCAGGAGTCAGCTCAGTATTCAGAGAAAAATATGGCAATGCGATCGCTTCTGGAACAGATGGGTGTCCGCATCAATAGTGCCGCTACGGCCCCAAAAACTACCCCCATCAATCCTCCACTTTCTAATCCGGTTCGGCGTTAATCGATGAACCCTTTAGATCAATCCGATTCCAATAGCTCCCAACTTCAAACACTGAGTGCAGAAGTCGACTCGCTGCGGGCCTTTTTTGGGCTGCTCTTGGCATTGACTCTTCTGGTCACTGGGAGTCTCGGCTTTTTCCTTTTTCGACAAACAAGCCTATTGTCCCGGCAAATTGTGGCGAACAAGTTATCAATCGCACAAATGGAGGATGAGCGGATAAAGCTCTTTAATGCTTTAAACGAACTCAAGGCGTTCGGGCTGAAGGCTCCGGATTATGCCCAGATCCTCAATAAATATGGTTTGAAACCGGAACCCCTGCCGAGTGGTGCAGCCGCCACGCCCTTAAAGAAGTGACTCCTCCAGAACGATTGTTAGTACGAGACCCGAGTTCCCAACCTGTGGTGGTTACTGGTGATGCTGGGTTTATTGGATCACAGCTGATCGATAGACTCCTTGCCGAGGGTGAATCAGTGATCGCCACAGATGATCTTTCTACTGGGGCTCGATCTAATCTGAACTTAGCTCGGTCGAAGCCTCGTTTTCGATTCATCGAATCTAAGATATCGGAGGTTGGCGATCTCACCTCGCTAATCTCAGTCTCGAGTTAAGTTTTTCATTTGGCCGCTGCGGTTGGAGTCGGAAAGGTAATGGGATCGCCGCTTCAGAGTCTGCAAACCAATCTGGGCGAAACGGAACTTCTCTTTGAATCTGCGGTCCAGGGGAGCACGCCCCTTCTTTTGACGTCGACGTCAGGAAGTCGATGGCAAGGCCTCTAAAACAGTGTTTTCAGAGGCCGATGATCTTCAAATAGGGCCATCGACGCTTGGTCGTTGGAGTTACGCTTGTTCCAAGCTGATGGATGAATTTCTTGCTAGGGCCTTCCATCTGGAACGAGGAATTCCGGTTTCCGTCGGTGGCTTATTTAACACGGTAGGTCTCCGATAATCTGCCCGCAGCGATCTCTGGACGAAATTCTTAACGACCTGATCTAGGAGGTTACCGGTGCGAGTCGGCGACTTCAGTTTCAAGAGTGGTTCACCGGTGGAAAGTGAGTAGAAACAAAAAGGGCATCCCGAAGGATGCCCTTAAAATCTGCCAGAGTCTTATTACTCTCCCGGCATGTAGAAGGCCTGATCGCCGGAGGCGTTAGCAGCGTCACGGAGTGCGTCACGAAGACGACCAGAAGAGACCTGCTGAACGGATCCGTCACCGAGCAGAATGTTGCCAGCAGTCTGATGGACCGAAGTCGAATAAGCGAACTTGTTTAGGTTAGCAGTGGTGTTGGCGAGTGCGGCGGTGAGCACTGTGACCACCTTGTGGACCTTGGAGAGATCGGACGGGGTGGCGTTCGAGTTGATAATATTACGGTCACCAGCCAAAATGCTCTGGGGTTGTTCTTCAGTGGCATTAATGCCGAGGAAGTAGCTAGGCACTTTACCCTTGTTGGCGAGAGTGAGCCGGACAACACCGATCCAAGTGTTGGTGGCTGGCAGCGTGCGTGTATCGCTAGGGCAGACCACAATCTTCGGTGTGCTCAGTTCATTTGAGACAGTGGCGTAAACGTCCGCCAAGGTGTTTGTCAGAGTTGGAAGCCCACCGACAACAGAAGCCGCAGGAATGGTGATACCGCCGCTGCTGGGATCGACTTGCCACGGATATTGGCCATTGAAATCAACAGCGAAAACCCGAAGACCAATTCCGATTTGCTTTAGGTTGTTAACGCAGGCAATCCGGTTTGCACGGGATTTTGCTTTTGCGAGGGCAGGCAGGAGCATGCCGGCAAGAATCGCGATAATAGCGATGACGACCAAGAGTTCAATCAGCGTGAAAGCGCCGATGCGATTTTTTCTGAGATGATTCATAGTTATTTATAATTAGAACAAGATTGCGGTGAAGGAGACGCTAGAGATGCGAACAAGGGTGTCAACGCCTTTCATCAAGAAGTCGGTAGAACTTTATCAAGCACCTTAGATCGATCGACCACTAATTGTACCCGTTTGGCTGATCAAAGATCATTCTTCTCCCTTCAAAAGCAGACGTTTGATAGTCTTTCTCAACGTTATGAACCTCTTTGATTTATCGGGAGACGTGGCCGTGGTGATTGGGGCAACCGGAGCGCTCGGCGGGGCCATGGCTCAAGCCCTTGCAGCGGCCGGTGCTGCCGTTGCTGTCGTGGGCCGCAATAGTGAACGGGGCGAAGACTGCGTTCAGAAACTGAAGGCTTTCGGGGCCCAAGCCTTTTTTTTTAGAGCGGATGCCCTGCAACGTGATGATCTTGTTCGGATCGAATCTGATATTACTAGGAAACTCGGTGCCCCCTCCATTTTGATCAATGCGGCGGGAGGTAATGATCCCAAGGCAACCGTCACTACAGATCTCAAATTTGAACAGATCACTCTCGAAGCTTGGAGGGGGAACTTTGACCTCAATCTCATCGGCGGGGTGTTGCTTCCTTGCCAGGTTTTTGGGCCAGGATTTTGTGCTCGAGGTCGTGGATCGGTCATTAATGTCGCCAGTGTTTCGGCCCATATTCCTCTGTCACGCGTGGTCAGTTACTCTGCCTCGAAAGCGGCTGTGCTCAGCTTGACCCAGTTTCTCTCACGTGAATGGGCGATTCAAGGTGTCCGAGTTAATTCCATTACCCCAGGATTCTTTCCAGCAGAACAGAATCGCCGGCTCCTATTTGAGGAGGATGGAACCCCCACTCCTCGGGCAAAATCAATTCTTGGCCACACGCCTATGGGGCGGTTTGGTCAGGCCGACGAATTGGCAGGGGCGACCGTTTTTCTCGCCAGTTCAAAAGCCGCCGGATTTGTTACCGGAACCGACCTTCGCGTTGATGGCGGATTTCTCTCCCAGACAATCTAGTCGATTCTTGCACCATGAAAACGCGCGCTGCTTCGAGTCCTCTGGTCGCGGTCCGACGCTGGACGGGGCGTTCATTTGCTGCTCCAAAGCCCGATGCGGTCGCCATTGAAGAGCCGCTAGAACTGCGGATTGAAACCCGCCCTATCGCGGTGATTATGCGGACCCCAGGTCACGACGATGAACTGGCTGCCGGATTTCTAGTCAGTGAAGGACTGCTCAAGCACAAAGGACAAATACTCGCTCTGCGGCCTTATCCGCGAAATGCTGAGGGAAATGTACTCGATGTGCATCTTGCAGAGGGGGTGGTATGTGATATCGCAGCGCTCACTCGGCACGTATTTGCCTCGTCCAGTTGCGGTGTTTGCGGGCGGGCGACTTTGGCCGCCGTCCAACGGCGGTTCCCCCGCGTCCAAGATTCCATCCGAATTGATCCTCAAGTGATAATTCGGCTTCCAGATCAATTGCGAGCCGGTCAAAAAGCTTTTGATGCAACCGGAGGCCTTCATGCGGCTGGGCTTTTCAGTGCGACAGGTGAACTCCTCTGTCTTCGCGAAGATGTGGGCCGCCACAACGCGGTGGATAAAGTCATTGGACGGCTATTTTTGGACGGCGGACTCCCCCTTCAGAAGATGATCTTGATGGTGAGCGGGCGAGTCTCATTTGAAATTGTCGAAAAAGCACTCGCTAGCGGGGTTCCGGTTATCGCCGCAGTATCGGCCCCTACCGGACTAGCGATCGCCTTGGCCCGTCGCTCTGGGATAACGCTGATCGGTTTTCTTCGTGATGGGCGTTTTAATGTGTACTGCGGTGCAAAACGTTTTCGAGCGACGTCTCCCAGCAAAAGGATTCCTAGTGAGTAACTCTGTTGAATCTTTTCCCGACGACCCATGGGCCTCGCGTTTTTTCAGTGACCTAATTGCGGTGCGCGCGACTTCGGAATACACGGTCCGCAACTATCGACAGGCCCTCCAAGAATTTGCGGAGTGGTACCGAACAACCACCCATTCGTCGCCGATCTGGGCGGACCTGAAGCGAGACACCTTCAGACTCTATTTGCGTTGGTTGGGAAGAAAAAATCTGGGACGTGCGTCGGTGCAATTAAGATTCAGCGGGCTTCGAACCTTTTATCGCTTCCTTCTAAGAGAGGGCGTTATTACACAATTACCGATCCGTGGACTTCCGATGCCGAAGCGAGAGAAACGGCTCCCCCGATTTTTACCCGAAGACGGCATGACCTCCCTCTTACGTGCTCCGATGGAGGAGCTAGCGCGAGCACAACGAAGCGCGGGAACCGACGGAACAGGGATGGTGGCAGATGCGGGGTCCTTTTTTCGGGATGCAGCGGTACTAGAACTCGTCTATTCAGCAGGCCTGCGGGTCAGCGAGGTATGCGGACTTAATTTTGAGGACTTTCAATTGAAGGAACGTACGTTGCGTGTTCGTGGAAAGGGTAAGAAAGAACGAGTTGTCCCATTTGGACGCCCCGCGCTTGCGGCGTTGGAAGCATATTGGACCGAGGCAAAACGAGAGAGGGAGGGGGAAATGGCGGCTTTTCTGGGCAAGCGTGGTGCGCGGATTCGGCCGAGCGATATTCAACGCAACCTAAAGCGCTACTTGGCGGCGGCTAAGTTGGATCCATCTCTCTCCCCGCATAAGTTGCGCCACAGCTTTGCCACCCACCTTTTGGATCGCGGGGCCGATCTCCGATCCGTGCAGGAACTTCTCGGTCATGCTCGTCTTCAAACGACAGAAATTTACACCCACGTGACCGCGGAACGTTTGAAGAAAGTCTACCAGTCAGCTCATCCACGAGCTTAATCTTTGTTCTGAATTTTTACGCATCCAATGGGGCGCGACTCGATCCGACGATCCCTTCTTGATCCAAGGGAATAACGGAGTCGATTCCCTATGCAAACGTGAGGATAAGACTCGGCAAAGTCGGATAAAAGTTTCTTCGGATAAAGTGAACTGTCGGGAGCTCCAGCGAAGAATGCCTCAACTTCTCTTCAACTTGCATGAACCGAGAGGGAGAGCTAACCGCGAGCGTTCTTGTAATTCCTTCTGCGCCGCTCAAGGTGTTATAAGTGCGGTTTCTAAATTCAATTTCACCATCATGGATTAAATTTGTCGCTTAAGATGCCGATCCCCAAGGAAAAGTTTCTCTCGCCGTTTGGTTAAACTTCCGGTCCGAGCAAGAAGGGTAAACGCTAGCAGTCGCCTACGATCGACTGGAGAGGGCGCAGGTAATTTGGAGGCACGAAGGCAACTTGTAGGCCAATTCTTGGGGCCTTCGAATGGGTTAAGTTGCAAAGCATCAATAATTTAAAAGAGGAATAGATCTACCAATCCCGCCGAAAAAAGTGGGCCTTTAGATTAAAAGCAGACCGTTTCGAACGAGGAATAAGACGAACCTGAAAAGTTTGGTTTGATCTGGGTATGATCTGGCATGGATCAAATTTGTCGCTTAAGCTGTCGGTCCCCTTTAACCTCCGAACCAAATAAAATGCTGCTCCGCCAGCGCCAAATACAATCTAAGATCAACGCTTTCATCGACGCCGTTCTATATGGCTCGATGTTTTGGCTGGCTCATTTTATTCGATCACTGCCCCAGATTGACACTGCGGGAGTAATTGTGCCGTTTGAACAATTGCAGTGGATCCTGATGGTGGTGGTTCCATTAGCGCCGCCTTTACTTGATCTACAGGGGTTTTATCGGCGCCCCCTGTTGGCATCTCGGCGCATGGCCTTGTCGCAGATTCTCAGAGCTTCGGGGTGGGTCTCGCTGATGATCATTGTGGCGATGTTCCTTCTGAAACAGGAACTCGCACGGGGGGTAGTGAGCTTATTCCTGCCCTTTGTGGTGATTGCGATGATCGCAAAGGAGGAATTGGTTCGATTTTGGACCCGATCCCGTTTGGGCAACCAGAGAGCACGCCGTCGAGTGATTCTTTTAGGCAATCAGCGGGGGTTAGATCGCTTGGGAAACATTCTTCGACTGAATGCGGGTAGCGATATCGATGTGGTGGCTCAGATGGATCCGATTGACAAGGGGTTAGATGAATTGGCGAATTTGCTTCATGAACATGCGGCTAATTCGGTGATGGTGGCACCTCGCCAACTCCTGTTTGGGCAGATTGAAAAAATCATTCAGATTTGCGAACTGGAGGGCGTTGAAGTCTGGATGCATGCGGATATTTTTCAAACGCGCTTGTCTCAGATTAGTGTGGACGAATTTGCTGGACAACCCTTGTTGGTCTTTCGGACCGGACCTGAACCCACGTGGGAATCTTTAGCTAAAGGGGCCATTGATTTTCTTGGTTCGCTGACGTTGTTGATTGTGACCTCGCCATTGATGCTTTTGGCGGTTTTAGCTGTAAAATTGACCTCACCCGGCCCAGTGCTGTTTCGCCAACGCCGCGCGGGATTAAACGGGCACCCTTTCTCGATGTTTAAATTTCGCACGATGGTTTCCAACGCAGAACAGTTAAAGCAGGAATTGGAATTTCTCAACGAGATGACTGGTCCCGTTTTCAAGGTGACCAATGATCCTCGAGTAACGCCAGTCGGTCGTTTTCTGCGAAAGTGGTCGATCGATGAACTCCCTCAGTTATGGAATATTTTTCGAGGTGAAATGAGTCTTGTTGGGCCACGTCCGCTACCCGTCGATGAGGTTGCGCGCTTTGATGATTTGGCTCATCGCCGCCGCTTAAGCGTGAAGCCTGGCCTCACCTGCCTGTGGCAAGTCAGTGGCCGGAGTAACGTTCGAGACTTTGAGGAATGGGTCCGACTCGACCTTGAATATATCGACAACTGGTCTTTATGGCTCGATATCCGGATCCTGTTTAGGACTATTCCAGCGGTCTTTAGCGGAGCCGGCGCTAAGTAAAGTGATCGGCTTATCCGGTTCGTCCGAAACGTTTTTCTAGATCTCTCCAGTTCATCTCGATCAGCGTCGGTCGTCCATGGGGACAGGTATAAGGCATCGAACAGCGGCGGAGATCATTCACTAAATTTTCCAATTCGGGACCACTTAAAGGATCGTTCGCCTTCACTGCGTGCCGACAGACTGTTTTAGCAATAACGTCTTCCCCTATTCTGAGAGAATTTACACTGCTACCAGAGGCTTGGAGATCATCAATTAAGCTAAGGGTAAATTGTTTGGGGTTGCCACCTCGAATGAAAGGAGGAAGAGCGTCGAGCAGAAAGGTTCTGTCCCCAAATTCACTGAGGCCGATTCCGAGGCGGGCGAGAGTCTCTTGATTTCTGCGGATGAATTCGGCGTCTTTGGCGGAAAGTTCGACAGTTTCAGGGAGAAGAAGTCGTTGAGACGGGCAGTGAGTACCTGATTCGAGGCGTTGCAGCATTTGTTCAAACAGCACACGTTCATGGGCGGCATGCTGGTCCATTAAGACGAGGCCTCGATCGGATTCGAGAATCAGGTAGAGTCGTCCGATAACCCCGATGAGTCTCAAAGGAACTCTTAAAAGTGGGATGCCTGCACCCGTTGCACCGATGAAATGGGGGACAGCTTGACTTGAGCTTTGATCGGGCCTGTTGACTAATGGAGTGTTTTGGACGGAGAGCGTCGAGCGGGAATGTTCCGGTGATAGCCTCTCTTTGCTGGGAAGGGGGTGAAGCAGGGGGGCAGGCTTTTGGGGATCTAAGACAGGACAGGATGCGTTTGGAAGGTTTTGCGAAGGTGCTGAAGGAGTAAGAACGGACGGATTTAAGCTCAAGAAGAGCTCAGGGACCACTTCGAGTGAAGTCAGACTGGGCTGCAATTCCGGAATCAGAAATTCAGATATCTCGGGTGCTGCGGGGGGGGTGCTGCTGTTGGAATGAAATCGGAGAAGCGTTTCGCGAATCGCTGTAGCGGTCAAACGGCGCACCGCAGTTTCTTCCCGGAAGCGTACCTCTCGTTTTTGAGGGTGAACATTGACATCGACAGCGGACGGATCGATTTCAAGAAAAACGCAGCAAACTGGATATCTACCCCGCATAAGAGCCGTATGATAGCCTTCGATCAGCGCCAGGTTTAGCCCTCGGTTTTCAACCGGTCGTTGGTTGACGAAAACATGTTGTTCATTGCGATTGCCTCGGGAGACGCCTGGTGCCCCCACGAAACCCCAGACTCGGAAGCTTGCCAAGCGCCCACGGTCTCGGAGTAGGAGAGAATTCTTTTCGTTCGTTAACTCCGGAGATTCCTCGATATTGGCGGAAAACTCGACTTCGAGAAGGGGTGTGTCGCCTCCATGCAATTGACGAAGACGTTCGCGAAGTGCGGCGGATCGTTCCGTCGAGCTAGTCCAAGCAACGGGTGGTAACTGCCAACCAATACGTCCGTCGGTGATAAAGGTGAAGCCAATCTGAGGCCAAGCGAGTGCCGCGAGCACGAGGTATTGTTGAATATGGGCGCGTTCAGTTTCCTCGGCGCGAAGAAATTTTCTGCGAGCAGGCAGATTAAAAAAGAGCTGCCTAACTTCAACTGAAGTTCCTGGTGGAGACGCAGCAGCGATGACTTCGGTTATCTTTCCGCCATTGATAATAATTCGGCAACCCTCACCGGATGGCTCGCCTCGTTCACGTGTGGTGAGGACAAATCGACTAACGCTGGCGATGCTAGGGATAGCTTCCCCCCTGAACCCCATCGTCGCTAGGAACGAGAGATCCTCTGCTAGACGTATTTTGGAAGTGGCATGACGTTCAAGGCAAAGAAGGGCATCGTCTTTGCTCATGCCGAATCCATCGTCAACGACCCGGATTAGACTGCGTCCGCCCGCTCCGATTTCGACAGTGATGCGAGAAGAACCGGCATCGAGTGCATTTTCGACAAGTTCCTTAACCACGCTCGCGGGACGTTCAACCACTTCGCCAGCAGCGATCTGATTTGCGACCTGTTCAGGCAAGAGTCGGATGCGATTCACTGGCGGTGATTCACTAAGCGTTACAAAGAAGGAAAGTGGTTGGCTCTACCACAAGGTGGAGCGAAGTTTTTAAACCAAGAAGTCAAACAACCTTCGTGAGGGCTTGATCGAAAAGCAAAAGGACAAGTTTTGCAAGAGATTGCCCGAAGGCTTACGAAGAGAAACCTTCCTCGTCGGGTAACAGTTAGCTCTGGCGCACAACCTTCCAACCGTGGGTTGAGGTAAATTCAGTCAAGGGTATGGGACGGCGATGGTTTTGCTACTGCTGCGACCCATTCTGGATGATCAAGGTACCAGCGGACCGTTGCTCGGATACCGGTTTCGAAGGTGTGGGCTGGAACCCAGCCTAAATCGGCTTGAATTTTGGAAGCATCAATCGCATAGCGACGATCGTGTCCGGGGCGATCGGTGACAAATGAAATCAAAGAACGCGATCCACCTCCCAGATCAGGCCGCATTTCGTCGATCAGATCACAGATACGTTCCACGATATGAATGTTCGCCCATTCGTTATGACCTCCGATGTTGTAGACTTCACCGACAACCCCTTGGTTGAGCACAGTCCACAAGGCATGGGCATGATCTTCCACATAAAGCCAGTCGCGGATATTTAAGCCATCGCCATAGACTGGGACCTGTTTTCTCTGAAGCACCTTAAGGATGACCACCGGTATCAGTTTTTCCGGAAACTGATGAGGCCCATAGTTATTGGAACAATTAGAAGTAACGACAGGCAGTCCGTAGGTATGGAAATAGGCACGGACCAATAAATCACTCGATGCTTTGCTGGCTGAGTAAGGAGAATTAGGTGCATAAGGTGTCGACTCGGTGAACAAGCCAGTCGCCCCTAGAGAGCCATAAACTTCATCTGTTGAGACATGGAGAAATCGAACGCGTTCGGAAGGGTTTTGAGGAACTGCCCCTGACTTGAGCCATTCGATCCGGCAGGCTTCCAATAAATTAAAAGTTCCGTTGATATTAGTGGTAATAAAATCACCCGGGTTACTGATTGATCGGTCGACATGCGATTCCGCTGCCAAGTGCATAACATGGGTGATTCCGTGCTCGCGAATCACCCGGTGAACGGAGGATCGATCTCGTAAATCAACCTGTTCGAAACGGTATTTAGGATGAGCCTCGACGGACCTTAGATTTTCTAAACGCCCTGCGTAAGTGAGGCAATCTAGATTAACCAAACGAAGAACTGAGGGGTGATCGATGACTTGCGAAATTAAGTTGGAACCAATAAAGCCGGCACCCCCGGTAACTAGAAGAGTCATTGCGATAAATTAATTGAGAGAAGTTGTTGCTAGGCGGTTGAGGTCGTTTTCCAACACCGAAGTGAGTCGTCCAAAGCGTCTTGGACGGAACGTAGTTTAACCCCTGTGAGTCGTAATTTTGTGGTATCGAGTATACAATTAGAACGTGGCGTGATAGCGGCAGTTTGATAAAAAGCCTCATCACTTTCCCAATACTCAAAGCCCCTAGAGAGTTTCAGGATTGTAGTGATTCGTTGAACGACCTGACGGGTTGTGATCCACCCCGGATTGGTGACATTATATAAACCCGTCGGTGCTCTCATTTGCCAAAGATCCAGACAGGCTTTAGCAAAATCACCTCGATGCGAAATGGAGTTCAAATTGTCGTAAACTTTGGCGTATCGCTGCACCTTTCTAAGGTAGTTTCTAGGGCTCTCCTCGGCATCAAAAGGAATCCGCAGGCGCCAGATGTAACAGGACGAACTTCGAGCCAGAACTTCTTCGCCCAAGGCTTTTGTTCCAGAATAAAAACTGCAGGGGCTATCTCGAAAAGTGAAGTTAGGCGTATCCAATTCTGTGTAACCCATAATCGACTCAGGTTGGGTCTCCGCAAGATGACGCAGATCACCACGGCTCATGTCCTTTTCGACGACGATTGAACCGTTGGCTAAGCGAATTTTAGCACCCGAAAAAATGCAACCGGAAGAGACATGTCCCCAAGTAAGACCTTCAACCTCGCAGGCGTGAGCAAGAGTCTGAGGAAAGAGAGAGTTGCCCGCCAAGGTGTCTGCTTTGGCTGATTCACAGGCATCCACATTTGGCTTCCCTGTGTACCCGGCACAGTTGATGAGGAAGGAAGGTTTAAGGGATCGGATCAATTCCCGCAGGATCGGAAAACAGGTGTAGTCAACTTCGGACCGGCTTACCGCGTGGAAAGGAATTCTACGTGAAGTCAATTCACTGAGAAATGCCTGCCCGATATATCCGGTTCCCCCTAGAAGCAAAATCATTGACGAAACAATAGGGTTCAAATAGAAAAATTCTAGCCACTTCACTCGTCACAATCGAGAGGAATCCCTTGATAAACTTCGAAAGAACAGACCCTCCAAAGGGTGCGGTAATTTTCTGAAAGGAACCCTCAGAGAGAGGCTTTCGTCGGCTGGTTTTATGATCTTAGGCCCAAGATGAACCTCGAGGAGAGAGGGATTGAATAATTAAATCCCGAATCCGTTGCAATCGATTTTCGCCTTGGACTTCTTGCAGAATCCAACGGATGGAAGCTAATTCCTCTTCTGTTTTTTTAATCATGAAACTTGGGTGTAATTGATCAAACCCCGATGCTGGGGAGCAATATTTAGTCAGTGGCTCAAACCGTGGATGCTGCGACACTTCCCGAACCTGAGCCTGAAGTTCTTCGACCTGATCCTTCAGGAGTCGATTATATCCCCGTAACTTCTCTTCAGTAAACTGGACGACATTTGCCTTTTGCCGGTAAATCCATTCCATTTCCAAGCGGAGAAGAGCATGCAAATCACGGTTTTTGTAGGCGATGGTTAACAACTTCATTGACTCTTCTTTTTCTAAGCGTAACGAAGGGTCCTGCTCCAGGTCAGGATGCAGGAGTTTGGCTAGTTGCTTATAAAGATTACCTAGATCTCGTTGCTGTATTTCTTCTTCTGGACTTTTCTTAGCTTTGGGCACTGATTCCGAATGGAGACGTTCGTCCTCTTGCGTGCAAAACTCTTCGTAGGCTAGAAATGCCTCCAATTCAACCGGAGACATCTCACTGGGCTTTTTCGATAAATCCACGTCAACACCCATCGATCGAAGTCTCTCCTGTTCAAATTCTTGACTGAAAAAACCGCCCAGTATTTCTATCAAGTCTTCGGGCGATTCGTTCTTCGCATAACGCTTTGCTTTTTTTTCTTCTATCTTTTCAGCAATAGCTTGGAGATCGACGTCCTTTAATTCCCCTTCCATGTCGAAAATCCACTCGAGTTGCATGCAAATAATGTGTTCGAGTGCCTCACGCCGCTTGCGTCCACTAATCTCGCGGGACTTAAGAAAGGGAGAGAGTTCTCGAACAAGATTCTTTCTTTCCTGACAAATTTGCATCTTCAGTGGATGCAATTTCAGTGTGTAAAAGACCATCAACTCATTTAATCGATCCGATTCATCTCGAATAGATTGGTGCAGTTTTTCGATTTTTTTGATCAGTCGATTGAAGGACTGCTGAGCTTTACTGAGAGGCGTTTTCGAAGTGCCAACGACGATTAGGCTTGTTGCCGCGAAATGTTCTCGGCGGGGTTCAACGTCGTCGGGATGATTTACTGCCATTTCTCTTAAGTGGTCGAAGGCGAGGCCGAGAGCGAGCACTAATTGCTTAAATTTGAATTCAGATCACTCACCCTTAAAACAGGATTTAAGCCTCTTGAATTCATCCGTTTAAAGTTTTCAACAAGCATTGATTTATGAGGGGTAAAGAGTGACATTTTAATATGCTTTTGAACACCGCTATCGCTCTGATTTCGGCCGCGCTCGCGGGCGCCTTTATTTGGGTTTTCTTGCGCGGTCAAGCGGTTGCTGCTGCTGCTGACTTGGCCGCAACTCGGAAGGATCAAATTCGCCTGGCTGCCGACCTCTTGGCCACCCGTTCTGATCTCAGTCAACTCTCTAATCTGAATGCGCAACTTCGCTCGGATCTCGCAGCAACCCAAGCCGAGTTCAAGACCCGTCTCGCCGCCGAACAACTGCGGTTCGATGAACGGGAAATAATGGGCGCCCGCTACCTCGCTGATGCCGAAAGAATAAAAGCGACTCTCCAAACCGAGTTCCAAGCGGTCGCTTCCAAATTACTCGAGGAGAAATCCGTCAAATTTACCGACCACAATAAGGTTCAAGTCGAAGCTCTTCTTCTGCCGCTCCGTGAACAACTCAAGGATTTCCGTACCCGCGTCGACACCGTTTATAAGACAGAGAGCGATGATCGGTCGGCTCTTAAAGCGCAAATTGAACAACTGCGACATCTCAATGCCCGAATTACGGACGAAGCGCACGCCCTGACCTCCGCTCTTAAGGGTCAGGCACAATGCCGTGGTGCTTGGGGAGAACTTATCCTTGATCGCCTCTTAGAGTCCGCGGGACTGATCAAAGGTCAAGACTACCTCAGTCAAGAATCGCTCACGACCGATGATGGGCGACGTCTTCGTCCAGATGTCATTCTTCGTCTGCCCGACGCTCGTCACCTGGTCATTGATTCTAAAGTGTCTTTGGTCGCTTATGAACGCGCCGTTAACGCAACTGATGAAACAATCCGACTTTCCGCCACCCGCGAACATGCTGCTGCCGTGCGCACTCACGTTGAACAACTCAGCGCTAAACAATACGAAGATACAGGGAAATTCATTACGCCGGATTATGTTCTTATGTTTGTCCCACTCGAACCCGCTTTCATTCTTGCTGCGGAGAATGATCATACTCTCTACGAATGGGCCTTCGAGCGGAGGGTCATTCTTTGCACCGCGCCGACCCTCCTTGTCACCTTAAAAACGGTTGCCACTCTTTGGAAACAAGATCGTCAGACGAAAAACGTTCAAGCCATTGCTACTCGTGGGGGCCAACTCTACGACAAATTCGTTGGCCTGTTTGCTGACCTTGAAGAAATCGGCAAGCATCTCCTAAAACTCAGAGAAACCTACGATGGCGCCTTGGGAAAACTGAAGACGGGTCCGGGCAATCTTCTATCTCAAGTTGAGGCACTCAAGACTCTCGGCGCAAAGGCAAAAAAGACGATCCCGACTCCTCCAACCGAGCTCGAAATTTAGGATGCTCAACTCGCACGGTTCTGTCGGTTATTATGCCCTCAGCTGGTAAGGGAGGTTAAAGCCTAGGACGACCAATGAGATACAGTTGGGTGGGCCTTGGTTCTCTGGAAGCGGCGGCAAGGAAGGTGTTCATTGAATCAAATTGACGCCCTTGGGTGGGGCGATGTTTGAGCAGACTGCGCTGGAGTTTAGAGTCAAAGCGGCGTTCGTTAAAATCCCATCCCTCTAGGTTGTAGAGCGGAGCCAAAAGTTCGATCAGGGCCTTCGTCGAACTCCCAAACTTTTCTAATCCAAGGGGATGAACTTCAATAAAAAGCGTTGGACGTTGTTTTTCGAGAAGATGGACTGCTCCGGAGAGAATTTGAAATTCGAATCCCTCGCAATCCACTTTAAGAAAGGAGACTCGATCTGATCCCAAATCTGCATCTAAAGTAGTTAGGGGTACGACCACAGATTTCTGCCCTGTGTAGGTTTCGTGGATAGCCCTCTCAAAATCAACTTCAGAAAGCCGCGTTGCTTTTCCAATGGCAGATCCCGTAGCAACTTCGCCATTCAGTCCGATAGAAAAGGGGACCTCTCCGATCGAGTTGCCACAGGCGACATTGCGACAGGTGACTGACTTTAGGGCATTGTGGCGGACGCAGGCTTCAAGCAGATGAAACAAGAGTGGTTGAGGCTCATAAGCAACAATCGGTCGTGAGGAATGACGTCGAAAAAGGAGCGGGTAAATGCCGATATTCGCGCCGACATCGACGAGGATACCTTCATCGATCGGTTCAATAAGTTTGGGAAGCAAACAGACCTCTGGAACACAGTTTTCTCCGTCGAGCAGTAATCCAGCGGCAGCCTTACTCCATTTGAGCGGATGAACGAGTTCAGCGCCAGCGAAGGGAATTCCACCGAGACCGCGACGCCCGTTAAAGAGTGAGAACAACGGGTGATATTTACGCCCAAGAGGTAAAAATTTGTGAAGGGCGCGGAGAAGTTCCGTTCCGTGCAGAGTTTGAACCTTGGAAAGGACAGTGGCGTTCACCGAGCTGAGTTTGCGCGTGTCTCAGAGGTTTGATCAACCTCGAATGACCGAAGGCAGGGGATGTTTGACTGATCGGGACGAGTCTCATTTACAGGCAGACGCTCTAATGGCTGGGTCTTGATCGACTTTTCGAAGCAGCGAAGATGTCGCCTAGATCAGGTGAGGCCCTAAAATGAAACGGTTTCAGATTGATCCTTCCCTCTTGGTTGGTGCTTGATCAACCCACTAATGCCTCAACCGTTTATTGTCGAAGCTGTGGTCCGAGAAATCCGGCGGTTACCGGGTTTTCCAAACCTTTCTATTTTGGATCTGAGTTGTGGCGAGGGCGAAGTGCTTTCTCAGTTGGCAGCGGAGGGTTGCCAAGTGCGCGGGACACATTTCCGTTCCGACGACTATATCATTGAAGATCGAGGGAAGCTGGAAATTTTTCCGATCACCACCGGCGTGGATCTTGGGAAACCGTTACCTTTTCAAGAGTCTTCATTTGATGTGATTTTGATGACCGAAGTCCTTGAACATCTTGATTCCCATTTTCTGGTGCTTTCTGAAGTGTCTCGAGTGCTGCGCAGTGGCGGCTTCTTTGTCTTTAGTACCCCAAACTTACAACGCTTACATTCTCGGCTTCAGTTCTTCCTAACCGCAAAGCACAAGCTGATTCGCCGGCGTGTTGGTTGGGATCAGTCATCGGCTGATCGATATGCTTTTCACATCGGTTGTGTTGACTTTCCGTTGATCCATGCGGCCTTAGGCTGGGAAGGTCTAGAGATTTGCCGCTTGGGACTCACCCAGCTCAAACTAAAGTCCCTCCTGCTTTCTCCACTATGGCCGCTGGTCTGGCTATCCTGCCGCCTGACGGTTGATAAGGATGCTCGACGTAATCCAATCTTAAAGCAGACAGAGCAGGCTTTGAATCATTGGCTCTCTCATCCCGCGATGCTCTTTAGCGAGCAGTTACTGGTGGTAGCTCAGCGTCGGGGGCGATGATGACCGGTACGATGCTTGATTAAAGAGGCTTGTGCTCTGAGCTTATCCCTTTGGGGACAGGGTCTTGTTCAATTGTGCGTAGCATTGTATAGCGAGTCGCAACGGTAAACGCATTAGCCCAAGCGATGTAGTAACCGGGAAGTCCGTCGAGAAATCCCCTTTTTAGCAGATAACCTCGAATAAAGCGCCACGCGGGTCGAAAGAGTAAATCTATCCAGCGAGCTCGGCGGCCCGATTTTTTTGACGCTTCGACGAACGCGCTGCTGTAGGGCCCAATTTTGGCGATCTGTCGGCTAATACTTTCGTTGCTGTAGTGCAGTAGATCGGCCTTGAGTCGACTGATCTGACCCTTCACTTCTAGACGTGCGTGAGGTTCCTCGCCACCCCAGTGAACCCGATCTTTGCGGGCTAATCGGATGACTCGGTCTGGATACCAGTCGCCGTGCCGAATCCAGCGGCCTAAAAACTGGGTGCAGCGCGGGAAACTAAAGGCTCCGATTGCCGGACCAGCAGTGGAGATGGCTCGCGCAATTTCGGCGTGAAGCTCTGTCGAGATAACCTCGTCTGCGTCTAAATTGAGAGTCCACAGTGAACTAGTTTTAACTAAGGCCGAAGCCTTCTGTCCGATGAAACCCTTCCAAGGTTCTCGAAAAACTTGGGCGCCATAACTTCGAGCCAGTTCTTCGGTTCCATCAGTGACGTCGTGTTGGAGAATCACCACGATTTCCATCGCCCAAGGATGAACACTTTTGAGGGCGGCTCCGATCCGGTGAGCTTCAGCTCCAGAGACGAAATAGACGGAAATTGGCAGAGTTTCGTGCATTGGTGGGAACTCAATTGCTCTCAGGGCCCCCGTGCTCGAAGGGTCCAGTCAGAGCGATCCGCAAGATTAGCCCAGTGCCGCATATCCTGAAGACGACGTCGATCGATATTCTCGACGTGTCCGTCAGAAAAACCCGACACCGCTTTTAAGCTATAGCGTGGATGAACATTCCCCCAAGCCTCGGGGCCGTCGTCGGGATTCCAATCAACGGCCCATCGTCGAGCATTGAGGTAGGGTGGTTTCACCACGTAGAATCCGGGTACTACTTTTCCCTCAAAAGGGCCCCGTGCTGAACAAAAAGTAATCAGTTCAGACGGACGTTGTATTTCGGCGATCTTCAGAACGCAGAAGCGGCCGAATTGATCCAACGCGCGGTCGGTCGGAGGGAGTTCAAGGTCGTCACCGCCCACAAAAACCGAATTAATTCCCAAGGAAGGAAAGACAGAGGCTGCATAGATGGCGAGATTTGGATCTGCCATACGACGGAAGGCATCGAGTGTCTGGCGGTTTTCGTTTACGTAGAGAATATCGAAATTCTGCCCTAAATAAGGAGCTAATCTCCATGGATAGCGGGCATTGATGGGGTGAGTAACTGGGTTGCCCCGAAAATCGTGAGCTTCGAACCCGTAGCGATACCCAGGAAGCACTGAATCCCCGCTGTCTTCAGCATAAACACGCCAAGCTAAAAGGACTTGGCGCGTTGCGGACATCTCATTGACTTGCGCCGCGCGATAGCGGGCCTTGCCCATTGCAGGCAGTAACATTCCGGCTAAAAGCGCGATGATTCCCACCGTGACCAGCAATTCGATCAAGGTAAAACCGCTAGACGCCACCTGATTGATGGAACGTCTTTGATTCTGATTTCCGTAAATGAACGACACAAAATTAAGAGGTCACTAATCCTACAGGGTTTGTCGACGTCGTCTAGCCCCAGCGACTGACAGGTTTAGCCACGCACTGGTAGGACCCTACCACATCAATGTTTATGGTCCAGTCACGAGCAATTTCTTGATTTGAAACGTTCACGGTGGGCATCGAATTACTTCGGGAAGCGTGACTCAAAAAACTCAAGAACGGGTCATAATCCGTGGAAAACGAGGCTCATTCGGATTTCACACCCAACCGTTCTCTTAGATTGTTTGGATTTTAAGGGCACTTACCGAAGTAACACTCTTAAACCGCTATCTCGTCACTTTGCTTAACTGCATCGTCGGTAAGCTTCGCCTCTCTCAATTTTGGTTCCGCCGGCAGAAGCGAGGAATCGAGCTAATCGAATCGACAATTGAGATAATCTTCGGACCGACGATCCGCTGGACTGGCAAAAAAAATTTCAGTCCGATTCATTTCAACCAGAGCGCCTTGATGAAAGAAAAGAGTGAAATCTGAAATCCGTGCCGCTTGTTGCAGAGAGTGGGTTGCTACTACCACCGTGCAGGTCTTCTTGAATTCAAGAATTACATCTTCAATCAGGCCGGTTGAGATCGGATCTAAAGCAAGGGTTGGTTTGTCCATCAACAAGATCTGCGGGTCAACCGCAATGGACCTTGCTAGACCCAACCTCTGTTGTTGGCCGCCAGAAAGACTCCCCGCCGAGCTATGCAACTGGTCTCGGACTTCTTCCCAGAGCGCCGAACGAACCAAGGCTGTCTCCACTCTCCCTTCCAATTCATCTCGGTCGACGACTCCAGCCAAACGCAATCCAAACGCCACATTCTCAAACACCGATTTTGGAAACGGGATCGTTTTCTGAAAAACAAAGCCCACCCGGCGTCTCAAGTCGGCGACATCCACTTTTGTCCCCCAGACATTCGTCCCAAAAATGAGACACTCACCCTTGACTCGCGCACTGGGAATCAAATCAGTCATCCGATTGAAACACTTCAAAAGGCTGCTTTTTCCGCACCCATTTGCCCCAATTAAAGAGGTTATCCGTTTTTCGGGAAGGATCAGGGTTACCGAAGATAAAGCCTGTTTATTTCCATACCAAAGACTTAGATCGCGCGTTTCAATGGCCGCAGGCAGTAATTCGTCTCCAAAGGCTGATTTCATATAATTCTTAGATCAAAACCGCTCAGGGTGCTCGGATAAGTTCGTAAAATCACTGCCACTAGTTTTAAACCACAGGTCAAAACTCCGGCTGGGCTCACCTAAAGAGGGATTAGAAAAACTCGGCAAACCCACGGTGATCGCTGAGGTCCCAACACGAGGAATCTGTGAGAGACAAACGGATTTCATGATCCTTCCCGCAAGCGTCGTTGAGTTCTACGAACCAACCAATGAACTAGCCCAGTAAGGGTCGACGTCACAACAAAGAGGATGAGTCCCATCATACAAAGCATCTGAGAATGAGGCCCAGTGAGGGTGTTTTCGCCAATTTCTTCCGCCAAGGTTGAGGTTAAGGTCCGCACCGGAGTCAGAAGGTTCCACCCGCTCAGCGGGATGCTTCCACAGAACATCAAAACGAGCATCGTTTCTCCCAAGGCCCGAGTAGAGCTAGTCAGAACTGCGGCCAAGAGACTCGGGGCAGTGATTGGAAGCACCACCTTGCAAGCCACCTGCCAGGGAGTCGCCCCTAACCCGAGTGCGGCGCGGATCAAATCTGCAGGCACAGCACTCATGGCATCTTCCGCCAATAAAAATAAGACGGGCACGGTCGCCAATCCCAGGGCCAATCCCGCTACCGTTGCATTTAATCGAAAAGGTGAGCCGGTCATTTTTTCAACCCACGGAGCAATGACGATCAAGGCCAATGCTCCAACGATCACACTTGGCGCACTCGCCAACATTTCAAGAACCGGCTTAGCCCATCGTCGATGCCGGCGAAATCCTAAGTGCGAGACAGACAGGGCGGTTGCAAAGGCCAAAGGCATCGCAACAGAAATGGCAATGCTCGTCACCTTTAGACTCTCGAGCAGGAGGGGCCAAAAAATGTGCAGACGGGGGGCCCCAGCAGGACTCCAGCCCACCTCTGAATGGCGAGGGATATTCTCGGATTTATGCCGAGTGTTATCAATTTCTAAGGGCGCCGTTCCACGCTGTTCTGGGCTCTCTGAGGGTACGCCGATCATGGGACTTGCTTCCCATAGAAGAAAGAGGGCTACCAGAAGCACACTGAGGCCCGAAGCAAAAACGACCCATTGTACTAGAGTCTCGAGCATCCACTCCCATCTGCTTTGGCCCCACGATACTCGGCGCCCCACTAGAGGCGGCCACGTATTGCCGGTCTTCACGGTATTTTTTCTCAAAGGTATCATCAGCCTTTCTAGTCAACCGAATCTAATCGGCGGGCGAAGACTCCCACGAGAAGGGGGCAGGAGGGAAGCGTCTCCATTTAGAAGAGCAACGCGTCCTTCAACCCATCACATTTTATCCGCACATCTTATCGCATTCAAACGTCTTTTGCCTTCAACTCCCTTGCATGCCCAGTCCCACAAATTCTATTCGTCTGCGTGATCTCACGTCTCAACAGAAAAAATCAGGACTCGCTGCTTGGCTCGGCTGGATGTTTGACGGTCTGGACATGCATATTTACACGCTGGTAGCCACACCGTTCGTCGCCCAACTACTCCACTTATCGCGTACCGATAAAGAAGTCGGCGAAAAGGGGGCTCTCATCAATGCTGCCTTCCTCGTTGGTTGGGCTCTCGGTGGGGCTTTCTTCGGTCGAATAGGAGACCTGATGGGACGCAGTCGTGCTCTGTGTCTCACCATCCTCTGTTATGCCGGATTCACCGGACTTTCCGCCATTTCAACCGAATGGTGGCACCTGCTTATTTTCCGGTTTCTTTCGGCTTTAGGGATTGGCGGGGAATGGGCTGTCGGCGCTTCATTGCTTTCTGAAACCTGGCCTAAACGTTGGCGGCCATGGATCGCTGCAACTCTTCAGACCGCCGTAAATATGGGAGTTTTACTGGCCTGTTTCTTTGGTTATCTCTTTGAAAATTCGGAACCTCGTTACATTTTTCTGGTGGGCGTTTTTCCCGCTCTCATTGTTCTTTGGATTCGTCGCGCCGTACCCGAGACGGAAGAATGGCACACCGCTCGAGCCAGTACCGCCAAGCCGCCCCCCATTTCTGATCTCTTCCGTCGACCGGTCGCCCGCACCACTTGGATCGTTCTAGCCATTTGTGGGGTCTCTCTGACTGCGCATTGGACCTTTATGTTCTGGCAGCAGAAATATATTAGAGATCTTCCCGAGGTTCGAGATCTCAGCGCTGCCGGCCAAAACCGAGCTGCGGTGGTCGCTTTAGTCGTTCTGATGATCGGATCAATTGTTGGAAATTACGCCGCTGCCGTCGCCGCCCGTCGGATCGGATATCGACGCACAATCATCACATTTTGTCTCCTCTACGGGGCCGTTATGTGGGCTACTTTTCGAGAACCACTGAGCCATTCTACTCTTCTGGGTGCCTTCTTTCTTATTGGCGCCTGCCAAGGTGTCTTTGGCTTATTCACCATGTGTCTACCTCCCCTTTTCCCAACCCTGCTCCGCACAACGGGTGCCGGCTTCTGCTACAATATGGGGCGACTGGTTGCCGCAGGCGGGACAGTTTTCTTCGGGCTTTTCACTAAAGTCGGTGATGTTCGGCAGGCGCTTCTCTATGCAGCAATACTCTTCGGCCCAGCAGCACTCCTCGCCCGTTGGCTTCCCGAACCAGACGAAGAGTAACGGCGCGATAAGCTAAATCCTTTATGACATTTCTGTAATCTAGAGGAAAGGTCCCAGCCACCTCCGGTGGGCATTGTTTAATTGCTTTCTACGACTCGGAAGAATTCCCAGTCGGGACTGAATCACAATGACCCACAATTCCCTCCTACCTCAAACGACCTCCCCCAAAAGTGTAACCGCCCGTTGGCCATTATTTACGCTCGCGGCTCTCGGACTTTTTCTCGGCAGTATACCTGCTCTCACCGCATATAACCCTAAAAATGAAACAGCGAGTTCTTTGCCCAAAACCCAAGCGGAACCGAAAGAGTCCCGTTTCGGAATGAGCTTTGCTCCAGTGGTGAAACAAGTCCTACCTGCCGTCGCAAAAATTTACAGCTCGTCTCACTCACGCAGATCCGAACTAATCGACCCTCAACGACACCTCTTTTTTGGGGATACTCGGGGTCATCTTCCCCGTTCCCCAGGTCAACAGGGAATTGGATCGGGTGTGCTAGTGAGCAACGATGGGTATATTTTGACGAACAACCACGTGGTGGATGGAGCCGACTCGGTGAAGGTTCAACTTACCGACGGTACTGAGTCAACGGCTCAGGTGATCGGCACGGATCCGAAAACAGATCTCGCGGTGATTAAAATTTCTGGCAGCCAATTTCCCTATCTTAATTTTGCCGATAGCGACGAAGCCGAGGTGGGCGACCTCGTGCTTGCTGTGGGCAATCCTTTCGGGCTTGGTGGAACGGTAACAACTGGAATTCTCAGTGCCAAGGGACGTGCCACGCTCGGTCTCGATTACGAAGATTTCTTGCAGACTGATGCCGCGATCAATCCCGGTAATTCTGGTGGGGCACTCGTGGACGCCCAAGGACGTCTCCTCGGCATTAATACCGCTATTCTCAGTCGGACCGGAGGAAATCAGGGGATTGGATTTGCCATTCCATCGAACCTGGCCCGCGAAGTGTTGCGCTCTATCATCAAAGACGGTCGGGTGGTTCGTGGCCAAATCGGTGTCCGTATCCAAGACCTGACGCCGCCTCTGGCCAAACGCCTCGATTTAGGCCTCGCTCGGGGTGCTCTCATTGGTGATGTCATCCCACGCAGTGCTGCTGCTAAGGCGGGCATCGAAAGCGGCGATGTCATCGTGGAATTCAACGGACACCCTATCGCCGATAGTCGCCAACTTCATCTCGCGGTCGGTCGAACCGAGTCCGGTTCTACTGTCCCGATCAAACTACTGCGTCAGGGCAAGAGCCAATCCCTTCGAATCACTGTCTTGGAACAGTCTGACCAAGAAGACGTCTCCCCAAAGGTTGGTCAAAATGAGCCCGCCCCGCAATCTGGAACCTTGAACGGAGTGGGTGTCACCGATCTATCTCAAACCATCAGGCGACAGGCGTCTCTACCTAACTCGGTCACGGGTGCTCTAGTGACCGACGTGGAACAGAACTCGGCGTCCCATCTCGCCGGACTTCGCCCCGGGAATGTCCTTCTTGAAATCAATCGTGAACCAGTCAAAGACGCTGCTGGGGCGGTGCGAATGAGCGAAAATTCGACCGACACTGCGACCTTGATTAAAATCTGGGACCGAAACGGAACTCGCTTCTTGGTCGTGGATGAAACAGCGACTCATTAAAGCACAATGGGTAATTGAAAACTAGAACCGCACCGGGCGGTTCTGTTTTTGGCTCCTTCTTCGAACCAAATCCTCAGCTTGCACATTGCACAGACCGCTGAATCATCAGGAGCAATTCGCTGAAACGTCTGAAGATCTAGTCTACCTAAAACTCGAGTGGTACCACGCCTCCAATTATCAACTGTCTCGAAAGCCTTCGGAGCCACCCAAGCCCTGAGAGAGGTTAGCCTGCATCTTCAGCCCGGTGAATCCCATGCCCTGATCGGTGAAAATGGGGCTGGGAAAAGCACTTTGCTGAAAATTCTAGCGGGAGTTCATGCGCCCGATTCCGGTGCCCTATTGCTCAATGGGGTTCCTTACACTCCCTCTAGCCCCCTCGACGCCCGCAAAGCGGGTGTGGCTATGATTCATCAAGAGCTTTGTCTCGTGCCGCATCTCTCGGTGGCCGAGAATATCACCCTCGGAAAAGAACCTTCCCGCTTCGGATGGATTCACCGGAGCAAACAACACCAACAGGCTCACCAAGCTTTGTGTCAACTCAAGGCCGATTCCATTCCCCTCGATATTCCCGTTTACCTTCTGCCTATTGCCCAACAACAACTGGTTGAAATTGCCCGCGCACTCCTGACCCAGCCTCAATTACTCGTCCTAGATGAGCCAACGTCCAGTCTGACTCACAGCGATACCGAACATTTGTTTTTGGTCCTCGAACGTCTTCGTTTAACTGGGGTCAGCATTCTCTACGTCAGCCATTTTCTCGAGGAATCTCGACGTATTTGCTCTCGTTTTACTATTCTTAGGGACGGTAGTAGTGTGGCCACTGGGACGCTCAAAGAGGTAGCTAACTCCGATCTCATTCAAGTCATGGTCGGACGCGAAGTCGATGAACTCTATCCACGCTCTTCACGCTCGTTTGGCGCAGATCTTCTCAAATTTTCGGTACTTTCCGGGCAGACTAAACCTGATTCTGTCACTCTAAACCTCCGCTCCGGCGAAGTCTTTGGCCTCTTTGGCCTTGTTGGATCCGGACGTTCGGAGACTCTCCGATCTGTCTTCGGTCTTGAGACAATTGTGTCGGGCGAAGTTCGTTTTGACGGGCAAAACATCACGGGCTTTTCACCAAAGAAAAACTGGGATGCGGGTCTCGGTTTTCTGAGTGAAAACCGGAAGGAAGATGGACTCCTCCTCAACAGAAGTGTCGCTGAAAATCTTCTAATCACCCGACCAGGAGAGCTTGTCGCCTATGGATTTTGGCGACCAACCGCGGAACGGCAGATGGCGCTCGATTGGATGCACCCCTTGGATATTCGAGCGCGCGATGAACTCCAACCGGTAGGGGAACTCTCCGGTGGGAATCAACAAAAGGTCGCCTTTGGACGTCTCCTTTATCATCAGTGCCCAGTCCTGCTTCTTGACGAACCCACCCGAGGCATCGATGTAGGGAGCAAGGTTCATATCTACAATCACATCGACAAAGCGGCTCTCGATGGCAATGCCGTTCTAATGGCAAGTTCTTACCTCCCCGAGCTCATCGGTATCTGTGACACCATTGGCGTTTTTCATCGTGGGCGTCTCGTCGCCGTCCGGCCTGTGGCTGACTGGACAGAAGCAAGTCTCCTTGCCGCCGCGGTGGGAGACCTCTCTGCCTGACCCTCTCTTTTCCCCCGACGGAGCGAGGGTCAAAGGGGGCTAGTTTCGTTGGGCTTCAAGCCCCCTGTTGGTTTGGATAAAAAACGCTGTGCCTCCAGAGCCAATTGAGTCGGACTGAACGGCTTGGTCACAAAGAGAACGGCACCTTCGGCTTCTGCAGCCAATCGATTGATACTGGTTCCTCGGGCGGTTAGCATAATAACCACAATCCCTGCGGTTAGAGGATTAGACTTAACCCGACGCAGTGTTTCCAATCCATCCATTATCGGCATCTGAACGTCCATGACCATCAGATGAGGAAGATCGGCTGCGATCCGTTCGAGGGCTTGCTGCCCATTGCGTGCCGTCACGACCTCGAAGCCAGCTCGGCAGAACCCCAACTCGGCGACCCGCAGGACATGAGATTCATCGTCTACGATCAATACTTTGTAAGGCATTAGCTCAAGCAATCGTTCGTTTAATTGAAAACCAAGAGTCTAAGTCTTTCGGCTCAAAAGCACAAAAGTGACATCATCAAAGGGTGGATGCTTCTCTCTAAATCGGTCTAGATCCTCGACTAACTCCCGACAACTTTCCTGAGCCCCAAATCCTCGCTCAACCGCAAGAGAAAGCTGCTTCTTTAAACGCTCCAAACCATAGGGCACTTTAAGGGAATTTAGAATATCGGTCACGCCGTCCGTATACAAAAGAAGGACTGCCCCTGGTTCCAAACTGAAGAAAGACTCCAGATACTCGGTGGGAGACACCGCGCCGACCGGCAAACCGCCAATGTCAATTTCTAGAATATCTCCGCCAGTTGAGGCTAAAATTGCCGGGCAATGGCCCGCAGAAGCAATCCGGCACTCCCCAGAACGAGAATCAAAATAAACTAATTGGACCGTGGCAAACATCTCAGCCCGAGTCAGATCCTCATATAAATTGGTATTCAACCACGTCATCAACTTACCCGGTTTCTCTGCCAAATCGGGGCGTGCTCGAATGGCACAGCGCAAGACGGCGGCGAAGAGAGCGGCTGGAACTCCCTTGCCCATGACGTCCGCCACCACGATCAAGGTTGTGTCTTTAGTGAGAGAAACTGCATCGTAGAGGTCACCGCCCACCTGGCTGGCATTCTGCGAGTGACCCGCCAAGGTGTAGCCGTCAAGCCGAGGCAAGGTTTCCGGTAAAAGGCTCCTCTGAATACGCTCAGCAATTTCTAATTCCCTAGAGATCAATTGCCCTCTGACAAACTCTTCCCGTAATCGGAGATTTCTGAGTTGAATGCCGAAAAAATCCCCAAATGTATGCAGAATACTTATCTGACCCGACGTCAACCCCTGGTGCTCAGAAGAACGCCCAGCAGAAAGGACTCCAAAAGGCTGTTTCTGATAAAAAATAGGATAACTAACCCCGACACCGGCCGGACAATTTATGCCCCCTTCCGAGCCGAGACTAAAGGGAGTGTCAGCATCAAAAAAGATATCGTTTCCTTTGTTTAAAGCGTTGACCTCGGTTGGGATTTGGCCGGCCTGAAAACCAGCAATAGGTAATACGGGTAAACTAAAGGGTAACCCAGCACATCCAGCAGTTGCTAACTGGGTCCGGTCCTCGGTGACCAAGCGCAAGACGCCCCAGTCCGCTCCACAAATCATGAGCAATTCGCCAAGCCATTTTGCAACCAAGTCCCTCCCACTTAAGTCTCGTTTGATGTCTTCACTAAAGCGAAAAATCGCCGTCAAACTTTCATAGCAAACTGTCAACTCATCGGTCAGCGAGGTTAATTCCTCGGTTTGTGAGACACAGACCTTTTGCAACTCAGCCACCTGCTGCTGCAGATCAATGATTGAGGGTGGGTTGGAGCTACTGGATCGATTCTTTCGTAAAATTAATTGGTTCGATTGCCTACCCCGAAAGTAGCTCACCTCAGGGATCAAACGAGTGATCAAAAAAATACCGCGCCCAGATTCGCAGGGTGATTCTGGGAGGGTTGGATCTTCTGGCCAATCAAACCCAGGGGAATAATCTGTTAGTGAAACCACTACCTCAGTCCTAGTAACGAGCGCTGAAAGCTCCAAAGGCTCCAACTCACGTCCAATTTGGACATTGCGAACCCCGTTTACTAGTCCCTCCATCACCGACAGTTCCCACTCAGAAATCTCGCACTCATTCAATCCTTGCTCTTTAAGAAACTGAGCCAAGGAAGCCGAAGAGTCTCGTGCTCCTTGCAAGGTGCTTTCGACTTTTAAACGAAGAAAACAAGCGGATTCTACTTGTCGTAAAGAATTCAGCAGATGATCTCAGTTTCTGAGCTTACTTCTCGATGATTTCAAAGACTCGATTCATCCGAGTTATCTCAAAAATCTGCCGCACAGCGGCCTGAGGATTCATAACCCGCAAATGCCCCTGCCGAGAAGTCATGAGCTTACTCAGGGCAATCAACGCTCCCAAACCACTACTGTCGATAAATCGGGTAACCGAAAGATCTAAATCAACTCGAGAATGGTACGGCTGAATGGCTGCGCGCGCTTGGTCTCGAAACCCCCCTGCATTTGCCGCATTGAGCTCAGAAACACCGCTGATTAAGAGTGTCTTTCCATTTGATTCCAAATTCATAAGCAGACTTCAGATCGACCAACCGCAGGTCGAGCCGCATGGGAAGGCTCTCAAAACTGAAAAGCTTTCCGCAAACTGAAAAAGTGTTTTTCCAGTTAAAAACTAACAATCTGGAGGATAAGTTATAAACGATAAAAATAGCGACAATTTTCCGAAAAAAGAGAGGTCAAACCCCGTTTCACTTTGCTGACGTTAAAATTTCTTTGCAGATATCCTTAAATTCGGCAAAGTCTCAAAACCAAGGCGGTGACTCAGGCCCTCTCTTAGGTTTGATAACTCCTTCCCCGTTCGTTTAAGACCCCCTTTCCAAGACCTCCCTTAGTCCCTGCTCTCGACGGGACCTGATCTCCGACTGAGATTCATTTTACTTTCTCCAGACTATTTCAATATGGCACGCACACCGAAAATTTCGATTGCGCCGAAAAAACCCCGAGCCCCACGCCGCAAAGCCGCCTCAGCGGAAGCTTCAGAGATCCCTAGCTCTGAGAATCTCGCTCATAATGAGCCAACTCAGGGGCATCTTGACGCTCCCTTTGATCAGTCCGACCTCAGGATAAGTCCGATGCCCCCAGAAGGGGGCAACGATGCAGACCAAGAACCTCTGGTTCTCAAGGCGTCACCCTTGCCGCCAAGGCAGCGAATGGTCGCTCCCAATGAAGATACGCCTGCACCCGAAGCCCCCTCTCGCCCCGTTGTTACTGTCTCGCCGCGGAATCTAAATCTTCATGAACTCCAACCGATGCCCATCGGCCCTCTGGCCGAATTAGCTGGGCATTTTGGAATCGAAAATTACGGAACACTTAAACGGCAGGAGATTATTTTCCAGATCGTTCAACGCAACCTTTCGGCCGGCGGCATCATTAATACCCGCGGCGTTCTTGAGGTCATGCCTGAAGGATTTGGTTTCCTTCGTTCGCCCGCTTTCAATTACCTGCCCTGCCCCGAGGATATTTACGTCTCCCCCTCTCAAATACGTCGCTTCGATCTTGGCACCGGCGATGAAGTCGACGGCCAAGTCCGTCCGCCGAAGGATAAAGAAAAGTTCTACGCGCTGCTCAAAGTCGAAAAAGTCGCCGGTATCGATCCGGATAAGGCGAAGGAGAAAACCCACTTCGAAAATCTGACTCCGCTTTTTCCCAATAAACGTTTTATATTAGAAACAACCCCGGATGAACTCAGTACCCGGGTTGTCGATATCGTTTGCCCGGTTGGTAAGGGAACTCGCGGGCTCATCGTCGCCCCGCCGCGGACCGGCAAAACGGTGCTAATGCAGAAGTTAGCCAATTCAATCCTGAAGAATAACAAGGAAAGTCACCTGATTATTCTCCTCATTGATGAACGACCGGAGGAAGTGACCGATATGGAACGTTCCTGTAGAGGGGCCGAAGTGGTTAGTTCCACCTTCGATGAACCCCCGGAACGGCATGTTCAGGTCGCCGAGATGGTGATCGAAAAAGCACGGCGGATGGTTGAACACAAACGTGATGTGGTCATTCTTTTAGATTCCATCACCCGACTCGCTCGAGCCTATAACACGGTTCAACCTCACTCCGGTAAGATCCTCTCTGGCGGCGTCGACGCCAATGCTCTCCACAAGCCGAAACGATTCTTTGGTGCTGCGCGCAATATCGAGGAAGGTGGGTCACTCACAATTATGGCTACCGCCCTCGTTGACACTGGAAGTCGGATGGATGAGGTCATCTTTGAAGAATTTAAGGGCACCGGGAATATGGAAATTTATCTCGATCGATCGCTAGTCGATCGGCGGATCTTTCCCTCGATCAACATCGAGAAGTCCGGCACACGAAAAGAGGAACTGCTTTTTCATCCGGATGAATTTAATCGCATTGCCATCCTACGACGTGCCCTTGTCGGGGTCCCCGCAGTGGAGTCGATGGATCTTCTGCTCGGTAAATTGAAGAAAACGCCGAATAATATTATGTTTCTTCTCTCCATGGGAATTGGCGGGCGCTAACCCTTTCCTCTCTCACATTCCCTCCTCGCAACGCCCTCCTCAGAGCGATTGCTGGGAGGGTTTTCTTTTAGCTTTCCAACCGGATCAACTCACGGAGTTTTACCTCCTAAGACCTCAACCCGAGGTCTGCATTTTGCAGCCAAATAAAGCGATTAATATCGCCTCTTCAAAGTTTATAAAATGTTACCTACTTGACATACTAAAGACTTGACGTGACTTCTTTTCGGCGGGGTTATTACTTCCGCAATCCAAAAGAATTTTATCATGGTTCATGCTCCTAGTCTGCGCTACTTGCGGTATTCCAATTCGAAGCGCTGCCCACTGAAGGGGTTCACACTCATCGAGTTATTGGTGGTTATTGCGATCATAGCGATCTTGGCTGGAATGCTTCTTCCTTCGTTAGGTCGCGGAAAGCAAAAGGCTCAAGGCATTCAGTGTATGTCCAATCATCGGCAGTTAACCTTGGCTTGGCGTATGTACGCAGAAGACAACCTCGATCGGTTGGTCTATGCCAGTCACTCGGGCACAGCTAATAATCCAGCCAATGCTTACGCTTGGACGCAGACCGAACTCAGCTTTGGGCCCGACCAAAAAAATTGGGACATCAATGCCGATATTACTCAACGCCCCCTCTGGCCTTACAACCAAAGTGCCGGAATCTACCGCTGCCCAAGTGATAAAAGTTATGTGATGGTCAATGGCATTCGAAAGCCTCGCGTGCGCACGATGTCGATGAATTTCTACCTGGGCGGCTTCGGTGGGTCTTCGAGCGGCATTGCTATGGCGGCCCCCTACCAACTCTTTCTCAAATTATCGGAGATTAATAATAACTCAATATCCCCGGGGCCCTCCGACACGTGGGTCTTCTTAGATCAACGTGAAGATTCTATCAATTGGGGAAATTTTATGACCCACATGGACGGCTATAGCCCCTCGAATCCGAGTCTCTATAAGTTCACCGTGGACCTCCCCGGTTCTTACCATAATCGTGCCGCTGGATTTTCCTTTGCGGACGGCCACTCTGAAATCAAACGGTGGATGGATTCCCGAACAACGCCTCCTCTCGTTGCCCAGACTACGTCGCGTCAATCCGACATGCCTTCGCCTCGTAATCTAGATGTGGCTTGGTTGCAGGCTCGAACAACGCGACCGAAAAAATAGTCGGCCTCCACCCGTTAGATCTCTGTATCTCCAAAAAATCTAAAGCTCATTCAGCACCCTCTTTCTTAGACTTCGCTTGTTTACCAACCCCTCTTTTCTTTAAATTTGCTAGTCCAACTCAATTATCCCTCAATGAAACTACAAACCAAGATCGAACATCGGCTTAGTTTAATACTGGGCTGCTTCATCGCCATAGTCGGCTTCGCCCATGCCGATTATCCAGCGTCAGTCACCGCTCTCAATCCAGTGGGCTATTGGCGTTTTGATGAAACAGGCTCTTCCCCGCCCTTAAACAGGGTCATCAATCGGAGTTCACTCGGTTCAGTCATTGATGCTGCGGTTATTCTGGATGCAGAAAAGGGGCAACCGGGTGCAGTCGGTAAATCTGTTCGCTTCAAAAACCCTGGAGTGAATGCAGGTTACCTAGGATCCAAGCTGGATGTTCCTCACAATAATGCCCTGAACAAAAGTGGAGCCTTTAGCGTGGAATTTTGGATCAAGCCAGCCGCCTTGGGTGCCGACACAACCGGAATGTCGATTCTCAGTTCAGTGATGAATGATTTCGCCGCCTCGAGCCGGCGTGGATATTTGGTTTATATGAACAACCTAGGCCGGATTGAGTTTCGCCTCGGTAACTCCGCTGGCTATGTTGGCACGGTTAACAATGCAGCAAGACCTTCTCTGAATGCCGGCTTGGATAAATGGCGTCACGTTGTTTGCACCTTCGACGGTGCAAAAACCTCGGTCATTATCGATGGCGACCTTGCCTCCAGTAAGACTCTCACCGCGACTGAGGTCGCCAGTTTGGAGGTTAACACCCAAATGCCCTTCCGTATGGGTGGCACAGGCTTTAATGGGACGCTCTCTGATTCCCCCGCCGTCGCCTCCGGCGGAATTTCAGGGAATCGTGGAATTGATGCTTGGGTTGATGAAGTAGCCTATTACCCCTTCTCGCTCTCCACCGCTCAATGCAAAGCGCACTTCACCGCGGGCACCACTAATCCTGACGAATACGGTGCCTTGATTCTCGCCGAGGGTCCGTCTGGATACTGGCCGATGGATGACGCCGCAACCTCGACTCCAGATGCTAAGAATTTTCCCATCGTCAAAAATAGCGGCAATGCGGGTGCCACAGCAGATGGCGTTTTGTTTTGGGGCGGGCTCGCTAACCAACCGGGTGCTGGCTACCCCGGTTTCGGCGGTTCCAACCGGTCTATTGCACTCGATGGTGCCAATGGTTTCGTGGAAATCGGAGCTGATCCAAAGCTGGACCTCATCGGTGAAATCACTCTGATGGCATGGGTCAAGCCGACCGTTAAAAATTTCTTCCGCGACATTATTGCCCGCGGATGGGACGGGAAGAATGCCGAAACTTTCCTGCGAATCTCCCGCGGCACTGATTTGACGGGTACGGGTTACGGAACCACTAACCACTACGAAATTGGAGTGACGGACGGCAGTTCTTACTACGATTCAGTTCTCTTCCCGATGCCTGAGGGAGATCTCAATAATTGGGTGTTTCTCGCCGGGACTTACGACGGCTCTCAGTGGACCCTCTATCGCAATGGAAAAAATGTTGGATCGTTGACCAGTGGCAATGGAGCCATCATCACCACCAATGCGTGGACGATCGGAGCTCAAGCGGAAGCGGATCGGGGGGGGGCCTTCAAAACTCCGGGCGGCATTAGCACTTTTTTCGGAGGCGCTGTGGATGAACCTGCCATTTTTAACAAAGCCCTTTCTGCTGCCCAAATTAAGGCACTTTATGACGTCGCGCAGGTCAGCCCGATTATCACCCGCTCTATCGGCACGCCCGACGGCTATTTGCGCAACACCTGGCCGACTCTTTTTAAAGGGGGGAGCGTCACGTTGAAAGTGGAGGCAGAAGGTGCCGAACCTCTTACTTACTTCTGGACCCTCGACGGTGTCCCTCTCAATGCAGCCAGTTCTTCGCTTACGCTCAACAATCTCCAAGTCGGTACCCCCACCTACAGCGTGGTGGTCGCTAATGCTTTCGGTAGTGTCACCAATTCGGTCAAACTATCCATCGCCGCAACAGCCCCCACTTTCATCAGTCAACCAGTGCCAGTTGCTCGGTTCGCAGGACGTCCCTTTACCTTCGCGGTGATCACAGGTGGGACCACTCCCCAAACGTTCCAATGGAAAGTCAACGGGGAGATCATCGCTGGGGCCACCGCTGCCTCCTACACAGGCACAACCGAACTCGCGCGCAATGGAGCAAGCTTCACCTGCGAGGTCACCAATGAAGCCGGATCATCTTCGAGCGCCGCCGGAATCCTGTACGCCTCTCCGACTCCGATTAACTACCCTGCGGCTGTGCTCGATGCTTCTCCGATCGCTTACTGGCGACTTGGTGAAACCAATGGATCCGTTGCCTTTGATCATGCGGGCGATAATAACGGGGTTTACTCTAAGATTACCTTGAATCAGTCGGGGTATTCCGAACTCGATTCCAATCCTTCGGTTCTTTTTGCCGGTTCGGGTAGTTTTGTTGGCCAAATCAACGGGTCTAAAATTAATTTTCAGGGAACTAACGTCAGTTTCACGATTGAATGCTGGGCAAAAGCGGCCGAGGGCCTGGTGGATGAATCCACCCTGATTGCCAAGGGAACGGGAGCCGAAGGCACTACTGGAAATGAACAATTCTCTCTCGATATCGCCTCAGGCCATTATCGATTCTACACCCGTGGCAATAATAACACCCTCTACTCGGCAGAGGCGGATGTCGGCCCCGACAATTCGTGGCAACATATCGTCGGGGTCTACGACCAATCGACTCCTGATTCGCCTCAATTACGGGTCTATGTCAATGGGCGCCTCGCCGGCACTGGGGACGGTCGACCCGCCAACAACAATGGGGTTCGTCCGTCGACTTCGCCTATTTCTATCGGATCTAAACGCCTCAGTAATTCTCCTGATTATGACGGCACTTTCAAAGGAGCCATCGATGAAGTCGCAATTTATGATACCCTACTGTCCGACTCGGTCATCGAAAAGCATTACGGGATTTCTTACGGGTCAACCACCCCACCTCAAATCACCGGCCAACCCGCCAGCTTTACCAATTATGTCACCCTAGGATCGACCCTTGCAGTCAACGCTTTTGGCAGTATCCCCATTACTTATCAGTGGAAAAAGAAAGGGATCGATATTCCCGGAGCAACCGCTTCTCGCCTCATCCTAACTGGGCTGACCCTAGCTGACGCAGGCAACTACACGGTCGTCATCACGAATCCTGCCGGCACAACAACGAGCGCCGTGGCTTCTCTGGTTGTACTGCCTGCCCCAACCACTGAACCCTCTATCCCAGGCCTCGTGGTTCATTTGCCTTTCAATAATAGTCTCATCGATGCCACGGGCCGTGGAAATAATGCGGTCGCTCTGGCTCAAACATCCACTTCCTCCAACCTAACTGCCGCCACCTTCACTGAAGGCAAAGTGGGTCGGGCGGTTTCATATGCCTCTGACTTTGGTCAACCGGGCAAACCAGGGGTCACCACCACCACCAACACCTCTTACCTTTCTCTCGGGGTCCGTCCCGACCTCAAGTTCGGGACAAATGTCAATTTTACGGTGGCATTCTGGATTCGCTTACCACAGGACTTCATCGCGGGTGATTTGCCTTTCTTCACCACCACGACCGGGTCCCTCGGTGGTCCTGGTATTGTTCTTTCGCCCGCTTACGGATATGGCATTGGAAGCGGCGCTGAACCCGATCCTGCTCCTCTCAACTATGGGGCTTGGGGCGTGTCGTTATATGATACAAATAGCACCAGCGGTGCGCGTATTTATGGAGATATCGGCAGCATTAACGACGGAGCTTGGCACCATTTGGCTTATACCTTCGATCGGGCTGCACAGGTCGTAACTTATTTGGATGGGGCCCCCGCTCGATCCTTCAAAATCAGCGGCACGACCACCGCAGTTGCCAAATCAATCGACACTGGATTGCCGGTCACCCTCGGACAGGATCCAACAGGTCTTTATCAAGAAACAGGTTCAGGCGACATCGACGAGTTAGGAGTCTGGCGCCGAGTTCTTACCCCTCTGGAGGTGGGAACCCTCTATATGGCCGGCGCCAATAACCTTGGCTTCAGCGGTGCCTCCGAAGCTCCCTTACTCAAAATGACTATCCAACGCTCCGGCGATCTTCTCCTTCTGGTCTGGGAAGGCGGACAACTTCAGTCGGCTAACAGCCTTGCTGGGCCTTTCTCAGATATCCTGCCAGCAGTCTCACCGTTCAAAGTGACCGATACCACCGCCGCGAAGTTTTACCGGCTTCGCTAAGCTAAATCGTCCTCCCAAGCCTCCCATCCGAAAGGGTGGGGGGCTTTTGAATTTCTGCCCACTGCAATAAGCACACTTTCCACATTTCAATGCCTCCAAATTTCAATTGAAATTGTTTGGTGTCCTCTTGGCTCTTCTCGTGTTTGAATTTGGCCGCGTACTATCATGACTGACCCGCGTTATTCCCGTCTAGCAAAGCTGTTGATCGAGTATTCCTGCGCTCTTAAGAAAGGGGAGACAGTTTTGATCGACTTAAGTGACACCCCCGATGCGATGGCTGTGGAATTGATTCGGGCGGCCCGCGCTGTTGGAGCGGTCCCAATTGTCGAAACCCGCAACTCTCGAGTGACCCGAGAGCTGCAAATAGGCACCGACCCTGCGCATGCGTCTTTGGTTAAAACGATTGAAATGGCTCGGATAAAAAAGATGCAGGCCTTCATCGCCATTCGCGGTTCCCACAATGCGGCGGAAAACAGCGACATCCCCTCTGACAAATCACGCCTCTACGCCAAGACGCTCCGACCGGTCTTAGATCATCGTATTAACAAAACCCGGTGGTGCGTCTTGCGCTGGCCCACGCCGAGTATGGCGCAGGGAGCCAATATGAGTACCGAGGCGTTTGAAAATTTCTATTTCGATGTTTGCACAATGGACTACGCCAAAATGGCTACTGCCTGTGGTCCTTTGGAAAAACGGATGCGCAAAGCGGATCGTGTTCAAATTAAAGGGCCCGGTACGGATTTAACCTTTTCCATCCGTGGCATCGGCGCGAAACCCTGCGAGGGTCAACGTAACATTCCCGACGGAGAGTGTTTCACTTGCCCCACCCTTAAATCTTCCGAAGGTTTCATTGCCTTCAATACTCCAACTCTTTACGCCGGAACCAAATTTGAGGGGATTCGACTGGAATTAAAACAAGGACGCATCGTGCGGGCCACGTGCCAAGGGGGATCGGAAAAGAAACTGAACGAAATTCTCGATACCGATTCTGGAGCTCGGTCCATCGGCGAATTTAGTCTAGGATTCAATCCTTACATCCAAAATCCGATGTGTGATATTTTGTTCGACGAGAAAATTGCTGGTTCACTCCATTACACCCCAGGTCAAGCATACGACGATCCGGGTAATGGGAATAAATCGGCGGTACACTGGGATATGGTCCTCATCCAGCGTCCCGAATGGGGCGGGGGGGAAGTCTGGTTCGATTCAGAATTGATTCGTAAAGATGGACTTTTCCTTCCTAAGGACCTGCTCCCCCTCAATCCCGAAAATCTCCGCTGAAATCTCTTGGCATGACTGTCGGACGCCCCTTCCCGCCTGCTATTGTAGGGTTGTGGTTCCTGCTCATCTGGGCGTCACCACTCTTCGCTAATCCAGCACCCCCTCACTTTCGCGATCTCGCTGATTGGGCCCGTCTGCAGGACTTAAGAACCAGCACCCGTGGCGACGTGCTCCTGCTCACCAATCGTTGGATGCGGTTCCGCTTCCAAAAGGATTCCAACAAAGTGTCCTTTAATGAGGTTGAGTACCGTTTGTCCGACCTCTTATCCACTGTTCAGGGGCGCTACCGAATATCACAGCGGGATCTTGATACGCTTCTTTCCCCTCTTATTTCCCCCCCGAAACGACGGGGACCGCCCATTCGAAAGATTGCCATCAATGCCGGTCATGGAGGTAAAGACCCCGGCAATATCGAGGGATCTCGGCAGGAAAAAATTTACACTCTGTCCTTGGCGAAAAGACTCGCGGAACGGCTCCGGGCCGCGGGCTTAACGGTCACCCTTATTCGAGATGAGGATACCTTCGTCCCCCTCGAGACGCGGGCGGTCAAAGCAAATAAAAGCGGTGCAGATCTCTATATCAGCCTTCATTTTAATGGCTTCGATGGACCCGGACACGCTGGAGTACAAGGTCTCGAAACGTACTGCCTTACCCCAGCAGGGGCCTCCTCCAGCAATGACGCCCATCGCCACGGCGGATCTTGGTCGGCGGGTAACGCTTTCGATCGTGAAAACATTACCTTAGCTCAACAAATCCACACTTCACTCCTGGACCAAACCAGCCTGCCCGATCGCGGTGTTCGACGTGCCCGTTTTAAAGAACTCACTCTTCTCAAGATGCCGGGCGTGCTGGTCGAAGCGGGCTATATGACTCACCCCTCGGATACCCCCTACATTTACACTGAAAAATTCCGCGATCAAATAGCCTCCGCGATCGCCGAGGGCGTGCTCAAATACAAACGCCTTCTCGAACGCGGGACACCGGAATGACCGCCACGCTCTCTCGGTTTGGCTTTTGTTCGTGCGCCCCTTTGTCCTAGGATTCTTCCGAGATTAGCTCACTGATTTAAATTCATCGATGACTCTGCTCGATACAATTGTTGCTCAGAAACGGCTTGAAGTAGCTCTCCTGCCGCAAGGACCTATCAGTGCTCGCCAACTCCGGGAGGCTCTTCAGCGCCGAGGTGAGGGGGTTCGTAATTTCTTTGGAGCTCTAGAAACGCCGCGCCAAGGTGATATCGGTCTTATCGCTGAAGTCAAAAAAGCCTCCCCTAGTCTTGGAGTTATCTGTCCTGACTTTGACGCGGTTCGTATTGCTCGAAACTATGAATCTGCGGGGGCGAGCTGTCTTTCTGTCCTCACTGACGAACGCTTCTTTCAGGGGTCTTTAAGCTATTTAAAGGCCATTCGTGCGGCCGTTTCTCTCCCTCTCTTGCGCAAGGATTTCATCATTGATGAACGCCAAATCTTAGAAGCAATTGAATGGGGTGCTGATGCTATTCTTTTGATCGTTGCCATTCTAGACGATGTCCAACTCTCCCACTTTCATGCCCTCGCCGATGCTGCAGGGATCACCGCCTTAGTGGAAGTGCACGATGAACTGGAACTCGAACGAGCTCTCCGCTGCGGTGCTCGCTTGGTGGGGGTCAATAATCGCAACCTGAAAAGTTTCAAGGTTGATCTCTCGACGACCGAACGCCTCGCCCCTCTCCTCTGGTCCGCCGAAACCAGTGGGCCACTTCTTCTGGTCGGTGAAAGTGGGATTCACTCTCGAAGCGATGTCGACCGTCTACGCCGGGTGGGTTGCCGGGCAATTCTGGTCGGTGAAGCACTCATGAAATCGGGCGATATTCATGCCAAGGCCGCTGAACTAATCGGCCTCTAAGAAAGTAACTTCGGGGGATAGTCTCACCCGCCTCGTTTCAATGGGTCAGGATATGCCGCAAATACAAATACATCAGCGGAGCATTAAACAGCAGACTGTCCAAGAGATCTAAAATACCACCGATTCCTGGGAAAAAATGACCCGAATCTTTGACTCCTGCCTCCCTCTTAAAAAGCGATTCAATCAGGTCTCCTACCACGGCTCCTAAACTCAAAATAATACCCAAGACCACGGCATGCGGCACGGTTAAACCGGTTAATCGGTCCCCCAGAAGGATCGCCAAACTAACCGAACATCCAGTTGAAATCACCACGGCTCCGACGAAACCTTCCCACGTTTTTCCGGGGCTAATCCGCGGAATCATTTTGTGGCGGCCGATTAGTGATCCAGTGCAGTAAGCCCCAACATCGCTAAACTTGGTCACAATAATAAAGTAGAGAACATAAAATCGACCATCGACGCCTGGGAAAAAATTAATCTTCTGAATGAAGTTCAACAACCACGGGACATACATCAGACCCAACAAGGTCATACTGATGGCGGTCAGGGCATTGCCTTGATTTTTCTTTGAAACAAATTCTCGAAGAAAAAGCCCAAGAACAAACAGCACTAACACGGCGGATTCAAAATCATTGGCCCGTCCTGGTTGCCCCTTAAATCCGGAACTAGGCAGATAAACTGTCAGATAAAAAAAGGTGGCTACCATCAGCAATAAGCCATTGGCAATTCCCCAGAGCCGAAAACAAACAAACAAACGACGCTCGATCAACCCGTAAAATTCCGTCAAACCAAGACAGGCCAAGAGCAACATCAAACCGAGAAAGACGTATTGCCGAACAAATTCATTACCTGAAAAAATGGCTGCCAAGACGATGCTCCAAAGGAACATCGTGCTGGAAAGACGCCGAATGAAAATCTGCCTTTTGGACAGCAAAACCGGCACCGATGCGGACTCAGACATGGGCGAAGCTTGATCTCGAGCCCCTCCCATTTTCAATCTTCAACCTCAATTCTCTTGCCACTTATCAACAACCTTTCCACCCACTCGCCCCCAAATTAAAGCTTCCTACCCCTAATAGCTGGAGCGACATCTAGCTAAGTTGACTATACACTTCCAAAAGACATGGATGAATCTTCCTCAGTCGATTCCAAAAAGACCCTAGGAACTCAACGGCGCTACAATCGCGCCGTTGGACCGCGCCTGCGTTGGATCCTCAATACCGTGTGGGCCTTGCTCGCACTTTTAGGCGCAAATTCTGTCTACTTGCTCACGGTGACACTCATGACTTGGCTCGAACGCGACCAAGGCATCAGTTACCAAAACTATTTTTATCAACTGCAATTCCTCGGTCACCTGATCGTTGGACTCCTCTTCATTGTTCCGTTTCTCGCCTTTAATGTTGTTCATATTCGCAACACTTGGAATCGACCGAATCGCAAAGCTGTCTATGTCGGGTATGCTCTTTTTCTCATTAGCTTGGTTGTCTTGGTTTCGGGTATTGTCCTCGTGCGATTCGATGGCTTGGAATTTATCCAAATAAAGTCGGAGAAGGGTCGAAGTATCGCCTATTGGGCCCACGTTGTGGCTCCCTTACTCTGTGTCTGGCTCTACATTCTCCACCGCTTGGCCGGACCTCGGATTCGATGGAACGTCGGCCTCGCTTGGGGTGGTGCCGTGGTCGCCACCGTCGCTGGAATGATTGCTCTCCACCGCCACGACCCAAGAGTCTGGTCAGCCAAAGCTCCGATCTCAGGCGAAAAATACTTCATGCCCAGTAGTGCTCGCACCTCGTCGGGCTCTTTTATTCAAGCCAAAGCCTTGATGAACGATCAATACTGCTTGGAATGTCATCCGGCGGCCTACAATTCCCATATCCATTCCGCCCATAAATTTAGCTCCTTCAATAATCCATTTTACCTGGCGACGATTAAAGGCACTCGAGACCTCGCTCTCGCTCGAGATGGCTCCGTGCAAATGTCGCGTTGGTGCGCGGGGTGCCATGATCCTGTTCCTTTCTTCTCAGGCGCTTTTGATGATCCGGATTTCGATATGCTCAAACACCCAACCTCGCAGGCTGGTATTACTTGCGTGGCTTGCCATTCTATTACGCGCTTGGAAGGTTCGGAAAAAGGCCACATCGGTAATGCCAACTACACCATCGAGGAACCGGTGCAGTATCCCTTTGCCTTCTCGCCCAAAGATTCATTAGCCTTCTTTGTCAATAAACAATTGGTCAAAGGAAAACCTGAGTTTCATAAACAAACATTCCTTAAACCTTTCCACAAAACCGCAGAATTCTGCTCGGTCTGTCACAAGGTCGGCATCCCTAAAGCCGTCAATAAATATAAGGAGTTCCTCCGAGGCCAAAATCACTACGACTCCTTTCTTCTCTCGGGTGTTTCCGGTGTCAATGCACGCGCATTTTACTACCCCGATCAAGCTAAGCTCAATTGTGCCGAATGCCATATGCCGCTGGAAAAATCGGATGACTTCGCCGCCAAGCGCTACGGCACTAACGACCATCTCTCGGTCCATAGCCACTTCTTTCCATCGGCTAATACGGCGGTCGCATCAACACTCATTTCCTCACCCACCGATCGAAAAGCTGCGATCGAGAAACATCAGGCTTTTCTCAAAGATTGCATCCGAGTTGATATCTTCGGGGTAAAAGAGGGCGGCACAATCGATGGACGCCTGATCGCCCCGCTTCGGCCTTCGATGCCACGACTAAAACCTGGGCAGACTTATCTGATCGAAACCGTCGTGCGAACCCTTCGACTCGGTCATCCCCTCACTCAGGGAACGGTGGATTCCAACGAACTTTGGGCGGATGTCGAAGTGACTGATGCTGACCGCACGATCGGCCGCTCCGGTGGCCGTGGTCGGTACGGCGAAGTAGATCCTTGGGCTCACTTTCTCAATGTCTATATGCTCGATCGCGAGGGTCAACGCATTGATCAACGAAATGCTCAGGACATCTTTACTCCGCTTTATAACAACCAAATACCACCAGGGGCAGCTCATGTCCTTCACTACCGTTTAACTGTTCCCGAAAACCAAAAAACACCGCTCACCGTCGACGTCAAAGTTCAGTACCGAAAATTCGATGCGATCTACTTTAATTATGTCTACGGATCTCAGTACAAACAGGGGGCTCCTTTGCAAGTCACCAATGACCTGCCGATTTCCCTGTTGGCTTCCGACCGTCTGACCTTTGAAATTGAAGGAGGCTCTCTTCCGCCGAAGACCAATTCCATTACAGTGATTCCTCTCTGGCAACGTTGGAATGACTACGGTATTGGCCTCTTTCTAAAAGGGGATCGTGGCAGTGAAAAAGGAGAACTCATCCAAGCCGCCGATGCCTTCACTCAAGTGGAACGTCTCGGCCGCGCCGATGGTGCGCTCAATCTTGCGCGGGTTTTCTTCAAAGAAGGGCGCCTTGACGAAACGGTCAACGCTCTCCAACGGGCCGGTGATACAAATCGATTCACCCCTGCCGCAAATCGCTGGACCACCGCTTGGCTGAGTGGTTTGGTTAATAAACAGAATGGCTTCCTCGACGCCGCGATCCGTGATCTCAAATCGATTCTTGAAGATCGCTACCCAGAATTGGACCGCCGTGGTCTGAACTTCAGCCGAGATTACGAGGTCATTAATGAATTGGGCCAATCCCTCTTCGAACGCGCAAAAATGGAACGGGCGCATCCGGAAAAGCAACGCGACTTTCTTCGGGCCGCTGCGCAGCGCTTTGAAGAAACTCTGCTCATCGATAGTGAGAACTTAACCGCTCACTATAATCTTGGTCTTATTCACGCCAGCTTGAACGATCCGGTCCGCAGTGAAAAGCACCGGCAGCTTCACGAACGGTATCGACCCGATGACAATGCTCGCGATCGAGCCGTCGCCATTGCCCGCCGAGCCCACCCGGCTGCCGACCGTGCCGCGCAGGCTATTGTTATCTACGACCTCCAACGACCGGAGGCTCTTTCGCCCCCATGATGCTCAGGCCGACTCAATTCTGATGCTATGCCACCCGCGCCTAAACCTAATCATGATCACGAGGAATTAGCCCCTCACGACGACCGCGCAATCACCGCCGGTCTTAAAGGGTCCATCGTTCTCCTAGGTGCTCTTCTTATCATCGGGATTGGAGCTTACCTCTTGCTGCGTAACCGAACCCCAACTGCGAAAGTTCAAATCACCCTCTTGGAGGCCCCACTCTCGTCCACCAATAAAACCGCTTTCTCGGTCCCAACGGCGCCCTTTACCGATATTACTGCCGTCGCCGGAATTTCTTTCACCCATGTGAGCGGTGCCGATGGTGAAAAACTTCTCCCTGAAACCATGGGTAGCGGGGTCGCTTTTCTCGATTTTGACGACGATGGCGATCCAGATCTCTTGCTGGTCAATGGCACTTCTTGGTCTTGGTCCAAGCAAAAGGACGGATCTCAATCCTCGCGCCTCTATCGCAATGACACCCTCCCGAATGGCTCTATCCACTTCACCGATGTCACGGTGGGTTCTGGTCTTGATCAACCTCTCCATGGAATGGGCGCGGCAGTGGCCGACTACGATAACGATGGGAAACCTGATATCTTGATTACTGCCATCGGTGGAGCTCATTTGTTCCACAATGACGGGGGTGGGCACTTCCATAATGTCACCATCCAATCCGGGGTTGGTGGGAAATCGAGCGACTGGAGTACTGCGGCTACTTGGTTTGATCTCGATAACGACGGTGATCTGGATCTGTTTGTGGCAAATTATGTCAAGTGGTCGCGGGAAATCGACGCAGAAGTGGGCTACAAAATCGATGGTACAACCCGCGCTTATGGCCCCCCGATGAATTTTGAAGGCACTTTTCCTTATCTTTATCGCAACAACGGGGATGGCACCTTCACCGACATAAGTGCGACGGCTGGCGTCCAGATCAAGAACCCTGCCACGGGAGTCCCCGCAGCCAAGACTCTAGGAGTCGCTGCTGTTGATTTTAATAACGACAGCTTCATGGACCTGATCGTCGCCAATGATACGGTACAAAACTTCGTCTTTCAAAACCGGAAGGACGGTCGATTTGAGGAAGTGGGCGCTCTAACCGGTCTGGCCTTCGATAGCTACGGCAACACTCGGGGCGCCATGGGAATTGATACCGCCCGATTTACTCCGGACGGTCGACTCGGAATTGCTATTGGTAATTTTGCCAATGAAATGACGGCGCTCTATGTCGCTGGGACGGATCCTGGACTGTTCACCGACGAATCTATTTCTTGGGGCATCGGACCTGTCAGTCGACTCCCGCTCAAATTCGGGGTGTTTTTCTTCGATTGGGATCTGGATGGGCGACTCGATTTGCTGAGCTCCAATGGGCATCTGGAAGAGGAAATTACCAAGGTTCAAGCCAGTCAAAAGTATCGACAAAGCGCGCAACTCTTTTGGAATGCCGGCGATGCCGGCTTCGTACCGGTCCAATCGGCTCAAGCGGGTTCTGCCCTGTTTACACCCATTGTCGGACGGGGCGGTGCTCGAGCTGATATCGATGGCGACGGCGATGATGACCTGATCCTCACCCAGGCGGGCGGCGCCCCGATGTTACTTCGCAACGATCAATCGTTGGGGCACTCTTGGATCCGCCTGAAGTTGGTCGGATCCACTTGCAACCGAGACTCCATCGGTGCCCGCATCCGGGTTCGCAGCGGATCTCATCAATTTAATCGCGAAATAACGGCCACTCGGGGTTACCTCAGCTCCAGCGAACTTCCCGTGACGATCGGACTCGGCCCTAATGGGAGTGCAGAGTCTGTTGAAATCATCTGGCCGAAGGGTGACAAGCAGGAATTTAAAGGTATCCAAACTCGACGCCTCACTGTTCTTCGCCAGAGCCCTTAATTCTAAATCCCTTTCAAGTGCGGTTTCTTCGCTAATCACTCGGAAATTAGAAACGACGTTCTGGGTCATTCGGCTTCCACCGAGGAGACTGGACAGGCAGGATTGGGGCCGGTGATTCTCTTGTTTCTTGGTGATATCGTCGGAGAACCAGGCCGTCGAGCGGTCCGCCTCTTGCTGCCTAAATTAGTGGATCGAGAGGGCATTGGCTTTGTTGTGGCCAATGGAGAGAACAGCGCCGGCGGGAATGGAATCACTGCAACGATTGCGACGGAACTTTTCAGTTATGGGGTAGACGTCATTACCACCGGTGACCATGTCTGGGACCAGAAGGAAACGGCGGCGTTGCTAGCCAAGGAACCTCGACTTTTGCGACCCGGTAATTATCCGGTTGGCGTGCCAGGATCGGGAAGTATCATTGTCGAACGGTCGGGGCAACCGTCAGTAGCCGTCTTAAATTTTCAAGCGCGCACCTTTATGCCCGCCATTGAAAATCCGTTCACTTTGGCCATCGTCGAAGTGGAACGAATCAGAGCTTTTACTCCGATCATTTTTATGGATTTTCACGGAGAAGCGACCTCCGAAAAGATTGCGATGGGGCGAATGTTGGATGGGAAGGTTTCTGCGGTGGTGGGAACACATACCCATGTGCAAACGGCGGATGAAAACGTCTTTCCCGGTGGGACTGCTTATTTGACCGATGCCGGATTTACTGGCCCGCATGATTCGGTCTTAGGTCGTGAGGTTGCTCCGGTGATTCGCCGTTTTCTGACCAACCAACCCCAACGACTCGAGGTGGCATCGGGTTGGATACGGCTTCAGGGGGCCTTGATTGATATCGATGAAACGACCGGCCGAGCGCGCAGTATTCGCCGTGTATCGGAAGCTCTAACCGAGGCTTGAACCAAGATCATTATGGCGCGTGGGAGCAAAAGTCAGTGGGAGTTTGGTAACGAACTTTTCAGTCCGACGGACATCGTTCGGAAAGCTGAAACGGTCAGCGAGTTGACCTTGCAATTGAAGCGTCAAATTGAAGGGAGCTTTGTCGATCGACGTGTGGCCGGCGAAGTCTCCAACTATCGATTACAATCATCGGGTCACGCTTATTTTGTCCTTAAGGATGCGGCAGCGCAATTGAGTTGTGTTTTGTTTCGAGGGCAGGGGGGCTCGGGACGGGCGGCTCTAAAGGAAGGGGCTCAGGTCGTTCTCACTGGAGATCTCACCGTTTATGAGGTGCGTGGGAATTATCAGTTAAGGGTGAGTGACGTCGAAGTCGCCGGAGTGGGCGCTCTGCAAGCTGCCTTCGAACGTTTGAAGGTTCGCTTGGCGGCGGAAGGGCTTTTTGATTCGAACCGCAAGCGGATGATTCCGAAGTTTCCCTTGCAAATTGGACTAGTAACCTCTCCGACGGGGGCAGCCATCCGAGATGTCTTACACGTCCTGCAGCGTCGGTTTTCGCCGATGATTTTATTGGAACCTGTCCGAGTCCAAGGCTCCAGTGCCGCCTCTGAAATTGCGGCAGCCATCGGCCGTTTAAATCGGTATGCAGCTCAAGGAGGTCGGGTCGATTTGATCTTGGTCACCCGGGGCGGCGGCTCAATCGAAGATCTCTGGTGCTTCAATGAAGAGTGTGTGGCCCGAGCGATAGTTTCGTCTGCCGTGCCAGTCATTTCAGCGGTGGGTCACGAGATCGATTTTACGATCGCCGATTTTGCCGCTGATTTACGAGCAGCAACCCCGAGTGCCGCTGCTGAAATTCTCTCCGAACATTATGTGGCAAGTCGCGGGTTCATTCAAGAATCAGGCAATCGACTTCTCGCGGCTATCGAGGCCGAACTCAGACTCGCTGAAGACGATCTAAACCGTCTGCGTCGTCGCCTCTTGCGAATGCACCCACGCCGCCGTCTGGAAGAGCGTGCGCAGCGACTCGATGAGGCGATAGATGCTTTGAAACAGGCACTCCTGCGCAACTTGAAGGAACGTCGACGTGACTTAGCGGGACGTCACCAGCGGTTGTCAGCGGTGCGTCCGGCCGTGCGTTTACGGGGATGGCGACTGTCCTTGGATGGAGTGATCCAGCGATTATCCTTACTGCCGGCAGCGGAATTGGAACGGCAGCGTCGGGCTTTGAAAGCATTGGAAGCAAGATTGCGACTACTTTCACCTCAAAGTGTTTTAGATCGTGGCTATTCCCTCACTTTTGATGCGATCACAGGGAAATTGGTACGAGACTCGACTGTCGTTGGGACTGGAACTTTGTTACAGACACGCTTGGCTCGTGGAGAGATAACGAGTGTGGTAACTGAAACTAAAAAAGTGGAGTCGTAAGGAAAAAAGAGTGGCCTGAAATAGGACAAAGAACCCGATTCACCAACGAAGGTGCACAGCACCTCCAGATCGGTCTCAGCGACGACATTAGCAGCCTTGGAGCCTACTTCACTGACCGTCCAAGGTTGAGTCACAGGGCGCTCATCATTTTGTCCCTACAGGGCCGGTGCCCCGCCGTAATCAGCACGTTTTACCGCGCGCTTTGACGAGGCAAACGAAGTCGATCACTCGAGCCAAGACATTGGAGAAAAATAAAGACTGAGAATCCGGTGTGGACCTTGCTGTACATTCCGTTGCAACTTTTCCAACTGAACGACGTTGAAGGCGCGTCGTATTGCCAATGTCTTACTCTCCAATCAAGTCCGTTCTCGAAAAAGCTGGGATAATTACCCCAGTCCAGTTTGATCGATGGAATAGTGCGTGGCGACAGGGTATTGAAGCGGGAGGCACGGAGGCACGGTTGGCTTTTTTTGCCCGGGAATCCGGTCTATCCGAAGAGATATTCTTACAGAAACTGGCGGCCGCTTTAAAGTTACCATTCATTGATTTAGCGAAGCTTTCTATCACAGCAGATGTGCGAAAAAGGATCAGTACCAAGGTCGCTTTCCAGTTTAATGTGATGCCTTTCGCGGACGAAGCGGGCGAACTTTCCGTTGCGGTCGCTGACCCATTTGATCCTGGGATGCTTGCGGGTATACAATATGACGCCAAAGGGCCACTTCTCCTAGCCTTGGCACCCGCCGCTGAGATCGAGAAGTCGTTGAAGAAATATTACGGGGTGGGTGCAGAGACCTTGGATGAAATGGCCGAAGAGGATGATACGTTCGACCTCGAAATTGAAGGCGGTCGAGAGATTACTGGAGACGATCAAGACGCTAGCGTCATTAAGTTCGTCAATCAGGTCATTTGGGAGGCATTCAAGGATCGCGCAACCGACATTCATTTTGAACCGTCTGAGGATGAATTACGGATTCGTTACCGGATTGACGGCATTCTGCATCAAACACCCTTACCACCGCAGATTAAGCGGTATCAACCAGCGCTTATATCACGCATCAAAGTGATGGCTGGCATGAACATTGCCGAGAAGAGGTTGCCGCAAGACGGCCGAATCAATGTGCGGATCAAAGGTGAAGAAATTGATATCCGTGTTTCAACAGTTCCCACGGTTTGGGGCGAGTCAGTTTCATTGCGACTCCTCTTGCGCGGTAAAATTTTCTTTAGTTTGGACAAATTAGGATTTGCCGCGGACGAAGATGCGGCGATCCGAGAAATTATCGTCAAACCCCATGGTATCGTCTTGGTAACAGGCCCCACGGGTTCGGGTAAATCGACCTCGCTTTACGCTTTTCTTTCCACAATCAATTCGGTCACTAAACGGATCATCACCATCGAGGAACCGGTGGAATATGAATTAAAAGGGATCAATCAAATTCCAGTCCGCTCGGATATCGGACTGACCTTTGCCGTCGGGTTACGACATATTTTGCGGCAGGATCCGAACGTGGTCATGATCGGTGAAATTCGAGATACGGAGACCGCCGAGATTGCCATTCGAGCGTCCCTCACCGGACATTTGGTTTTTAGCACCTTACATACCAACGATGCTTCGAGTGCCTTTACGCGGTTGATCGATATGGGGATTGAGCCTTTTCTGGTCGCCTCTTCGGTCGAGGCAGTTATGGCCCAGCGTTTAGTTCGAACCTTGTGTCCTCATTGCAGTCGTCCGCAAAAAATCGACCGAGATTATTTAATTAAAATTGGTTTTCCAGAAGCAGAAATAGACACAACGACCTTTCTGAAAGGGCTCGGGTGCGAAGCCTGCCGTCAGATGGGCTATCAAGGGCGAACCGGCATTCACGAATTGCTGCTAGTTACTGAGGCCATTCGGCCGTTGGTGATGAATCGGGCTTCAGCGGCAACGATTGCCGACGTTTCACGCAGACAAGGAATGCGGACTTTGCGCCAAGATGGTTGGCGCAAGGTGAAGGCGGGGGTGACCACAGTGGAGGAAGTTCTCCGAGTGACCCAAACGGAAGAGCACGTGAAGGGTTTGTTAGTTGAGGAGAAGGTGGCAGGTCAATGAGCACCGCTCGAAAACCGGTCATTCAAGCCTGTAATCTTCTCTCCGTAACAGGGGGGGCACGCCGACTTTTTCAGTTTACTGTGTCGAAGGGAAAGGGGACGGCGACCGGCGATTTAGTGGTCGAAGATGGCAAGCCCTTGCCGACCTCGGCCGTCAGTCGTGATTGGCGTGTCTTGCTCAAACCGCGTCTGGATTTAGCTTGGCTACCGCTGGAATCAGTCTGTGTTCGCGCTGTTCAATTACCGACCTGTGATCCAGCGGAACTTCCGGGAATTATTGAATTCCAAATCGAAAAACTGTCGCCCATGCCGCCGGCTCAGGTCGTTTGGACCGTAGAATCCGTGCCTCACGCCGATGGTAAAGGTCAAACCGCCGTGGTCACTTTGGCGGCACGCGCGGCGACCGAGGCTTATTTGGCAGAATTAGAAAAAGGGGGTTATACAGTCGATGCCCTCCTGAATCCTAGCCTGCGGGAATTGCTGTCCTCGCCACCGCCGCGCGATGGGTTATTGCTGTTGGTCGAGTCTGCCGCTGCAGCACCTACTGTCCTCGCCGCATGGTGGATCGATGGGGTGTTGCGGGAGCTAGGGTCTCTCTGCCAGCCCAGTGGTGATCGAGGGACGGTTTTGATATCGCAATTAAATCGGATGGCTTGGTCTGGCGAGGTCGAGGGTTGGATGAACGGATTACCGGAGATTCGGCTGATGGCTTCAGCGACGGATGCAGCCTTGTACTTGGAAGCACTGAAAGGCTGGTCTGGACGCGAACCTTTAGTCCTTCCACGCCGTACACCACCGGAGTTGGCGGCGTTGACTCTAGCGCATGCGTTACGTCCGTCCTTACCGACCTTGGTCCCAGACGAAGTGAGAGACCGCCAACGGCGTCAGTTTGTCGATACCCTGTGGGTCAAAGGACTAGGCGCGTTGGCAATGACCTACCTCGCGGGCGTTTTCGTTTATCTGGCAGTGCTTACCCTTCAAAAGTCGCGTTTGGAGACCTTGCGTGACGAGAACCGTGGGATGGCCTTGCAGTTCACCAATACCCTGCAAATCAAGGCACGAGTGAGAGTGTTGCAAGAGCAAGTCGCGTTACGTTTTGCGGCACTGGATTGCTGGAATAAAGTGGCCGAGACGCTCCCAGAAACGATGACCTTGAAGCAGTTTGATTTTAAGAATGGGCGCACCTTAATTTTGGATGGAACCACCACCGAAGCGAGTCGTGCTGATATTACTGGTTTCAACTCCGCCTTAAGAGCGGTCGAGGTCAACGGGAAACTCCTCTTTTCGGAGGTGAAACCGGCCACAACCCAGTTGCGTGGGAATGATTTAACCTGGCGCTTTGAAGCGGACCTACGACGAGAGGACAGCGCACCATGATTCGATGGTTTGAAACTTTGAATCTGAATCCGACCGAACGGCGTGCTGCAATTTTCGGGGCTTGTTTGGTGGGTTTACTTCTTAATTATTGGCTGATTTGGCCCTATTTTCGTGAGTACGCGGATTTCCAGCGTGACTGGACCAAGTTAGAAGGCCAAAAGGCGATCTATTTTAAGGAGGTTTCAAAAAAGGCTTCCTACGAGAAATTATTGCGTGCCTTGGAAGGTTCTGGGGCACAGGTGATGCCAGAGGAACAAGCAAATAACGTGCAAAGCAGTATCCAGTCAGCGGCCGCGACCAACTTGGTTAATATTCTCCGAATCACCCCTCAATTGGCTTCGCTGCGACTCGCTGCGGCTAAAGATACCAACTTTTTTGACGAACAAGTCGTGATTGTTGATTTATCGGCCAAAGAGGAGGGACTGGTCCAATTCTTACACGCCTTGGGTTCGAGTGATTCGATGATTCGAGTGAGGGATATGGGCCGGTTGAAACTGGATGGTTCTCAGCAAAGTTTGAGTGCGTCCGTTACCTTCGTTGCTAGCTTTCAAAAGAAGCCGAAACCCATCGAGGTTACGGTTAAGGTATCTAATACCCCGCCTGCAGTCGTGTCTAAGTCTATGAAGTCGGGTTCGAGTTCGGGCAAAACAAATGGAGGTTCGTCCCGGATAACCGTCACAAATTTATCCACCAAGACTCCGCCCCTTAAGAAATGATCCCTGTGAATTCGCGTCTCATTCATCTCGCGGTCCTGACTGCCCTCTCGGTAACAGGTTTGCTGGCTCAAGTTCCAGCAGTGCAACCGGCCCCGCTAAAACCCTCCGCACCTTTGAATCCAGCGGCGCCTGCCACTCCATCAAAAGCGGTTGAGCCCAGCGGAAACCCTTTCTCTGCCTTCCCTGTACTACCACCGGCACGTCCGAAGGCGACCAATGCTCCAGTGGTTTCTACGAATCTTCCGTCGTCGTTGCCCCGGGCTTTCCCAAGGACAACGCCGACCCCCAAACCTCCGGCGAGCACACCTGTCCCTGGAGCGGTTGCTGCCCCAGGGCAACCGACCGCGGCAGCGAAAGCCGCTGAGGAAGACAAAGCGTTAAATGATTTAACTGTAAAGTCGCTGAAGGGATTGCGAGGGACCAATACCTCGCCGGATCAGGTTCAAATCAAGTTCAAGAACATGGAATTGAATCAGTTTTTGGATCAGGTCTATGGGCCGGCCGTGCACAGGACTGTTTTACGGGCTCAAAGCTTGCCGCAGGTCCAAATTAATGTGAACACGCAGACAGATCTGACCGAAGAAGAGCAGGTGCAGATGTACGATACCATTCTTGCCTTGAATGGTATTACCATGATTCCGACAGGCAGTAAATTCGTCACCGCGGTCGTTGCTGCCCAAGCAATGCAAGAAGGTGCTGCCTTTTCGAATCAAGCCTCTGAGAAGTATCCTGAGGCGAGCCAGTTTGTGACTCACGTCGCACAATTGAAGCACGTTTCTGTTGAAGAGGTCATTCCGATTATGTCGGTCTTTGCCAAGAACCCCACGGGAATTGTGGCAATTGCCAGTACTAAGACCTTAATTTTGCGAGACTATGCGATCAACGTGAAGAGAATGTTGGAAGTTCTCGCCAGGATTGACATTGAGGTAGAAGAGAATTTTCAACTCGAAGTAATACCGATTAAGTACGGTAAAGTTGAGGACATTTATGGGACGCTAACCAGTGTTATCGGAGGCGGTGGCGTCAGTGGAGCGACCGGTATGAGTGGCGGCGGTGGGATGGGTGGGAGTCGAAGAACAGGCGGAATGGGCGGCGGAATGGGCGGCGGAATGGGCGGTGGGATGGGTGGTGGGATGGGTGGTGGAATCGGTGGAAACCAATTTGGGGGAGGGCAATCGGGCAATAACAATCGCCTTGGCGGGAATCGACTCAACCAGCAGCAGCAGGGAGGAATCCAAAACGGCGCAGCGGGAGGAGCGGGCTCCTTTCAAGGTCGGCTAAACTCTCTTTCCCGCGGACAGGGCGGCGCAGGGTACGGCGGACTTGCTGAATTACTTCAAACCGTCAGTATTACTGCGGATACACGGTCAAATTCCCTGATTGTCTACGGTAATAAAAAAGACATCGCTAAGCTGAAAGAAGTTTTAGTCAAGGTGGATACACTTCTCCCTCAAGTGCTGGTTGAGGCAATCATTATGGAAGTGTCCCTGAGTGACGCTTGGAATTATGGGCTAAGTGCTGCCCAGCGTCCGGCTCAGTTCGGTAGCAACCCAAATAACCGCGGCGGTGGGGTGGTGAACGATCGTGGAAGCCTCGGTACTGGCTCCGATTTCCTTAAACAATTAGGTCGAACGAGCGGTGGTTCGGCCGGCACAAATGTGGTGAATGGAATTCCTAGCACTGGCGGCGCTGGATTGTCCTATTTTACTCAAATCGGACAGAACTGGGACTTCGCTATTACCGCTATCGCAGCCGATAGCCGGGTGAATGTGATTCAACGTCCGCGGGTGATAACTTCCCATGCCACGCCGGGACGCTTCTTTGTGGGATCAGCGGTGCCCTATCTTCAGTCCAGCGGGTACGGTGGCAGTGGAGGTGGCTTTGGTGGGTTTGGAGGCGGGTTTGGTGGTGGGGGGGCTTCGGTTGGCTATATGAACGTGGGTGTCACGCTCAATGTGACTCCCTTTATCACCCCTGATAATTTGGTGGTGATGGAGGTTGAGCAGACTGTGGCAAATCTCGGAGCTAATCTAGACTTGGGGGTCGGGGCAAGTTCCCCCACGACTCAATCCCGTGAAACCAGTTCCTTCGTTACGGTTCGTGATAAGGATGCCGTCCTCTTAGGCGGATATATTACAACCAGCACAGATAAAAAGAGTTCCGGCGTTCCTTTATTGAGGGATATACCTTATCTCGGTGCCGCTTTTTCTCGGCGAAGTCGTGATAAGAGCCGCACTGAATTGATGATCCTTATTCGACCCAGTATTCTACAGACCCCAGCGGATGCCGGAGCGGTGGCTGATGAGGAGCGTCAGCGCTTGCCTGGGGTGCGAATTGCCGAGCAGGAATTTGAAGAGGGCGAACGACAAGAGGCCAAGAGGGCAAAACGTCAGCTAAAAGAGAAATAACCTAGGAAGATCCAACGGAGTGATCCTTTGACGATGATCCCTCTTCGCCCAGAACGCCTCTTGGTTTTCCTCAAAGTCCCGCGACTGGGAAAGGTCAAGACTCGGATTGCAGCTCAGGTCGGTGACCTGCTTGCCTTAGAGTGTTATCACCAGATTTTGAGAGCAACGCTGGAAGCCATCGACGCAATCCCAGAGGTCGAAATTCGGTTTGCTCCAGATGAAGCCATTGACGAAGCGTCCTTATTGCTTCGACCGAACTGGACCGCTGTACCGCAGGGGGGCGGCAATCTAGGAGACAGGCTGGCTCGAGCTACTGAGTTCGCTTTTAAAGCAGGATACAGAAAAGTGGTGGTCATCGGCTCTGATTGTCCTGAAATCACCGCACAAGATATTTTCGACGCCTTCGCGGCCTTAGAAAAAGCGGATCTCGTGCTCGGCCCAGCTAAGGATGGTGGATACTGGTTACTCGGTCTGCGCCAGCCGTGTCCCTTACTTTTTCAGGCTATTCCTTGGAGTACAGCCGCTGTTTTTACTGAGACATGTCGACGCGCCACCGAGGCCGGTTTGCAACCAGTTTTGCTCCGTGAATTGTCCGATATCGATACCCTTGAAAACTGGAGGCAATGGTTAAAGACAGTCCCTTTCTCGAACTGAGAAGCGGTCCAATTTCGGTTCAATCAGAGTTCTATGAACTTCCTGTCGACCGCGGTGCTCGAACGACCAAGAATCTTGAATTCGTTGCATCTGAATCTGAGAGTGCCGCCTGATTTTGAGTCTCCAATTGGGAGCAGATTTTCTCAAGGCTTGACTCCCTATTCGTCGAGTTGAATTTTACACCTTATTAAACAACAAACTAGAGTCGGTCTTGCTTCGATAGTTTTCGCGCTTTTCCTCATGAGAATTGGGGTAAAATGGGTCGCTGCCGCTCCACCGAGTCCGCCTGATCTAACCCAATCTCCGAAGGTTGAGACGAAGTTGACCTACAATTTAGGTGCTACCGGGTTGCGAGGATGGATTTATACGAAGCCGGAGGCGTTTCTTGATAGTGTCCAAGGACGTACAACCACGGCGAGTCGGCAGATACTGGTGACACACGTTGGGGTTGGATCACCCGCGGCGGAGATTATGAAGGTAGGCGATGTCATTCTCGGGGTGGAGGGACAACGCTTTACTGACGATGCACGTCAACTGTTCGGTCGCGCTATTCAGACAGCCGAGAAGGAATCGAATAAGGGGATTCTGACCCTAACTCGTTGGCGATCAGGGACGATTGAAGAGGTTCGTTTGCTTCTTCGTGTGCTGGGTGAATACACCCCCACGGCCCCCTATCGGTGTGCAAAATCAGCACGGATTCTTGATGAGGCTGCCGAGATTCTTGCCAAGCAAAGAGTGTCGGAAGATTGGGCGGGAGCTGTCAGTGGACTCGCCCTTTTGGCGACTGGAAATCCGGATTATATTCCTAAGTTACGCCAGTTTGCTCGGAAGCTAGGGCCCCCGACATTGAAGTTAGAATTGAAGGATGGGATGGTCGTTTGGGATTGGGGTTATCGAACGGTTTTTCTGAGCGAATACTATCTGGCGACCGGTGATTCAGAGGTCCTCCATGCGATTAACCAATACACGATAAGCTTAGCCAAAGGACAGGGGCTCTATGGGACATTTGGGCATGGCATTTCTAGTCGAACGTCCAAAGGGGAATTGCATGGATCCATTCCGCCTTACGGGCCGGTTAATTCAGCAGGGCTCATTGGCAATATGGCGATCGTGCTCGGACGCAAGTGTGGTGTTCGACATCCCGAAGTGGAGGCAGCCATCGAACGCGGTGGCCGTTTTTTTGCTTACTTTGTCGATAAGGGGGCCGTGCCTTACGGCGAGCATATGCCTTGGCCTTACCACGAGAATAACGGCAAGAATTCGATGGCCGCTCAACTGTTTGCCCTCCGCGGCGATCGTCCGGATGAAACTCGGTTTTTTGCACGAATGGCTACGGCGGGTCATGCTAACCGCGAATATGGTCATACCGGCCAAGGGTTCAGCTATTTGTGGGGCGCTTTAGGTGCTGCGGCAGGTGGTCCAGATGCCGCCGCTGCTTTTTTTAAGGAGGCTTCTTGGCACTTTGATCTTGTCCGGCGATCGGATGGTTCCTTTTCCTACGACGGTGGAGAGCAATACGGTGCCGGCCAAACTGAGGATGACACCTATTTTGGACGAAGCAGTTATGACGGCTTAAGCCCAGAAGCGACCTATGTACTGACCTATGCCTTGCCGCTGGGGAAACTTTATCTCACCGGCAAGGAATCCCAACGATCGAACTGGCTCACTGCCATCGAGGCGAAGGCCGCAGTAGCCTCCGGTCATTTCGACAAAACCCGTCATCGCCTTAATCTGGAAGAATTACTCACCGCTTTCGCTGACTGGTCGCCAGTGGTTCGTGGATGGGCGGCGGAAGAGTTTAGCCGCCGCCCTGAGGCGACGACTTGGGTCCCACGCTTAATTACGATGGCAGGCGGCGAAAATGCTTGGCTCCGGCAATCGGCTTGTGAGGCCCTGGGTTATCTTCGAAACACCAATGCTCTCCCTATCTTGGTACGTTCGCTGACCCATGAAGATCGATGGCTCCGCATTAAAGCAGCCGAAGCCCTCAAGAGAATGAGAGATCTCGCTAAGCCGGTAGTGCCTGAAATGCTGCGAGCCGTGGTCGTGACCGCAGAACCCCTTTCTCCGGTGGCTTGGGCTGACCCCATTCAACTCACCCACGGTGAATTGGCGGAGGCTTTGTTTGATGGACTTTTGCGAAAATCCATCCGCGGTGTGGATACAAACCTTCTGTATCCTGCCATCCGTGCCGTGGCGAAGAATGCCGATGGGATGGCTCGAATGCGCCTTCGGGCCACGTTTGAAAAACAACTGACCTTGGAGGATGTGACCGCTTTGGCCCCAGATATTTTGGAAGCGGTCAAAACTCCAAGTCCGGCCGACACCATGTTCTCTAACGAGATCCGGATGGGTGGGTTCAAGGCATTGACTCGCTATCATTTTAAGGAAGGGATTGAGGCAGGGATTCTCTTCGCTAAAACCCAAGGAGGGCACGGAAGCGAAAGTAGGACCGGACTGATTATGCAAGAAATCTCGGCCTACGGTACCGCCGCCCGAAGTGTGGTGCCGCAACTGCGGGAACTCATTGTTGATTTAAATGCTCAATGTAAGCGCGGCGAGTTCCCAACGGGCGAATTAAATCATCGACGGGTGTCCGCTGTTGAAGAGGCCATCCGAGTCATTGAGGCGGCTACCACTCAACCGGACGTTCGCTCCATTCCCGTCGCATTTATTCCGACAGGGATTCCTTGATGAACCGATTACCTCTCACCCTTTGGATGTGGCTCCTCGGATGCGGATGGACTGGGTGTTCGTCTACCTCGAAGATTCCATCTGCCTCCACTTTACACCCGACTGAAGGCCGTCGTCGCACTTTGCAGTGGGTTGCAGAACGAGAGCAGTGGTATCGTCGAAGGTATGCGGGTGACTCAGCCTATTTGGTTTTGCCGGGGCTAATCGCCGACCGCATCCGCGGACAGGTTGAGGTCTGTGTCGAGCGCACTCAGCTAAAGGACAATGACCCGTGTGAATTCACTGTGGTTGCTGAGTCGAGTGATCACGCCTACGAGGCTCTTGTAGTCGCATTTGCGACCCCCAGCGACATCCAGCGAGCTCTGCAGTTCATTGGGGTCACTCCGGGTAAACCTCCAAATCCAGCGGTGAATCGATATTGGGCTCGAGGTACGCGTTGTACTTTAAGTCTCGAAGGTCCCAATGTACCCCGAGTCCGCTTGGAAAGCCTCTTGGTCGATCGAAGAACGGGTCGAACCTTACCAGCGGACGGCTTTCTATTTACTGGCTCACCCGAGGTTCCTGGGCTGAAGACAGCAGGACGCCGCCGGTTAGCAGCGGATTTGTACCAACCGAAGGCCATTGTTTCCCTCTTTAATTCACCAAACGCCCCATTCCAAGTCGGCTACGCTGCGTCGAAATCCGAAGTTTATCAAAATACACAGATCAATCCAAACCTGTCTGTTCCCCAGAACTTGCTGCTTTCATTGATCTTAGAACCCGCCAGCGGCAACGGGAAAAATCGCTCGAAGGATTTACGTTTAAAGGTGGAGCCCTCGCGAAATCCTGCCGACACCTTTCTAACCGGTGCGACTCGGATTAACTCCCTGTCTGTCTCATTGGAGGAGGGAAAGTCTCGATTGAATCCACGCCCCGATTTGCTGTCAGCTCTCGAGGCTTTAGCGCAATTGGATCGGCTCCAGCACGACTGGTATCTGACGGTGGAATGGGCTGGAGATTTAACCTTGGGCGATGTGCGATCGGTGGCCCGCATCCTTTCTGCGATCGACACAGCGGCGGGGATTCGAATTGAGCCCCCAATCAGCGGTCAAATTTATTACAAAGCTTTCACACCCGATATCGACCTTCTAGACCGCAAGAATCGTCTATTTCATCCGTGGGAACTAATTCTAGCCCCTACCCGAGAGGGTCAGGTCGGAGGTTCTCTCCTGAACCTTGAATCGAATTTCGAAAATAACCCATTGAGTCCAGAGGCGGGTCTGGGATTGCGTCTGACTCAAAGCAAAGTTTCAGGGCCGAGACAGTTAACTCAAGCACTGCGGTCAGCGGTTACTGAAGCTAGGAGAAAAGGGACTCGGGCTAAGCCCCCCGTTTTAATGGTCTTTGCTCCATCGACGCTCCGTTACTCGGCTCTGACCACCTTTCTATTGTCGGCACTTTCCGAAACCCCAACACTCCACGTCTATTTAGATACGGTCCCCTCAACGGTACCTCTCTCCTCTGCCTCAAAAGCAACGGTCAACTTATTTGCGCTATGAAAAGTCAGCCCAACCTACAGACTTATTGGAGGTCCCCAATCACCCTACTTGGGCTGACACTCTTATGCCTTAACCTTCAATCTATTTCCAGTAAGGGCGAGGCTTTTTCCAAGGAGCCGAATCGGGTGAGTTCTTTGCAGGGAGCACCGACCCCCATTGAGGTGAATGCCTCGATTGATCGTGGATTGAGTTTTTTGTTAAAGAGCCAGAATTCAAATGGATGGTGGTCAACCTCCGAGCAACCGGCGGTTACGGCGCTCGTTTTGGTTGCCTTCAATCGAGAGTCAACCGGACGCTTCCGAATTCGGCGCCCATCGGAATTAAATCGCGCCTACGAGTTTATTTTGGGGAGCGTTCGACCCGACGGCAGCATTCACCGCGGGAATTTCATCAACTACAATACCTCATTGTCTCTCCTCGCCTTGGTGACTGCCGACGATGCCCATTTTCTTCCGGTGATCCGTAAATCCCGATCGTACCTTGCGGGCACGCAGATTGATTTTAAGGAAGTCGGCAAGGTAGACACCGAGTTCGATGGAGGGGTTGGTTATGGAAGCAAGTATCAGCATTCGGACTTAAACAATACTTTGGCGGCGATTGAAGCGATGAGGTGGTCCGAGCAAGCCCTTCCGCCGTCGGATGTTTCGGGAGTTCACCCAAAGGGGCCTGATCTTAATTGGGCTGCAGTAAAACAGTTTCTTCAAGCTTGCCAAAACTTGCCGTCGCATAATGCGGCGCCTTGGGTCTCCGAAGAGAGTCGTGATCGAGGCGGCTTCGTCTATTATCCCGGGCACAGCATGGCCGGAGGCGTTACCAATGCCTTGAGCGGGAAGATATCTCTCCGATCTACCGGAAGCATCAGCTATGCGGGACTTCTGAGCTATCTTTATGCGGAAGTGAGCCGAGACGATCCACGAGTTAGGGCGGTGCTGGATTGGCTACAAAACAACTATACTTTGGATGAAAATCCAGCTCTAGGGCAGCAAGGCTATTTCTACTATTTGAATTTATTAACCAAAGCCTTATTGGCCGCACGAATTGACCAACTACGACTTGCTGATGGGCGTGAAATCGAGTGGAAAGCAGAAGTGATGCGTCGCTTGGTTGAATTGCAAAAACCGGATGGAAGTTGGGTGAACACTGAACAACGATGGTGGGAGCGCGACTCTGCTTTGGTCACTTCCTATGCCCTTCAGAGCTTGGAGATGTTGCAGGCTAATTTGAAGAAGCCCTGAAAAACTGATTGATTCCCTTTTGCCCGCGGCCCTTTCAGAGGGCTTTAGAACTTTAACGAAACCGAACCCCAATCGCCAAATCCTCCGCAACGGAGTCTATGTCAAAGACACAAGCGCAAAGAACAGTCCAATGAGCCGAGCCTTGAGAACAAATTGGGGTAAAGTTAGGCGGCGGCAGGAGCGGGAGTGCCGTAACCGGGGAGCTTCGGAGGAACCGGTTTTATCACCTCAGGCAAAGGCGTATTTGCCTGAGCACCTGAAGGCGGATCGATCTGGCTCGGATTGACAGGAGGCGGGGTAAACGTACCGGTTTTAACGATGTCAATGACCTGTGATCCCTCGAGAGTTTCGAACTCTAATAAAGCCTTAGCCACCAGTTCCACTTTATCTCGATGGCTAGTGATAATATCCAAAGCAGTCTGATAACCAGCGTCGGTGATTCGTTTGACCTCAGCATCGATCTGACGAGCCGTCTCCTCGCTATAATCCTTGGATCGCCCCATATCACTGCCGAGAAAGAGAGGACTATGAGATTCACCGTAGAGCACCATGCCCAGTTTATCGCTCATTCCCCAGTGCATAACCATGGCACGAGCCATCGAAGTGGCCTGTTGAATATCGCCTGAGGCACCGCTCGAGATATCTTCGGTAAAGAGTTGCTCGGCAATCCGACCCGCCATCGTCACTGCGATCATGTCGAGGAGTTCCTTGCGTCGTCGGCTCAGAATATCCTCCTTCGGCAGAAACATCGTTGCACCGAGAGCCTGACCTCGGGGGATAATTGTTACTTTGTGGAGCGGATGAGTGTGGGTTAGGACCACATTAACCACCGCATGACCGGCTTCATGCCAAGCGGTTCCCTTCTTTTCTTCTTCGGACATCGCCATACTGCGGCGTTCACGGCCCCAACGAACCTTATCTCTTGCTTCCTCAAGTTCTAACATTCCAATCGATTTCCGACCCGTTCTCGCAGCCAACAAAGCAGCTTCATTCAGGAGATTAGCTAATTCGGCACCGGAAAATCCAGGAGTCCCCCGGGCAATAACCGACAGATCAACTAAGCCATCGAGCTTCACGTTCTTCGCGTGGACCTTGAGAATTGCTTCACGTCCGCGAACATCAGGGAGATTGACCGTTACTTGGCGATCAAAACGACCTGGACGAAGGAGGGCAGGATCAAGGACATCGGGACGATTGGTCGCGGCGATGATGATAATTCCTTCTTGGGTATCAAAGCCGTCCATTTCGACGAGTAAGGCATTGAGAGTTTGTTCCCGTTCGTCATTACCGCCGCCATGGCCATGACCGCGACTGCGACCGACCGCGTCGATTTCGTCGATGAAAATGAGGCAAGGGGTGTTTTTCCGAGCTTGTTCGAACATATCCCGAACACGGCTAGCCCCGACACCGACGAACATTTCCACAAAGTCGGAACCGCTGATGCTGAAGAAACTGGCGTCTGCCTCGCCGGCAATCGCTTTGGCGAGCAAGGTTTTCCCAGTACCCGGAGGTCCAATCATCAAAATGCCTTTAGGAATCCGGCCTCCTAACTTCTGAAATTTCTTCGGATCCCGAAGGAACTCCACCATTTCGGAGACTTCATCCTTGGCCTCCTCGACGCCAGCAACGTCCTTGAAAGTGGTTTTATTCCGATCCTTAGTTAGCAGACGAGCCTTCGACTTACCAAAGCTGAGGGCACCCTTACCGGCGGCCTTAATTTGGCGCAGAAAGAAAACCCAGATGAGCACCCCGATCATTAAAAAGGGGAGAAGATTGACAAGGACGGCCGTCCATTGAGCCGTCCGTTCTTCCGCCTTGAATCCAGCACCGAAAATCAAACGGTCCATCGTGGTTTCAGTGATGGGCATTTCGATTCGGAAGAAGTTGGTTACCCCTTCCTCGAGGAAAGCCCCTCGGACCGTTCGCAGCATCTGTTGGGGATTAAATTCAATCCTCCCATTAATCACTTTTTTCTCGGTTATTAAATTATCAAAGCGCTGAGCCGAGATAACCTTTTCGTCAACTCTGCTTCCTTGCCGCGACCACAAAACAAGGGCTACTCCAAGTAAAATAACCAGAGGCCAGAGTATCCAATTAGGCGCTGGCAACTTCGAATCGCCCGTTCGATTGTTTCGATTGCTGCTGGGAGGTTGATCGTCTGCCATTTGTTTGTAACTGACACTACCAGTGAAATAGTTCCGACGCAAACAAGGAGTCTCTCTTAAGCGAATGAAGTATTGACTCTATTTTGACCCGTTTGACTCAGCTCCGAGCTGATTTTCAGATAAAGCATCGCCGTCGATTTTAAGACCGTAGCCCTAGCCCTCGGTCGCACTTTAGTTTCCCACTTCAAGGTGACATCTCTTAACCAATGATTCTGCGACCGCGGCGAGTCAGAATCACCGAGAAAAATCAGATCGTGTAAAGTTCGATAGGAATATCGATACGTCGCCCTTGGGTTACGGCTTCGTTGGCTTTGACCGCCATTACCACCCCTCGAAAACCCACCTCAGCCGAAGCCTCTGGCTTGGTTCCGTCGTTCACATGTCCGACGAATTTCTCTAAGGCATAACGGATCGGCGAATCGGTCTCAGAAGCGGCCTCGGCCGGTTTTTTGCCTTGGGCTAATATCTTGGTCGCATTGGCCACCAGCGCGATTCCTGAGTCGGTCAGGAAATCTTCTTTTCGAGCATAAACTTCCCACCCCAGCAACTCCGCATCGGTCTCCTTAAACATCCACGCCTTATTATCACGAATCAACACCGCGGCAGAAGATCCAAAGAAAATGTCATGTTCCCCCTCGAATGAATTAGCGAGCGTCGCACTCCAAGAATGACGTACCCCATTGGCAAACTCGGCTACCAACTGGGCGGTGTCTGCGACATCCCGTCCATCCTGCCATTGCATGATCCCACCAAAGCCAGTAATTGCGACTGGGAGACTGTTGAAATACCAAGCCGCTACATCGAGACTGTGGAGGCCCACTTCGCCGACCAGACCTAAAGACGTCTCACGGGAAAGGCGCCAATTGAGGGCTTTTTCGCGATCAGAATTGGGGGAAGCGCGCCGCCAACTGGTCTTTTTATTCCACTGCCCCCGACCCATGGCCGCTTTGCCGGTGGCACCCGTGCGGATAAATTTAAGGACGTGATGGTGCTGCGGATTTTCTCGCATTTGATGTCCTACCTGAAAAATCTGTTGAGCAGGCAGAGCCACGGCAGCTTTGGCGATTATGCGGGCATCGTCGATGGTATGTGCCATCGGAGCTTCGAGATAGACGTGTTTACCAGCCTGCAGGGCAGCCAAAGCGAGGTCTCGATGTTCGTGAGTCGGGGTAGCAATCACCACCGCCTGAACATCCTTGTCCGCTAATAATTCGGCGGCGCTCGCGTAGGTCTTCGCCGAGGGAACCGATTCAGTGGCCCGTTTTATCGACTGCTTGTAATGATCACAAATCGCGACCACGGGCGCGTTGGGCAATTTAGCTAGGTGCGTAATAATTTCGCGACCGTGAGCTCCGAGTCCGATGATGCCAAACTTCACGGGCGGCCCCACCGGTTTCTCTTTGTAGTTAGGATCCACTTTTGGCGGTGGCAGGACCTTGTCGCCAGCGGCTTTAGCTGCTTCCTCAGCGGTCAAAGGAATAGCTCCCATCATAGCCATCACTCCAGCCATGGAGGCACCGCGGAAAAAGTCGCGGCGGTTAAGATCAAATCCAGATTCGTGGTCAGGCATAAAAGGGGGAGTTTATAGTTGTTCGGTTAAAAGAGCGGTTAGAGATCTGCATCAACGAAGGACCAATCGTTAATCAGTGCCGCAATTGACGGGCCGCAGCCGTGCGGATTCGACCATCCGATGAACCGACAAGTTCACCCAAGAGAGGGCTGACTTTTTGTCCCAATCCTTCCCGAAGCCAGACAGCTTCCAATTTGGCCCGAGGATCCGTCTGCCGGGTAAGCCAAGAGGTTAAGGTCGGTAAGACATTGGCGGCACCCCGTTGACGAAGAACGAGACGTGCCTGCTCTTGATCCCATCCATTTTTAGAAAGAGTACGATCGAGCAATTCAGTGTTGGATAGGCGGGTCAAATCAAATCCAGCCTTCGGTTTAAGGCCCTTACCTTTGGAGGCCACCCGCCAAATCCGTCCATGTTCTTTGTCGCGGCGCGGATCGCGAAAATCCACTTCGCCATGCTGGATGATGGGATTACTCCAGTCCGCAATGTAAAGACCTCCATCGGGTCCTTGCCGCAAATCAATCGGACGAAAAGTAACATTGGTGGACCGTAAGACATCGGTCTCTTCCTTAGTTTGAAAACTGGATCCGACGTCGGTCAGAGAAAAACGAACCACCCGATGCGCCCGGAAATCGCAGGTGATCAAGTGCCCCTGCCAATCGAGGGGCATTGCTGGACTGTGGATCATTTCGAGACTAGCGAACTTCGGATAGTTCCCCGGGCTAACACTGTCGGCTTCGCGGCGCATGTCGGAGTAAGTGAAATAAGTAGCACCTTCCATGGCATGATAGATGCCCTTGCCGCCAGCGCCGTCGGTGAAAAAGGAATTGCCGTATTGATCCCAATGATGCCCCCACGGATTGCAACCGCCTCGGGTAAAGATGCCTAGTTCCCAACTCTCAGGATTAAACCTCCAAATACCTGCGGAATTGAGTCGGCGTACTCCGTGAATCGTTTCGATATGAGAATGAGTATAAATCGACTGATTGAAATAAAGATGACCGTCATAACCCCAGCGCAGTGTATGTAAATTATGGTGAGTATCTTCAGTGCCAAAACTAGTAAGCACGACCGTTCGGCGATCGGCTCGGCCATCGCGATTGGTGTCTTCGAGATGCAGCAATTGGCTGCTCGCCGCGACATAGCATCCACCGCGACCGTCGGGAACGACCCCAGTTGGAATCAATAAATTATCAGCAAAAACCGTATGCTGATCCGCTTTCCCATCACCATCTGTATCTTCTAAAATGATGACGGCATCGTTGGCAGCACTTCCAGGTGCAATCATAGGATAGGTCCGAGAGCTAGCGATCCACAGGCGCCCTTGAGGATCCCAGTTCATCTGAATCGGCTTGAAGAGATCTGGGTTCTCTGCCCAAAGACTGACCTCCAAGCCTTCAGCGACGTCAAAGGTGGGAACAGATTGAGGCGACAAAGTTGATTTAGAAGGCTTTGGACTCGAAGAAACTGTTAAGGCTCGAACCTCAGCGAGCACTGCAGCGTCTGGGGTCTTTACGTGGCGAAGTTTGGCAATTTTTGCGTCCCACGCTTCCACCATCGGATCGTACTTAGGAATCTCCACGGCATTTCGCCCCTGCTCTTGTTTGCGAAAGCCGAAGAGATAGGTCCAGTTAGAAGGGCGCCAGCGGTGGAAAAACAATTCATTCTTATGTTGAATTGCCACCCTTAAATCTGCGGGGTCGACCGCTTCATCTGATTTGGAAAACCCGAGAAGCCCCACCAGTCGACTTGCCAGGATTCCATAACCGATTTCATTGAGGATCACCGGACTTTCGTAGGTGATCATTCGTAGCATCGAAATACGACGGGTGGCTTCAAAGACATCGAGAACCACGACCCCTTGGGTAACCGCGAAGGCTTGGAGACGGAGGGCCACTTCAGACGCAGCGATAGAAGCCGGACCGTTCTTGGGTTCCTGAGGTTTAACCGGAGTCAGGATCACAAACCGGACAGGCGTGCCCGAGACCTCGGTTATTGCCGAAGTCAATTTTCTTAGATCCGAGATAAATTTCTCCAAATGAGCCGAGCGTTCTTTTGCATCGGTGATTTCAGACAGTTCGAGTGCGGCGGTCATACCGTAACTCAAAAAAGCGACCGTCGGCTTGACCAGCGCTAACTGCTCTTTGACCCGCTTGAGCCACTCAGTTTCGGGTTTATTCCAGTCAAAACTGGCCCGTGCACGGCCCATCGGTGAATCGCCGGCCCAAGCTAAATTGCGGAAAGTGAGGGACCGATCCGCCGCCGCCGCGGTCAGGCGGGCTTCCAAATGCCCGTAGTTCACCTCGCGCTCAAAAAAAGTATCGCCGATGAATAAGATGCGGTCGCCTTCCTTTAGTTCTAGTCGATCCGCTGCGCGGACAAATCCAGAAACCCAAGCAAGCGTTGCGAAGAGTAGAAGACATCGAACCCCGTGGAACATGGGTGGACACTGATCCACAGATCGACGGTGGAAAAGCGGGAAGTTAAAAGATGCAAAAAGAACTGTTCGATTGAAATGGGCCGAGAGGGGGATTACCGGGGGTTCAGATTGCAAAAAACCCCGCTCACACCGTGTGAACGGGGCCTATTCGATTTTAAAAAGAAGCCGAGCTAGATTTACCTCGAGACAACGCCGCCAGGGATCACATTGACTGAGCACTGAAATTCCTGCTCGATCGGACTGCCGTCCTTGGCCTTCAGTTGGAATTTGATCTCCAACTGATTTACCAAACGGAAGTCTTCGATCTCAATATCCACCGAAAGCCCATCGTCACTCACCTTAGCACCCGTTATAGCGACGGTTTCCCGGCCTTTTTCGGTGGGATTCTTCACCTTGAAAGTTTGAGATCCGTAGTCGGACGTGCGGTTGTAATTCCAACGGCGCGCAGAGAAGTTCTGGATATCCGACGCTTCTTTGGCATCCAAAGGATGAGTGAAAGTCAATCGAAGTCCTTTGCTGGTCACCTTCATTTGCTGCACTGAATATACTGGTTTTCCAGTGTAACGGACCCGGTCGAAGCCGGAAATTTTAACCGCTTTGGTCTGCCACCCTTGCAGGCCCGCTACGTAAAGTTGACCGTCCTTCTTGTTGAAACGACCGCGCATGGCCGAACTGGTAAATTTAAGCGGGAATTTTACCACTCCCCCTTGAATTTGACCGTTGATCTCTTCGTGCATCACTAGGAACAGCGAGCACTGGCCATAACTCATGTGCAGCAGTCGCTTAGAAAATGGGCCCCATTTGTCGCTGTCCACCCAAACTTGTCCGCCACCACTATTGTCGTAGTTGTCGTGTGACATCCAGGTCAGGGGTTGCCGAAAAGACTTCACATCCGCGCCGTGAGCGAGGTCTTCGACCCCGTAAAACCCACCCGGTTTCACCCAATTCACCGGGCAAGTAGGGACCCAAGTGCCTTCGTTATCGCCGGTGGTAATTTGACCATTCCACGGATTAACTCCAATCCCATTGGGGGCACGGAAACCCGTCGCCACAGTTTCGAATTTTTTTCCGTTGGCACTGACTTTCATCAACGTCCCGGCGTCACGCGAAATTGTCTCAAAACCGCGTCCACCCCCTTTAACCGGGCCCGCCTTAGCAAAGTAGAAATTACCTTGCGCGTCTGTTTGCAAATCAAAGAGGAATTCGTGGAATCCTTCAGTTGAAGTGACCTGATTGTTGAAGTTTTCGTAGTAGTCCGCCTCGCCATCGCCATTGACATCGGTGTAACGGGTCAATTGATCACGGCCCGAGGTATAAACAACGTCATTAATAATTCTCAAACCAAGCGTCTCGTACATGCCGGAGGCAAACCGTTTCCAGCGGAGATTTTGCAAGTTCGCATCAATACCCGAAACGATCCAAAGATCCCCATCCCAAGTGGAGACGGCAGCGCGTGTCCCGTCGGCAAAGAAATCCATACCACCGATACGAACACGCCGGTTCCAAGGATTATTGATCGGGGTCGTAATGTTATCGACGACATAAGCGGCGTCCGCCGTGCTGACGGTTCCCTTGGTTTCCACAGTCTGCGGCCAGCGAACAGGTCCCCCCTTAGAAAAGTCAGCGAAGACCGCTGAAGTCTGTGTGGCCGCTTCAAACGTGGCAGCATCGGGGTTGGATCCACTTAAAATGGCCACTTGGAAGGGTTGAGTCGCCACCGTTCCAGCAGCGATTCGTAACGAAACACGCCCCTCTTCAGCGACTAAAGTCACGCCCTTGGGAAGGCCGGAAGCTTTGATCCAGGTTGCCGTTTCTTTGCCTCCCAAGATCAAGACCCGTTTTTCTAGACGGCCTTTGTCGTCCTTGGCGATGCCTTCAACGTCAGCCAAAAGGATCGAAAAAGCTGTGGTTATCTTGGGATTCTTGCCGAAGTAGGAACGGCCTGCGTCTGCTTTGATTTGGAAGTTGCGAAGGAAGACAGTTTGTTCCCCTGCCGACACCGCAGAAGGTTGTTCTTCGATGCGAACATTTCCAGCGACGATGTATTCGAGTTGGACACGGTCACCTAAGAGGCGGAGTCCGCCCCATCGGGCCACCGTTGAATCCATCGGACCAAACGGTTCCGACCTCGAATCCTTGAAAGTTGAGGTCACCGAGACACCTGGAACAACGGCTGTCCCAAATTTCTGCGTTCCGACAATCGCTGGATGGCCACCGTGAGATCCGTCGTAAGTGACACCGCGGGTACTGATGTAGCCACCGGTCCAACCTGCGGCCATCCGACAGAGGTCGGTATCGAAAAGGACATTGGCCCCAGCATCGCCAGGCAACCGAATGGCGAGGCCCTTCATCGCCGTATTCTTGGCCGGGAAAGTTGCGGAGATACAGGCGCCTTGAAATGGAAAATTCTTTTGGAGCAAGCTCTCGTTGACCTTGGCATCCGCAGCATGGGCGGGAAAAGCTAAGGCTGCGATCGCCGAAAGTGCAGCGAGCGTCGGGCGTAAGTGTGAACAAAAAATTCTATTAAAGTACATATGCTGATTATCTTCGGACTCGAAAGTCCCTCTTAGTTGAGTTTCGTTGAAACAATCTTTCGTAACCCCTGCAGACAGGAGTCTGAAATGAGACCACCTGCCGCCGGAAGCAGATTCAATCTGAAATCCCCCTCCGGCGTCACCCAACTTTCTGCTTACATCCTCAGAAATATTAAGTGACTCTTGATTTGACGATCGCCTGACGTTACTGCCCGATTAGCTCATGGTCAAAACTCGATATCTTCTTGTTGCCTCGGTAGCGGCTGCCTTATCCATGCAAGCAGCCGATTGGTCTAGCTATCACGGGCCTTCTCAGGATGGCCGATCTACCGAATCAATTGCGACTCAGTGGCCTCAAACAGGACCCAAGGTACTGTGGAAAGTGCCCAGTAATGCTGGGTTCAGTTCCTTCGCGGTGGCAGGTGGACGCTGTGCCACTCAAGAACTCCGTGACTTCGATGGAGTCGTTCAAGAAGCAGTCGTAGTGCGGGATGCAAGCACTGGGAAAGAACTTTGGGCTCAAGCACTCGGCACCATGAAAGTAGGTGACGGCGGGGACGATGGCACCAAAGAGAACCGAGGGGGAGACGGTCCGAGGTCGACCCCTGCCATTGCCGCAGGTCGGGTCTACACGATTTCCGCAAAGTTAGTTGTCCAAGCCTTTGATGCCAAGACGGGTGCGATTGTCTGGAAGAGGGATCTGATCAAGGATAATGCTGGACGTAATATTAGCTGGCAGAACGCCCAATCGCCGGTGATTGAAGACGGTCGTTTGTTTGTCGGTGGTGGTGGACCTGGGGAAAGTCTTCTCGCCTTGGATATCAGCACGGGCGCGCCTCTCTGGAAGACCGCTGACGAAAGAATCACCCACGCCACTGTGCTGCCCACCACAATCGATGGAGTTCGGCAGGTGATCTGGTTCCTTCAATCCGGATTGGTATCGACAGATCCCAAGACTGGAACTGAGCTCTGGCGGTTTGCCTTCCCCTACAAGGTCTCTACCGCTGCGTCGCCGGTCGTTTCGGGTAATGTCGTGTACTGTTCTGCTGGCTACGGTGTCGGCGCGGCGGCGGCTCGAGTGACCCGAACGGGTGGGACTTGGTCAGCCACAGAAATTTACCGTTTTGCTGGCAATAAACCGCTGGCCAACCATTGGTCGACACCGGTGCTCAAAGAGGGGCACTTATATGGTATGTTTCAATTCAAAGAATATGGGTCTGGCCCAGTTAAGTGTGTTGATATCACCACCGGTACTGTTAAGTGGGAAAAGACGGGGTTCGGTCCCGGTCACGTCATCCTCACTGCCAGTGGAGTGCTGGCTCTCTCGGATGATGGACAATTGGTGCTCATTGATGCCGTCCCAGGCGGTTATGCAGAACGCGCCCGTGCTGAAGTTCTCGATGGTAAATGCTGGACGAGACCGGTGTTATCCAACGGTCGAGTGTATGCCCGTTCAACCACTGAAGCCATTTGTCTCGAGGTCGGTGTCCAACGGGCATCCCGCTAACCCCTCCCAACTCCTTAGTTAAACTAGGGGCCAGCCGTGTTTGCCGTCGAAATCGGCACCGGCTGAAGGATCGCTGTCAACCGGCCCGTCGCCGGATCGAAACGGCGAATCAGTCCATCAAAACTTCCGGTGTAGAGAGCGGTCCCATCTGGACTAAAACAGAGGCTGAATACGGCACCATCGTGACCGCCTAGGGTCGCAGTCCGTTGACCGTTGGCAGCGGCATAAAGCCGAACTTCGCCATTAGGAACTGCCGCAGCGATGCGAGAACCGTCTGGGCTGAAGGCGACGGCTTGAACTGGGCCTGGTTGACGTTCAAAATCACGGACGAGATTGACGTCATTATTCCCAGAAGTGCGATCCTGATTCTCCTTAGCCTTATAGATTCGCAACCCGCCTTCGCCGCCGCCATAGAGAACTGTCTCTTCCTTTGGATGCCGAACGAGGCAAGTAATCGGTTCCAGCAGTTTGTTAATATCGTCGATGAATTGGCCGCTTGTTGCATCAATGAGTTTGATGGCGCGATCGCGACTCCCGCTAATCAATCGGGTTCCCGAGGGCAACCAAGCGGTTTGCAAGGACCAATCACTATGATTATCAAAGCGCATCAACTCTTTGCCGGAGGGATAAGCCAAAACCCGAACTGCTTTGTCCGCCCCCGCAACGGCGAGTCGGTCGCCGGAAGGCGACCACGAAACCCCATAGACGGAATCGGCCGAGATTTTCCAAGCGACCGATTGGTGACCCGTTTCGACATTCCAGATTTGCACTTCCCCTAATCGAGCAGGAACTCCAGCAGCCACCGCTAAGGAGCGGGAATCCATCGAGAACGCCAGCGACTCAATCCGAGTCGATTCACCAACCCAACGGCCGTAGGGTTTTAATCCCTCCGTTTCAAACACCAATACCTCATGGTATCCTGAAGAGGCTAACCAACGTCCATCAGGTGAAATCGCTAAAGCAGCCACAACCGGTTGGGACGTGTAAGTGGGCGGAGCGCTAATGCGGGTGCTGTAGGCATCAACCGGGGTATCATCTTTCGCCCCTTCACGAATCCATTGCTCGATCAGAGTCGTCTCTGCCACGGTTAAGGCATCTCCTTCTTTGGGCATACTAGGCTCTTTACCCGTGATCTCGGCGAGGACCAACGATTTAGCCGGATCATTCGGCACAAAACTCGGTCCGTTCTTTCCGGGCTTTAGAAAGCCAACATAACTACTTGTATCGATTTCTCCCTTTAGTTTGTTGGGATTATGACACCCATTACAAGATCGTTTAAAGAGGGGTGTAATGTCTTTGAACCAAGAAACCGGAGCGTCTACCGCTAACAAGGATGCCGGCCAACCCAAGGTTAGGGCAGCCAAGCTAGAGAGAGTGCGCAGCCGAAAACTAGCTAGGTGAACGGGTAGAGGTGTCACAGATTAAAGAGGAAATTTGCTTGCCGCAGGGGTGTTGGTCGCTGGGGCGTTGGTCGAGGTAGTCTCAATGACCGGTGCGGTAATAGTTAAAGAGATCGGGGTCGTTTTTTGGTGCCAGATTCGGTCAGCATGCGTAAAGGTGACTGAGATTCCAATCGCATACGCTTTGCCAGCCACCGCTTGTTCTGTGACCACTAGATTGACTGAAGCCTCCTTAGCCTTGGCTAATATCGGCGCGACCGTGGCTATTACTCCCTTAGGAACCCCGTCAAGAAGAAGAGTCACCTCACCCTCGTATCCACGGCGATCAACCTTGACCACAAATTCGCTACGGTTGGCAGAAGAGACTGAATTGGTGGGAAGAGCTACCGCAGAAAGTTTGACCGCATCGGTGCGAAAGAAAGGTGATCCCGGTAACATAGCTGTGGCATAGAGCGGAATTCCGTGGAGAGTTAAATCAGTAAATCGCGGTGCCGATTGCACCACTGTTTGGCCATCGACTAGAGCCTCAGCGCGAAGAGCGATTGGGCTTGTCCCTGTTGCGGCATTGTAAGCAGCAGTCACTTGAAGCCGGCCACGCGACTGGTCGGGAGCGAGGGTCAGCGAGGGGATCGTAACCCCACTGGGGCCCTCTGCGATCACTTTAATTTCGCCGGTAAAACCAGTTCGACGGACAATTGCCACGTCCAAGGGTAGAGTTGCATTTTGTTCCAGCGACGCTGATGCCTGCCCTAGATCCACTGAAAATGGAGCCATAGGAAGGAGAGTAAGCCAGCCTGCTTCGGAGAGTTGAACCGGCTGTTTGAGGGCCTTTCCACCGTGCTCACCGAGGGCTTGGAGCCGCAGCGGAAAAGAACCGAGCTGCGCCTCCGGATGGGCGCCCACTAGCAACCAAGCAATGTCGCTGCCAACGCCAGCCGTGCCGGGCACTACCCAGACACCGGCCGGTAGGTCCGCACCGACGATCCTCACCATCCCGTCGTAACCGTTCCGTCGGGTGATTTCACAACGAATTGCTAGCCACCCATCCTGATGAATCCGTACGCGCCCCACCGATGCCTTGGCACTAAAACTCGGAGCCAAATCGGGTTTTTTAAGAGTTAATCGGTAGCCAAATGAGGCACCGCCTCGATCCGTCAAATCCCGAATACTCAGAAGATATTCGGTGTCTTTCTTGGCATCAAATTCAAGACGCGCATCGGGACCATTAGCATCATCATTGCGCTGAAGAAGGTTCCCCCGCGCATCCTGCAGGGTGAGGAGCGGATCTAAGGGCGATCCAAAACGACGGGCAAAAACTTCGGCAATCCATCGTTGATCGGAAGGGCTTTTAAATCGGTATATATCGTTGTCACCTGATTTTTCAATACGCCCATTCAACACCATCGGACCACTGGCCGGAGTCGCTTTCTCCGCCGTATCGTTGGGTTCGACTTCGCGTAATTCCGGTAAGTCGCCCACTTCGAATCCGACTGGATTTGAAGTCCCATTCGATGTCCGAGCTCGGATCTCCTGCCGCCCGAGCGGAGCCTCGGAGGCTAGACTCAGGGTCATCCGATCTGAACCTTCCAAAGTGTGCCCATTAAGTTGCACTTCCACCGCTGAACCACGGCGTCCCCCGAAGGGAAAAATACTTTCGACATAAGGCCGTTTACCCACTACCAAGTGATAGGTATAGCTGTCACCACCCAGATTTCGCAGATCATTCAGGCGAATCCCGTAAAAACCGTACTGAGGCGCTTTGAACACAAGGAAAGGGTCGAGGCCGTGGACATCTTCGCTTTTAGCTAATTCCTTACCTTCGGCGTCCAATACCCTCAATGTGGCATCCAAGGGCGAGCCCATTCGATTGGCTTGGACATCTAAAAGAATTTCCTCACCCTCTTTCAGCGTGAATCGGTAGTTATCAGATTGGGCGGACCCAGTTATGCGACCCGCAATTCCTACCGGTAAAGTGAGTAACGGGGCATCCGTCATCGAATCAGTTCCCTTTGGCTCGGTTATTTCCGGGACATCAGTGATTTGCAGAATCAAGGGATTGGAGACCCCTCCTAGTCCCGAAAAACGGAGTTCTTGCGGGCCGAGCGGCATTTCCGGTGCGACCTTAATTTCGAGGGCCATTGTCTTTGCCAAGTCTGTCGTTAGGACGGCGATTCCTCCGGCCGAACTTTCGAATTGAATCAAGGAAGGTGTTGGAGAAACCGTTCGGACTTGCAGTCCCGTATGTGAAAGAATCGGTTTCAAGAAGGCGTCCAGCGAATCGCCGGAAAGACTAATCTGATGAGTCTTTCCACGTTGCAGAAAACTCATTGAGACCGAATTCAACTTTGGGACAGGTCTGAAGACAACCGGATCCGCAGCGGTTCCTAGGCTGAGGAGCAGGAACACAGAACCCAGTACCGAGGTCAGTTTCGGGAAGCAGGACATAAGACAGAAGACTCCGTGCATCGGTTTAATCGTGGGTCGACAACGGGTGGAGCTTTAGGAAAGTAGTAAATTAAAGCGAATCTTGGGTTAGCTAAAGAGACCGGTGACCGCTTCGGCTTGGACAAGTTCACGCGGCTGATTGAGATGATTCATGACCATAGTGTGTGGATCAATTCCGAGAGCATGGTAAATGGTTGCCACAATTTGAGTTGGATGAACCGGCAACTCAGCGGGGGAAGATCCGGTGGCATCAGATCGACCATAAAGAGCCCCGCGCGAAACCCCAGCTCCGGCCATAAACGCCGTGTAACAATAAGGCCAGTGATCTCGTCCGTCGGGTGAATTGGTATTTCCACTGGTGCTGACTCCCAATCGAGGGCTCCGACCAAATTCACCGAGTGCCACAACGAGGGTTTCTTTTAGTAAACCACGTTGATCCAAATCCTCCAAAAGCGTGCTCAAACCTGAGTCCAGCTTGGGGCAATGCAGATTACGTAAGGGACCAAAATTAGCAGCATGGGTATCCCAAGCATCAACGGTGGGATCACCGTTGGCGACCGCAGGCCAATTCATCTGGATCACTCGCGTTCCCGCTTCCACTAATCGACGCGCCAAAAGGCAGCCTTGTCCAAAGGTGTGCCGCCCATAACTGTCTCGGAGTGCGGCCGTTTCCTTCGTGAGATCAAAGGCGTCCCTCGCTCGACCACTACTCACCAAATCAAAGGCCTTTTGATAGTAAGCATCCAACGCATATTTCTCGACGGCTTTCTCCATCGCTGGCATCGCGTCATTAACACTTTTTAGAAGCCGACTCCGGCGCCCAAGTCGATCGCGTGAAACCTCCGAGCGGAGAGTTAAATCAGCTAGATTGATCTCTTTGGCTGGGTCTTGATAAAAATAGTAGGGATCGAAAGCAGCTCCAAGAAATCCTGCAGTGCCGCCCTTGCCGATGACATTCGATTCCTGCAAAGGACGCGGCAGCATGACGAATGGAAGCATGGGGACTTCGGGCGGACGTAGCCGAGCGATTTGAGATCCCAGATGAGGGAAGTCGTTCGGTGCTGGGGGTTCTAACTGGCCGGAGGGCGAGACTCGGTCCGGTGTGTACCCCGTCATAATCTGATAGATTGCCGCCGTATGATTGAAAAGCCCTACGGGCGTGTAACTCATCGACCGAATCAGCGTCGCTTTATCCATCTGCTGGGCCAGACGCGGCATAACCTCGCTGAGCTGGATACCAGGAACTTTGGTGCGAATTGTCTTGAAATCACCCCGGATATTCGAAGGCGCATCCGGTTTCGGATCCCAGATGTCGATGTGACTTGGCCCCCCTTGAAGATAGAGAATAATCACCGATTTGGCGCGTCCCCATCCATTTTTGGGTTGCCCGGCAGATGGGCCCGCAGTGGGGGCCTGTTGAGCTTGGAGCTTGAGGATATCGGCCAAGCTCAATCCAGCGATACCCGCCCCGCCAATTCGTAAAAATTCGCGTCTCGAAAATCCGTCACAAGTGGCACCGTACAGACCGGGAATAGAGATCATAAGTGGAGTGAGTTAGCGGTTAGAGGGTTAACGATTAAAGAGGAAGGAGGGACTATTTAGAAGAGCCCAAGCGAGATCTTGGGTTCCGGCGAGACGCTCGGCGCCGGATCCTAATTGGATGGCATCAATTTCCTTTGATGTCGGTGGACGGCTCAAACAAGCCATATAAACGTGTTCAATGACTTTACGATCGTCTGGCTCCGCTTTCACAAGACGAGCGATATCGTTGCCCGAAGCGGTGACGCAATCGCCAAGTGTGGGTCCATTCACCAGATTTAAAGTGTGAGCAAGCGTCACATTACCGGCACGCTCACATTCACAGGCACTCTGCCGTTTGGGGCGTCCGAAAAGAGCCAGAAAATCGCCTCCACCCACCATGCCATCGGGCGCCGTCACAGATCGGGCACCCGCTGGCATATCTTTGAAACTAGGACGATGACCTGTAGCAATGGAAACAGCGTCCAATAGTTGTTCAGCGGAAAGTCGACGAGGAAGGGCGTGGGAGAAATTAACGGAGTCATCCTCATTCCAACGGTTAGGAATAATCGATAATTGATACGTCCGTGAATTGCAGAGAGTCCGCATTAACTGCCGCAAATCATAACCGCCTGCCACGAATTCTTTTTCCAACCAAGCGAGTAATTCTGGATTACTGGGAGGATTACCGGCTCGGATATCGTCCACCGGATCAATAATCCCTCGTCCAAAGAAGTAGCTCCAGAAACGATTAACCGTCGAACGCGCGAAATAAGGATTGTCGGAAGATGTTAACCAATCAGCAAATGCTTTGCGTGGATCTTCATCCGCAGTTTGGGCACGCAAATGACCATAGGGAACCTTCGGTTTCATCACTGCGGCATTCTTGGGATGCCTTACATCTCCACCATTATAGTTTCGGTAAACAATATCTTCTGAGACTTGCTCAGAGGCGTAGGTTTCGTTGCCGCGGATGAGGAGATCGCGCCCTAAAGTGCCTTGTTTAAAAGCAACTTGCCCGAAGAAAGCCCCTAGCTCGTAATACTGATTTTGAGTCCAACGTTCAAAGGGGTGATCGTGGCATTTGTTACAGTTAAAGCGGACTCCTAGAAATGTCTGGGAAATATCCTCGGTCATTTTACTCGGGTCCCGCAGAGCGCGAAGATAATTACCGGCGGGATTCTCAAAGGTACTACCCTGAGCTAAGACCAGATCACGGACAAATTGATCGTACGGTCGATTGGCAGCAAGTTGACCCTCGATCCATCCGCGAAACATCCAAACACCCTTTTTACCCAGATTCTCAGAATTACACTGGAGGAGGTCGGCAAACTTGTTAGCCCAGAATTCTCCATAAGCCTTAGAGCCTAACAATGTATCAATCACCGCCTCACGCTTCTTTCTAGATTCGGTAGGATCAGCAAGGAATGCACGGAGTCGCTCAACATCTGGAGGTTGTCCCGTCAAATCCAAGGAGACCCGACGCAGAAATTCGGCATCGGTGCACAGATCGGATGGCAGGATCCGCATCCGCTTGAGTTTCGCATTTACCGGCCCATCGATGCCGTTGTATTCGGGCATAGCAGCAAAAGAAAATCCGCTCCGATCGCCCATGACCGCGACTTCCCGAGCCGAATATAATCCTTCGTAACGAACTAAGACTGCCATCTCACCACGACGCAGTGCGGTGAGTGTTCGGTTCTTCACCAAAGCAATCTCTTCGTTGTTACTGGATAAGACAGCGTCGTCAGTCACGTCTCGAGTTGTCCCATCAGAATAATGAGCCAGAATAATAAATTGCTGACGGCGGCCGGGGAGATCGATTTCTACGATGGCCGGCAGAACTGTTAGATTCGTCGCCCGCGCACTCAGAGGCTCAAACCGCGCCCCTTCAGTAATCCATTGTTTGAGAAGTTGATGATTCAAAGAACCGGGGCGCAAGGCCTGCCGTCCTTCATGAGGTACATCACTCAAGGGCTTTTGGAGCATCAACGACTCATCCACCCGGACTCGGTTCAATCGGCGACCACCAAGATCATTGATGAGGGCTTGGTAATCGTAGTCCGGATCATAACCGCGAAGCGAAAGTTTGAAACCATTCTTACCCTTAGCCGACCCATGACAGGGACCGGCATTGCAACCGGTTTTGCTCAGGATTGGCTCAATATCCCGCACGAATCCCACGGATTTCAATTGGGTCCCAACCACGTTCACCGGCAACTCAATCTTTTTACCTCCCGCCTCCACCGTCACTGTCGTTTGGCCGAGTTTTAAACCCGTAACGCGCCCCTCTGCATCAACACTGACCCCACCCGATTCGGCAGTCCACCGCGCATCCCCCGTCAGATCAATCCGAGCACCGTCGGTACGTTCGCCGATGACCAAGACCCGACGAGTATCGCGACCATCTTCAAGAGTGAGCGAAGCCGGTTGAAGAAGGAGGGCGCGAATAGCCGGAATCGGTGGCGCAGGCGGCGTTGCCTTTTCCGTAGCCGCAGAGTCGGCAGCACTCGTTGCAATCGATGTGGCCAGCATCCACCCCAGACCTAGAGTTACAAAGAGAGGATGGGTGTGCTTGTTCATTTGGTAGTGTTCCGAAACTACTCCTTGATCGCGACCGTGCGCAAGAGATGTTCCATCAAGAAGAAAAAAAGTAGCTGCTCAGGACCACCAAAACAGTCGGTGATTTCTAAAAACTAAGGGCGCGCTCAAGGCATCTCGGCAATGTCTGGCTGAGATAATGGAGTAAGTAGTGATGGATGTCGGCACGAAGGGGCGCCGGCGATGAGGCGCTCGAGTGCTTCAAACGCCGAGAGTTCGTTCTTGCGGGCCGGGGGGATGTAGCCGGGGATGCCTCAAAAGTTTACCGTAGAAACGGCGTGGAGCCAATCCAAGGAACCTGTGGTCCAGACACTGATCGCGTCGAATCTCGTCACCGGGCCCGCGGCGACCCGTTTGCCAATGGCAGCATCAACCGGTTCGAGTCGACGGGCGCCATCGGCCTTCAAATGGGCAAACGTTCCCTTACTGAAGCTGCCGCAGTCGAAGAGATCGCGCATGATTTCGCCCAGAGGCTCGAAGGACAGCAGTTGGTCTTCGGCCAAATAGACTGCCCGACTTTTGACCCGCGGTCCGTCCCGCACCAGCGCGACGACATCTAGCGGAAAGACCGCAAGATGGACACGTCCAAAGGCGCAGGCTTTAACCGCGGCCTGATGTTCGTTCACTTCGAGCCGAGGTTACGGACGGTTATGGCTGGGTCGGGACTCGATGCGATCGGTTTTTTGTTCTTCGAGGGACTGTCAGCAGACCAAACACTGCACGTGGCGATGGCGCACGATGCGGTCGGAATTGGCGACGCGTTGGAGGGTATGATCCGGAGGGTGGGTTAGCCGCCGCTGGGGTGTTGGCTTCGGGTTAGGTTTGGCGAAGCTATCGGAGGAGGGATCGGTGTTGTTTGGGGTGAAATTGAAAGCGGGTAGATGAAAGGGATCCCGAAAGCAAAACGCCCCCTGATTAAAGAGGGCGGAAATTTTATAAATCTGAGATGAAATGGTGCCTCGGCTAGGACTTGAACCTAGAACCAATTGATTAAGAGTCAACTGCTCTACCATTGAGCTACCGAGGCTTCCGAAGGGCGCTTTAAATGACGATATTTTGATTCAGTGTCAACACTTCGGTCTGAATCTTGGCGAAAAGACCAGGGCGCTTGGCTGGCAGGCTCATCGGACTGGGTGGGAGTTGAGGATCAGTCGCAGGGCGTGGCTTGAGTGGCGATGGTAGAGTTCAAAGAAGTGCGCCAAGGATTGACTTGGGTCGAAGAGGGCTGAACGGGCTCCCGGTAGATCGGCGTGTCGGGCGTTGACGGGCGTTGACGGGCGTTGACGGGCGTTGACGGGCGTTGACGGGCGTGATCGGCGCGACGTACATCCACCCGCCCGTGGTCGCCTTCTTGGCTTAGGGTAAAAGGGGGGCGCCCTGAAGGGCTTGTCTCGCGTCGGCCAAGCGTTTGGAGGTTTTTCCTTGGTGCCGACGAGGTAATCACCGCCTTTATCGAGGAGAATGCGCAGGGTATCCCTCTTGTTGTGGAGATGTCCGTGGGCAAGTCACGCGCGCATACTAGCGTGCCCGCGTGGGGCTAGTCAGGCCGGCCTGCACCCAGTTGGTCGCCGTTGTAAACGGTGTCGGCGTGACTTTCCGGGTCGCTAAAACTCTCGGCCAGCAAACCGTCAGGTGTCTTCACCACCGTAAGGCAACATTTTCAGCGGCTCATGTTGGGCCGTTTCTTTTACCCCTTTTTGATCGGCCCCTGCCAATTACCAGCCAAACGCCTTGTCGAAAAGACGTTGATCATCGCTTAGCTCAGGCTCAATCGTTTTACAGGCGCATCGTGAAAGAGACTATGAGCCTCTCTGAGAATAGTCCCGATGCGATCGGCAAATGGACTTCGGCTCAAAACGGCATCCAGTTTTTCCCAGTCGATTTTTTCGCAGTGCTCGCCTGGAAACCAATGATCTGCATTCCCAAGCATATTATAACGGAATTTAGCCCATTCAGTGAGTTCCAGAGGTTTGGCATAGGTCCAAATTCGCAAGATTTCCACAATGTTTACCTCACCTGGGACATCTATGAATTCTGGTAACCCTACCCACCAACGTCGACACCATTCCGCCCCAAGGGTGCGATCCATTTCATTTCGAAGACATTGATTGATCGATTCTGTTACCTCCGCCGCGCGTTCGTAGAGTGCCAATCCAGCAATGTGCTCGTCAAAATCAGAAGGCCTCGCCGCACCGAGCGAAAGGGTATGAACCTCGGGTCGCGATAGACAATACAGGTCGTTAAATTGCATCGGAGTCAGAGGGGCGCATAAACTCCGCATCTTGGGCAATTCGAGGTACAGTTTACCCCCCTTGTCATTCGGACTGATAATAAAGACCCCCATATCGCGCTGAGCCGCTTCGGCAATACAGACTCGATTCAGGTCGTTTACGAAATACCAGTGCAAGTTGACATAATCAAACTCGTCACTGCGGATGGCCTCGGAGATGATGTCTGGTGTTGCATGGGTGCTAAACCCGACGTGGCGGACGCGCCCTTCTCTCTGAAGTTGACGGCAAACCTCGAGACACCCCCCTTTGCGTAAGGTCTCCTGTAAATGAACTCGATTGTTGATTCCGTGAATGGACAAGAGATCCACATACTCCTGTTTCAAATAAGCCATGGAGATCTCAAATGTCTCCAAGAATTCTGCCGCTGACGGCTTAGGCATGACCTTGGTCTGGAGAATTAGTTTCTCGCGCGGATATTGCGCCAAGATCGGACCGAGTTGCATTTCCGAGGAACCGTAACCTCGGGCCGTTTCAATGTGGTTAATCCCCAACTCAATCGATCGCGCTAGGGTCGCTTCCACGTTAGCCTGACCCTCCTTGAGAACTTCGTTCCAAGGAAGGTCGGCCCACGACTGTTGGTAGCGCATTCCGCCACAGGAAAAGACCGGGATTTGTAGTTGGGTCCGACCAAATCGGCGAAATTTCATGCGCAAATAATGTGCCCAAACCAGGCACTTTGGCAAAAATTGATCAGCGATCGCGCCAAAGCGAGCTTAGTCTTTTAAATTAACTAGCTCCAAAGCCCCGATGCCACCGGGGTTCCAAGCGGTGAAAAGAATATAGACCTTGGCATTGCGACCCTTGCCGACGATGTACCAGCAAGCGTCATGCATATGCTGAGCGTACTCGTAACCCAAATCCTCCTTGGGTTTGATCGTGCTCACCACCATTTTTGTTTTGAGATTAATAATGTAAAGGGGGCCCGGTTTTCCATTGGGACCATCGAGGCAATTTACCAGGAGATAGTTGCCCCAGAGATCGGTGTCGCAGGCGGCACTGCCCTTGGGAAGTTGGTGGGTAGCAAGGGTCTTTTGGGTCTTGGGCGACCATTCGATGACTTGGGCCTCCGGACGGGCCGAGACGTAAAGTCGACCACGGGCAGAGTCAAAAGTAATACCGTGAGGCGTCTGGCTCATGGCGCTTCCACCGTAGAAATTCCCGCGGTAAGCCATCGGCTTTGTATCGGCATCCATAAACCAATGCCGCCCATAGCCATCGGTAACCCAAATTGTCTCATTATTGGCGAAAGCAGCATCGGTAGGAGCCCATCCTTTTTTGTCAGCGTAAGGTCCTCCCTCGGGGATTTTGAGTTTCTGGACGTTTTGAAAGGTGGTGTCAGACAGAAGAATTTCACCTTCAACATTGTCGGCGGCGACGACGAGCGGAAGCTGCCCCTTTCGAGGAAAGATATCCGCTCCATGGATATTACCGGAGGCAAAGGAGGGGTCTCCTTTGACGATCCAAGAATCTTTGAGGCGATTGCTGAAGCCGACCCAACCCACTTTTTCGAGCCCCCAGTAAACGATGTCGCGCTCAGAATCAACGATGAGAGTTCCATGCGCTCCTTTGACGAACCCTTGGGCTTCGGTTGGGACGGGGACGGTTCCGTGAGTGGGTGAAAACTTCCAAAACCCTTGACCGCTGACCTGTTGGCCTGGGTTGCGAACCGCAGCTTTGGGGGCCTTCACTGGACCGGTCAGTTCTGTCTGGAATTGGACCGGTATGGGATGGCTTGGATCGGTGTGGGGGGCACCTGTTTCATGAGCTATGGCAACGGAGGCTATAGCCGCGAGAGATGCTGTCGTAAGAAGTCGTGGAAATCTCATTTGGAAGGCATCATCTTCGTCTGCAAATAACTCGAATGTCGAGGTTAGGTTCAGCGGGTGCACTTTATTTGCCGATTTTCAGGCGTTTTATTTCCCGAGGAACGGTCAAGAAGCAATGCGACCAGATGCCCCAAAAACGGGTCGGCTAGCTAAGGTTTCCTTGTGATTTTCAAGAGCTAAATTTACTTAATCGGCGGATTCAAGTGGCTAGCACAGGGGGATGGTAACGTGCCAATAGATGTGTGAAACTGATGGTTCGATCGCCAAACCGAAACCTCAAGTCAATGAACCACGACCAGCGACTGCCCTGAGCATAACGTGACACCCTTTTGAGAGATGGAGCCGAGGGAAAGTCTCACACTGTATCCATCGCGCGGACTATCGGAGCACCTTCTTCGAGCGTGGGACGTGAAGCCAAGCGGGTTGAGATGAACCGCCAACCCCCCCTGGCTGAATAACTCGAAGCCAAAGCCTACTTCGTCCATCACTGCCATTCATGAAAACGCGGCCTCAACGAAAACACCCAAGGATTGGTCCGCCAATACTTCCCCAAAGGCAGTGACTTTCCCAAACTCACACCTAGAGCAATCAAACGTGTCGAAGCCTTGCTTAACTTCACGACCCAGAAAATGCCTTTCCTAACAAGCCCCTCATGACATCTTTCACCCACGTGCTCCGCGCGCTAGCCCATTGAATCCGCCCCCAAACCTGCCTATTATTTTCTTAACTGGCTACAGCACAGCACTGTTTAGTCATCGTCTAGAACTGGATGAAGGGTGTAATTTCTTGCCCAAACCCTCTTCTTTCTCGGTGCTCAGCAAAACAGTCCGAACCGCACTGGATTCGGCTTCTCAAACTTCTTGATCGGCTTATTCGTCGATCGACGCACTCACTTAACTTTGTTTTCCTTTCCGCGATCTCACGTTACCATTTAAGCCATGAATTCAGTCAGTTCTGTTGTCCTCACCCGCGATTGCGATGCCATCCAGATTCCTGCTGGCAATACGGTTGCTCTCCCTGCCGGTACCGAGGTGGATATCACTCAAACCCTCGGAGGTTCCTATACGGTTCACGCTATGGGAGGCCTTTTCCGTATCGCTCCCAAGGATTGCGACGCTCTGGGTCTTCAACCCGAAATTGTCGCCGCAGTGCCTATCACCGCTGGTACGGTGGATGAACAGGCGGTCTGGGAGAGTCTCCGTTCGTGTTATGACCCAGAGATCCCGGTCAATATCGTTGATCTCGGATTGGTGTACGATATGGGGATCGAGGATTTGCCGACTGGGAATAAAAAGGTCTTTGTAAAAATGACCCTCACCGCGCCGGGTTGTGGAATGGGCGCCACGATTGCCGGGGATGCTCAACAAAAATTACTTTCGCTCCCTGGCATTGAGGACGCCTCTGTGGAGATTGTATGGGATCCAGCATGGCACCAAAGCATGATCACTGATGAGGGGCGCCGGATACTCGGATTGTAGTCAATTACTGATCGATGTGATAGATAGCATGGGAGGTGGCGGCCGTTGGAAACAAAGTTCAAGGGAGGCCTCTCCCAATCAAGAGACATCCTAAGTCTCCATCGTCTCAAGGCGTGCCCTCGGCCCCACCGTGGTCAGTTTTTATTTACAGTAGATCCTCTCCACGAGGCTCAACTTGCCCAAGCCGCTTAACTAACTCAGCGACCTCCCTGTCGGTAAATTAAACTCGCTCTCGACCTCCACGCCTGCGACCTCAGGCGAGATCAATGACAGCCAGCAGGCCGCGTGGCACAAAACCATCGAAGTCTTTGACGCGGGCGAAAACCCCGGCAGCGTCAACTGCGGGCGCGCGATGCAGAGTGTGATCATTCTCGAGGATCGGGTGCTGGAGGTTTTTCGCTCGGTTATGCGGTCATGGCCGGCAACCCCATCGACAACCAGACCGCGGGCGCAATGCTCGCCAAGATCGAGGAGCGCCACGGCAAGGCCGAGCGCCCGTGTTTCATGGACCGGGGCATTCTCACCGAAGCCGTGCTGCTCGAGAGCATGCGAGTCAGAGGGCGAACTTTATGGATTGGCCAAAAGCGACGCCCGTCTTGGCAAGGAGTGCGGCAGGCAGCAGCGGCGGCTTGAAAAATACCCGCTCGACTGCCCGAAACTTCCCCGTCGGCATCTCCGCTTTCACCTTGTGCACCGTTCGGAAATAGACCTAAAAGTCGGGATTGAAACCTGAGCAATCTTGGGGCGAAATTCCCTGAAGTTCAGGGATTTGAAGTCTTGCTTTATTTTTGGTTTTATCCCGACTTTTCTGAGGTCTGCAGCAAAGAAAAAGGGGCCATCTTTCGACGTCCCCTTTCTCTTCCTTTAAGCTGCGCTCGAATGAGCTTAGCCTTCGGGCGTGTTCAACCTCAGTGAAATCACCGATTAGGCCCTTATTTTGTCGTATTGAGCTTCGATGAATTCCCAGTTTTGAAGGCTCAAAAAGGCTTGAACGTAATCAGCCCTTTTGCTCTGGAATTTCAAGTAGTAAGCATGTTCCCACAGATCGAGTCCCAACAACGGTGTTTGACCCTTGGAAAGAGGATTATCCTGATTGGCGGTAGTTACTAATTTGATGCTCTTGTCCTTGTCGACGACAAGCCAGACCCATCCACTACCAAAGACACTCATTGCTGCTTTGAGAAATTGTTCTTTGGCGTCTTCTTCGGAGGTAAATAATTCGCCAAGAGCACGATTTAAGGCTCCATCAGGGGTTAGAGGACGAGAGTCCTTCTTGAGTGTCTTCCAGAAAAGGCTGTGGTTGTAGTGTCCCCCAGCATGATTCCGCACCGCACCGCGGATCTTCTCCGGCACGGTGTCCAATCCACGTAGAAGTTCATCGAGAGACCGTTTCTGTAGATCGGGATAGTCCTTCAGGGCTTCATTGAGCTTGGTGACATAAGTCTGATGATGCTTGGTATGATGGATTTCCATAGTCTTGGCATCGAAATGCGGTTCCAGTGCATCGTAAGCATATCCCAGTGGGGGAAGAGCGTGGACTCCAGTGGGAGGTGCTGATTGGGCCACCAAGTGGAGAGGAGTGGAGGCGAAAGCTGCCGCTAGGACAGCTGCGGATTTGAGAGCATGACGACGGGTAATCATGAGAGTCTTTGTATTCTGAGAGGTTAAGAATCATCGCGGATTCAATCAACGCAAGTACGAGGAAAGGTCTTGCTCAAAAAAGTTGACCTCTTTTTCAGGTCCCATTCCTTAACCGGACTGAATGACCGACGCTGTCGCAAGGTTCAAAAAGAGTTCACTTACCGCCCCGACAGGCCTTTAGCGCGGTGCACCAGACGAATGAATTCGGCTCGGTAACCCTCACGATCTGGGCCTAAACCTTCCTCCGCCAATCGAAGGACTTTCTCCCAGTTTAGGTCTCCTTTCATGGGGGAATCTCGTAGCATTAATCCGTAGCCAACCACCGCCGCTGCAAACTTGTAGTCCGCCGTAGCCGCGACCTCGTCTCGATCCTGACTTGGTCCAGCAACGGGCACTTGAATCAGTCGAGGGACAGTCCCCTCCGGTTCCTTGTAGCGTACCTTCAAATTAAATAGATCCCGATTTGTAGACGAACTCGCTCCCTTTGAGATGAGGCCTGCAGCGTTGGTTGTCGCGCCATAATTCGAGGGATCGATCTTCGTCCCCGTCCTCGCTAACGGCACGATCTCGTAGAGCGCAGTGACGGCTTGACCTGATTCCACGTCTTCTCCGTCTGGGCGATTGGTTTGAGAATTTAGATCCTTTGGTTGCCGATTCTCGTATCCCAACAAACGCCAAGTCGCCACTTGGGTTGGATTAAATTCTACCTGGACTTTAGTCTCTTTAGCCACGGTTTCTACCGGTCCGCGCACCTCCCGCTTTAGCACTTTTCGCGCTTCTGCAATCGAGTCTACAGAAGTGTAAGAACCACCGCTTCGGTCGGCGAAAACTTTTGCCCTGGTGTCTCGAGGTGTTTGATCTCCGTACTCCAATACACTCAGGGAAACCCCATTTTGAGTCTTCTTGCTCAGTTGATTTATCAACTCGTCGCTCCGAGTCGAATCCCGATTAAAATTGCCGTCGGTGCAAAGAATCACTCGGTTAATTCCATCGCGAATAAATCGGTTGGTGGCTTTAGCGTAGGCTTCCTGCAGTCCGGTGCCGTCGTGAGTTTCGCCACCAGCGCGCAGGGAATCGATCGCCTTCTGGATTACCATCCTTTCCGCCACCAGGGTGGGCTCCAAGGTTACTCTAGAATCACCTGCGAAAGTCACAATACTTACCGAATCCCGGGGGGTTAGCTGGTCCAGTAGCGATCCTAGACTCTCCTGAATCAAGGGCAGTTTGTTCTCTGCTATCATCGAGTTGCTCACATTCACGAGAAATACCAGACTCACCCGAAGCTGTTTGTTGGGCTCTATTTCTCGTGCTTTTACGCCAATGCGAACCAAGATATTATCGGTGTTCCAAGGGCAATCCGCTGTCTCGATATGAGTAGCAAAGGCGTTTGTTCCTACCGGCAGAGCATAGTCATAGGGGAAATAGTTTACTAACTCCTCTAGTCGCACCGCATTCGTTGGAGGTATTATTCCCTCCCGCAAAGAACGCCGAACTTCAGCATAACTGGCGGTGTCTGTTTTTATGGGAAAGGTGGAAACAGGCGCATCAACTGCACTTCGAAAGGTGTTCTTTTGTGCTGAGAACTCGGGTCCGAGGTCAGGCTCAAACCGAGTTGATCGCTTCGTCGTCCTCGAATCCGACTTCCCTTCGATTTCGACCCGAGGCTGTAGCGCATAACGCGCCATCAAATCAGCGTCAGTTAGACTTTTTCTCGCTGACTGCAGGTCAGCATGACCAAGGGGGGCGCCCAATTGCTTAAGGCGGATAGCCTCAACTTCACTTCTTTGCGGATCTCCGGTGGTTGCCCCATCCAAGGCGACTTCGGGCCGTCCCGCCACTCGTTTAGCGGCCTTTGATACGAGTAGTCTCTCGTTTTGAGCCTTAGGTGTCGAGGGAAGCTCTGGGGTGGCATCCGCGCGGTTGGTGGTCTGAGGTGTTAATTTCTCTGCAAGGGCCTTATCCTTCGGCTCCTTCCAAGGCATCCAAAGAGCGAGAGCAATCGATAGAGCTGTCGCCGCAGCGAGACTGAACCCGACCACAGGTCGAGTCAGGCCTGTCCACAGTTGACTGAACCAATTCAAGGCGGAGGGAGGTGCGGGCGCAGTGTCTTGGCCGGATCCCGATGGGTTAGCCGCTTTTTTGAGAACGGCATCTAAACGTTCCGGCTCAAGTTCTGCACTCGGCTCCAAGTTGAGTTGGGTTGCCAAGGTGTGCGAAACGTGACGCAACGCAGCAATTTCCGTTCGCAATTCTGGGCTCTCAGCGAGCGCCAGATCTAGGAGCACCCGCTCTTCTACGGTCACCTCATTCAGCGCGTAGGCTGTTAATTCAGAAGAGTGTGAGGTCAATTTCATGGACAGTGGATCAAGGGGTTAATCACGTGCCGGACGGGATCGACGATCTAATTGCGCTAACTGATGACGAAGTGTCCGGAGTGCCGTGTGCAGCAGGAATCCCACATTCCCAATGCTAAGCGTGGTCACTTCAGAAATCTCCTGATAGCTCAATTGATTTTGAAACTTCAATCGAACGACCTCCCGTTGGTTTTTAGGGAGGCGGTCAATCAGGGCTATCACATTGTTAACAGTCTCACGGGTCTCGAGCGCGTCTGCTGGATTCGGAGACTCTTCCCGACGCGATTCAAGTTGAGCGTCGGTCAAAGATGAAACTCGATCTCCTTTGCGTAGATAATCTAGGGCACGATTCCGAGCGACGGTGAATAACCACGCCCCTAAATGCGACTCTAACGCCTCTTTTGATTGTGAGCAGAGTCGCATGAAGGTCTCTTGTGCAATGTCCTGAGCTGCCTCGCTGTCGCCTGTTAGGGAGATCACATATCGAATCAATGATCTCTGATGGGTAGCGACCGCCTGTCGAACCCATTCGGTTCGATCATTTGATTCAGAGGCAGTCGGTCGGCTCATGAGAGAATACAGAGAGTCGGAAGACGAGTCAGTGGGGTAACGGACCTAGTGAAGATTTCTTTGGACTTATTTTCCACTTTTTAAATGAGTCTTCATTACTCGCGCCACTTCTGTGCAACGGGAAGCCGTCGCCCCACGCCGAAGGCTCGAGTGGTCACCTTCAAACCAGGGGCTGCTTGTCGCCGTTTATACTCAGAAAAATCAATCAAATGCACCACTCGACTGACCTGAGCCTCATCGAAACCTGCCGCAACAATCGAAGCGGGCGAGCGGTCTTCCACCACATAAGCCTCAAGGATCGCATCCAAGATAACGTAGGGGGGCAGGCTGTCTTGATCGGTCTGGTTCGGGCGTAGTTCGGCACTCGGTGCTTTCGAAATAGAAGGCTCCGGAATGATTTCTCTATGCCGGTTAATCCAGCGAGCCAAACGATAAACGAGCGTTTTTGGTACATCGCTGATGACGGCTAATCCGCCGCACATATCTCCGTATAAGGTACAGTAACCGACCGCCAATTCACTCTTATTACCGGTGGTTAATAAGAGGGATCCAAACTTATTCGACATCGCCATCAAGGCAACTCCTCGCAATCGAGCCTGCAAATTCTCCTCGGTGGTATCCTCAGATCTTCCCACAAAGAGGGGAGCCATTTGGCAAGTCACCGCCTCTAAAGCTCCCTCAATCGGCACGATATCAAATCGAATACCCAAGTTGAAGGCAAGCAATCGCGCGTCATCGATGCTGCCTTGTGATGAATAACGAGACGGCATCGCCAACCCTCGCACGTTCTCGGCACCGAGAGCCTCGGTCGCCAAAGCCGCAACGACCGCTGAATCAATACCGCCGGAAAGTCCGAGAACCGCCGATCGAAATCCGCATTTATGTAAATAGTCACGCGTCCCCAAAACCAGCGCGTCGTGCAGTTGTGATTCGTCAGCTAACTCCTTTGGAGTCAGGTCAGCGGATGTCTGGGTATCAATCACTTGAAAATCATCCTGGAATGCGACCGCTTCCAAAATCAGCCCTCCCTCGGCGTTAAAGACCAAACTGCGACCGTCAAAAATTAACTCGTCGTTGCCACCAACGAGATTGCAATAAACGATCGGTACCTGAGCCTTCGTGGCTAAAGTGCGTAAAAGAGCAAGGCGAGTCACTTCCTTGCCGAGGTGCCAAGGCGAGGCACTTATGTTGATTAAAAGATCAATGCCGATGGAGATAAGGTCTGCGGTCGGATCTGGGCGGTATCGTCTGTGGGACCAAAAGTTCGAGTCGTTCCAGATATCTTCGCAAAGGGTTAGACCTAATCTCAACCCGCCAAACTCGACCACGGTATTCTCAGTGGCGGGATCGAAATAGCGGTCCTCATCAAAGACGTCGTAGGTTGGAAGAAGGGTTTTGGATCGGATGGCTAGACAGCGTCCGTTTTGGAGCAAGGCCACTGAGTTGGTGAGCCCTCGTCCAAGTTTCGAGTCACTTCGCCCCGCAAATCCCACCAGCAAACCCGTCGCGCCGGTTTGCTCGGCCAAACGGGCTAACGCGGTAAGATTGGCGGTGATGAAAGCGGGTCTCAGTAAAAGGTCTCGAGGCGGATACCCAATCAAGGACAATTCCGGAGTGACTACTAACTCCACCCCTGTCTCGACGCCTCGACGGTAGGCAGCTAAAATCAACCGAGCATTCCCCTCGATATCCCCGACTGTAGTATTTAATTGTGCCAGCGCGATCCTCATGAGTTTAACGCAATTGCGCAAAGCGGCTTAAGGACTGATTTAATGATCCGAGATCTGTTTGAATCAAGGTTCCTATTCCTAACCCGTTTCGGGTGAAATAACCTGGCGCAGCCTCTAAAACGAACTGAATCCGGGAAGACTTGGAGGGAACTCCCTTCTCGTCCAGCGCCTTCAGTCGCACGATTTCCTGAATGACTCCCTCAACATCAATGTAAGCGACATCAATCTCAAAGGGCACATTCCTCATATAAAAAGACCGCTCTTGCCCGGTACCAAAGACGAATAAAAGTGTCTCATTCGTTCCAATGGAATGCCTGTGCATCAAACCGGTGGCAATCTGTGTCACAGTGTAACACATTTCAGATTGAGTCTCCACCGCCCCCATCAGTAGTTTAACCCGCTGCAGCCCTGTTTGTGCTTTCGCTTGGTAAAAAACGGGTTCGCCCGAAGTCGACAGCATCGAAGAAGCCGGCGCTGACGTAGCTAGGTCGGTCGTAGAAACCGAGGAACTGGCTACCACTGAGGCGGTTGGAGGCTGCTTTCCACAACTGCTCGCTAGGAGCAGCAGGACACTCAGGCTAATTCGAATCACCTGCTGACTATGAGCAGTGAATGAGGCGGCCGCAACGCCGCCGTTAGGGATTACCAACGGCATTAATTAGTCCCTTGGAGACGCCTTCGCTCTGGCCATCGACTGCGACCAATCTCAATGTGAATCTGTCCTCCGCTTCACTTCACGGCGCTTTGTTCTGAGACGCGCCGCTTGAACGGACAGCTAAAGTCCCAATCGCTTACCAACCGAAACCAGAAGCGAGAAATCAAGGATTGGTTTACTGGCGATTGTTTGCAAAAGGGGCCCTGATTCAGTCAATTCCATCCCGATACTGCTTGGTTTGAGGAGGGGTGAAAATGCAGTGCGAAAGGCGAAAAGGCGGAGTGTTGAAGTCGTAACCGAATCTTTTCTGAATATTTTATTAAAAACATCTTGTGC
>CAMDGV010000008.1 GCA_945898055.1 Akkermansia muciniphila | reverse complement strand
AGGCGAAGCCCTGGCTCTGAGCCTGCCCAAAGCGATCACCAAGCATGACCACACGATCGCCAAGGACTCCGAGGGTGGTTGGGATGAGAAGGCAGGGAAAGCCGAGCAGTTAAGTGTTGAGATCCTCCCCGGTGCGACGGAGAGCGGGGAGGAAGTCAGAGCCCTCATAGTAGCGCTGAAGCGGGTAACGACCGTGGAGCCAAGGGGGGTAGGAAGGTGAAGTGCGAGAAGAACATCGGCGGGTCAAACGACCCTCTGCCAGTGGTGGAAACGCCTAGACTGCCGGGGAGCCTCCGGGATCAATTGAGCCTGGAGTCCAACGCCGTACGGTACACAACGACAATTATTCTTCCCTGGGTATAATAATCGTCGTTGTACAACCCTCCGCACAATTGCCTTGGTAGGGGTGTTTTCGAAAAAGAAAAAATGCTTGAAACGGGCAGCCGTGGTCCAAGGCGTTGGGCTGTCAGTTTGCTGGCGATTTCGGCTTGGGTGGGTGGGTGGGCTTCGGCTCTTAGGAGTCGTTTGACTTTTTGGGGCGATGGAGTCCTCTGACTGACTCCGATGGGTGTCAGAAGACCTTCAGAAGAAGGCACGGAACGGCTGGGGAGGGTTAGCGGCGGTTAGTGTTGAAATCTGGGGAAATCCTTCGATCTTGGGCGTGCAGCAATGACTTGAGTCCCCAAGTGCTGTCGTGCGCACCACTCCGAAATCCTTTATTTTATGGGGGAGAATCGGAGGGTTGCCGAAGGCGGTTCGAGCAACTGTGAGTGACAAACTGTGAGCGAAATGTTCGGGAGGCGATCGCTTCTTGGTCAGGTGCATTTTCTCATTCCCATGAGTCTGCGGCAAGGCACTCCAAGTGCTGTCGCTAGAGGTTTGACTTTGGCGATAATCTAAAAAACCTTTTGAAACTGAGTCAACCGTAAGGACACCGAGATCCGGGATCCAAGTCTATACAGCCGCAGCCACGGTCTAACTCGGTCCCTCGCTGGAAACTGGGTGGACTTAGGGTCGGCGTTTCACTTGCGCGGAGTGGGATCACTCCAGAAACAAGGGTTTCAAATGACGCTCAAAAAGATTATTGGTTACGGTACTGGAGACCTCTTTTTCGTAGTGTTTCAAGGCATTCAAATAACGAGGCCCCATTTTTGCGGCGACCTTGAATCCCACATGGACCAATTGTCTGAGACTTGAGTTGAAGCTTGGATGGTTGGGATGATGTTGCAGTGCGGCCACGAACTGATCGGAAGTCCATGAATCAACCGTGTTGGCTGAGGGCAATCGGTCGCGATCGATATCGATGACTGTGGCATAGGGAGCACATAATTCATCGATGTGACTGAGGGCTTCAGCGTAGATTTCTTGAGCCAATTCCAATCCGTTGCCTCCCGCACCCGCAAGTCCAATGACTTCTTCTAACCACGTTGTACCGGCAGTTTTGAGGTGAACCCCCGCGTTAAAACGTTTTAGAGCGCGGCGGATGGGGCCGTAAATGGAGAACTTGTCGCTCCCCGAATGCACGCTGAGTTTGAGTTCAGCCGGCAACCCGTATTGGCTGACGGCGTGAGCAATCACGGCGAGGTCATCGTTGAATTCTCGTTCGAATTGGGTGATGTCGCCGACATAATCTACCCCTTTATTAAAGCGCCCAGTGAACTTGGGTGCGATTGTTTGGACGGGAACACCTTCATCGGCGAGGGCCACAAGAATGAGCAGAAGTTCAGGGGGTGTTTGGGGTAAATCTGTCTCGTCCATTGACACTTCAGTAATGAAGCAACCGGTCCCTTTTCGTGCGGCAATATGGCGATAGATGCGGCCGGCTTCCTGGGTGGCCAGCAGGTATTTACCAGCAATTTGAGCGATACCGGTGCGGGTGGTGTTGAAGGGCGCTTCGATGCTTTGCAAGGAGAGGCTTCCGATCAGTTCAGGGTGACGGTCTAAAAATATCTCGACGGCCGAGGCGGGGGCGGGTTGACCAATGGCATCAGCGACATCGATGGTAAAGAAGTCGCACGGAGCGAGAAACCGTTCCACGGTTTCGAGTCGAATATGATCTGCATCGAGGAAATAGGGACGTTTCCAGGACGCTTTGTGGACGGCAGAATCGGCGGCCGCGCGGGTGGTGGCAGGTTCTGAGCCGATAATAGAATGCTCGCGATTCGATTTATTCCAGACGGGGGTGACCTCGACGCCATGGGCTGCTGCTAAGATAAAGGCCTGCAGTTGTGCGTCAGCCTGATGGGCGAAGCGATCGCCGACGCCGACGGAGAAGCGGTCAAGAATCAAGGAATTACTCATTGTGTTGGGTTAGTTTAGTCGAAGGCTGCGTGGTTGTTCCAGCCTGCTTCGGCGAAGAAAACAAACACTCGGAGCTGGGCTAGTGGCGAGCCGTGCCTTCACGAGTTGTCGGTGAATGGGCTGAACTACCGAAGGCAAGGAGTTCAAGAAGGACGGCTTGCGGGCAGGACTTTTTGGGCAAAGGCGGCCGGTGAGATTTGAGGAAGTGGCGTGGTTGCGGGGATGGGTGGAGGAGCATCCCAAGTGGAGCCGTCAGCGGATCGCAAAGGAACGCGCCCGCATTGGGGATGAGTGGATGCTGGGGACGGCTGAAAGATTTCGCGGCACGTGTAACATCCGCTCCCTGATATTGCCCTAGGTGAAGGTGCCCTATCTGGCCAGCCACCTGTTGGCCCGGATCACTCGACGGATCAGCGCCGACTGGCGGTCACTCGATCACCACCCGGTCCATTTACTGGAGAGCTTCGTGGACATCGAACGTTTCCAAGGCACCACCTAAAGAGTCATTTAATTCAAAAAAGACCCAATTTTATCGAACATTCTCGCAAAGAGACGAAGTCGAAAACGCGGCTTTAATTCGTGCCTCTCGTGGTTCCAAATTACTGCGTCTTGAAGGGTTGACACGCCTTGGAGAGACAGCATTTCCGTGATCATGGGGTGAGTTGGTTGAAGTATTTTTCCACGACCCATTGGGGTTGCCAAGGATCGGGTTTTCGTTTTAACCCAGTGAGATCCCGGATGAGAGGCTTGGGGTTTGAAACGGTCAGGGTTTGGGTGTCGCCCACTTGTTTTTGCCACGCCTGCATTTGGGTGAGTAAACGGTCGATCGTGGCCCGATGGGCTGGATCCCCAGCAACATTCACCCGTTCGTCTGGGTCGGTGTGGAGGTCGAAGAGTTGGCGGTGATTTACTTGGGGATAACAAATCAACTTCCAACGTTCGTCGCGTAAGGCTCGCATTGAGCCTTGGTAGGGTAGAAACACCGAGTCACGCAGGGTGGTGGCTGATCCATTCCAGAGCGGGCTTAGATCGAAGCCGTCTAAGTCGGGTTGAACTGGAGTTTGGGTTAAGCGACAGAACGTAGGAAAAAGATCGTAGAGATAGGTGAAGGCAGTGGTACTTTTCCCACTGGGAATACTGGGGCCCGCGATAATTAGGGGGCAACGCATACTAGGCTCGTAGACATTTTGTTTGCCCAAGAGCCCGTGGCTGCCCAAAGCGAGACCATGGTCTGCGGCGTAGACAATGTAGGTGTTGGAGGCGTGAGGAGAGCGAGCTAGGGCATCGAGGATTCGGCCAATCTGCGCATCCAAATGACGGATCAACCCATAGTACTCGCCTAACTGCTCCCGCACTGCTGCTGGCGGACGCGGCCAAGGGAGTAATTCTTCGTCGCGCAGCACGAGTTCACCATTATTAAAGGGATGTTGTGGCAAATAATTAGCTGGCAGTGGTGGAAGCAGTTCCCCCTTTTTTGGGCGCCAGTTTTCAGGGGGATTACGAGGATCATGTGGAGCGGTAAAAGCGACATAAGCTAGAAATGGTTTATCTTTTACCGGCCGCCTGAGGAATTCGATGATTCGATCAGCAAATTGCTCACTGGAAAAATGTTCAGCGGGACGTTTTGCGGTGAAAGAGCGATCAGAGTTAAGGTCTTGAATTGAAATTTTTGTGTGATCATCCATCCCACCGAAATGGATGGATCGGCCTTGATCGAAGCTGCGTAGAAATGAAGGTTGCCCATTGTGCCATTTGCCCGTGGCAAACGTTTCATAGCCGTGTCGACGCAGATGTTCTGGAAAGGTGGTCACACCCTCGAGTGAATGGGGAGTCTTGTACCAAGTGCGACCGCTCATCAGCATAGCTCGACTGGGAATGCAGACCGCCCCGCTATTGCCGCCAAAACAGTAATTGCCTCGAAAGCTAAATCCGCGTGCCACCAAGCGGTCTAGATTCGGCGTCTGAATATGAGGATTACCCCAAGCCCCGATTGTGTCGGCTCGTTGGTCGTCGGCAAAAAGGAACACGATATTGGGGGCGGGCCCGGCCGTGGTGCTGGGCAGGTGGAACCATCCACAGAAGAGAAAAAAAGAGCAGAGGTAGCGGGTCATAGCCTTGTTGGGTAGAGTGGCAAGTTAGAGGAAGTTCGAGGCTTCAATTTCGGATCAAGGGCGGCTGCGGATTCCATTCGCGATCCGCTTTACGACGGAGAGAGTGGACTCGACCCGGATGCAGCGTTGCGAGATTGTGTAATTCGCCGGGGTCTTTCATTAGATGATATAATTCGGGGACTTGATTGGGTTCATTCCAAGAAGCGGGTAAGATGAGTTTCCATGGACCGTCAATAATCCACCGCCAACGGAGCCCGCTTTCAGGATGATCGAGGTCGACCCCATTATGAGTGAAGCAAGCCCCATGAATTGCGGTGCGTTGGCGGAAGGCGCGTGCTTGCAGCAAGGAAATACCGGTCAACCCAGCTGGCTTCGGCAGACCCGCGGCCTCTAAAAGTGTGGGCATCAAATCGAGACTTGAGACTGGATGCGTATCGTCGCGGAAGGGTTTGATTCGGCTGGGCCAGCGCAGGAGAATTGGAGTGCGGAGGCCGCCGTCGTAGGGTGATTGTTTGGAGCGCGAAGCGAAGCGACCGGTGATTGGATCGGTGATCCAACCATTATCAGCGACATAGGCCACCACAGTATTTTCTGCGAGCCCTTTGCGATCCAACATATCTAGCAGGTGCCCGCAAGTTTCGTCGAACCATTCCACCATAGCCCAGTAGCGGGCGACGTGCAGAGAAGGTGCGATCGTGCGGTATTTGGCTAAGAGCCGTTCGGGCGGGGTATGTGGATCGTGCGGCATCATCGGTGCATACCAAACCATCCAGGGCTTGCCGGCGTGCTCTGCTTGACTAACGAAGGAGTCGATCGGTTCTAGTGTGGTTCTGCCGATGATAAGGCCTTCGTCCCCATGTCTTTCGCCGCGGGTCATCCCATGAGTGAAGCCGCCATGAGAATAATTTCCCTGCCACCATTTACCGCTTTGAAAGCTTTGGTACCCGCGAGAAGCGAGAGATTTTGGCAAGGTAGGAACTGCTTCGATAAAGCCGGCCAAGCGGTCCCGACCGGCGAGAAATTCTGGGCTACGATAAAAGGAGCTTGCTGGGATAGATGGCGGCCTGGGCGGATCATTGCAAACGACGCGATGCCGTTGGGGAGGGAGACCGGTAAGAATGGAGGCTAGGCTGGGGCAGCAGAGGCTCGAGGGAACATAGCCTCGGGTGAAACAGGCGGATTCCGCTGCCAACCGGTCGAGTCGAGGCGTTCGGATAGAGGGATGGCCCATGAAGCCATAGTCATTCCAAGCCTGATCGTCGGAGATAATGAGTAGAATATTGGGTGGTTTAGCTGGAGCAGCCAAAAGAGAACTCACCCAACAGGTGATGAGGAAAGAGTGCAGGCAATAAATCCAACAGAACCAACCGGACCAACGTCGGGTTTTAGAAGACTGAAGTGGCATGGCTTGAGGTTAGCTTACACGGATATGTTTCGTGTCGCACCCTTGAATTGCCATTCGAAGCGGAAGTAAAAAATTGAGAGGAGCAGAGTCGGATTGAAGAGACTTAAAAAGGGCTTAGTGGCTCCTATCGACCGCTGACGTGCTGAGGCGCTGACGCTCGGCGGCCTTGGCGAAGGGCCAGTAGACAGCCATCGCGATAAAAATGGAAACCACGCCCCAGACAGCTGCCCGCCAATCTCCACCTGTCATCAGGTAATGTCCGAGCACGGGAGGGGTTGTCCACGGGACATTGACGAAAGGTTTGCCGATCAGACCCCACATCATGAGTAAGTAGGTCCCTGCTGTGAGGAGAAGTGCGTTTAAAATATAAGGCACCATAAAGATCGGATTCAGAACGATGGGAAGGCCGAAGAACATCGGTTCATTGATCTGGAAGATTTGAGTTGGAAGCGACAGTCGACTGACTTGTCGGAAGCCTGGGTCGCGTGATTTCCAGAGGACCAATGCGAGGGCGAGTGTGGCACCAGTACCGCCGACATTGACGAAGGTTGTGAAGAAACCGTTGGCGGTAATATACGGCATGGGTTGGCCCTTGCTGAGGGCGTCAATATTTTCAGCGAGGTATTGAAGAAAGATGGGCGCAACGACGGCATCGAGCGCATTGTCGCCATTGATACCGATGGACCAGAGTAAGGTGACGAGAAAAGCGTAAACCAAGATCCCGGGGAGAGTATTGAGGGCAAAGACCAGAGGTTTAAACAGAGTTTGAAGCGCGGTATTAACATCAATATCTAGGACGAAACGAATCATCCAAAAGAACGCCATCAGAAAGACCATGGGGGTTAAGGACAAGAAAGATTCATAAACCACAGCAGGCACTGATTTTGGTAATCGGATGACCCAATTCTGATGAGTGAACCACGCTTGAACCCGCACTGAAACGACGGCGATAAGAATGGCAGAGAAGAGCCCGCGGGAACCCAAGGAATCCATCACTAGCAATTGGGTCTTGGGATCAATTTGGATGAGGAGAAAGACGAGAGTCGAGAGTCCAGCACTGACCACCGCCTCTTGATTGAGGCGACGGCCAAGATCATAACCAATGGCAAAGCAAACAAAAATAGCCAGCAAGCCGAAGGTGGCAGTGACTGGAACCTGGAGTAGTGGGAGGTAGGCTTCGATCCGCTTTTCCCAACCGTTTATAGGCAGAAATGCCAAGATCATAAACAGGCCACCGATAATCGTAAGAGGCACCACAGAAACCATTCCGGCACGGATCGCGGAGAGGGTGGGATTTTCGCTGAAGACGTGGAAGAAGGGGAGAAGGCGGCCGTGTAGAATCCCTTTTTTGGTCGTAGCAACGTTGTTCATGAGAAGTTGTTGGGTCCAGCGAGTCTCAATTCGTCCGAGGCTTTCAACGATGAAAATCCGTTGAGAGATGATTTAAAAAGCGCGCCCCATGTAGAGGCAACCGTCGGTGCCTTCACCGACTTTGATGAGTTCTTTAAACCCGAGTTTAGTATAAAATTTTTGAGCTGAAGGATTAGCGAGACTGACCCCGAGATGGGCACCCGGTGACCCGTCACGGCGGAGGTTGTCCAGGACCTGCTCGAGCATTCGCCGACCAAATCCGCGGCCCTGCACGCGTTCTAGTAAATCGATGTGGAGGTGTGATGGATACAATTCATACGGTTCTGGGCAGGTGTAATCGGGGTGATGATACCAACTATAAACCTGTTGGACCCGGGTGTAGTTGGCGGCCTTACCTGATGGATCGGGAAATTGGCGGCACAAATTTGGGCGCCAGTCGGAGTCGTAACGAGCGTAAAAGCGCCGAGAATCGAGTGCGCCAAGCGCGTAACCACAGACGCCCTCAGCGTCTTCAAGAATGAGAGCATACGACGGTTCGTAAAGGAGGTAAGGGCCGACGAAAAGACGGCCAAGAGCCTCTGGATCCTCTGGGTAAAAGGGTTCTCCGTCGGCCCCAAAGTTCCCAGTTTTTAGGCAGACATAATAGGCCCCAGTGGCGTCGCCGGGCTGAGAAGGGCGAATCAGAGCGGGGTTCATGTCGATGAGTTTAAGCTAAGGAATGTTTTAGCGAAGTGTGTACGAGGAGAAATCGGCGGTGAGGAAACGGTGGATAAGAGGATCTTTGAAGGCACGAATTTCCGCTGGGGTACCGCAGGCAAGGATTTGGCCTGCATCGAGAAAAGCGATTCGATCTGCGATTCCAAATGCGAGATCGCGATCATGGGTCACCACCACCGTAGTAGCCCCGGATCTCCGGTTTGCGCTGAGGATTTCTCTCCCAACCGTCAGTGCCATCAAGGGGTCGAGTTCGCTGGTGGGTTCGTCATAGAGGACGAGTTGAGGTTCCATAACCAGAGCGCGGGCGATCGCGACCCGTTTCTTCATACCGCCAGAAAGTTCCGCCGGATATTTATGAGAATCGCGTTCGGTGAGATTCACTAGAGCCAGTTTTTCGATCACGATTTGATGCACCTCATCAAGGCTCCAGAGACGATGTTCGGTGAGATAAAGACCGACATTTTCTGCGACCGTCAGTGAATTAAGGAGGCCTCCACTTTGAAAGACCATGGCCAAGCGGACGCGTTCGCGAATGGCCTCATCATCGATTCGAACGTCATTGAGAAGAACTTCGCCCGTATCTGCGGATTCGAGGCCAATTAGATGACGCAAGAAGACCGATTTTCCGGCGCCGCTCGGCCCCATAATGACGAAAATCTCACCGGGTTGGATGGTCAGATTGATGCCATCGAGAATGAGTTGGGATCCAAAGGATTTTTTTAATCCTAGAATACGGACTTGAATACCTGGGGCCGGCTTGGCGCTGGGAGTCATTCGTAAAAATAAAAGGATCAACTGTGAAATTGAGCGATGGGAAGGAGGAGTCTAGTGATCACGTAATCCATAATAAGAATGAAGACGATAGAATTAACCACAGCCTTGGTGACACTCCGACCGATCCCTCGAGGACCACCGATGGTTTGAAGGCCTTGATTGCAACAAACCACGCCGATCATGACCGCAAAGAGGAAGGTTTTGAACAAGCCGTGGAGGAGGTCGATTGGGGTAAGAGTCGCCCTGAGATTATTAAAGAAAGCGGAACTCGTGACCCCGACATCGTGGTTGAGAGAGGCCACCAGAGCGGCGCCAGCGCAACCGGTGAGGAGGGCAAAAATGACGAGACAAGGAAGAGCAATAGACAGAGCCACCACCCTGGGGAGGACGAGGAAATGAATGGGATTAATATTCAGAGTACGGAGGGCATCAATTTCTTGATAAACGCGCATTGAGCCGAGTTCGGCAGCCATAGCGGAGCCGATGCGGCCCGCGAGAAGGATGGCCATCATCACTGGGCCGAGTTCCTTGGCGAGGGATTCTCCAACGAGCCCACCTAGGAGGGATCCGAGTCCCCGCTGTGCGAGAAGGGGCCCGGCCTGCAAAACCAGCACTCCACCGATAAAGAGAGAGAGGACGCAGGCCATAAACAGGCTGGCGTTCCCGATTTCAAACAGTTGTTCCGCTACCTTCCGTCTTTGACGCCAGACAAGAGGTAGCGCGCAAGTTGTGGCGCCGAACAACATTAACATTTCACCGAGTTCACGGAACACGGGTGAAGCGTCACCTCTTGTCGTCGAAGGTTCAATGACCAAGGTGACTTCGTTGGGATATCTCCTCTGTCGACATTTTTATCCAGACGATAAGAGGCCCCTCAGGCTTGGGGGCTGTGGAGTTGTCAGAAGTCGAGCGGATGAGCCTTAATTCTGAAGCGGCGACGCCAAACAGCAAATCCGACGAGGGCGACACCCGCTACGGCTGCATATTCAGACGGCTCAGGAACCGATGAAGCCGAAAATTGGATATCATCGATCGCCAGTCCGTGATCATTCCCGACGTCATTGAGTTCAGTCCATCGTAACCAGAGCGTCTGATCTCTTTCCCAAGTTAAGTTGCCAATACTACCTCCATGATCTGGCGACAATCCGATTGTATTACCATCCACCCGAGCGGCGAGAGTCGAGTTGTTTAAGGAGGTAAAGTCGAAGGCACTCCCCGGGGCTATCCAGTTTGGAACCGTATTAAAAGCCGTTCCCAAACCGTATTCGAAACGCATCGTTTGAGGGCTGGCAGCGCCGTTATTTCGCCACTGTTCACCTGCATAGCTCAGAGTGAATTCGGTAAGTGGGGAAGTGGTTTTGTTCTGAACCGCCAAAGTAATCCAACCAGCAGTGGCACCGCTAGCCGGCGACCCAAAGTAGGCACCGCCGGTACCGAGTCCGCCGAGCGCTCGATCTGATCCGGAGGTAACGCCATAGCTATAAAATGAGCCGATGGCACTGGAGCCATCTCCGGTGGCGTAGGAGGTAACGGGGATGGGAGAAGCGACAGACGCTGATGTTCGATGGAAGAGCGACCAACCGCCATCCAGTGTTAGTCCATTTTGCCAAGTGACCGAGGAACCCGAGTTAGCGAGAGTATTAAAGTTTTGTTGATAGTAGCTTCCGGGTGTGGTGTAGAAAACCTGACTTAGACAAGCGGGAGCGAGAGGTAGGGTTATTACGATAACGAGTGCAATAGAGATTAAAAAGCGAGTAGGAATGCGGATCATAGTGAGTCTGGGTGAGTCTGAGTTTGTATCGATGCCCGGACCGTCAAAGTGGCGGATCCCTCGTTCGACCGAGAGCACCTTGCTTCATTGGGAGGAGGTGCGTAGATGGGCGAGTGGCGCCCAGTGCTTTTTTGCTGGCGATGGTAAAAACCCGGTCGACTCAATTCGTGATTCGACCTAGGTAAGGGATTCGGCCTAACTTACCCGACGTGTCTGGGTCCCTGTTCAAGCTTCATTCTGAGTACCAACCCGCAGGAGACCAACCTGCGGCGATCGCTCAACTTCTTGCGGGAGTTGCTTCTGGGCAGGCCCATCAAGTGTTGTTGGGGGTGACGGGATCCGGCAAAACCTTCACGATGGCCAATGTGATAGCCAAGACCGGGCGCCCTGCTTTGGTGCTGTCGCACAACAAGACCTTGGCGGCCCAACTCTATGCGGAGTTTAAGGCCTTTTTCCCAGAGAACGCCGTTGAATATTTCGTGAGCTATTTCGATTTTTATCAGCCCGAAGCTTATATTCCGCGGACTGATACTTTTATTGAGAAAGATAGCAGCGTGAATGAAGAGATAGAACGTTTACGACTTTCGACAATGAACTCATTGCTATCGCGGCGGGACGTGATTGTGGTCGCATCGGTCTCTTGTATTTACGGTATTGGCGACCGAAGAGATTACGAGAGTATGGTGATTCCATTGCGGATAGGGCAGACGATGAGTCGTGATCAGTTACTGACCCGACTTGTTGATCTGCAATATGCGCGCAATGATTATGATTTGACCCGTGGCAAATTTCGTGTGCGCGGCGATGTTGTTGAACTGCATCCGGCCTATACCGAAGATGCCTTACGCATTGAATTTTTTGGCGATGAAATCGAACGATTTACGCGATTTGATCCCTTGACCGGCGACCTAATTGAGTCGTTGACGGCGGTCAATATTTTCCCAAGTAAACAATTCGCGACCCCGCAGGAAAAAATAAACCGAGCTATTTTCTCCATCCGCGAAGAGTTGGGTTTGCGCATCGCGGAGTTTGAGAAAGAGGGTAAATTACTCGAAGCCCAACGAATCAAGATGCGGTGTGAGTTTGATTTGGAGCAGTTACAGGAGTTAGGATTTTGTTCGGGGATCGAAAATTATTCGAGGCATATAATAGGGCGTTTACCGGGGACGCGACCGGGAACCTTGTTAGATTTTTTCCCACAAGATTTTCTGATGTTGATCGATGAGAGTCACGCGACCTTACCGCAAGTAGGAGGGATGCATGCTGGAGATCGGGCTCGAAAGACGGTCTTGGTGGATCATGGATTTCGATTGCCCAGCGCCTTAGATAATCGGCCCTTAAACTTTGATGAATTCAGGGCATTGATGGGGCAAGCTGTTTACGTGAGTGCGACACCGGGTCCGACCGAAATGGGTTGGGCGGGACCCGATCAGGTGGCCGAGCAGATAGTGCGTCCGACTGGGTTGGTGGATCCGGCCGTGGAGATTAAACCCTTAAAAGGGCAAATCGATGATTTACTGAACGAGGCCCGGGTGGTGATTGATCGAGGGGAGCGTGTTTTAGTGAGCACCTTAACCAAGCGAACCGCCGAGGAGTTGACTGATTATTTGCGGGATCTGGGGGTAAGCGTGCGGTATTTGCACAGTGAAATTGATGCGATTGAGCGCGTTGAAATTCTTCGTGCCTTACGACGAGGCGACTGCGATGTGCTGGTTGGGATTAATTTGCTTCGCGAAGGACTTGATCTCCCGGAAGTATCATTGGTCGCCATATTGGATGCGGACAAGGAAGGGTATCTCCGGAGTACGACCAGCCTGATTCAAACTGCCGGACGTGCTGCGCGGCATATTAACGGACGGGTGATCCTTTATGCGGACGTGAAGACGCAGAGTATCCAGAAGTTCCTAGCGATCGCGGATTATCGGCGTCAGCGGCAATTAGCTTATAATAAAGCGCATAACATTACGCCGCGAAGTGTGACCCGGGGATTAGAAGAGGGTTTGAGCAGTGTGGGTTCTGGGCGGAGCGTTTCCGCGTCGATTTTAAATGAAAGTGTCGCCCAAATTGACATCAGGGAAACCCTTCGTGAATTAGAAGGCGAGATGGTCGAGGCATCCAATGCCCTTGAGTTTGAAAAGGCGGCCTTGTTACGGGATCAAATCCGGGAATTAAAAGGGCGCTTGAGTGGTGCTGAAACCAAAGAACCGGGTGCGAGCGGACGAGCGGAGCGAGACCACAGAAATTCCAAGGGCAATGGAGGGTATCGTACCCGTCGCAAACGCTGAGATTCTTTGGCATTAAATGACTGAAATTTTCGGGGATGTGGGGTCGAGGCTGGTGGGGTGATTTGAGAACAAAAAACCACGAACCGAGTTTTCGGTTCGTGGTTTCCGCCTGACGAAGAAAGGAAGGAGCGAAATCTACCAGCGCATATCGGCGACGGTTTTGCCTGCGGGAATAAAGGGCAGGACATGTTCGGTGTAGGGAGTGATCACATCCAGCACGAAGGGAGTTTCGGCAGCCAACATCCGTTCCAGGGCAGCCCGGAGGTCCTTCCTGTACACGACCCGTTCGCTGGGCACTCCGAAGCTATTGCAGACTTTCACGTAGTCGGGATAGATCCCAGATCGATCCGCTGGATTTCCGAGGTAGGTGTGGCCGCGGTTGCCATCGAAGAAGTTATCTTCCCACTGAACCACCATCCCTAGATGTTGATTGTTAAGAATGATCGCTTTAGCCGCGATTTTTTCGATATGAGCGGTGGCAAGTTCTTGCACGTTCATAAGGAATGAACCATCGCCATCGATGTCGATGACTTGTTTGTCTGGGCGCGCGACTTTGGCGCCGATCGCGGCAGGGTAGCCATAGCCCATGGAGCCAAGCCCCGCACTGGTGATAAACTGACGGGCAAATTTATATTTGTACCATTGCCCAGCCCACATCTGGTGCTGCCCCACACCCGTGGTGATAATGGCATCGCCATTGGTGAGCTTCCACAATTCCTCAATGACCATCTGAGGAAGGATGTATTCCTCGCCCTCCTTCTTGAAGGGCGCGATATGAGCAGAATCAACAATCTGTCCCTCAGTTGTGTAACGAAAAGGAGCCTTGGCTTTCCATTCACTGATCTGGCTATGCCAATGAGTGCAGGTCTTCTTAATGCTACCCCGCTGAGAAATTAAATTATTTAACCGAGTGAGCGCATCTTTCAGATCGCCGTGGATGGCGAGGTGAGCACGTTTGTTCTTGTTGTGCTCGGAAGCGTCGATGTCGAGGTGAACAATGGTTGCACCCTTAGCGAATTCGGCGAAAGCACCGGTAACCCGATCATCGAAGCGAACCCCGAATGCGAGGAGGAGATCGCAGCCATCCTTGATCTTTTCAAGCGGCTGAGAGAAGTCGGTTCGTTTGACATATTCGCCGTTCACCGCCCAATTGGCGAAAGCGGCTCCGTGCATACCCAACCAGCGGAGTGAAAGGGGATGTTCTTCGGGAAATCCTCCGATACCCATCAGGGTAGTGGTGACTGGAATCTCAGCAGATTCGGCGAACCGAAGTAGTTCAGCAGAGGCGCCAGCGGTGATGATACCTCCGCCGCAATAAAGGACGGGACGTTCCGCTTTTTCGATAAGACCGATGACCTCATTGAGGGCTAATTCATCGGCGGCTACCTTGTCGGTATACCCACGGAGTTTAGCCTTAACTTCATCGAGGGTCGGCCACACTGGGCGTGCTTTGAGTTGTTGGACATTCTTAGGGAAGTCGATAACTACCGGACCCGGTCGGCCACTTTGGGCAATGTAAAAGGCTTCTTTAACAATCCGAGGGATGTCATTGATGTCCGTAATCAGGTAGGAGTGTTTTACGATAGGAAGGGTCACACCCACCATATCGGTTTCCTGAAAGGCGCCTCGTCCAATCATCGCTTGAGGAACCTGCCCAGTGATGGCGATCAGCGGGCAGGAATCCATGAAGGCATCCGCGATCGCCGTGACAAGATTGGTCGCACCGGGGCCGCTCGTAGCCATACAGACTCCGGCTTTACCGGTGACACGAGCATACCCTTCTGCGGCGAAGCTCCCGCCCTGTTCATGGCGCGGTAGGATGGTGCGAATCTTCGATTTTGTGAGCGATTGGTGAATTTCCATGCTCGCCCCACCGGGGTAAGCGAAGATGACTTCGACGGCTTCGCGTTCGAGAGCTTCGACGAAGATATCTCGGCCGAGCATCAGCGGGCCGATTTCTTTATTGGGGTTCGGGGTGGCGGTCGGAGCGGTGGTGGCCGTGGTCATACTATTCATTTCTATTTATTTGGCCGGGCGTCGTAGGTTGGCGTCATGGAACAAAAAACCCACGGCCGTCACCGGCCGTGGGTTCTTGTTAAAGCGTTTTCAAGCGCGACAAGTCCCCTCGGCGGTGAGTCCGCCTACTACATAAGGTACTTGGACTACCAGAATCTCTGGAAGAATCGCGCTCATTTGATCTGCACAGACTTTGTTGGGAACGACCCCTGCGGGTCAAGCCTTCGCTGCAAGATGTCGGGCGCCTTTTTCTTCTTTCGAAAGGAAGACAATTTTCCTTTGTCTGAGTGCAATCGAAGAGAATTAATCGAGAGACTCAAGAAATTCGACAGAGGGATCTGGCTGGATTTTAGGAACGTTCGTCGCATTCTTAGCCCATGCCTTCCGTCTTAGCGGTGTTTGCTCATCCTGATGATATTGAATTCCGTGCCGCGGGGACGCTGCTTCTTTTGCGGGACCGAGGATGGGATGTTCACTATTGTAATTTGTCGTCAGGCGATTTGGGGAGTAGCGTAATGTCCGCCAAAAAGACGGCTACTGTTCGGGCAAAAGAAGCCCGTCAGGCTTGCCAACGCCTTGGATTTATTTGGTATCCTTCCATCGCTCATGATCTTCAGATTTTTTATACCGACAAACTGATTCGTCGCGTCTGTTCCTTGCTGCGCCGTGTTCAACCGACCCTACTACTGACGCATCCGACCTCGGATTATATGGAGGACCATATGGAGACAGCGCGGATTGCGGTCACTGCCGCCTTTGCCCGTTCGGCACCCAATTATCGGACTGTGCCAGCGCAAAAGGCGATCAGTAGTGCAATGACCCTTTATCATTCCACGCCCCATGGTTTAAAGGGGCCACTGAGGCAATCGATTTGTCCGGAACTTTGGGTCAATACGACCTCGGTTCACGCCCGTAAGCGCGAGGCTTTAGCCTGTCATGCGAGTCAGAAGGAATGGTTAGATGTCTCGCAGGGGATGGACAGTTACCTAGAGGCGATGGATATCGAATCGGCTTTGTTGGGCCAGATGTCGGGAAGTTTTCGCGAGGCAGAGGGTTGGACGCGTCATCTGCATCTCGGTTTCGGTGCGGAGAGGGATGATCCGTTGAGCGAGGCCTTAGGGTCGTTGTGTCAAAAAGGAAGCGGTAAACGTCGGAAATAGCCGGCCTGATTCGGGTCGTGAAGCGGTTTCGCTAACTTCACAAGACGCGACTCGGGTTAATGCGGTGAGGGTTGGCTAGGTAGTCGGGGATGCGAAGGAGTCGTTCACCAGCGGCCCGGAGGGTTTCCTCGCGCTTCGCAAAATGAAAACGGAGGAATCGATTTTCCGGATGTCGGAAAAAGCTGGATCCGGGGACCCCAGCAACGCCGAGTTCGCGGATGAACCATTCGGCCGCTTCGGTATCGGTGGCAAAGCCGAGCGCGGAAATATCCACAAGGACGTAGTAGGCCCCCTGAGGTTCAGTGAAAGGGAGTCCGGTCTGGCGGAGGTAATCGAGAAAGATATCTCGTTTTGAAGTATAGATATCGCGTAAGCCCACATAGTAGGAAGCAGGCAGTTCGAGTCCTGCAACGGCGGCCTCTTGAAGAGGAGCTGGGGCACCGACGGTTAAAAAATCGTGCACTTTTCGGGCTTGCGCGATGATTTCCGGAGCGGCAAAGACGTACCCGAGACGCCATCCGGTGATTGAGTACGTTTTAGAGAGCGAATTACAGGTGATGGTTCGAGCGAAGGCTCCGGGCAGAGCCGCCGTGTAGACATGGTATCGAGGCTCATAGACGATGTGTTCGTACGGTTCGTCAGTGATCACAAAGGCGTCGTGTTTTTCGGCGAGAGCAAGGATTTCCGTCAATTCATGGCGGGTAAATACCTTGCCGGTGGGATTGGAGGGATTACAAACAATGATCGCTTTTGGCTTGGATTCAAAGGCTTGAGCGAGTTCGGCTGAGTCGTAGCGAAAATCCGGCGGGTAAAGTGGGACGTAAATCGGTTCGGCCCCCGAGAGAATAGCGTCCGCGACGTAATTTTCGTAAAAAGGTGAGAAGACGATCACTCGATCACCCGGATTGCAGGCGGTCATCATTGCCACCATCATGGCCTCGGTACTGCCGCAGGTGACCACCAAATGTTGTTCAGGATCTACTGGGAGGCCAGTATCGGACTGGATTTTTGTGGCAAGAGCCTGGCGAAAGCGTGGAGCGCCCCAGGTCACTGCGTATTGGTGAAAAGGCCCTCTGGCAGCCTTTTCCAATGCGGCGAGAAGGGGTTCTGGTGGATCGAAATCAGGGAAACCTTGAGCCAGATTGATGGCGGCGTGGCGGGAAGCCAAGCGACTCATTCCGCGGATAACGGATTCCGTGAAGACATTAAGGCGAGACGCAGTTTGGGGCATCGGAGAGGCGGATAATGAGAAGATTCGCTTTGAGGATACAAGAAATGGGGGAGGAACTATGGATTCTTCGCCTTTCAAGAGAGCCAAGGTTATGAGGGCAATCGCCCGCGGCAATCGAAGCAGAAGGTTTAACCAAAACCACGGCCCAGCGGTAAGGGAAGTTTTTGTGCTTCCTGCTTTTCCTCTGGGTCGCGGTTAAGGGATGCCTTTGAAATGATCAATGATTCAAAGGTGCCACTGCTGTCGTTGGACCACGGGGGCGAGGAGCTTTAAGGGTCTTTCTCGCTCAGAGCAGTTCGATGATTTGATCAATAAACGGTGGTACGTTCGTACAACCAAGTGGCGTCGGCTGTATCCAAGGCTGCGTTCCCGCCTCCACCGGCACCGCCGTATTTGAGAATCGTCGGCGATCTCCATTTTTTAATTTCCGAATGCCCATCTGCGAAAGACAAACCACCGGCGAGATTGTGGTAGGATGCGGGGTAGTCAACAAACGAGGTTTTCGCGGCATGAACGAACCATCCATCATTAATCGAGGCCGGATTTTCGTCGATAGTGACCCAGGTATTTGCTGCGCCGAAAAGGAAGTCGCCTTGTTTTCTGTAAGCCTTTCCGACACCCCACTCTTGGCCTGCAATGGGATTCATATAGCAACTCATCGAGAGGCTCCGAACCTTGGAAGGGCCGCCCCCACGTCCAAAGGGACTCTTGGCCGTGGCTCGATCCGCTGGGCATTTGTAGACGGACAACGAATTGACAAAGGGATACAAAAGAGAGTCCATGATGAGGATTCCATTGGTCCAACTAGGCCCCTCGTGCATTGTTCCCATGCACCATTGATTCAGAGGATAATTTTTGCTGGGACTATGGGTAGAAACCAATCCACCTAAACCGGCGGAGGGACAAATTCGATCTTGATTATCACCCGAATAGAGGACCCAGCCGAGCATTAATTGTTTACCGTTATTTAAGCATAAAATGCCTTGGGCCTTCGATTTAGACTTAGCCAGGGCGGGCAAGAGCATTCCGGCGAGAATGGCGATGATGGCGATAACCACCAGTAGTTCGATGAGAGTAAATCCGGAAAGGCGTGTTCGAGAGGGCGGGTGGTCTGAGTTCATAGGCTTACTAATATTTAAAGATTTTGAGGAGGGAGAGTAATCAAGGCAAGTGTTTGTTGAATCCCATACAGTGGATTGGGGCGAAATGGCTAAAAGAGAGAGTGACTCTGGAGGGTTGACTCGACAGCAGTGCAAAGTGGGGGTGCAATCGGTGGGGATGACTTTTCGGGAAGCGATCGAAAATATTGGCGGTAGGCTTTGCGACGCCGGAGTCTCGGATTTTGATGCGGAAGCCGAATGGATTGTGGCTCGGGGAACAGGTTACACGCGGTCGGCGGTGCTGACCCGATTAGACGACTGCCTTCGGTTGTTGCAGATCGAGGCGATAGAGCGGGTGGTCCGAGGTCGTTGTCAACGGATCCCTTTGCAGCATCTGTGGGGGACAGGTGCTTTTCTTGATTTTGAAGTGGAAGTGAATGGTTCGGTGTTAGTGCCTAGGCCAGAAACAGAGGGATTGGCCCTCAGGGCGATAGCCTGTTTGTCGGGTAGTACAGGGGAAGGCGTTTCAATTTTGGATATTGGAACTGGATCGGGATGTCTGGCGATCGCGATGGCTCGGCAGTTCCCGAAGGCCAGAGTCGAAGCAATTGATATTTCTGCTGCCGCCTTAGAAATAGCGAAACGGAATGCTCTGCTCTGCAGCTGCCCAGAGATTCATTTCCGTCAACTCGACATTTTTGAAGCCGACGAAAGCACGTTTTCAGGCTTCGATTTAGTCGTTTCTAATCCGCCCTATATTCCCTCAGGCGACATTCAATTCTTAGAACCTGAGGTTCGTGATCATGATCCAAGATTGGCTTTGGACGGAGGCGAGGAGGGACTCAAATATTACCGTCATCTGTCAGGGGCAGGACTTTCATGGGTGAAGTCGGGTGGTTGGATGATATTAGAGTATGGGGATAGGCAGGTTGAGATGGTTTCCAAGATGTTTTCTGCGAAGGAATTGGCAGTCTCCATCGAGAAAGACTTGAGCGGACGAGACCGACTTCTCATCGTCAGCAAATTCTGACGATTGATTTGAGACGGATACGACGGAAGAAAATCTTTTTATGGATAGTTTTTTGATTGAAGGCGGGGTGCCCCTACGAGGTGAGGTAACCCTTAGTGGTTCCAAGAATGCGGTACTGCCGATCATGGCAGCGACCTTATTGACTGCGGAGCGCTGTGTTATTCGGCAGGTCCCAGCCCTGACTGACGTGGGATATATGTCCAAGATCTTACGGTCTTTGGGGGCAGAAGTGACCCTAGAAGACGGCACACTCACGGTGCGAGCGGCTCAACTCTCTGGTTTTGGTGACTACGATTTGATACGGAAAATGCGGGGTTCAATCTGCATTTTGGGCCCGTTGTTGGCGCGTTTGCACGAAGCTCGAGTTTCGTTGCCAGGCGGCTGTGTCATTGGGACACGGCCGATTGATCTTCATTTGAAAGGCCTCCGAGGGTTGGGGGCTCAAGTCGACACCGAGGGCGGTTATATCCGAGTCCATGCGGCAAAGTTGACCGGCCAAATGATTTTCATGGGTGGGCGGACTGGGCCCACCGTCTTGGGAACCGCAAATATATTGATGGCTGCAACCTTGGCTGAAGGGGTCACCGTTATTGAGAGTGCTGCTTGTGAGCCGGAGATTATTGATCTGGCTCATTTTTTAATTGCGATGGGAGCCAAGATTATTGGAGCGGGGAGCCCGACGATTACCGTGACAGGTGTTCCTCAGTTGCACGGCGCTGATCACGAAGTCATTACCGATAGGATTGAGGCGGGGACATTTGCTGTGGCAGCGGTGGCAACCCGAGGTGAAGTGATGATCCGTGGGGCACGGCATGATCATTTGGTGGCAGTGCTCGACAAGTTGAGAGAAGCGGGTGGTGAGATTATTTATTGCGCTGGCGGAATCAAGGTAAGTGCCCGTGCTGACTTCAAGCCGGTGGATATCACCACGATGCCCTACAGTGGATTCCCCACCGATATGCAGGCTCAAATGATGGCACTGGCCTGTCTAGCCAATGGAACCAGTATTATTACCGAACGCATTTTTGAATCGCGATTCATGCACGCCTCTGAGTTGATGCGGTTGGGGGCAGATATTTCGATTGAGGGAGCGAGTGCTATTGTGAAAGGGGGGAGACCGATGAGTGGGGCTCCAGTGATGGCCTCGGACCTTCGAGCTTCAGCGGCCTTAGTCATAGCTGGTTTGGCTGCAACCGGTAAGACTCAGGTAAACCGAGTTTATCATCTTGATCGCGGTTATGAGCGGATGGAATTAAAACTACAAAAACTGGGAGCCCAGATTCAACGGGTTGAGGAAGAATGAGCAAACTATTGTTAGTGTTATTGGTTGTATCGGTCGGCTATGGGGTCTACCGCATTTCCCTCGTTTATGAAGCTGCAGATCGAGAGGAGCGATCTTTGGCGCGACGCGGTGCTGCAGAACCTGTCGGAGAGGCGGCCATTCCGCCTTTGTCCCAGTCAATGGAAGCGGCCTTAGGTTCGGCGAAAATTGGTGGAGCGACGACCGTACGAATCTGGTTAGAATCAAACGCTCGATCTATACCCGAACCACGACTTTCGGCGATTGAGTTAGATTATGCTCAGCTTTTGATTCGCAGTAATCCAGTTGAGGCTCGCCGCATTTTCGCGGTGGTCAAAGCAAAGAATAAAGCCGACTCGCTCTTAGCCGCCCGTATCCTTAAACTAGCAAAGACCTTCAATTAACCTCGATGGATATCACATTTAATTGTCCGCATTGCGCCATCAGTTTAGAAGTGGACTCCGGCAGCGCTGGGGAACAATTCGGTTGCCCTTTCTGTCACCAGACACTCACCGTGCCGACGGTTGAGCGTTTAGTTGAGGCCCCGGTGCGGTCATTGCTGCCTTCGGTTAAATCTTCGGTGGTTGTGACCAACCAAAGCAGTGGCGAAAATCGGTTTTCTGTTCCGATAACTCAGAGTTCAGTCAGTTCGGTGATTCAAAAGCCGAACAAATCTTTGGAAGCAATGGTAAAGGAATCGAAGCCTGGAATGAGGGTGAAGACCATCCGACATTCTGATTGTAAGGAGTCGGGGAAAAATCTCTTTGATGACACGGTTTCCGAGTTTTTAAATCGGATTGGAGACACTCAGATTGTGAGCATTACCCCGATTAATTATAGTTATGTGGATGCAGCCAGTCAGAAACTTCTGACTGATTTTGGGGTGATGGTGGTGTATCGTCAGTGAAGGTTTTTTGAGCGAGTAGAGGTGGTTTGCGGACAGAATAAAATTGAACCGCGTGGGATTCTGGGGACTGAATCTCTCAGGTTAATTCGCTTTCAAGATGAGAGAATCCATCGTCGAACTGGACCCTAGCTAGACCCTGCCGAATTGATTCAGTTGTCGTCCAACGGGCGCAAATCACGGTGGCCGCCTCCGCCTCAATTGAGTCCCAGCGACAAAGTCAGGCAGTCCTTCTACCGCCCTTGTTGCGGGCGATCTCCAAGAAATCGCAGTCGCGCTCGGCGAGGGTTGCGCTCAGGTGGCAATCGTCCACACCACACTCTTCGAGGAAAGAGCGGTGAACACGAACTTTAGGGCCTGTCCCCAGAAGAGGGCCTGTCCCCAGAGAGGGCCTGTCCCCAAAAAAGGGCTAAAATTCGGAGGGGATAGATTTTCTCTGGAATGATTTTTTGAGTTCAGCGAAGTCAAACAGTGGCAATGGAAAGGATTTGAAACGCCGGGAGTTTGAAACCGGTCATCAGTCGGTGTTTTCTAAAGCTGAGTCTTTCCGGTAACCTCATCTGATTTTCTAAGTCTTTTCACCGTTCTAGAATGAATTTTTCATCTCGCACTTTTCTCTTGGCCTTCAATGCTCCTGATGCTCCCTCCTCGAGTTTAGGTGAAGCCGAGCAAAAGTTGAGGAGGGTACTTAAAAACTTAACTATCACGGCCCATTTTTCTTCGGTATTCTCTTCTACCGAGACTGATAGAAGTCCGTTGTCTAGCCCTGCGACAGAGTTCGACCGAAGGATGGTTTTCGCTGAATCGAAAAGTAACTCGGCCTCTGATTTTCGATTTAACTGATACAGCACGAGCCCTATGATTTTCAAAATGAGCGTTTCACCTTCGGTCTTGGTTTCTCGGGCGGCGTCCTTGCCCTTGATTTTTAGTTTAATGTGGATGGGTTGTGATCGTTTCAAAAAAGAGACCCCATTCGAATTTAAGACTGAGGTGGTGGTACGAACCAACCTCGTCCAGAGCGTGAGTGCCAACGGTGGAATTGCTCCGATTCGACAAGTGCAAGTCGGGTCGCAGATTTCAGGAACGATTACTGAGCTTCGGGTGGACTTTAATTCGAAAGTTACTGAGGGGGACATTCTGGCTAAAATTGATCCAGCGATTTACGAGCGAGCCCTAGCCCGTGCCGACGCTGATTTAGCGAATTCGTCCGCAGGACTGGCCTTGGCTGGATTTAATTTTAAACGAGCCAAGGAATTATACGCCGCAAAATTGATTTCAGAGACCGAATATCAGCAGGCAGATGTTGCCATGCAGCAGTCTCAAGCGGTGGTTAAAACGCGACAAGCGGCGTTGGAAAGTGCCAAGGTGGATTTGGATAGAACGGTTATTTATGCTCCGATTAGTGGCATTGTGGTGATTCGCAATGTGGACGCGGGCCAGACTGTGGCTGCCAGTTTCAGTACGCCGACACTCTTTCAAATTGCTCAGGATCTTACACGGATGCAAATCGAGTTAGCAGTTTCAGAGGCTGATATCGGTACTGTGCTAGAGAAGCAACGGGTAGAATTTACGGTGGACGCATTTCCCAGTCGGAAGTTTGAAGGCTTGGTGCGGCAGGTTCGGTTTGCTCCGACCACCAATCAGTCGGTGGTGACTTATACGACCGTTGTTGATGTCGATAACCGAGCTCTTCGATTGCGGCCAGGGATGACCGCAACGGCGACCATTGTGACCTCTGAAAAGACTAATGTCGTTCGGATACCCGTGGCATCGACGCGGTTTGTGCCGTCCTCGGCGGTGGCAGTTCTGCCGGTGGCCAACGCGGTTTCGACCAATGATATCGTCCGATCTGCGATGCCAGGAATGGAGGGAATGCCCGTTCCGCCGTGGACAGCCGAGCAGAGACGTCCCACCGACGAGGAGCGGAAAAAATATGAGGCTGGCCTGACTCCTGCCCAAAAAGAGCAGTATCAACAACTGCGAGATCGGATGAGGGCGATGATGGCGGCGGGCGGCCCCCCCGGAGGAGGGATGAGCGGCGGTGCCGCTGGGCCAGGAGGCGGAGGTGGCGGCGGAGGGCGGGTGCGTAGCGTCGAGGGGCCGACCTTGAAAACGGTTTATGTGCTTAAATCGGGTGCCGTCGGTGCACCTGCAGTTTTGCAAGCGGTGCAGGTCAAGATCGGGATGACCGATGGGAATTCAGCGGAAGTATTAGAAGGCTTAGAGGTTGGGGCAGTGGTGGTGACCGCGATTAAACCGCCTCTGACCACGGTAGGAGGATCGACGCCCAACCCCTTTGGATCACCCTTTGGGGGCGGCCGCCGCTAATCGGATTCTTTCTTTTTATGCCAGCCGTCATCCAGCTCCTTGATTTCCACAAGACCTATCAGACAGGGGAGATCGAAGTCCGAGCGGTGCGTGGGGTCAATCTGACCATTGAACCCGGCGAATTTGTGGCGATTATGGGATCGTCGGGTTCGGGTAAGAGTACGATGATGAACACCATTGGGTGTCTGGACCGACCGTCCCGTGGGCAGTGCCTCATGGACGGGATTGAGACAGGGGCCTTATCTCGCAATGCACTGGCGGATTTGCGGAACCAGAAGTTGGGATTTGTTTTTCAAGGATTCAATCTTTTGTCACGGACAACGGCTCAAGAAAACGTGGAATTACCGATGATGTATGCTCGACCGAGACCCGCGGCTGCTGAGCAACGGCGTCGAGCGGTAGAAGCGTTGACCCTCGTGGGGTTAGGTGAACGGTTGGATCATACGCCGAGTCGGCTTTCCGGTGGTCAGCAGCAACGGGTGGCGATTGCGCGCGCTCTGGTGAATCGTCCCACTCTTTTGTTAGCAGATGAGCCGACGGGAAATTTGGATTCAAGAACCAGCATTGAAATCATGGGTATTTTCCAAAGTTTAAATGAGAAAGGCATGACTGTGATTATGGTGACCCATGAGTTAGATATCGCCAATTACTGTAAGCGAATTGTGGTGATGCGAGATGGTTTGATTCGGAGCGACACACCGGTGGCGGATCGTTTGAGAGCGAGCGATGAATTAAAGAAATTAGAAGCGGAGCAGAAGGCTGTACAACTCACCGTCTGATTATGTTTTCCACGATCCGAATCGCCATTCTTGCTTTGCGCCGCAATCTTCTTCGGTCGTTTTTGACGATGTTGGGAATCATTGTTGGAATCGCCTCAGTGATTGTGGGAGTCAGTATGGGAACGGGAGCCAAGGCAGAGGTTGATAAGCGGATTGCCAGTATGGGGCAGAATCTGCTCACAGTTATGTCGGGGAACATGGCCCGTGGCGGTGTTCGTGGGGGGTTTGGTATGGCTCCAAATTTATCGATTGAAGATTTCGATACTGTCCGACGCGAGGTTACTGGAATTACTGCCGTTAGTCCGGAGGCACGAACCTCGGCGCAGATTGCCGCAGGTAATCAGAATAGTTTTATCCAAGTGTCGGGCGTCAGCGAGGAGTATATCCAAGCACGTTCTTGGAATTTGAAATCAGGTGAAAATTTTACCGGAGGGGATGTTCGTGGAGCTTCGAAGGTTTGTTTAATAGGGGCCACCTCCTCCAAGACCCTTTTTGGTGAAGGCAGTGATCCTGTGGGGCAGGTTATTCGAATCAAAAATGCGCCCTTTACCGTGGTCGGATTATTGGAGTCAAAGGGGTCTGGGAGTTTTGGTCAGGATCAGGACGATGTCATTTTGGTTCCTTATACTAGTGTGATGAAGCGGTTATCGGGAGATTCCAAATTTCGCGCGATTTTTGTCCAAGCCGAGAGTCCAGATACTCTCGTCGATGTTCAGGCGCAGTTGACCGAATTGTTGCGACGCCGCCATAAAATCCCAGAGGGACGTGATGACGATTTCATGGTGCGGAACCAGCAGGAGACGAGTGATTTCTTTAATGCGAACAACCGAGTTATGACGATTTTGATTGGTTTTTTTGCGGGAATTTCCCTCGTGGTAGGAGGGATTGGCATTATGAACATCATGTTGGTCAGTGTGACCGAGAGGACCCGAGAGATCGGGATTCGCTTGGCGGTCGGAGCTAGGAGTCGGGACGTGATGTTGCAATTTCTAACTGAGGCCGTGTTGTTGAGCTTAATGGGCGGGGCCTTAGGGATTGCCACAGGCTACTGGTTGGCTCCACTTCTGACCGCTCTGTTTGAATTTCCGACTCTTATTTCGCAAACCTCGGTTCTGCTAGCCTTTAGTGTGAGTGCGGTGATTGGGATTGTTTTTGGATTTTTCCCAGCCTTGAAAGCGGCAAATCTGGATCCGATCGACGCTTTGCGATACGAATAGTTTGATGAACGAATCTGGTGCCACTTCCAAAGGGAAGGCGCCCTTAGACAAAGAGTTTCTGCGCGCCCAAATGCGAGGCACTTTGGCTGCGTTGTCTGCCCTTGAAAGGAAGAGCGAAAGTGAGGCCTTAGTGCAGCGTTTCTTTGAACGTTCCGAATGGGCTTGTTCCACCAGACTTGCCGCTTTTTATCCGCGGAAGGATGAACCGGATATTCGGCCGGTGTTTGAGCGGGCGTGGTCAACGGGACGCCTGCTGGCCTTACCCTCTTTTGATACCGAGTCTGGACAGTACCGGATGAGGCAGATTGTTGGGATGACCGATTTAGTCGTGGGCTCTTTCGGGATTTTGGAACCGAACAATCGATGCCTTGAGGTATCAATTCAGAGTCTGGACTTGGCCCTAGTTCCTGGGGTATGTTTTTCTACGGATGGAGGCCGAGTAGGTCGAGGTCAGGGGTTTTATGATCGTCTACTGGTCGGTTTCCGTGGAGTGGCCTGTGGGGTGGTATTTGACGGTCAGATTCTTGCTGAGACCCCGCTGGAAGCTCACGATATCCGAATGGATTTAATCCTGACATCGAAACGCCACTGGAGTGTGGAGGGAGATAAAAATAATGCCCGCTGAAAATTTAATACTGACCGCCGTGGTTGGAGTAGTGGTTGCAGTATCCTACGCTTTTTTCAGGATGAAGGAGAGGGCTTTACGGGCGGAGTTGCTCTTAAAAGAGAAGGGTTTAATGGAGCAAGCTCGGACGTCGGCGGAGAACTCCCGTGTTCAGGCTCGCCTTGATGCTCAAGAAGAATTAGCCAAATGGCGTGCGGTCCAAGATCAAGAACTCGAGAGAGTCAAGGAACGGTTGGACGCTTCAGATTTACGAGTCGCTGACCGGGAAGCATTGGTGAACCGGCAGACGGATCGGCAGGCGTTAACTGCCGAAGAATTAAAGCAGCAAAAAACTTCGTTAGAGGCTCTGCAGGTGAAGTTAGATTTGGACCGCGAAGAAATTCATCGAATTGGAAGCGAGCGACGGTCGCAACTCGAGCAATTGTCCGGGCTGAATGCTCTCGATGCCCGGACACTATTACTTAAAGAGGTCGAGAAAGAAACCTCTGCCGATGCGGCAAACTTGTCCCGTCACATTATGGAAAAGGCGAGGACGGCGTCGGAAGAGCAAGCGCGTCGGATTTTATCGACAGTGATTCAAAGGTATGCGGGGCGTCATACCTTTGAAACGAGCACCGCGACAGTGGCTCTGACAGGGGATGAAATGAAAGGGCGCATCATTGGTCGAGATGGCCGCAACATTCGAGCCTTTGAGAACGTCACCGGAGTCACCGTTTTGGTGGATGATACTCCAAATGCTGTTGTTTTATCAGGGTTTGACCCCGTGCGGCGAGAAATCGGACGCCAATCGATGGAGCGTTTAATTTTGGATGGACGGATTCATCCGACCCGGATTGAAGAAGTAGTCGCGGTTGTAACTCAGGAAATGGAAGAGTTTATCTTGCGCAAGGGAGAAGAGGCTATTGTGAGGGCGGGCCAGTCTCCGATGCACCCCGAGGTTGCGCGGATGTTGGGGCGCCTGCACTTTCGTCTGAGCTTTTCCCAGAACATTCTAGAGCACTCGATTGAGGTCGCTCAACTTGCTGGTTTGATGGCTTCCGAGTTAGGAGAAGATCCGGTTCAGGCGCGGCGTGCCGGTTTGTTGCATGACATTGGCAAAGCGCTGTCGCATGAAGTTGAAGGGCCCCACGCACTGGTGGGAGCAGATTTTATTAAGAGGCACGGTGAGGGAGGGATTACGGTCAATGCGGTAGCGGCGCATCATGACGAGGTTCCCCATGAATCCCTTTTCGGAATTTTGGTTTCGGCGGCAGACGCCATTAGCGCTTCGAGACCTGGATCTCGCAGTGAGGGAATGGTGATTTACCTCAAGCGTTTGGCCGATTTGGAGCAGATTGCCCTCGATTTTGAAGGGGTTGAACGTGCCTTCGCCATCCAAGCAGGACGCGAAGTTCGGGTGGTGGTCAAGCCCGAGGCGATCGACGACCGCGACTCGATGCGATTGGCGAGGGATATTGCTCGGCGGATTGAGGAACAGATGCTCTATCCCGGGCAGATCCGCATTACCGTCATCCGAGAGACCCGCTACGTCGAGTATGCGAAATAATTTTAATAGAATTCGATGAGTAATCCAATGAGCTCTCTAAAGGCCAGTGAAGTTGTCGACGAGATTTTTCGAGTGTATCGGGAGCAAGGTCACCGGAGTTATGGTGAAAATGTGACTGAGAATCAGCATGCCCTCCAGAGCGCTTGCTTTGCCGTTCAGGCCGGAGAGTCCGATTCAATTGTCGCTGCGAGTTTACTGCATGATTTTGGTCATCTACTGCATGATTTAGGAGAGGACATCGCTGATCAAGGAATTGATGCGCGCCATGAGCGAATTGGAGGAAACCGATTATCAGCGTGGTTTGGGGCTGAGGTTGTGGAACCGATAAGGAATCACGCGGACTCGAAGCGTTACCTTTGTTGGCTTGAGAGTGGTTATTTCGATAGTTTGTCCGATGCATCACGAAAAAGTTTAGCCCTCCAAGGTGGACCGATGAAGGATGTGGAAGCGTCTGAGTTCGAGAAAAAGCCGCAATTTGAGGCATCAGTGCGAGTGCGGCGCTATGATGACGAGGGTAAAGTTCAGGAGATGATCACCCCCGATTTTGAACATTATCGGACCCTGTTGGAAGGGTTGATCAGGCGTGCCGAGTGATGGATCCGCTTTTGAATCCTGCTCTAAATCTCCTGCGGTTGGCTTCGTCGCAATGACAAGATCCTGCGTCTGCCAGATTTTACGGTTTGACCCTCCTGCACTTTGACAGGCAAGCTTCCGCTTCCGCAATTATCAGATACTCTTTATGATCGGCACTATTCGCAAACATTCAAGTTGGCTCTGGGTTATCGTTGTGGTCACGGTCATTTCCAGTTTCGTGTTCTGGTCTGACGTCCGCCCAAAGGGAAGTTCCAGTGGGGGTGGGGACAACTATGGGAGCCTCTATGGCAAACCGGTGGCCCGTGACCAATATTTGCGCGCACTCACTTTTGTGGAGATTTCTGAGTTGATGCAGGGCGGTCGTGGCCGTTCCGGAATGGATAAGGACGGACAGATTCGCCAGCAGTTGCTGCTTCAGGCGAAGGTCGATGAATTGGGCATCCAAGTCAGTGATGCAGCGGTGGGGGGCTATATCCGCGAGACCTTCAAGGATCCGTCCACTGGGATTTTCAACTACGATTCTCTGATGAAAAATCTTGAAGAAAAGGCACGAATCGATGAGGCGTCTTTTCTGAACTATAGTCGGCAGCAGCTTGCTATCCAGCATTTGGTCGAATTGATGGGATCTGCTGGTAAGTTGGTAACTCCACGTGAGGCCGACGCCGAGTTTCGCACCCAGAATGAGCAATACGTTGCTTCAGTCGCACTTTTCAGCAGTTCAAACCTAATGAGTACAGTGACAGCGAAGCCAGAAGAGTTGACCCAATTCTACAGTAATCGAATAGTTTCCTATCGTATTCCAGAACGTCTGGTGTTGGTTTATGTTCGATTTGACGCCAGCAATCATCTAGCTGAATCGAGGGCTCAACTAGCGGCGGATGGTAGTTTTAGTAATCGATTTGAGCAGTTCTACACCCAACGAGGGGCGGAGACTTTCCGTGACGATAAAGAGATTGTTTTGAGTAAAGCAGCGGCTTTTGCAAAGACCCGGGAGGAGGCGGTGGAGCAGGGGGCCTTAGAGTTTGCTCGTCGGTTGGCAAATAAGTTTAATGAAGATCTCGGACAGCAGACGACTGTAACGACTTCGGATTTTGCCAAAACTGCTGCTAAATTAGGGGTTGCGCTTCGCACCACTTTACCTTTCCGGGCGGGTGAACGTATTGTTGGTTTGGAGAGCGTCACTCAACTGTCGCAGCGGGTGTCTTCTTTGGATGCAGAAACTCCGTACACAGAACCGTTGGATGGTATCGGATTTATAATTATCCCGATGCTGCAAACCAAGTTGCCAGCGGAGACATCGGCCTTTGCCTCGGTAAAAGATCGGGTGACGCGTGATTTCAAGATGGACCGTGCTCGGACTGTGGCTCGTGAGAAGGGGCAAAAGTTTGCTGCCGGTGCAGCCTCAGCTCTAAAAGCCGGAACTTCCTTCGCTCAATTTGCAGAGACTCAGAAAATAAGTTGGTCACCAATCCCGCCCTTTTCGATGGCGATGCAGTCATTGCCAGGCTTGGATAGTCGACTCAATCTTTATTCGGTGAGGAATGCAGTGATGTCGGCGAAGACCAACGAAGTAGGCACTTACACCGAGACGCAAGATGGAGGAATGGTGGTTTTCTTGGCCGACAAACGCCCTGTGACCGAGGCAGAAATAAAGACTGGAATGGCGGCCGCTTTGGAGGATCAGCGGCAACGACGAAAGATGTCAGCCTTCCAAGGATGGTTTGCCGCTGAGTTTAAAAATGCGGGGTTGGCCGAGAAAGAGGTGACCCCAGGAATGCCGATGGATTCTCGGCAATGAAGTCGGTTAAAGCGGTCATTCGTCTGAATTGGCCGGCGACAGGTGAAAAGTGGGAGGTGCCCATTCTGCACGAGGATTGCCGTCTTTTGGCGGTATCTAAACCTGCGGGATTATTGACCTCTCCGAATCGCTATGATTTGGAGAAACCAAACCTCATGGGGCTTCTCCACAAGGAGATTGAGCGGAGCGCTCCTTGGGCGGTACAGCGTGGTTTGACCTATCTAGCCAATGCGCATCGATTGGATTACGAGACTTCTGGGGTGATCGTGTTGGCACGGGATAAAGCGGCGCTTATTAACTTGGCGAACCAGTTTGGGACCCCTAACCCAGAGAAAGTATCGGTGGGCTTGATCCAGGGTGTGCCTGAGGAGGATACCTTTGAGGTCGACCTGCGTTTAGCACCGGATATTCGTGAACCTCAATTGATGAGATGGTCTCGTGAGGGGAAACCGGCGCTCACTCGGTTTACGGTCTTGAAACGCTTTCGCGGGGTTTCCTTGGTGGAATGCCGTTCGGTAACCAGTCGGAACCATCAGGTTCGAGTTCATCTTAAATCGACAGGATACCCGCTTTTTGGCGATGATGATTACGGCGAGGGTAAGCGTTTGTACCTGTCCTCATTTAAACGAGCTTACCGATTAAAACCTGGAGCCGTGGAACGTCCTTTGACTCCTTCGCTCGCTTTGCACGCATGGCGTCTTGTGATGGCACATCCAGACGGGACAGGTCCCTTAGATATTACGGCTCCTTGGCCTGATGACCTTGATATCGCTATTAAGTATCTTCGGCGTTATGCCGGTTAAAGGAGTCGGTTTGAGACATTTTTAAAAGTAAATTTTTACCGTTAAACGAGAGGATCCAGTGAGCTATCAGGTCATTGCGCGTAAATATCGTCCGCAGCGGTTCGAGGATGTTGTAGGGCAAGAACACGTCACCCTGACCTTAGCCAATGCAATTCGGGCGGGGCGAATTGCGCATGGCTATCTTTTTTGTGGTCCGCGTGGCACCGGTAAGACCACTTTGGCGCGCATTTTTGCCAAGGCCTTAAATTGCACCGATGGACCGAAAGCGGAGTTTGCCGAGACAGATCCGAGAGTAAAGGAGATCACGGAGGGTCGATCATTGGACGTCCTTGAGATTGATGGAGCGTCTAACAATGGTGTAGAGCAGGTCCGTGATCTGCGCGATACCGCTCGATTTGCGCCGGCGACCGGTCGTTTCAAAGTCTACATTATTGACGAGGTTCATATGCTGTCGACTGCGGCCTTTAATGCGTTGCTCAAGACATTGGAAGAGCCTCCGGCTCACGTGAAATTTATTTTTGCGACGACCGATCCAGAGAAAGTGTTACCAACGATTTTGAGTCGGTGCCAGCGCTTCGATTTGCGGCGGATTCCCTCAGCATTGATTGTAAAGCATCTTGCTTGGATAGCGCAACAGGAAGGGGTGATTGCAGACGAAGCCGCACTACACGCCATTGCTCGGGGAGCCGATGGAGGGATGCGAGATGCCGAGTCCACTTTGGATCAATTGATCAGTTTTTGTGGCAATCGGATTGTTGAGACCGATGTACTTTCGATGTTTGGTCTCGCAGCGCGCGCGCAGCTTCTGGATTTAGCTGGGGCGATCCTTTCCGGGGATAATCGAAGTGTGCTTGGGCAACTCGATTTATTGGCTAAATCTGGCAAAGATCTCGGGCGTTTGCTGTCAGATTTATTGAATCATTTTCGCAACCTCTTGTTGTTTCTGGTGGGGCGTGGGGACACCACCTTGATCGAGGTAAGCGAAGCTGAATTGTCTGCTCTTCGAGAACAATCCTCCAAGGTAGATACCGATGCTTTGACTCGAATTATGCAGGTGTTGAGTGGAGCTGAAGGACGAATCCGGGAGGTGGCTTCGAAACGCATATTTTTAGAAGTGACCCTATTGAAAGCCGTTCAGGCTCGTTCAGAAATGTCTCTGGACGCAGTTTTGAAGCAATTGCGGCTTTTGCGGGATCAGGCGGGCCCGTCTCCTGTGGTTGAAGTACCGCTGGCCGTCGCTGGGTCGTCGCGCCCGCTGATTGTTCCCTTGGTTCCACTCGCATCGAGTCCGGTTCCAGCGCCTGCGGTTCCCTTCGTGGCCGTGCATGAAGAAATTCGGGCGTCTCCGATTCCGGTCGTGGTGCCTGAGACTTTATCGGTTCGGCCCAAGGTGGATCTTAAGGATTTAGTTGGGATTTGGACCGCTTTGCTGGCCGAACTTCCGGTCTCCGAAGGGTTTCTGCGGACGACCTTGGCGCAGTGTTCAGTGACCTCTCTGGTGAAAGGGGTTTTGACCCTCTCTCATCCCTCAGACGTGTGCATTGATACGCCTCGGAATCTAGTAGGTTTGAAGGCGGCACTAGCGGCCGTGACCGGGGAGTCGATGGGGATTCGTTTTATTCAAACCGAAGCCGTTTCAGGTCCGCCTCTAGTGATAGCGCCCCCAGCGGTTCGGGAAGCAAAGAAACCGGCGTCCGTGGAACCTCGATTGCCGGAAAATAGACCCAAGGTTGTTGTTCCAATCGTTCTCAGTATGGACGAGTTTCAAGACGATCCCTTGGTGAAGCAGGCTTTAGATATCTTTAAAGGGCGGATCATTGAGGTTCGAGGCCCCTCCGAGGGACAGAGAGGTAATTGACATTTCTCTCGTCGCAGGAATTGCCCAAGTGCGAATTTTCAGATATTTCTGAGGAAGGTCAGGATGAAACAAAGTGTCGGTTGTTTTTGAATTGATATGAGCAGCGTAGGAAAACTCATGAGGCAAGCTCAACGGATCCAGCAACAGATGGAGTCCGTTCAGGTTGCCCTCGCGCAAAAAAGCATCGAAACCAGCGCCGGCGGTGGGACGGTTTGCGTTACCTTTTCCGGTGATGGATCGATCACTGCGATCAAGATCAATCCAGACGCGGTGAGTAAGGATGACATGGTTTTTCTCGAGGAACTGATTCTGAAGGCGGTCAATGAGGGCATTAGTAAAGCTCGCGAGCTCTCCAGCAAAGAAATGGGCTCAGTGACTCAGGGATTTGCCATCCCTGGAATGTTCTAGGCGCAGCCTCATCGATCTTGGCGATGACCAGATTACCGCCACCCTTGGAGGCCTTAGTGACTGCGTTGAAGGGGTTGCCCAGTATTGGACCGCGATCGGCATTGCGCTTGGCGTTGTATCTTGTGCAGACGGATGCGGGTGTTGCTCAGAGTCTTGCTGAGGCCGTTACTTTGGCCCGAGCGCGAGTGGCTCTATGCGATCGGTGTGGCGGGTTAACCGAACAGCAACCCTGTTTCTTGTGTTCTGGATCGCGCCGCGATAGTTCTGTGGTTTGCGTGGTTGAACGCCCCACGGATGTCCTGTCCTTTGAACGAACGGGGGCTTTTCAAGGCCGCTACCATGTCCTTGGGGGAAAATTAAGTCCCTTAGATGGAATTGGGCCTGAGGAGTTGCGCATTGCTTTACTCGAGGAGCGATTAGTTTCCGAAGGATTCCAAGAGGTAGTGTTGGCACTTTCTGGGGATGTCGAGGGAGACGCAACCGCTCATTATTTACTTAAACGCCTCGGGAATAAAGGGGTTCGCATCACCCGTTTAGCTCAAGGATTGCCGGCGGGCGCGGGGTTGGACTTTGTCGACGAGTTAACCCTCAGTCGAGCGATGGAAGGGAGACGTGAATTTCAATGAAAAAAACTGTTCCGAAAGCCGTTATTTTTGATTTGGGCAAAGTATTGCTCGACTTCGATTTTGGCATTTTTGCCCGTCGCTGTGCGCCTTATAGTCGAATGGAAAGCACCGCTTTTTTGGAGGTGGTGAATCAGTCTCCCTTACTGCATCGCTACGAGTCTGGGTTGATGACCGATCAAGAGTTCTATGAATCGGTGGTGGCACTGACAGGATTTACAGGATCCATGGAGACCTTCGCTGAGTGGTTCGGGGCGATCTTCACTCCGATTGCGGAGATGGTAGGATTACACCAACTCTTGGTGGCGAGAGGGGTTCCCACCTTTGTTTTTTCGAATACAAACGGACTTGCAATTCGTTCTGTGCGAAAGGATTTCCCCTTTTACCGAACCTTCACTGGGGAGATTCTTTCTTATGAAATTCGGTCGATGAAACCGGCCCCACCGATTTACGAAGCATTGGAAGCATTGACAGGGTTGCGAGGCGAGGAGTTGCTCTATTTAGATGATCGAAGTGAGAACGTGGAAGCAGGGTTGCAACGGGGTTGGACGGCTTGGATTCATAGTGATCCGGCCGTGACAGTTCCATGGGTGTTGTCACATTGGGATTCAGTTTGAGCACTTTCCGATTCCCTTTCCTAAGTTCTCGATGAAAAAGAAGGCTACCCCTGCGGAGCTTGGCTACCGAATGCCGGCGGAATGGGAACCCCATGCGTCGACTTGGTTGACTTGGCCGAGGCCTGAGGGAATTAGTTTTCCGGACAAGTACGAGACTGTGCCTCCGGTTTACGCGGAGTTTATCCGACAACTCGTCGAAGTGGAGGAGGTCAATATTAACGTCTGGGACGCTGCAATGGCTGACTGGGTTCGAGAGTTATTGAGGGAGCGGCAGGTTCCTTTGCAACGTGTTCGGTTCCATTTTTTCCCAGCGTACGAGCCTTGGTGTCGTGATCACGGTCCGACTTTTCTGGTGAGAGATCGGGAAGGTAATCGAGAGAGAGCCGTGGTCGATTGGGGTTACAATGCTTGGGGAGGCAAATATCCACCCTTCGATTTGGACGATGCCGTGCCGCAACAGGTGGCTAAATTGCGATCGTTACCTTTGTTTTCTCCAGAAATCATTATGGAGGGCGGTTCCATCGAGGTGAATGGAGCCGGGACCTTGATTACCACCGAGGCGTGCCTGCTGAATCCGAATCGGAACCCTCATTTGACCCGCAATCAGATTGAGACACAGCTCAAAGAATCGCTTGGGATAAACCATATACTTTGGTTGGGAGACGGAATTGTAGGCGACGATACCGATGGTCATATTGATGATCTCACCCGATTTGTGGATTCGCGAACGGTGGTAACCGTGGTTGAGGATGATCCTTGCGATGAGAACTTTGGCCTATTGCAGGACAATTTAGCCCGCTTGAAAACCATGGCAGATCAAGACGGGCGTCCGTTAAGGATTGTGGAGTTGCCGATGCCAGGGGTCGTGGAGTGCGAGGGGCAGAGATTGCCGGCGAGTTACGCTAATTTTTACATAGCGAACGAACGTGTGATAATGCCGACGTATCGACATTTCAACGATGCGCTGGCCCTGGAAATTCTCCGATCGGTATTTCCTCGGCATCGGGTTGTCGGCATTGATTCTACAAAGTTAATCTGGGGATTGGGATCCTTCCATTGCATCTCCCAACAGGAACCAATGGGTTGAGGTTCTTGGCTCTTCTTTCACTGAATTCTCGACGAAGTCTATTGGGTAGTTAGCCTCTCCTGCGACATGTCTATTGAAGCGCCGGCGACCGCGGGAGGGTCGCCTCAACCGAAGAAGAAACTGAATCTGCGTCGTCCTGATGTGATGGCTTCGGTAGCGGCGCAGGTCGTTAAACATTTTCGATCTGAGTTAGTGGAACGATTAAGGGCTACGGGCGGCCAGTTTTCCCATGGAGGATTGACCATTCGTTTGGCCAAGGAGTTTGGTTTTTGTTACGGGGTAGAGAGAGCGATTGATTTAGCCTATGCGGCGCGAACTGTCTTTCCCTCGCCAACTCGCATTTTTTTATTGGGCGAGATTATTCATAATCCGGAAGTCAACGATCAGATCCGTGGGTTGGGTATTGTGAGTATTTCACCGAAGCCAACCGACGAAGAATTGGCGGGGTTGCATTTAATTTCCGAGGATGTGGTGATCATTCCCGCTTTTGGGACGGAGGTGCTCACCCGCAAACGGATTGAAGCCTTCGGTTGCCAGACCGTAGACACGACCTGCGGCGATGTCATGAGTGTCTGGAAGCGAGTTCAACAATACAGTCGTGAGGCAGTGACCAGTATTATTCATGGTAAAGCGCGGCATGAAGAGACCAAGGCCACGACGTCTCAAGCGACCGCGTATGGGACGGGGCACTATCTGGTGGTGTTTACTTTGGAGGAGACGGATTATGTTTGTGACTACATTTTGCGCGGAGGAGATCGGGTAGAATTTCTCGAGAAATTCAAAGGGGCTTATTCCACAGGGTTCGATCCGGACCTTCACCTATTGACCGTGGGTGTAGCGAATCAGACGACCATGTTGCGGGGTGAAACCGAGGAGGTTCAACGCCGATTTCGGCGCGCGATGGAGACCCGGTATGGGATAGAAAACGTGGTCGCGCATTTCCGTTTTTTCGATACGATTTGCGGAGCAACACAAGACCGGCAAGATGCCTTGGAGAAGATGCTGCGTGACCCCATGGATTTGCTGATCGTTGTTGGTGGGTATAATTCCTCTAACACCTCTCATTTAGCTGAAATGGGGGAGAAAGTGTTACCCACTTATTTCATTCGGAATGCGGCGATGATGGAATCACCGGCGGCGATTCGTCATTGGAATCAGCACGATGCAATTGAGCAACTGACGTCCGACTGGTATCGACTCGAGGGGCCCATAACGGTCGGGATAACCGCCGGTGCGAGTTGTCCCAACAATCTGATTGAGGATACGATCCGACGTCTGTTTATACTTCGGGGGATTAATATTTTGGAAGTATTACGAAGTGGGGAGTGAGATCAGCGAAAGAGGTGTCGAATTCCTGAGACGATTTTCTTCGGTAACTCACTGAGGAAGGATCCCCTAGGGTCATCGATTTCGAACAAGGCATGGCACTGACCGTTGCAGGCGGGGCAAAAAAACAGCGGTTTTTTTCGTTTCGCTGAAGCCAATCGGATGATTCGCAGAGCGCTGAGGTGGTAAGGCTTTTTGCAGTGGTCGCAGGCGACTGTCGCTGGGAGGTTAGGGAAAATTGAACAAGCCAATGCACCATTGGCCAGCAGGAGGGGGCCTTTTTCTTCTCTAACCGGCTGGGAGAGGGAGGGAACGGCGATGGTTACTTCGGTACATTCTAATTGGAATTGTAAGGACCCAAGTTGCAGGATTTGCCCAGGGCTAAGGATCGCTTCAGTAATCGGGAGGTCATTAATAAATGTTCCGTTAGTCGACTGAAGATCGCGGACTCTCACTTCTTGATCGGCGATCTCAATCTCGCAATGATGTCCCGAGATGGAGGCGTTGTTGAGAACAAACGTGTTACCGATCGTTTGACCAAGTGTCGTTAAACCGTGGCCGAGAGAGAGGCACCTTGGTTCCTCGACCGAACGTAGTTGAAACACATTCATGGGCGCCAGTGGTCTTTGGAGAGCCGTTCAACGCTGTCAGTCTCTGAATTTTGTTTAGAAAATACTGCCCGCGGCGGTTCCGATCACCTGTAAGGGGCCGGCGTCCTCCAGTGTTTCCGTGGCTCTTTCCACTTTTTGCAGGGTCAACTTCAGATTACGCAGGAAGGCATCGTCATTGATGAGTTGGCCAACGGTGCCATTCCCTCGATTCATCTTTTCGCTGATCTGCCGCAAGTGGGTCATCATATTGGTGGCCTCACGGAACAAGGATTCATCAGCCAGCAACCGACCCATCGTACCTTTCCCCTCGTTAAGGCCGTTGATGACCCGGCGTGTATCGGCAAGGGTTAGTTTGAGATCATCGGTCGTGCTCATCAGGTTGGTAACAGCGAGTAGGGTGTTGGAATAGAGCGTGTCCTCTTTCAACAGGCGGCCCAATGTCCCTTTACCCTCATTAAGCGAGGTGGTTAAATTTTCAAGATTACCGAGAATCGAGGCGATCCGAGGCTGGTTGTCTTTCACTAGTTCGGTCAGAGGTCCGAGAAGTTTGCCAAAGTCTTCGCCAGTGAAGCTCTTGGTCATGTTTTGTATTCCTTCTGCTGCCGTCTCGAGCTTAGCCATTATAGCGGCGAGATCCGGTTGTTCGAGTGGTTCCAGCATCGAGTTGGCGGTAATGACTGGGGAGGTTGAGGAACCAAAGTCAATGGCGATAAAGTTTTGCCCCATCAGACCGGTAAATTTGATGGAAGCTTTGCTATCCGTATGAACCTCCTTCGTGGCGATGGAATTGATATCCATAAGAACCTCCACCTTGCCCTCGGCTATCCGGACCGTGCGGACCGTTCCAATGTCCACGCCCGCTAGTTTTACCGGATCACCGGCTTTAATGTCACCAGCGGTTTTGAAGCGAGTGCGAATGGAAATAGTCTTGGTAAAATAGCGTTGGGCCCCGACGAATTCGAAGAGGATAAAGGCAGCGACAACGACCAAGGCAAAGAAAAGTCCGAGACGAGTTTCAAGTGAGTTCTTCATGGAGTGGGCGGGAAGGGGACGTCTTCCTGTGTTGGATCTTAGAAAGTCAAATGAGTCTGGTCAATCGCAGTGCGGGGCGAGAGTTAAAATGCGGGGCTCGACAAAAACTTTAAAACAGATGGTTTACCTAATTCGCTGTTTTCGGGTATTCTTTATCACTCGATGGAACGTACTCTAATTCTTTGTAAGCCTGACTGTATGCGGAAAAATCTCGCTGGCGAGGTTGTATTACGCTTTCAAAATGCCGGCCTCCGGTTACAGGCCGCCAAGATGATTCGACTGACCGATGCCCTTTTGACTGAGCATTATTCGCATTTGACCGACAAACCGTTTTTCCCAGAGATCGTGAATTTCATGAAGTCAGAACCGGTGCTAGCGCTCATTTTAACGGGTGAGAATGCAGTAATGGTCGTTCGCGATTTGCTAGGTCCAACGGATAGCCGCAAGGCAGCCAAGGGCACGGTGCGGGGAGACCTAGGTGAATCTAATATGCTAAATATTGCCCATGCCTCGGATTCCGTGGAGAACGCTGAAATCGAAGTGAAACGGTTCTTTCGCTCCGACGAAATCCCAGTCTGATTTTCGATCGGGCAAAACCGAATTGATGCAACTCAAGTGAGATAAACCGAGTAAGAAACAACCCTGCGAGGGCTCGTTTCAAGACGAGGGAATCTCGCTAAGTTGACTCCCAGAAATCGACTTGTAGTTTGAGTGCTCATGCCGGCATCCAAGCCATCTAGTAGGTCCGCGTCGTCTGCGGGCTTTATCCGTCTTCAAGGTGTCCGGCAGAATAATCTGAAGGGCTTCGATCTCGATTTGCCCCTAGGCGAGTTGATTGTTGTCACCGGCCTCAGCGGCTCGGGCAAAAGTTCCTTGGCCTTTGAAACTCTCTATGCGGAGGGGCAACGGCGGTATATCGAGACATTTTCGCCGTATGCTCGGCAATTCTTTGATCGGATGGACAAACCGGCCGTCGACCGGATTGAAAACATTCCTCCGGCCATTGCGATCGAGCAGAAGAATTCTGTCCGCAGCACACGGAGTACTGTCGGGACGATGACCGAACTCTGTGACCATATGAAGGTTCTCTGGCCGCAGTTAGCTCAACTCCTTTGTGCGCAGTGCCAAAAACCAGTCTGCCCTGAACCACCGGAAGACGTCTGGAAACAAGTGCGCTCGGCGCAGTCTGATGGAACGGATTTGTTGGTAACGTTCAAATTGGTTTTATCTGCAAAGATGTCCGTTGCTGAACAGGTTGGGTTGTTGATCCGACAGGGATTTCATCGGCTTTTAGCTGGGGATAATGTCGTTCGAGTGGAAGATTTTATACTGACAATTGGCATCGAAGTGCCCCTTTTTCTAACGGTAGTGGCGGACCGGATTCGCCTGAATGAAGGTGTACGAGGTCGATTTGTGGAAGCCTGTGAACAGGCGTATCAGTTCGGCCAAGGGCGTTTGGCGGTGAGGGTGCTGACCTCGCTCGGTGGAGGGGCATCAAAGGGAGGGGATTTTTCATCGGGTCGGCACTGTGCCGCGTGCGATATCGATTATCCGGAAGCATCGCCCTCCCTGTTTTCTTTCAATCATCCGCTGGGAGCTTGTTCCTCCTGTAAGGGGTTTGGTCGGATTATTACCCTTGATCCGGATTTGGCATTGCCAGATCGGTCGAAGACTTTGGCTGGGGGAGTGGTGCGACCTTGGCAGACGGGTCAGAGTGCTGAATGTCAGTCGGATATGGTGCGGATGGCTCGTCGGCAGAAGGTGCCGGTAGATGTGCCTTTTAGAGACCTAAATCCTGAGCATCAACGATGGTTGATGGAGGGTGATCTCGGGTATGATACCAATAATCCAGAGGCATCGTGGCCGGTTAAGTGGTACGGAGTTAAAGGTTTTTTCCGGTGGTTAGAGAGCAAGTCGTATAAGATGCACGTTCGGGTGTTGCTATCGCGGTATCGCAGCTATCGGATTTGTCCTGATTGCCAAGGGAAACGATTTAAGGCCGAGTCGCTTCTTTACCGATGGCGAAGTGCTTCAGATCAAACGGGTTTGGATCTAGCTCAGTTCTACAGGTTGCCGGTTCGAACTGCGCTTCAGCATCTTGAGAGATGGGAGGCGACCCTTGGTCCTCGAACAACTCAGGGGGTGGCGCTCGTGGTATCAGAGGTGATAACACGACTCCGATATTTAGTTGAGGTGGGGTTGGAATATCTGACCTTGGATCGAGCGACACGGACATTGAGTGGTGGCGAAACCGAAAGGGTAAATCTAACGACCTGCCTTGGCACGAGGTTGGTCAATACTTTGTATGTTTTGGATGAACCAAGCGTTGGGTTGCATCCTCGGGATACAGCCCGTTTGGTGGGGTTATTGGAGCGTTTGCGAGATCTTGGTAACACGGTTGTTGTGGTGGAGCACGAAGCGGCAGTGATGCGAGCAGCAGACCAGTTGATCGACATCGGGCCGGGTCATGGGGAAACTGGCGGTTTCATCGTTTTTCAAGGCCCACTTTCTGAGTTGAGTACGGCCCAAGGATCTTTGACGGCAGATTATCTCACCGGCCGTCGGCAAATTCCAATTCCTGAGCGACGACGTGTGGCGTTGTCAACTGTGGGGGAAAGACGATCCATCGGAATTCTAGAGGACCGGATGCAATCTACTTTTCGGGTTGTGGAACCCGCAGTGGCCCTTCTGCGGATCCAACATGTTTCGATCAATAATCTGCGTGATGTCACTGTGGAGATACCGCTGGGACGTTTTGTGGGAATGAGTGGAGTGAGTGGCTCAGGGAAGACGACACTCATTCGTGAAGCTTTATTGCCGTTACTGCAAACGGCTTTAAGTGCAGTGCGACCCGATGATTCCAGTGATGACGAATTGGAGGATGAATTGGCGGAGGCGAGTGAGCAGGGGTTGGCTGGGATGGAATTGGAAGGAGTGCATCATCTAGGAGCCGTTGTTTTAGTGGATCAATCGGCCTTGGGACGGACGCCCCGTTCAAATCCCGCAGTCTACATTGGGGCCTTTGATGATATCCGAGATTTCTTTGCTGCCAGTGAAGAGGCTAAGGCACAGGGCCTCAAAGCAGGCCATTTCAGTTTCAATTCGGTTTTAGGCCAATGTGAGCAGTGCCGCGGCGCCGGTTTTGAAAAAATTGAAATGCAATTTTTGAGCGACGTCTTCATTCGGTGTCCGGTGTGTCAAGGTCGGCGGTTTCGGGCGGCGATTTCCGTGGTCACTGTTACCGCACCGGGAGGTCGCTCTTTGTCGGTATCTGAGGTGCTGGAATTATCCGTAGATGAGGCGGTTTGCTTTTTGCGAGAGTTTAGCGGATCCAAGTCAGCGACCCGAGCGGCGGAGAAGTTGGCACTGTTGAGCGAGGTCGGTCTGGGTTATCTCCGATTAGGGCAAGCCATCAATACGCTCTCGGGTGGGGAGAGTCAGCGATTGAAGTTGGTCAGCCACTTGGCATCGACTCCAGCCTCGTCGCCATCGGCTGATTCTCTGGTCCTATTGGGTCAGCGATCTCAGCCCAAAGCAAAAAAAGATTTAGTTCGTCTGCCGTCAGTTCGACCTACTTTATTTCTCTTTGACGAACCAACCACCGGTCTTCATTTCGAGGATGTAAAGACTCTGCTCGCTGTTTTCTATCGTTTGGTAAACCAAGGGCACTCGGTGCTGGTGATTGAGCATAATTTAGATGTCCTAAAATGTGTGGATTGGTTGATCGATCTGGGACCAGAGGCCGGCGATCGGGGCGGTCGGGTGATTGCAGCGGGCCCACCTGAACATGTTGCTGAAGTTGAGCTCAGTAAGACGGGGCAGTTTTTGGCGGGACTTATCAGCCGAACCCTGAATTGAAAAGGATCGTTTTGGCCGATGCCCTAGTGGCTAGCGGGACTGCTTCCAAAGAATGACGAGACATCAGAAACTTCGGGGCAAAACCCAAAAGGCCAACATTAAAAAAATCGTTTCTATCGGATAAGAGCCGGTGCACTGCCCGCCGTCATCGTCGGCAAGTTCCGCTGGTTGGTCGGAAATTAGTGTCCCATCGGGGGGGGCACTTCGGCTCCCTCTAGGTTTGGCTCCCTCAACTGTGTCTTTAAAATTCAGTGGGAGTGGGGTTGTGGGCTCACCAGCACTGAATTGAATCCGACTGGAAAACGAGTTCAACCAACGCTGCAAAATCAGGGTCATCGGCGGTTAAGTCGATGACAGTGACTTGATTGGTTGAGCACCCTTTTTGTTCAGCGATAATTGACTCAACCAAGTCATTGCTCGGGGCGTTCAGGATGTGGAGGAGAGTAGGCATAATTAGAAGCGAAGGACGTAGGTAGAATCAGCCGCCATTCGAGCAAGGGTGTTGTCCTCAATTTCTTCAAAGGGAGCGGAGGGTTCGCCGAGTTCAGAAAGCAGCGCTGCTTCAGCCTGAACATAAATCGGGCGCCCTAGCTCGCTCAGGATGGGTAGGTATCGGGTGAAATTATCCTCATCAATCAGTTCGTCGGGATATTCCGACAATGCGAGGACGGCAGGACCACGAAGATAGAGGGAAACACGGACTTTTTTCCAGGTCCCGATTCCGGCCGCCATTCTGATGGCTTCCGCCGTTCGAGGTGTGGTCCGTGGATCACTTTCAACAATGACAAGTAGGGTGGGAATCATCTTTAGTTGAAGCTGACAAAGCGTTCTGTGCTTGCGACTAAATCACTGACGATGGTGAGCCCCGCAAAGGTCGCTGAAGAGTCGACCGGAAGGTGCCGCTGATGCGCTCCGTAAGCGCAGGCGTAGAAACGGAGTCCTCTTTGTTTCAAGGCTTGTAAATGGGGGTCGTGCACCCCAGCCACTGCGTCATCGAGGCAATAAAGGAAGACGTCACATCCGGCATCAACGGCGGCAGCAGCAAACCGGACGCCGTTGCGAAAGGAGTGGGTTGCTGGCCCAGCAGAAATGAGGATTCCTAGTTTTCGACCGCGTATACTCATGGGTTTTGATTCAAGCCTATCGAGGGTGGTTTGTCAGGTCCTGCGATAAGTTCACTCTTGTTTGAGGAGCGTCTGAGGGCGAGAAGCGGTTTTAGCAAAGACCCAGTCCGCGGGGTCAAACGAGTTCGGTTGTACTGGCCTTCTAGTTTACGGAATGCCTCGGCGCGTGTTGGGTAGGGATGAATCACTGCGGCGAGAGTGCTTAACGAGATCTTTCCAGCCATCGCGACTTAAATCCCGCTAATTTTTAGAGAGGAGTTCGAGTACCAGTCTCAATCCTTCAGGTTGGGCACTTCCATTTTAAATTTAGGAATCCGAACCATCACTCGGCGGTTCAGATTATCGATTCCCAAGTAGGCACCCTCGGCGGTTGCGGTGGCCGTGCCAATAATATGCCGACTATTGTAACTAAACTTGGTCCCCGGTTCGAGGGTAGGAGTCTCGCCAACCACCCCGTCTCCCTCGACGACTAAGACCGAATTGTCCTCGTGAGTGACCACCCATTTCCTGCCTTTCAGAGTCACTGAAACATCGGAATCATTGTGAATAGAAATGGAGTAGATGAAAGAATGAGGTTTGTCAGACTGCTCCAAGTTTAAGCGCTGATAAAGAAGGCGATCCACGGTAACCCTGAGCCCAAGTAATTCGAGGGGGCTTTTTTGAGTTTCCATCCTGGGCGAATTTTACCGGTTTAATTTGAAATAACAAGTCAGAGATATTTCATTTGTAAATCGCGCAGTGCCTCAATGGAAAGGACACTGTAGGACTGATAGGAATTTGCTTTTGAGGCGGAGTTCAAAGCCGCCTTGCAGCGTTTTCAGCAGTTCCGCGTTCTGGGTGCGGGCGAAGTTGGCGATGCTGCTCCAAAGGTGCCCGGGTAGATGGCTTAATGCACCTTGTGCCACATCTGCTTCTCGAACTCCGGGATGTCGTCCACGTTTTCGGCATGCCACAGGGCCAGCGGCACGCGGCGGTCCTCAGCAGCCAGTGCGGGATAATCTTTGCCGAGTTCCTTCTTCGCCGCCGTCTCGTCGTTGTCCGAGAGGTAGCGCAGAAAGAGGAAGGACAGCAGGTAGTCCCGGAAATCGTCCGCATCCATGGCCCCGCGTAGTTGATTGGCGAGGCCCCAGAGAGTGTTGCCCAGTGGTTTTTGGTTGGTCTCGGTCATGAAAAGAAAATCAACGGTCGGCGCTTGGGGCAGCCTCACGCAGCACCTGTGCGGGGATGCGGATGAGCTTGCCGTCTTTCATGACAATCAGATTGGTGCCGGTCTGGATGGCGGTCTTTCGAGCTGCCTTGGCGGCGCGGTTCATGGCGGCAGCAGACGCTCGCAGATCGGGATTTTTGGCTTCTTGGATGTTTTTCATGGTCATTGGTTCTCTCCCCATTCCAGCAGAATTGGACTTTCGCCCACACTATCATATTTGGCCCAGGCACCCACGGCGGCTTGGTAGGCCTCGTGGAAATTACGCAGTCCTGAGGCGAACCGCCTCCGGATTACCCTTTCCGGGGTGTCATGCCCGCCTTGCCGCACCCGCTCCGCCACGCGGGCAACGGCCGCATCGGCATCCGGCAGGGAAAGGAAAAACAGGCTGACGTGATAGCCCTGTGCACGCCACCGCTTGATGTGGCTCAGGTAGCTCAGTCCCGACAGGGTGGTCTCAAAGGCGAAGCTCTCTCCTTTGCCCACGCAGTCAGCGATCTCCTCCAGCATCAGCCTTCCGGCCTTTAGGGCAGCGGTTTCAGGAGCAAACGGGGCCAGTCCTGCCGCGATCAGGTCCGCATTGATGAAACGCGGGCACTGCGCCTCCTCCGGCAGGAACGAACGGGCAAAGGTCGTCTTACCCGCGCCGTTCGGCCCGGCGATGATGATGATCTTCTTGCTCATGCCTCAACCTCCTCCAGGGATGGGAAAAGCGGGTGCATCAGCCCTGTCTTGTTGGGCTTGAGGGCTTCGAGCTTTTGGGTTTGTGCGGTGCTAAGGTCGTCGAGGATAGTGAGGTAGGTGCCGATGCGTTGTTGTTCGGCGGGTTGTGGGAAAAAGACCAAAAGGGGCGCAAATCCGATCCCCGTAATTTGGGGCTGCGCGGAGCTGCTGATAATCGCCTTCATCCCATGATTCTTGAAGTATTGGAAGATGAAGTCCTTCCTCAGCTTCTTCGTCCTCGCGTTCCCTGTGACCCATGATTTGGGTTTGGTTATCGTGACTTCCCCGCAAGTCGCACCGCGGCAAGTGACCGCGATTTCACTCTCTTCGCGGTTGTATTCGTTGTGAGTGCCGATGACGCGGTTGACACCGTAAACGAGATGTTCGCCAGTCATACTCAATTCGGAGGATGATAGCGTAACAAGTTGGTAGAGTTCAACTGAACTACTGATAGGAATTTGTTCTTTTTGACGCGGAGGGTAAAATTTGATCTCATTCATGCCTAAAGTTGTGGCTAAAGGGCAGAGTAGTTGTTGTCTGCGAAGTCGGTTTGAAGACGAACTTGGGTCGCCACTGAGGAGTGAACCTGCGATCAACTGGGAGAGTGTCGACTCGGGGTCTACAGCGAGTCATTCACCGGCCGCTTTCAGGTTTTTTTGTTGATTGCCGATCCGACGGAAGAAATCCACAGACAGGCCGAGGACGCTCGTATCCTTGGGAGTCTGGGCATAGAGGGTTCGAAGATCGGTTCCAGCGATCGCGAGTTGCCCAGTGGCAAGTGCGATTCTGGCTCTATTGAGTCGATCCTTGTCGGTAAACGCACCCTTTTGTTCTAAACGATTCCAATAAGTGATAGCCTGTGGGTTATAAAGCAGAGAAAAGGTCTCGGCGACCCTACGGAGAACATAATTATCGTCAGTTAAAGGGGGCAGTTCTTAATATTGATAGGTGAAGCGGCCAAAGCCACTCTACCGGCATAGCCCGCCAGTTGAGAGTCGAGTAGGCTGGCGCGATTGATCACGTTATGAATCGCGGTGATCGGTGCGAACGGATCTTCAGGGATGCTGCGGATCGCCAGCGCCTCGTTGAGACGGCAGGGAGTTGATCTCAAATCTCGGCCCAAAGGGGATTCAGTGAAGGTGGTTTTGGCTGCGCGCTGGCGGGCGGAGACGACGATGACGCTGGGGTGGATCGCCGAGCGTCTGGCGGTGGGCACGCGCGGTTATCTGAACCCTCTCTTGGATCGCCGGAGGAAGCTGGGCGGGGAGTAGCTAATATCAATAACTGACCCCTTTACGGGAGCAGCGAGGGGCACCCTCCACACGGTCCGCTACCTGCCGTCAGCGGGTGGCGACATCGCTGCGGTAGAGGTGAAAATCGTGGTTTATGGAATTTGCAAAGTGAGAAGGATGAATGAGAAATTAGGAGGTGACGAAGTGAAAATCACGGACGGTCCACGCCTCCGTCGAGTTCGGCAGGCCAGAGGGAGAGGTCATCGGGAGTGTTGAAGTGGGCGTGATACCACGTGAGTTCCTTCATACGTTCCGCGTAAGGCAGGCGAGCCCAGTCGGCTTTTTCCTGACCGAAATCACGCGCTAAAATTTCGAAATAGGAATCGGGATATTTCGGGTCGATGGGTTCGTTCATGGCAGGACTAATTCTATGGGCATGAGGACGCTGTTTAGTTCCTCTTTTGAAGCGTTGAGCAATTGCTGGGTGCGTTTCTTCCCCCGGTCGAAGACGTCTTCCCGCGTGGAGTTTTCCGAGAGCGGGTGGGGCGTTAATTCATGGGTGGCTGCAGCCTCAAGCAGGCGTTGGTGTTGGGATGCGAATGGTTCGGAGGATGGCCAGATGCCGACGGCATCCCGCTGCCATGAGCGATAAAAGGATTTCCAAATGGTTTGGTAGATAAGATACCTTTCGCGGTTCACATTTTCCCACAAGGAACGTTCAAGGAGGAGGGATCGTTCGAGTTGAATGTCTTCCTGAAAATTCAGCAGAGTGAGTAACGGACGCTGTGCGGAAAGTACCTGGCGTTGGGAATCTTCCAGCGCTCCCCATGCTTCGCGCATGAGACCGATTTCCGTGAGATGGAGCAGGCTGCCCATGCGCCGTCCAGCATACCAATCCTGCACGGCTAGGGCATTGACGATGGGCCAGTCCTTTGCGCGGTCTGTTTTCTTCATGCGGGCGACGATGTCCCGCGAGGCCAGGAAACCCGTGGAGGGCAGCCCGGTGCCTGGGAGAACTCTGGGCGGCCGGCCAAAAAAATCGAGGTGATGCTCGGGAGACTCGGCCCCATCCCAGATTGCAAGGTGCGTGGTCCAGCCGCCGAGGTGAAACTTGGCATCCAACGGTGCGCCGAAGAGATTCCGGTAGCTGATGCGCCAATTCCGTCCGTTGAGACCGCGTTCAAGCTTGCAAAGCATGGCGACCAGTTCGTCCAGGTTGTCCGGGGCGACGATCCAGTCGGTGTCTTTGGTGTTTTGCTGAAGTCCGTATTGGACACAGGCCATGCCGGAGGTTAGGGCAAAACGGATGCCGTGCCCGGCCATGGCGTCGCGGAAGAGGTGATAAAATTCGAGGGCGGAACTCACGGGGTGATAGATTGGGTGTTTCCGTTGTGGAAGTCCCAGTTATTAATATGAAGTTGCTTTTTTGAAGAATTGGAAGCCTTTTTGGGTTCCGTTCGGCTTAACCCCGCGATGTTGTCAGAAATCGTTGCCTGACCCCAATGTGCGTTATTTTTTGGTTTTTGGTTCCTTTGCAAAGCTCGCCTTGGCTGCGAGGGCTAACGGCGGAGCAGGAAACTTCTTCTTCACCCCCGCGTGCTCTGCGATGAAGAGCAACACGATGGTTCCGAGCGTGACCGGAAGTGCGGCCTGATTAGGCGGTTGCACCCCCGCGTAGATCAGCGCGAGGACGCCGACAATGGTGATGACGCCAATGGCTTTATATTTGCGTCCCCCAAGATCGAATGGGCCCATTTTGTTCCTTTTTTTGCCGTGAGCAAGGATGCCCGCGGCCGTAGGCATGTCATAGGAGATGTAGAGAAGGATGCTGCTGGCAGCGGTCAGAGTGGCACAGGCGGGCGCATACAACGTGGAGGCAACGATCGAACCGGCCCCAACCCATATTGCGGCCACAGGTACGTTGTGATGTGAGGAGACCCCGCGGAGGAGTCTCGGGAGGCCGCCGTCGCGGGCGAAGGCGAAAATTATCCGCGAGTTGGAAGTGAGGCAGGCAAGGCCACAAAGATAATTGGAAAGAACAATGCCGATCTCGAGGGGGATTTTAATTCATCTGGGGACGATGGTGTCTATCAGCCAAAAGAAGATGTTGGCGCCTTGTTGGGCACCCGCCGGAACGCTGGGCAGAGCGATGACGAAGGAGGCAACCATCACGAAGCCGAAGACACCGGAAAGGTAGACGGATCGAAGAATTCCTGAGGGTGCTTGGGTCTGCGCTCCGGACGCTTGCTCGCCTACGACTTGCGCCGCTTCCTGCGCTAGGACCCGGGCACCCTCAGGCGTGAAAGAGAACTTGCGCGGCAGCACGCCAGAGCAGACAAGTATAAGGGCTACGGCGTCCACCATCGTGAGGCATCGCGCCGCTTTCTGAAATCCGCTACGGTCTCCTTCTCGAATGAGGCATCACGATCGAAAGTCTGGTCCATCGACAAAATCTAATCCTGTCATCTAAATAAGTTTCGAGTTAATCTTCGGACGTTCCCGTTTGATTTGTAGCCCTCAAACCCATTTCCCGTATGTCTGATCAATCCGCAATTAAGATCAAGTTGATGGTCTTTATGTTCCTGCAGTACTTCATTTGGGGGGCATGGTATGTGAGTCTCGGCAGTTACCTAGCCACGTCACTTAAGTTCGATGGCGCACAAATTGGGGCGGCCTATGGTGCCTTTGCTATCGGCGCGATGATTTCACCTTTTTTCGTCGGCTTAATTGCTGATCGTTATTTTTCATCGGAAAAGATCTTAGCCGTTCTGGGCATTTTAGGAGGTGCGGTTTTACTGTGTCTTCCCCTCTTTCGTGACTTCGGCAGCTTCTATCCGATGCTCATTCTTTATTGTGCTCTTTTTGTACCAACCCTCGCTTTGGGTAATTCCCTTTCACTTCATCACTTGACCCACGCCAAGACCGATTTTCCGCGGATCAAAATGTTGGCAGCCATCGGATGGATTGCCGGGTTAGTCGTTCTAAGTTGGATAAAGGGCGAACAATCCCCCATTCAGTTCTATCTCGCAGGTTGCGTTTCGATTCTGTTTGGACTCTTTTCCCTAAGTTTGCCGAAAACTCCCCCCCGAAAAACCGGCAATCAAGTTCGTCTCAGTGAAATTCTAGGACTAGATGCACTGGCGATGTTAAGGAAGCCTTCGTTCGCGATCTTCATTCTATGCCTGTTTCTGATATGTATCCCGCTGTATTTTTATTTCGTTTTGCTGGGGATTTATCTTACTGAGTTAAAATGGGATATGATGGCTGCAAAGACCTCTCTAGCTCAGATCTCTGATGTCGCTTTTCTGTTTCTCTTACCGCTTTTTCTCCGAAAATTAGGCTACAAAAAAACCCTTTTTATCGGAATTTTCTGTTGGGCAATTCGTTATTTTTTACTCACCCAAAGTGTGACCGCGGTTTATCAGCAAAACCTCTTAATCTACGCGGCAATCCTCCTGCATGGGGTGTGCTATGACTTCTTATTTATTGCCGGACAACTTTACGTTGATGAGCAAGCGAACGAGCGAATTCGAGGAGCCGCCCAAGGGTTTATCGCTTTCATTTTATGGGGTGTGGGTTCCTTTGCAGGGACATTTTTAGCGGGCAAAGTACTGAAGGCTTATCACCTCGACTTGCCAGTCAATGGACTGAATTACGACTGGAAGGGAATCTGGATGATTCCGAGTATAGGTGCGGCCTTGGTCCTGGTTTTCTTCCTCATTTTCTTCCGCGACCCGCTGAAAAAAGTAGAGGCAAAGTTGAGTCATTAGACACCGAGTTGCCCGGAAGTCGCGTGGATTGGGTTTCGTCGCACTAGATCGTGGGTTAATCCTCGAATAAAGAGGGGCGATCTTTGTTTTCAGTGCGTTGAGATTTCTTGTTTTGCTGGCTAATCTCCTCTGGTTTTGTCAGTTCGATCTGTTTTACGAAATGCTTAAGTGAATCAGGTAGGAGGCAAGGTTGAGGTTGATGCAGAGAACCCTCGGTTCATCGAGCGTTCACGTTCCATCAAGGTGGGATGCGAGTAATGGAAGGCACTGAATAAAGGATGTGGAGTCAGGTTTGATAAGTTCTTTTCGTGCAACTTTCGTAACGCACCCGACAGAGCGGACGGTCCGCCTACAGCGGCAACTGCGTAGGCATCGGCTTCATACTCGTGTTTACGCGACCAAAAATGAGTTAAGGGCGAGAGCCAAAAAGTGAAGGCACCACTGAGGAGCCCGAAGAGGAGTAGAACTGGGGCAAAGCCAGCATTGGCTTGGAAGCCGAAGGCGAGGAGGAGTTCCGGGCGCTCAGCAAGCCAACCGATCAGAGCGAAAGAGGCCAGAAGACTGAGGGTACTCCAGGCGAGCATCCGAGGGAGATGGCCCCGTTTATAGTGTCCGATTTCGTGGGCCAAGACTGCTTCCAGTTCGGATTCAGTTAGTTGAGAAATCAAGGTGTCAAACAGCACGATTTTGCGGAAGCGCCCGAACCCCGTAAAATAGGCATTAGAATGGCTGGAGCGTTTACTGCCGTCGACGACTTGGATGGTTTTTGCAGTAAAACCGGTACGTTGCCCGAGGCGAATCAGGCGAGCGCGTAAAGAACCGTCGGGAAGGGGAGAAAATTTATTAAAAAGCGGCAGGATAAAAATAGGTGCGACGATCATCATCAAAAGTTGAAAACCGATAAGAAGAGCCCAAGCCCAGAGCCACCAGAGCGGTCCAATTCGGCGGGTGAGATGAAGAATTAGAGCCAATAAAGGCGTGGCGATCAGAAGAGCGAGCGTCAGCATTTTGAGACGATCGAGAATCCAAAGTCGCGGGGTACCTTGATTGAAGCCAAACCGATCTTCCAATCGGAATTGGGACCACCACGAGAAGGGGAGATCAGGGAGGGAAAGGATCAGGGTAACCGCGCCAAGCCAACCCGCCCCCGCCCAAGCGCCCGAGCCAAAGGACTGAGTCCAGATCGACTGGCTCCAAGGTAAGAATCCGAGACAGAGTACTGCGATGAGGATCGCCGTTGAGACACTATCCTCGAGACTACCGAAGCGCGCTTTGGCCAAGGTGTATTCGACCGAACGCGCATAGGTTGGGGGATCCATGATTCCCTCGAACTCTCGAGGAATACGGTCTGCATGGGCTTGAACATGTCGTTTATTGAGGTTCGACAGAGCGGTAGCGGCCAACCAACGCAGGACGAGGAGCCCGAGACACAAAGAAAGAATGAATTGAGATGAGGTCATGATCGTCGAGGCGAACTTATTATTGGCGGGTCTAATCAGGTTAGGGCTGTCTTGTAGGTTTAAATCGTACGTGTTCGTACTATTTATGTCACGTTTTGGAGTTTGAATGAAATTATTGACTACACTTTTACTGTTGGGAGGAATTTTATTGGGAGGGCTCTATTACTGGAAGCAGAAGTCACTCGATGCAGGGTCGACGATGGCGGTGAGGAAAGGGGATACGGCGATTATTGAAACCCGAAACATTCGTTTTGCGGTAAATGCAGCCGGTGATATTGGGCCGGCGGAGCAGGTGAGTGTGCGGCCTGAGGTGAATGGGAAAATTGAAGAATTACCAGTTGATGTGGGCGATTCGGTCAAATTGGGTCAAATGCTCTTTAAATTGGATGATCGTGAGCTTCAAACTCAGCGGCAGCAGGAAGAAAAAACCGTCGAGCGATCCCGTCTGCAACTCACCCAAGCTGAACGCGATTTTAAACGTTCGGAGGAACTCTTTCAGAACAAGTTAATCGCTCAGGAACTCTTTGAGGACGTCAAAACCAAACTGGATCTGGCGAAGAACGAATTGGCCTTACGGCAAAAATCCTTTGATTTAATTTCAGACCGACTGCTGAAGACGGTGGTTGCAGCGCCCTTCGATGCCACGGTTTTGACGCGTCCCATTTCGGTAGGGCAAGCGGTGTCGGGTTCTGGGGGGTTCAATTCGGGTACGGAGATTCTGACAATCGCCAATTTGAACGACCTGATTATTAGTGCGCACGTGAACCAAGCCGATGTCACCCGGTTGCAAATAGGTCAGCAAGTGGATGTGATGATCGAAGCGATCCAAGGGTTTAAGATCACCGGCAAGGTGGAAAGAGTGGCGCCACAGTCCACTTTGAAGAACAATATTCGAGGCTTTGGCGCCCGCATCATTCTGAAAGACGTGGATAAGAAAGTCAGGCCGGGTATGACCGCTAATATTTCGATTCCGGTAGCCAGTGTCGAGAATGTGGTAGCCGCACCTTTGGCGGGTATTTTCACTGAGACAAACCAAGAAACACGGGAGATTGAACGGTACGTTTGGTTGAAAAAACAAGAAATGTGGGAACGTCAACCGATTCAGATCGGCGTCAGTGATTACTTTTTTGCAGAGGTGACCAAAGGGTTGGCTGCAGGCGATCAAATCTCTCTGGAGGACCATTCTAAAGATGTGCTGGCAGCGACTAGAAAAGAGGGAACTCCCACGAATGGGGTTAAACTAGGAGGCAAACTAGGGACAGCTAAAGGAGTCTCTGGCGCGACCGTCGTTCATTGAGCCAACCTACCTGATCATGGCTCTCTTGGAATTACGTGGTGTTTCGAAGTTATACCAACTGGGCGGCGAGGAGATTCGTGCGTTGGATGATATTTCTCTCGAATTAAATGAGGGAGAATTTGTTTCGATTATTGGACCCTCTGGCAGTGGTAAAACCACCCTGATGCATATCCTCGGTTTTCTGGATTCGCCAACCCGAGGGAGTGTGTCCTTGGAAGGGATGGAAATTGGCAAGGCGTCTTCTCGAGAGTTGGCGCGTATTCGTAATCGATCGATTGGGTTTGTTTTTCAATCCTTCAATCTTTTGCCCAAGTTGAATGTGGTGCAGAATGTTGAACTCCCGATGATTTATGCTGGATTAGGCAGTCGCGTTCGTCGGGAGCGTGCGCTCAAAGCCTTGGAAATGGTGGATTTGGGTAATCGATTAAAGAATCGACCGAGTCAGCTTTCTGGGGGGCAGCAGCAGCGGGTGGCCATTGCGCGTGCCTTGGTTAATAACCCCAGAATTATTTTAGCAGATGAACCGACGGGCAATCTAGATACACATACGGGCGAACTCATCCTTGCGCTTTTTCGCCGACTGGCCGCTGAGGGACGTACGGTGATCCTCGTCACTCATAATCCGGAGATTGCTGCGGTAACTCCACGTCGGATCGAGATTCGCAACGGCAAAATTGTCGACCATGTCGATGCACGCCTCGCTGGTTTGCATCGACCTAACCCCGAGCAGGTTCCCTCTGCGACATGAAGACGGAGAGTCCTCAGACATCTGCGGTGGAATCTTTATTGAGTGAGTTGGATTTAACCGATTTACCGGTGGGTGGAACGAATCTGATCAATGCCGTCGCCGTTGGTTTGAAAGAAATTTGGGCTCATAAATTTCGTTCGGCTTTAACGATGTTGGGGATCGTCCTCGGGGTCTCTTCGTTGATTGCGATGAGTGCGATGGTCAAGGGCATGGAGATCGGTCAAAAGGAAGCTCTCCTCGCGTCTGGAGGGTTACGGAAGGTTCGGTTAGAAGCTCAATCGGTGCCCGTACAACAGCGTCATTTGCGAGATTTCGCCCGAGGAATGACCCTTTCCGATGCCACGGCCATTGAGGCTGGGGTGCCAGATGCCGAAATCGTTGCGCCGGAGATGCGCCTAGAAGACAATCCGACCTTGGCCGCGAACGGTAAATTATTCCGCACCTATATGACGCTCGGAGTTTATCCGAAGCAGGCCGCCGTGTCCGAACACGTTGTTCAGCATGGTCGTATTTTTAACGACATTGATGCGGATGAAGCCCGTGCCGTGTGTGTCATTGGGACGGGAATTCGTGACGAATTATTTGGGCGCCCAGAGGAGACCGGCACCGAGGTCATCCCGATTGGGAAGACGATGACCATTAACGGACAGCCCTTCACTATTATTGGGATGTTCCAATTGTATGAAGGGGAGCAAGATCGTAAGGCCCGTTTGGCGGCCGCGGCCGCAAAAGCAGCGGTGTTGGCATCAGGCAAAAAAGAAACCACAGGACCTCAGCGAGGTCGAGGTCGAGGCGGCGGGAGTTATGCCTTTTGGATTAAAAACAACACGGTCTATATGCCCCTGAACACCATGTGGCAACGGTTTCAATCCAGTCGAAGCAATGCGCCTGCTGAACCTCGGTTGAGTACTATTGAAATCAAGCTACACGATTTTGATCGACTCAATCAATCCCTAGTCAAGATACGAAATATCATGTTAGTGAACCATCGAGGCATTGAAGATTTCTCTTTTCGTACCTTAGAGGATTGGGGGGAAGACATTGATAGATTTGTAAGAAACGCGCGGCTCAGCGGCAGTTTGATCGCCGGTATCAGTCTTTTTGTAGGAGGCATTGGGATTATGAACATTATGTTGGCGAGCATTTCTGAGCGGATTCGGGAGATCGGAATTCGGAAGGCTGTGGGAGCAGGGGACCTAGATATTTTTACTCAGATCTTGGTTGAAAGCACGGTGATTGCCTTGGTTGGCGGATTGGTCGGGTTACTGGCTTCTCGCTTCGTGGTAAAGGCGATTGCTTGGGTCGCTCCCACTGGAAATGATCCAGTGATTACCTGGACAGCGATGGGCGTTGCTTTTGCTTTTGCGGCAGGAGTGGGCGTCTTAGCGGGACTTTTCCCCGCATTTAAAGCCGCTCGGATGAATGTTATCCAAGCGCTTCGTTACGACTGATGAATTTGTTCAATGTTATCCTCATCGGTTTGAAGGAAGTTTGGGCCCATAAGTTCCGCTCCATTCTCACCTTGTTCGGGGTCGTCTTGGGAGTCGCCTCCTTGGTGGGCATGAGTGCCATCATCCAAGGCATGGAAAATGGTCTACGTGAATCGATGATCGCCATGGGTGGAGCAGACAAAGTTTTACTGCAAGCTCAGGCTATTCCGAGCTACCAAGATCATCTCGCTGATCAGGCTCCAGGACGTACTTTGGTGGACGTTTTGGCGCTGAAGAATGGGGCACCGCTCTTGAGTGTGGTCTCTCCGGAAATGGGAGTTCCTGATGTGATCGCCGCCAAGGGAGATAAACGGGTGGACCCAGAGGAAGTCGTTGGGGCCTGGCCGGAGGTTTTGGCGATGAACCTTCACACGGTTGAGCATGGGCGTTTTTTTAATTCTTTAGATGAAGAAAAAGCGAATCCGGTGTGTGTGATCGGGACTGGAATTCGTGATGCACTGTTTGAAGATCCAGACGAGACAGGTCGGGAGATTATTCCCGTCGGCGAGACCATCCAATTAAATGGTCAACCCTTCACCATTGTGGGGATGTTCCAACACTATTCGAGTGAACGAGACGCCAAGGAGAGGGCCTTGAAGAAATTGGTTGAGATTAAAGCAGCCAACCCAAACGGTCCGAAGCGCTCAAAGGGATGGGGGCGAAAAGGGGGGTGGGCCTTCTGGCGCAAGAACCACACCATTTACATTCCACTTAATACCTCGTGGGTCCGCTTTCGGATTGCCGGCGATGCCGATGGAATTCCAGATCCCAGACTGACCGACATTGATCTCAAGGTGAGATCGATGGATCAAATGGAGAAAGCTCTCCAACAGGCACGGAACATTTTATTGGTGACTCACCGCGGCATTGAGGACTTTTCTTTTCAGACTCAGGAAAACCAAATTGAGAGCATTAATCGCCAGATTAAAAATGCGAGGTTGAGTGGCGGAATCATTGCCGGGATTAGCCTTCTAGTGGGCGGGATTGGGATTATGAACATTATGTTGGCGAGCATCAATGAGCGCATTCGGGAGATTGGAACCTGCAAAGCGATCGGCGCGACTGGTCTTGATATTTTTATTCAAATCATCGTTGAGAGCGTTGTACTGGCTCTGCTGGGAGCTTTGGCTGGATTGGTCGCTTCCCAGTTTCTTGTCGATTTATTGTCCTACATTTCGCCGACTGGAAATACGCCGGTCATTACTTGGTGGGCGCAAGCTCTTGCCGTGGTTTTCAGTGGCGGTGTGGGAATTGTCGCGGGTCTGATACCAGCTTTTAAAGCGGCCCGTTTGGAACCTATTCAGGCGCTTCGTTACGAATAAAACTTCGGAAATGAACCCAGTTCAATCGGGGGTTAGCCAGGCGACTACCCTCGGTTGTCAGGGTGTCGAGTTCAACGGTTGCAGAAGACCCAAGGCGGTGGGGGAAGAGGGAAACTTGGGTACCTTTTCGTGAGAATGTCGAACTGGAGGAGGATTGCCTTAGGTCGATCGTTATCGAAGGTAATCAGTAGGTTAAAAAAAACTCGACCGTTTTCGCGTTTGACTTCTGCCCCTTCGGTTTTGATCCAAGTCGGTCGGGGGCATTACTGCAGGTAACTTCGATAAATTATGTTCACCGTTGGGGCTCCGTGTTTAGACTATCGCCACGTGAAGAAGCAGAAAGCCTACGCCGCGGCAGGCGTTGACATTGATTTAGGAAACCGCGTCAAGAACACCCTGCCACAATTGCTGGCATCGACCCATCGACCGGAGGTGTTGGGTAAGGTGGGTGGATTCGGCGGATTATTCGCCCTCAATATCCGCAAGCACCGCCAACCGGTACTGGTAAGTTCGGTCGATGGCGTGGGCACCAAGTTAAAGATCGCCTTTGCGATGGACCGACACGATACCATTGGCGAGGACTTGGTGAACCATTGCGTCAACGACATCGCTGTTTTAGGTGCTGAGCCTCTTTTCTTCCTCGATTATCTCGGTACTGGAACCTTGGAACCGCATGTGTTCACCGATATTATCCGTGGCTTTGCCCGAGGTTGTGCCGCCAACGGTTGCGCATTGATTGGTGGCGAGACCGCTCAGATGCCTGGGTTTTATCAGAAAGGCGAATACGATGTGAGCGGCACGATCGTGGGCGTCGTCGACAAATCGCGCATGTTAGTCGGTCAAAAGACCGTGAAACGCGGCGACGTGGTCCTCGGGATTGCTTCCAGCGGATTGCACACCAACGGTTACTCCTTAGCTCGTAAGATTTTATTCGAGACGCTGGGGTTAAAGCCGAAGAGTCGCGTTGCTGAATTGGGGGGGACATTGGGGGATGCACTTTTGGCAGTTCATGTTTCCTATGGGCCTCTTGTTCAGAAGTTAATTAAGAAGTTTAATCCGGCAGGAAAACCGTTGGGCCTAAAAGCTTTGGCTCACATTACTGGGGGTGGCTTTGTGGATAACTTGCCCCGTATCCTTCCACCAAAGTGCGACGCTCTGATTCGTAAAGATGCATGGGAATTACCGCCGCTGTTTCGTCTTCTTCGTGATAAAGGGGGCGTAGATGAAGCTGAGTTGTACCAAGTCTTTAATATGGGAATCGGTATGACCGCAGTCGTCCCGGAGGAGGGTGCTGATGCTGTTTTGCGTTTCATCCGGGCCGCAGGCCATGGGGCTTGGGTTATAGGAGGGATCGTTCCAGGTCAGGGCCTTTGTCGTGTAGAGTGAAGGGATTTAGCTATGCACTCCAAAGCTCCATTTTTGCGACGGGTCGTTGTCGTTTCCTCGGCCTTGGCCTTGGGGGGAATGCTTGGGTCATTAGGGGTTGTCGGGCGCGATCGTGAGGGACTCAAGTTTGAGTTTCATTGGAGTGTTCCCATCCTTTTTGCGGTTGGAGCGGTATTGGCGGTGCTGTTTTGGAGGGTAATATTCCAGTTCGATGCCGGGGCCTCCGTTGGAAAAAACAAACTATTGAAACTGTCCGGAGGCACACTTCTGCTCATCGCCTTTGGTTGTTTTCTCTTTCCGTTGCGACTGGTGAGTGAAGCAAAACGTTTGGAGGTTATTTGGGGACTCTCCAGTGCCTTGGTGGTACTATCGGGCTTTGGGTGGATCATTTTTAAGACGATCCAATGGGTAGAAGCCTCTAGCCGAGACGAAGAACAGCGCGCGGAGGCAGATGCGGATCATTCCTCGGAAACCTAAAGGCCTCCTTAAGAGCTAGCTCCCCGATTTGCGACTCTTCGAGACGTTCGAAACGGGCAGCAAAGGCTCCGTCGACACCGTCTCGGACTGGATGTAGCTCGGTTATTTTGGTGAGTTTAAAATCGGGATGACGTTCAGTGAAGGCGTGTGCCACTTCTCGGTTTTCTTCTGGTTCAAGGCTGCAGGTACTGTAGACGAGGGCTCCACCGTGCCGGACACGTTGGGCAGCATTATCGAGGATGCTTGATTGGAGACTTGCTAAACGGGTGAGTTCGGTTGGACGAATTCGCCAACGTAATTCGATTCGGCGCCGTAGCACCCCTGTATTGGAGCAAGGAGCATCGACCAGCACTCGATCGAAGTCGCTACCTGCCTCTTCGGAGGTCGTCACACGGCACTTAGTAAAACCTAGACGGGTTGTGTTTTCGATGAGTAGGTTGAGACGATCCGGATTCGAGTCTGCGGCAACGAGGTTGCCGTTACCGTTCAGGTGTTCGGCAATAAGAGAGGTCTTTCCGCCAGGAGCAGCACAGAAATCTAGAACACGATCTCCGGGTTTAACCTCGAGTAAGTCGACAGCCATCAGGGTGCTTGGATCTTGAATATAGAATCCACCCGATTTGAAGGAAGGAATAGACTCAATGGGCGGGTGTGATTTGAGTTCAAAGACGGTTCCCTTTGCGACCCAAGGAAAGTCGCAAGGGAGAGCCTCAATGCCTTCGGTCGACCAAAGTTCAAGGAGTTGAGGGGGTTGAATTTTTAACCGATTAACTCGAGCAAAAGTGCGTGGAGCGGCGTTATTCCAACGCAGTAATGCCTGCAATTCGTCGGTGGTTAGATGGGCGGTCCAACGTTCGATGAGCCACGCCGGATGCGACCAACCGATGGCTGGATCGGAAACTTTGAGACGTTCCAAATCTGCCCGTAGAACCTCACGTTCGCGGATGAGTCCGCGCAGAATTGCATTTATAAATCCGGCTTGAGTGGTCAGTCCCACCGAGCGAGCCAGTGCCACCGTTTCATTAACCGCAGCGTGATCCGGAATGCGGTCGAGAAAAAACAATTGGTAAGCACCGAGTCGAAGAAGCGCCTGAATCTTTGGTTTCTGGGTGCGACCCTCCGTTTTACGCGAGATTAACCAGTCGAGACTTCCGCAATTGCGAAGGACTCCAGAGGCTAATTCACGGGTAAGACGGCGGTCCTCGGGTTGGAGACCTTGATAATTGGGATCCGCATCGAGGCGATGTTCGAGGAAGTCCCCTGGGGATTCAGCACGGAGCAGCGCGTCATAGGCGACCCGACGGGCATTAAAATCTAGCACGCGTGTATCGAACCAGTGGAGACCCACTGCTGGCAATGACACTGTCAGTCGAGTTCTAAATCTTCTGCTGAGAGCGACACGACTACGGCGCGCCGGACGAAGTCTCATTGAAGATGAAGTTCGGTCATCTTATGACGTCGTTCCACCCATTCGTTCCTGCCGCACAAGGGGTCAGAATAGGTCCAAATCTGAAGGTCTGAAATTATCTTGGGTGACATTTCAAGATCCGCCGGAGCGTCAAGAGCGAGTTTGGAGATAAATTCCTCCTGATCAGAAATGCTGAGGAGATTACCGGTGTGGCGACTTGGTCGAATTAAAAGACGCTGAGACCGGGGGCGCTCGACGAAGACGTATCCGAGGAGAAGAGCTTTGTGGAAGACAACCTTTTTACACAGACATAGCATGGCAAGAGCTATCTGAGGCAGCCTGAATTAAACCCGCTGAACTTGGCATTCTAGGCTAATTCTCCCTGACCGTGGTGCCAATGCATCCTAGGCCGGAGGAAGCCTGCTCAGCGGCTACCAAGGCCGCAAGTTAGTAAAGTCAGCGCGATCAACGCTGTCTTCGCTAAAACTGATCAATTCCAGAAGGAAGAGGTGAGCTCAGGCTGCTGCTTGATAGGGTTGGATAGAGTTAATAGAGAAACGACGGGTCGCTCCTTCGGTAGTAAAAGAAACTTCGGCGCCAGCAGGATGCCCAACGAATGACTTGGCGAATGGGGTCAAATAGCTGACCCGATTCTTGTCGGGATCACCGTCCCAAGCGCCCACGATGTCGTAAATTTCTTCCCCGCCTGTCTCAAGGTCGGTGATTTTGATTGTCGTGCCTGGACCGACGATATCGGTACGAACACTGGCAAAATCCGTACCACGAGCCCGGCCGAGCTCCCGTTCGAGCTCCGCTTTGCGGCGTTGGAGAACTCGCTGCATTTCTTTAGCCGACTTGTATTCGTGATTTTCACGAAGATCGCCGTAACTGCGCGCCAGTGCGATATCCTTGATGTTCGCCGGAACTCTTTTTTCGACGAGGTCCTGATATTCCACCTGACGCCGCTCTAGACTGACCCAACTGACGAGGAAAGTGTGATCATCCTTTTTACTTTCACCGGTGATCATTTCTTGGATCGCCGGATAGGCCTTAACAATTCGGGCAAACAGCGAACGTTTGTCCATATCGTCGAAGCTTGGGGAGAGTTGGAGGCTACGAGTAAGATCTCGAATAACCTCAATATCCGCAGACTCGATGAGTTCTAGAACGAGTGTTGCATCGTCGAGGATAAAGTCATGGAGCCGGTTGGTTTTCTTCTCGTTAAAGGCATCCCTTTCCATGGCGGTTAGCATGGCGCGGAAGACCTCAGGTCCGAGAATATCAGCGAAGTGATCGCCACGTTCCTTACCTAACCAGAGGAGGAGTTCGCTGCTAGCACCGTGCTGACTAATCAGGCGAGTCAGTTCAGTTTTAAGTAATTGTCCTTGACCCTCGAGTTGAAGTAATCGGGCAATTTCGCCCGCCAATTTAACCCCTACGTTGTTGAGAATTAGGATCAAACGGGCTCCCCATTCTGGGATTGAGTCCCGCAGAACCTCTAATGTCCGGCGGTGTTTGGCTGCGGGTAGATCGCTGAAGAAGGCGACCAATCGGTGTTGTGCCGTCAGAATATTAGCGGCGCTGATTTCATTAGGCGACGGTTCGAAACCGGCGGCGATGCGGAGGTCATCGCGGATAAAAACACCTTCGAAAGCCAAGGAAGCCATGGTGGGTGCATGGGAAATGATATCGGAGTTCAGTAAGACAATGATGTCGGCTAAAACCCCTTTCTTCGTAATATCTGGGACACTCTTAAGAATTTCTGAAGCGACAGCCACCCGAGCCTTAAGGCCTTTAGCAGCTCGAAACTCCACGGCTAAGCGCTCGCCAATGTCCATTTCGACATCTTGAAAGATAATCAGCTCTGTTTTTTTGAGCGGCACGGTAAATCGACCGTTGCGCTTCATTTCAGAGCGAGCGACTTCCCACCATTTCTTCCAATCGCTACTGACGACATCTGCAAGGACGGCGTGGAGTTGATCGGAGGTGGCTCGACCGCCGTAACTGCGGAGGGCTAGTTTGACTATTTCCAAGTGATGCAGAGCGGCCTCCTTCCGCAACCCTTCGGGATCAAGCGCCTTGCGGGCAACGATGTGATCCTTTTCGATTGGTTTAAGCGAATCTGCGGCAAAGACCAAATCCATCGAGTGGCCTGCTTTGGAGGTGAAGTCGATGTTTAGTCGACCTAAAGTGACATCCACTGAGATAATTCGCCCGAAGCCCCAACTCTTGTGCTGGCAAAACCCTGCTTCAGTCAGAGTTATGAGTGGGTTGATATGGTTTGGCTGAATCTTTCCGGCGGCGACCAGTTTCTCGAATTCGTCTCTCATGGCAGAACTAAGTAGGCTCTAACAACCGAGTGGTTGGCTACTATGGGGTGACGGATCGCATCAGACCAACACGAAATTTGAGGGAGTTGCTTTTGTTGGTCGTGGAAGATATCAAAAACGCAGAGGATCAAACCCGAATTGGTTCGGATTCCCGCCTCTATTTCCCTCGATTAGCCACGAATAACTGAGTCAAGTGGAGGTAATGAACTCAAGTGGGATTGGGTCAGGGCGTCCTTGCTCGAAAGAAGACTGGGCCTTCACGGGCGGTTTCCGACGGCAATTCAAAGGCCCTGCCGCGTTCAAGGTTACTTTAGAGTGAATTTGATCCAGTCTCCGCTGAGGGTAAATGCCCTCTCCACGGTTCAGCATTGCCGAGGTCGTTCGTTTATCCTGAAAGCTAGACCTGAGTCCCTCTGAAGGATTTCAATGAAGGCTAGCTTGGGATCTAGCCCAGGGGAATTGGTCAAATTTGGTCGTTCGTCTTGGTCCGAATCTACGGTATCATGATCAACCACCTAGAAAATATCCTACTCATCTTGGGTTGGTTGGATATTTGTCGAGGCAGGCAGGAGACGCAGAGAAGTTCCGCTTAGAGTTGTGGCCGCTGTAAATTGGGTTGGGAAGGCTGGGAGAACTGCCGTTGTAACACTCGCTTTTCGGGCGCGGCTTCGGGCCAGAACCTCCGTTATCAGTGGCAGAAGAACGGAGTTAAGATTCTAGGAGAGGCTTCTCCAAGCCATCTCACTTCGCCCACGACGTTGTGGGGTACCGGGAGTCCGGCTCGGCGTAGTGTTTCCAACAGTTCCGGAACGACCCGAAGTCGTTTTGGGATTAAGGACCGTGAGGTGAGCGCCGATTTTTTAGGGTGATAAGGGCAGGGAGAACGGTCAGTGCAGCGATCATACAAGTCGCCGTTCCCACGGACATCACATACCCGAGACTTTGGATTCCGCGATGATCGGCGATGATCAAACTTCCGAATCCGGCGATGGTAGTTAGACCGGATATGAGCACCGCTTTACCAGTGCTCTTACCTAAGAGAGCGGGAGATTTCTCTTCGGCATAGCGGTTAAGAATATGGATGCCATTAGTGACTCCTATTCCGATGACAAGAGGGAGGGTCATAATGTTGGCAGGGTTAAAAGGAATGCCGAACCAGCCCATGAAGCCAGTCATCCAGATAGAGCCGATGGCGACAGGCAGAAGAGCGAGAAAGACTTGAAGGAGAGATCTAAAGTGAAGAAAGATAAGAAGTATAATGGCTGTGAGAGCCCAAGCGGCAGCTTCGATATAGGAAACTTTAAGGATCTCTGTATAATAATAAAGTTGAGAGGGAGTGCCGGTGGCAGTGGGAACAATCGAGCTCAATTCTTTGACGAAATGTTCCTGAGCGCTGCGTTCCCAGATGTCCTCTTTGGGGTAAACTTGGATGAGGTGTTTACCCGTAATGCCGATGAAGCGATTTCTGAGCGGAACAGGAAGATCTTCGACCTGCAGGCCTGTGTCCGCCGTCTGGTTTTGCAGAAGAGTGAAGGTCTCTCGGATATCTGAAAAGAGGGCTGTTTGAAAAATGCTGAGACGACGAGAAGTCAGAGTGGGATCGCCACGGAAGAGAGTTGTCCGGAGTTCAGAGATAGCAGCGCGCAGAGAAACGAGGTGGGCGTGCAGTTCTTTTTCCTGGGGATTCGAGCGTAATACTTCGTCGGCGGAGAGTCCCAGTAATCCGGCAAGAGACCAGAGTCGTTGACTGAGTTCATTCCGATCAGTTGGGCCCACGGCTGGTGGAGCAAAGTGGAGGCCTTTGGTTTCCTGGGCTATTTCGCGAAGAATGGGGGCCTTGATCGAAGCGTCCTGATTGAGGAATTGAACCATGGAATCGGTGCCAGCAACCGAAGGGAGCGCGCGCAGTTTTGGGATAAGGGCAATCGCTTCCTCGAGGGTATCAACCATGACCGCGCCGAAGAGGATCGACTTGGTTTGTTCCTTGCCACCGGCAGGAACTCGAGTGGCATCAATCAGTTTTTTTTCAAAGACAACCGAGGACATACTCGCGCTCTGCATATTGAGCAGATTGTAATCAAAACTGATCCGTGGAATCTGTACGGCACAGAGGACAGTCAGAGTTAAAGTGACGCCAAGGACGGTCCAAGGGCAATCGAGCCAGAGTCGTTCTAATCGAGAGCGGAAATCGGTTGGGGTTGGAGTTTGAGGAGCAGGGGGCCGAACCGCCGGGGCTTTTTCCCTCTGTGCGCCCGCGTTTTCTTTAGTCAGTAGGAGTGCGGGCAGCAGGGTCATCATAGGAAGGAGGCAGATGACAAGAGCCCCGCCGGTGATGATGCCCATTTCTTGAATCCCTCGGAAATCGGTCAGCCACATGGCAAAGAAAGCGCCAGCCGTCGTGAAGCAACCGGTAAAAATACCTTGGCCGGTATTAACCACCGCTCGGCTGAGAGCCTCAAATTCTGTGGCTCCACCGTGAAGTTCCTCTTCGAACCGACTGATGAGATGAATCCCAAAATCGATTGCCAAGCCGATGAGCATCGGGACGAAAGTGATGGTGAGAATATTGAGATGACCGACGGTGAGAGTGGTGTAACCCATGGTATAACAAAGGCCGATCAGCAAGGAACCGACCGCTTTGAGAGGGCGTCCGATCTGTTGGTAACCGGCGACAAAAAGGAGGGAGCAGATAGCCAATGAAAGGATCGATGCGAGAGTAGAATCTTGAGTCGACTGAATCATTTCATCGATTTCGAGGACAGACTCGCCGGTGAGGCCTACGTTAACGCCCGGGACTTCGGCCGAGGTTTCGTTCACCAATTCACGAAAGCGAGTAACGGCAGCTTCGTTCAGAGCGCTTTGAAAAACTCCGGTTTCAAATTGGATTTCTGCTGGAGTCATTGGACGTTCCGTTCCGGTCAGTCGTCGGAGGAACGATGTGCGAAGATGCGGGAAGTCCGTTTTGTGAACTGCGCGGGCTTTGGCATTGACCAGATAGAGATGGCCGTGATCGAAGGTAATATATTTTTCTCGTTCCGCTTCAGGGCCGGCACCGAAGAGGGCATCAATGCCGGGCGAGGGCGGAGTGCCGGGGCGATCCATACTTTCCTTGGCCCGACGAACGATACGTTCCAAGGCCGGAAGCGATTGAACCATTGCTGTATTGTTGGCGTTAGTGGTCCGCTCGGCAGAACGGATGCTGATGCTGACCTGATGCAAGAGCGTGGCAAGGTTGGTGGCGGAAGAGAATCGTTCGATGAAAGGGCGGGATTCACGCAGGGTACGGAGAAGTTCTCGGAGATCGTTTTCTGGAACAAACAGAAGAGCCTTTGGGCCCATTAGAGTGAGATCGCCTTTGTAGAAAACATCGGTGAAGAGGTTCGTTGAAGATTTCAGGGTCGACTCGGCTTCGAGTCGTACTCCGAGACGTTCGACGAATTGGCGATTTTTTTCCAACTCGTCACTTTCCACTATCGCGACAAGATCGTCTTGCGCAGGAAATTCAGCTTTAAACTTAAGAAAATTGCGGTGGTATTCTTTATCTGAACCGACCAATGAGTTGCGGTCAGTATCAAATTCCAGACGGAACACGGTGAGCCAAACACAGGCAGCAGCCAGAAGGACCTGTGGCCAGATGAAGAGCCTAGGTTGAGCGTGAAGCAGGGACGCCAAGCGGGTTAACGCGCGGACTGCTAGGGAGGGGTTCGGATCCGGCATGAGACAGTGCGGTGATGAGTCTAGCGATCTTGGTGCCCAGATGTCTCCATTTCTTCCATCCCGGGGTTTGGCGGGCGAGAGCGGAGTCTCTTTAAAAGTCGTTTTGTAACGATCTCCCAAGAGAAAGACTGATGATACGCTTGGATTGAATCCGAGGCGAGTTTAGAGAGCCGATTTGGATCGCCGAGGAGTCGGACGGCTTCGATGGGAAAGGCACTCGGTGAATTGACGGGTATACTGGCAATAAATCGGGCGGAGCGTAAGGTTGTGCCGGTACCGTGCCCAACCGTGGTCAGGATCGGAGTACCGTGAGAAAGTCCGGCAGTAAAAGAAGTGCGACGTTCGGAGACGCCGTCTTCGAAGGGTAATAGTAATAGGTCAAATGCTTGCAAAGCGAGGCTCACCTCGACTTCGGGGATGTAGCCCAAGGAACGAAAAAAGGGACGATCATCTTCGGAAATATTTTGAGGAGGATCGCCGCCGAGGAGCACTAAAACCGCAGGAATGCCCGTAGCGCGAGCGTGTCGCCAAGCGGCAAAAATCCATTCTGGTTGTTTGGAGGCACCCCAGGTGCCGAAGTAGCCGAGGACGGGCGCATTGGATTTCAGTCCGAGTTTTTCACGCCAAACACGGCGATGATCCGGTCGGGTTTGGACCAGCGAAACATTGGATGGGGAGGGTAGGACGAAGAAGTCGTTCTTGGTGTGGTCCCAATCTGATGGCCAACTTTGGAGCCAAGCTTCGGTGGAAATACCGATGATCGGGATGGACTGGCGGATGCTTTGCCATGCGAAGCGATGCCAAAGCGCGTAGATCAGTCGCGACGGTTTCCAGTGGAGAGGCGCTTTAATTTCATGGGCGATGAGGATTTGATGACGACCACGCCGTTGCAATCGGCGGAGTTGTCGCAGCAACGCGATATTGATCCCGCCGCGGCCGTACATATGAGGCACATACTGCCAGAGGATAGGGCTTTCGGCCGGGCAGTCATCTAGGGCTGTTTCTAGTTCAGAGAGACGATGCCAGTTTGTTATCGGATCGAAAACTTCAAGGTCGGGTTCAGGAGAAGCTCCGCGCGTCGTCAGGACTCGAACCGGGCGGTGTTGGGCCAGAGAGCGTGCGAGGCGGTGGGTATGGTCGGCCAATCCGCCGCGTGCGGGCGGAAATAAGGGGGAAACAACCACCACAGGACTCGACACAGAGGAATGAAAGCGGAATTTGGCGGCTTTGAGCAATCCTGAGATTTCATCTAAATCTTCTTCGCTGCGAGCCGCTCTTTTCGCAGGATTGCCATTTCACATGCCTGTCGTCGAAAAAACAATCACGGTCAGCTTCCGTCATCAAGTCCACTTTACAGAGAGCTTGTTTGCGGTCGGCAACACTGTCCTTGCAGAAGTATTTGCTTCCGGAAAAGTAGAATTTGGTGCGGGTGAAGCCAAGGTCTTGCTGATTTTGGATGACGCATTGGCCGAGGCTCGCCCGAGTTTATCGGCTGAAATGGAAGCCTGCTTTGCGGCAATGCAAGGGCGGGCGCATCTGGTCTGCTCCCCTGTGCGTCTGTTGGGAGGCGAGAGTATTAAGAACTCCTCTCATTGGATTACGGAGGTTCATGCCTTGATTGATCGGCATCATATCGATCGACATAATTACGTGATTGCCGTCGGGGGCGGCGCACTACTGGACATGGTGGGCTTTGCGGCTGCCACCGCTCACCGAGGGGTACGTCATATTCGGATTCCTACGACCACCCTAGCCCAAGACGATTCGGGGGTAGGGGTTAAAAACGGAATCAATGCTTTCGGAAAGAAGAATTTTATCGGGACTTTTGCCCCGCCCTTTGCGGTGATCAATGATTTCGATTTGCTGTCCAGCCTTCCTGATCGAGACAAGCGCGCCGGCTATGTGGAGGCGATTAAGGTGGCCTGTATTCGGGACGCAGACTTCTTTGATCAGATCGAGCGCGATGCGGTGGCATTGGCTCGATTTGATCAAGCGCCGATGAAAGAGTTAATTCGGCGGAGTGCAGAGTTGCATTTGACCCACATTGCAACGGGAGGAGATCCCTTTGAAATGGGGAGCGCGCGCCCTCTTGATTTTGGCCATTGGGCGGCACACAAATTAGAACAGATTTCTGAGTATCGATTACGGCACGGAGAGGCGGTAGCCATCGGTCTGGCCCTCGATGTTATTTATGCACGCCGACGTGGTTATCTCAGTGCGGTCGATGCAGAACGGATCCTCGTACTTTTGGAAGTTTTGCGCTTTGAACTTTTTGCTGAAGAACTGCTTTTTGTCGACAGCCGTGGATCACTTTGTGTGATCAACGGTTTGGAGGAATTTAGAGAACATTTAGGAGGGCGTTTGACCATTACCTTGCTGAGTAAAATCGGCCAAGGCATGGAAGTGCATGAAATGGATATTGCTATCGTGACCGAGTCCCTAAATGAGCTGCGGGTTCGACATTTTGCAGGTTAGCACAGGAAATTGAGATCGAACGGGCTAAGAAATGCTCACCCTTGAAAAAGGGGGCATCGAGTTCGTTCCTGTTCGAGAAGTTCGAGTAAGGCTTTGAGTTCAGCTTCCACCGCGGGGAGGAGGTGATTCACAGATTCCCAATCAGCTGCATCCACCGCCGTCTCAAGTAGACTCGTCGCGCGATCCAGTTCATGTGCTCCGATATTTTTGGCGCTACCCTTAAGAGTGTGCGCGGTCATTTTTAGACCTTGGCTATCCCTTTTGGCGGCCGCTTCTTGGGCCTTTTGCAGTTGGACTTGCGTGTCCCTAAAAAAAAGGTCAAGGACCTCTTCTAATGGATCGGGTTCACCTGGAAATCGCAGCTCACGAAGGGACTCAATCAGGGTTGGGTCGAGTCGCAAAAGAGGCGAGGCGGATGGTTCAGCGAGGGCCATCTGTGAGTTGAGCGGAAGTAATTCGTTTCGGTGGCCGTCTAGATTTCGGTTTAAAACCGCAGGCAGTTTCTCGGGTTCTAAGGGTTTGGTCAGGAACTCATCCATCCCAGCCGCTAAGCATCGTTCTCGGTCACCGGGCATGGCGTTGGCGGTCAGGGCGATAATGAAAGCCGGAGACCGATTCCCAAAGGCGCGATCGGCTTCAAGTCGGCGGATCTGACGAGCAGTTTCGTACCCATCCAGTTCAGGCATTTGGCAGTCAAGCAGCACCGCATCAAAGGATCTTTGGAGGAGGATATCTAGGGTCTGGAGTCCATTGTTGGTGACTGTTACAGAATGACCGAGGCGTTGGAGTTGAATCAGTGCTAATTTTTGGTTCACGAGATTATCCTCGGCTAAGAGAATATTTAGGACTCGCCCTTGGGGATCCATTCTTGGGAGAGAGCTTTCGGTGACCGCAGTGGTGCCGAGCAGATTTTCGCTTGCCGCGAGGGCTCGGAGCGTCTCGTGAAGTCGCGATTGTTTGAAGGGTTTAATGAGATGCCCGGCGATCCCGACGGTGCGCAGTAACCCTGGATCGGGCCGTTGTGAGACGGGGGCAACTAGGATGATTTGAATCCTTGCGAGAGCCTCTTCTGCATGGACTTGATGGGTGAAGGTGAGGGCATCCATTCCGGGTAAGTGCAGGGCAATGAAAGCGGCGTCAAATGGACGATCGAGTCGAGCGGCTTCGCGGAGGGTCTCGAGTGCTGATGCTGCGGAATTGACGGCGACAGCCGAGAGCTGGAGGGCATGAAGTTGATGTTGAAAGGCGCGACAGGTATTCAGGTGCCCATCGGCGATAAGGATGCGGAGTTCCTTTGAGCGTAGGGCGAGGGACGGAGTGGGACGGGGTGGGCTCGCGGCAATTTCAAAGGTTGAGGTGAGAGTAAAAAGGGATCCCTTGCCTTCGATACTTTCCACTATGATATCGCCACCCATACGGCGCGCGAGGCCTCGAGAAATAGTAAGGCCAAGGCCAGTCCCACCGAATCGGCGGGTGGTTGATCCATCAGCTTGCGTAAATTCATTGAAGATACGGGCAAGAGCGTGTGGTGGGATGCCAATCCCTGTGTCCTGAATACGACAATCGATCTGAGCGCGATTGTGGGTAATGGAAAGGACCTTGACTGTGATAACAACTTCGCCGTTCTCAGTAAACTTGATGGCATTGCCGATCAAATTTGTAAGGACTTGGCGGATTCGGCCCGGATCACCTTGAAGAGAATAGGGAAGAGAATGATCGATGAAGGTGGCGACTTCCACTCCCTTGCTGTGGGCTTTGTCCACGAGTAATTCAACGGTGTCTTCGACTAAGGTTTGAAGGTCAAACTCAATAACTTCAAAGGAAAGCTTTCCGCTTTCAATTTTGGAGAAGTCGAGAATGTCGTTGAGTACTTTTAGCAGGGTTTGAGCGCTCTGGAGGACGGTGGTCGAATAGTCCCGTTGATCGGGGTTAAGAGGGGTGTCCAGCAACAGGCGTGCGAAGCCAATAATTCCATTCATTGGCGTACGAATTTCGTGGGAGGTATTGGCTAGAAATTGAGATTTCGCACGGGCGGATTCGAGGGCTTCATCCCGCGCCGCCGAGAGGGCCAGATTGGCGTCATGGAGCGATTTCTCTGCCTGCTTACGTTTGGTGATGTCTTCGACGGTGCCTTCGTAAAAACGCAAGTGGCCTGCACTATCACGGACCGCCCGAGCATTTTCACTGATCCAGATTTGCCGTCCGTCTTTCCGATAGACCTCACTTTCAAACTGTTCAATTTTGTCATTGCGGACAAGACGTTCCTGAAATTTTTCTCTTTGCTGAGGATCGACATACAACTGTTGTTCGATGTCCGTCCGACTCGCGGTAAGTTCATCGACGCTGTCGAATCCGTACATTCGGGCTAGGGCGAGATTGGCATTGATGTAGCGACCGTCGGGACTGGTTTGAAAGATGCCGTCGACCGCGTTCTGGACTAATCCTCGGTAGTTGGCCTCCGTTGTTTCCAATTGCTCTTGCGCTTTCTTCAATTCGGTAATGTCGCGGGAGAGGCCACAGGTGCCGATGATTTCACCACTTGAATTGCGGAGGGCCAGCTTGTTGGTGAGGCTCCAAGTGCGGACCCCATCTTTTCGTTCCTCACGTTCGAGTCGGCCGAGGATGGGTTGACCGGTGCGGAGGATCTCCACTTCGTCCGCACGTGCTGGGTCAGCGTGTTCAGGTTTAAAAAAATCATGATCGGTTTTTCCAATGAGTTGTGCGGGATCGGTGAGTCCGACGCGGCGGGCGAGAGCACGACTAGCACGGGTAATTTTCGAGTCTTTATCTTTAAAATAAATAGCGTCTGGAGCGTTCTCTAACAGGGCGTGGAGCAAATCCCGTTCATGAGCGAGTTGTTCCTCGACGAACTTCTCCTGCGTGACTTCCCAAAAACTACCTTGGATCCCGATGGGTTTATTTTGGGCGTCTAAAATCGGTGTCTTAATGACATGAAACCAGTGACGTCCCCCGTCAGGAGTGACGTTGTATTCAGTTTCTTCGATGACGGAACCAGTCGCCATAACTCGCCGGTCGTCATCGACGTATTTGCGGGCCAGATCTTCCGGAAAGAGATCGAAATCTGTGAGACCTATTAGCTGGGTACTTTCCCGCTTTAGAGTTCGGCAAAAGGCGAGGTTCACAAAGGTGAATCGTCCACTGAGATCTTTGCAGAAAATGTTTTGGGGAAGGGATTCGACGAGTGATTGGAAGTAGGCTTCGTTGTCGCGCAGGCGAACTTTAGTGAGTCGACTCAGTTCAGTTGTCTCGGCGAGACGCGATTCCTTCTCTCTCAGTTCGAGATGAAGAGTGACCGCATGTGCGACCGTTTGGAGTCCAGCGCGTTGAGTTGGATTGAGGCGGCGTGCCGAGTGATCCATAATCACAAGGAGGCCGATGCGGAGTCCATTTGGACCTCGAATGCGAAGGCAAGCCATCCAGCCCCAGCCCTTGGGAAGGCGGTTGAGATCTCGGATTTCGTTCCAGTCCTTCGGAGCGCTGACCAGCGAGTAAAGCAGGGGAATAATTTCGCCCATTTCCGTGCGGTTGCAGCCGGTGTCCCCGTGGATTCTTGGGGACTCAGGGAGTCCGAGAACGAGGAATGCTGCTGGAGTGAGACTAACCTGCGCGGCGAGGTTGGAGAGATCATCAAAGCTGCTATTAGGTATGATTTCACCGGTTGCTGAGCCCTCGTTGTTCATAGTTTTATGCTAGAACCTCGCCTTAAATTGCACAACGGAAACGGGTTGATGAAAGTCTCTTTCGAAAACTTTTTAATAAAAGCCCTTTGACTCTTTCGTTTTGATTCTTAAAGTGCGCCCCGCTTTCGGGCCAGTGGGGTCGTAGCTCAGTTGGTAGAGCACCACAATGGCATTGTGGGGGTCAGGAGTTCGAATCTCCTCGGCTCCACCACTCGCCTGAAGCGCCTTAACAGGCCCGTCCTCACCGACGGGCTTTTTTGCGGATATCCTTGAGGACATCCGCTTTTAGTCGAGAGACTAAAAGGCGTTAGAGAACGAACCCTACTGCGGTCGAAGGTGACAGGTCGAAACGGGTGAGCTAACCCTTCTTGGATCCAAATTTCGGCTCATCCTTTCGTTTTGACGACGGTCCTGCTTCACTGATCTCAATGAAAGCGGCGGTATTGTATGGACGCGAAGATGTCCGAATCGAAGAGGTGGAAGAGCGTCCTTTGTTGGCGGGGGAAGTTCGTGTCGCGATTGGTGCGGCACTCACCTGTGGGACGGATCTCAAGGTGTACCGAAGAGGGTACCATGCTCGGATGCTGACTCCTCCCTGCGTCTTTGGGCACGAATTCGCTGGAACGGTTTCCGAGGTTCATTTCGAGACCCATGGATGGAAGGTCGGTGAACGGGTGGTGGCTGCTAACTCAGCGCCTTGTCGTCGATGCGCTGGGTGTCGACGCGGCCAAGAAAATCTTTGTGACGACCTGCTTTTCCTCAATGGGGCGTATGCGGGATCGATTGTGATTCCCGCTCGGCTCGTTGCAGAAAACTTAATTCGGCTTCGCGACACGACAGGGTTTGAGTCCGCGGCTTTAACCGAACCCTTAGCCTGCGTTGTGCAAGGAATCGGGGATCTTCAACTGCGGGCTGGGGAAAGGCTGCTCGTCCTTGGTGCGGGGCCTATCGGTTTATTCGCTGTGGCTTTGGCCCGTGATGCTGGGTGTGAGGTCCTGGTAGCAGGGCGAGGCGAGGCGAGGTTGGCGCTCTCTCAGCGATTAGGGGCTTCTGCGGTTTTAGAGATGGAGGGGCGTGACGATTTAGAGTCGGCCATTCGGGAACGAGGTTGGTCAGACGCGGTGGATGTTGTTTTTGAGGCGATTGGTAAACCATCAACGTGGGAAGCGGCGACACGGATTGTGCGAAAGGGGGGGCGGATCAATTTTTTTGGAGGCTGCCCTGCTGGGACCTCAGTGACCTTGGACACCGGGTTGATCCACTATTCGAACCTAACCTTATTGGGCAGTTTTCATCACACCCCACGAACGATTCGTCGAGCCTTGGAGTTAATTGAGACCGGGGTAATTCGCTCCGAAGATTTTGTGAATGGAGAGGTAGCATTGGAGGAATTGCCCTCGCTTTTTCGCTCAATGACTCAAGTTAACCGTGCGGTAAAGTCTCGGATACGAGTTTAAGTGAGGGTAATTCCCGAAAACTTGGACGGTGAAAATTGTGATAAACCCAAATCAAGCAATGGACAAGCAACGGTTTGAGTCGTTTTAATAGGGCTTCGCACACGTCACAATTACTGGCATAACTAACTTATATGAGCAACGGACATACACAGGGCATTGCCCCAAACGCAAAACGGCTTTTATTTGCTGGATTCATGGCTATTTTGGCGGCCGGAATTGGCTTTGGCATTCGAGGCGGTATTCTCGCTAATTGGGCGGCTGATTTTGGATTCACCGGCGGGCAGTTAGGCGCCATCGGTGGGGCAGGGTTCACCGGATTTTGCTTTGGTATCATCATCGGCGGTGTCGTTGTCGATAAGATTGGCTACGGAAAACTGATCGTCGCAGCCTTCTTATTCCATGTACTCTCCGCTTTTGTGACCTTTGCGGCGTCCAAGGGGCAGACGCAGGAGATGGCCTATAACTACCTTTATTGGGGTACCTTTATCTTTGCCTTGGCGAATGGGACTTTAGAGGCAGTAGCCAATCCGCTGGTGGCAACACTTTTCCCCAAGAACCGCACTCATTATTTGAATATTTTACACGCCAGTTGGCCGGCCGGCTTGGTGTTGGGCGGTTTGGTGGGTTGGTTTCTCGGTGAAGGCCCCTCGGCCATGAGTTGGAAGCTGCAGTTGGCTTTGTTCTTGGTCCCCACTGTGCTTTACGGAGTGCTGTTTATGGGGCAGACCTTTCCGAAATCTGAAGCTTCGGCTAAAGGGTTGAGCATTGGCGAGATGATGAAAGATGTCGGCATTTTGGGTGCTGCAGTGGCCTGTTATTTGTTGGTTCTGTTCTTCCAAGGGGCGCTGCAGTTGTCGCCGATGGTGTCCTATGCGATGGGCGGAGCCATCCTAGCAGTGGTCGCTGTAATTACTGGTTTTTCCATTGGTGCTTGGCTACTGTTCGTGCTGTTGATCGCCCACGTTCTGGTGGGTGCCGTTGAACTCGGTACCGACGGTTGGATCCAAAACATTACTGGCAATATCTTGTCTGCAAAGGAAGGGAAAATCCTCTTCGTCTTCACTTCAATGTTTATGTTTGCCTTGCGTTTTTCAGCCCATTTTATTGAGAGAACACTGAAAATATCCCCAATTCTCTTGTTGGTTATCTGTTCCGTTCTCGCCTTTGTTGGTCTGAACTTGGTGAGCGGTATTACTTCATTCATGGGTGCGATCTTTGCCCTTTCGGTGTATGCTTTTGGTAAGACTTTTTTCTGGCCGACGATGTTGGCCGTGGTCAGCGATCGATTCCCTCGCACGGGTGCGATTGCCATTTCGATCATGGGTGGTTGCGGAATGATGTCGGCCGGTCTGCTAGGATCTGCAGGCCTTGGATACGCTAAAGATCGGTTTGCAGGGGAAGCCTTGCAAAAGACGAATCCAGCCCTTTACGCGACCTACAAATCGACAAACAATCCCACCACCTTTCTCTTCCTTAAACCGGCTTCAGCTTTGGATGGTACTAAGTTGTCCGATGCACAAAAAGCCGCGCCTAGGACGCCTGAACAGACACTCGTGGTAAATGCGAGCATTGAGGGAGATCGTCAGACCTTGAAAGCCGACTCTTTTATTCCGGCCACTATGGCGGCGATTTATCTGTTGCTGTTCTTTTATTTCAAGGCGATCGGCGGTTATAAACCCGTGACGATCGCTGAGTCCTCTAAGGCTTAATTCTAATCGGTAGTGTCAGCGGACGATTCCTTGATGGGGATCGTCCGCTTTTTCTTTTTAGCCGATGGTAAGACGTAGTCTTTTTTGGAAACAGCCGTTGCATCGAGTGGACCCGAACCTAATCCTTCGGGAATGTCGCTGAAGGTGAATATGCGGTTGCTGGAAACCGAATCTGTCTGTTTAGACGCGGATATTCCTGGCTTAGAATTAGCCCCCGATTTTCAAGACGAACTGATTCGCTTGGTGCATCCGGTGGAGTATGAATTGACCGTTGACAAGCAGGCAGACGGCCTACTGGTCGTCGGTCGATTGTCGACTCGGTTGGAGTGTGACTGTGCTCGGTGCTTGAAAACGTTCCTTCTTCTTTTAGAGGTTCCGGAGTTTTCCGCGTTGGTTCCGTTGACGGGAGAAGATGCGATAGTTGTCGAAGGTGATTTTGTAGACTTGACCCCTGTCATTCGAGAGGACATTCTAATCGCTCTGCCAACGAGTCCGTTGTGCAGCCGTGAGTGTCGAGGGTTAAAGCCGAAAGCCGAGTCCAACGACGTTCATGTGGGGGAGTCATCCACGACTAGTGTCTGGAGCGCCCTCAACAATCTGAAACTGTAACCGAATCGATTATGGGCGTTCCGAAACGCAAACCGTCGCGCAGCCGTCAACGGATGCGCCGTGCATACAACAGCGTTCTTAAGCTGCCGCAACTGAACTCTTGTCCACAGTGCGCGTCACCGGCTTTGCCGCACCGCGTCTGTGGTGAGTGCGGTTATTACAAAGGCCGACAAGTGATTAACGTCAGCGCTGCCGCCTAATCCCTTTCGCGCCGCTCCCGATCACCTAGGAGCGGCGCATTTATTTTATGCGCTTGGCAGTGGACGTCATGGGCGGCGACCACGGCCCTGAGGAAATTCTTCAAGGTGTTAAGCTCGGCTTAGCAGCGGACCCCACGATTCGCGAACTCCATCTGGTCGGTCCTGAGGTGGAGGTTCGTCGTATCCTTTCCGAAATCGGTTGTTTTGATCCCAGACTTCAACTGCGTCAGGCATCCGAAGTTCTTACCATGGACGATAAACCGGTCCATGGACTTCGTCGTAAAAAAGACTGTTCGATTTTTCGTGCAGTTGAATTAGTTCGCGATGGCCTCGCTGATGCCGTTATTTCTTCGGGCAATACGGGGGGAATAGTCGCCGCTGCGACGATTCGTTTACGGACTCTAAAGGGGATTGATCGGCCAACGATCGCTTGCGTGATGCCCTCCCGTTCAGGTGCTTGGATTTTGGTCGATGGTGGCGCTAATCCTGATTGTTCACCGGTAAATCTCCTTCAGTTTGCCATTATGGGCTCTGCTTATTCTCAAGCGATGCTCGGCATTAAGACCCCGAGAGTTGGAGTGTTGAGTAATGGTTCCGAGGAATCCAAAGGCAATGATCTGACGCGGTCCGCGCTCGCTTTAATCCGTCTTTCTGGGTTGAATTCAACGGGATATTGCGAAGGATATGATCTCTTCATGGACGGGGTCGATGTGTGTGTTTGCGACGGTTTTGTGGGGAATATTGTGTTGAAATCGGCGGAAAGTTTAGGGAAAGCGGTTGGCTTCATGTTGAAAGAAGAATTGACCGCGAATCCCCTGCGAATGGCCGGCGCACTGATTGCTCGGAGCGGTTTAGACCGGATTCGTGCTCGAATGAATCCGGAGGCTTATGGAGGGGCTCCTCTGTTGGGCGTGAACGGTTGCATCATTAAAATTCATGGCGGTGCTAAGAGAACCAATGTGATGCATGCTATGAATCAGGCCGTTCGCTTTTTGGGACTGGATCTTAATGAAACTTTGATCCGAAATATTGCCTTGGGCTCCGTCGCCGCTGGTTCGGCGTCTTCCTCTCTTGTTTCCCCCGCGATCGAGTCGCGATCGGGTTTATCAATTTAAAATGACCTGACTCCCATGCTAACTCATCCGCTTGATCAACGTCCCCCGCTTCGAACGGTTTCTATTATTGGAGCTGGTTCCTACGTCCCAGCGCGGGTGCTTACCAATGCGGACCTTGAACGTTTAGTAGAGACGACCGATGACTGGATCACTAGTCGCACAGGAATTCGTGAGCGACGGATTGCGGCCGACGGCGAGGCGACCTCAGATATGGCAGTGAGTGCGGCGGGGCGGGCGATGGAATCGGCAGGGATTAGCGCTGAAGCGCTTGATCTTATTATCGTGGCCACCATCACACCCGATATGCTTTTCCCTAGCACGGCGTGCCTTGTTCAACAAAAATTAGGGGCGAATCGCGCTGTCGCTTTTGATATCGAGGCCGCTTGTAGCGGATTTGTTTATGCACTGGAAATTGCTGCACAATTCATTCAGTCCCATTCTTTTCAGACAGCTTTGGTCATTGGTGCGGAAAAAATGAGTTCGGTCATCGATTGGGCTGATCGAAATACCTGCGTTTTGTTCGGTGATGGAGCCGGTGCGGCCGTTCTCCAGCATCGGCCGGCTTCTCGGGGACTGCTCACCACCTGTTTGGGTTCAGATGGGACCAAGGCAAGCTTGCTCGAACTTCCCGCAGGTGGAAGTGCCTGTCCTTCCACCGCAGAGTCGGTCGCGCGTCGGCTTCATTTCTTGCGTATGGATGGAAAGGAAACTTTTCGCAACGCAGTGACGGCGATGGTTTCCGCGGCAAACGAGGCGCTCTCGCGGTGTGGGATTCGTATTGAGCAGATTCGCTGCATCATTCCTCATCAAGCCAATCAGCGTATTTTGACTGCGGTTGGAGAACGTCTAGGGGCGACGTCTGGTCAGGTCTTTGTGAATGTAGATCGTTACGGAAATACCAGTGCTGCGAGTGTGGGAATTGCACTCGATGAAGCTGTCCGATCCGGGCGCATTCAACGTGGTGATTTAGTGTTGTTGGTGGTGTTTGGCGCAGGCCTGACTTGGGGGGCTACGGTCTTGGAATGGTGATAAGTCGGGGTGCGCTAAGTCCGCGTGTCTCTTCTTTTGAGTGCCGAGTTCGGCTTGAGTCTGCCGTCAACCTAGGATGCCACAATGGTCTGAGTTAGGTTCATTTGATGAAGGCGGTCGCGGATTTTCTCGAGTTCTTGGGTTCCCTGACCCAGTTGATCTAAATCCCAAGTGTCGGCAAAGACCCGACCTTGTTTCAAAGAGAGTCCATATCGGAGGGCAGCTTCCAAGGTTTCGGGCTGAGGGGGTGAAAATTGACCAATGGCTTGAAGCGTCTCAAGGGCTCCATTGCCAGAGCGAGTTGGAATGAGGGAGACCGTATTCGCGCCACAACGAAAGGCGAACTCGGTCGATTGATTGGCCCAGTCGAGTGCGTCTGTTTCATCAAGGAAAGGTGGCTTTACCAGAATAAAGACTCGAAGATCCATCCCTTGATCCCGAATAAAACCGGCGGCCTGTCTGAAGCCATCCAAAGTGATTCCTTTATTGAGTCGCTCGAGCACCTGAGGATGCACGGTTTCTAGGCCGAGAGCGATTTCTAGATGAGTACTGGCGCCGAGTAAGTCGCGAAACGGGAGGATTCGTCGATGGACTAATCGAGGGTGGCACTCTACCACCACTCGACTAAACGGCCTACAGCGGTCGGCGATAGCCGGCCAGTCTTGGGTCGGGATGGCGCCTGGATCAAAGAAGGATCCGGCGTTGTAGAGTTTGATCCAGTCGGCGGCAGCGGAAGGAAGCTTGCGGTCGGCGTCCAGGGCAAAATCGATTTGGGCGGGGATAGCGCCGGGCGGGACAGGTTTTTGCAGAGTGTGACGCCAGAGATCGCACATCAGGCAGTGCCAAGGGCATTCTCGGTTGGTCAGGAAGACGGTTAAAATCGATAATATCGCCCCTGAAACATCGGGTTCAGATTCACGGAGCCAATGGGATGGTCGCAGCGAAGAAAGATCGGAGGTGTGTGGAATACCCTGCCGTTGATCGAGAATCCAGCGGGTCTGCAAATTGCGGGTTTTGGGATAAGGCAGAGCCATGATCGACAGTGCGAATGGAAGCGGATTTCGAGGTGAGACAACACATTTTCCGTTGAGAAATAACGATTAGGAGAGGCTGAGAGGCAGCGGCTTAGATCGCGGAGGTGTAATTGATCTAAGATGAGGCTTGGCCTTGTGCTGTTCGACGATAAGTTTTGGCTATGTTGTATCGTTGGTGGATGTCGATGTTGATGGGGTTTCTACTCGTGCCGCTTTTTCTCCCGCTTTGGGGGCAGACGCCGCCTTCTCCTTCGGGTAAGCCCGATGATGCAAAAGCGGTTGATCCTGGGCATTCGATGCATGGGCAGGCTTTTAACGAAGGGCCGCGTCAGCGCGCTCGGCTGATGTCTGGCATTCCACAAATTTGGTTTGGAATTACCACCACCAACGAACTGACGCGTCAATTCTTCCTTCAGGGCGTGGGACAATTACATGGTTTTTGGTATTTGGAATCCGAACGATCCTTTCGGGAATCGTCCTTTCACGACACGAACTGCGCGATGGCCTATTGGGGAATGGCTATGGCGAACGTTGGCAACTCCAAACGTGCCACCGATTTTATTCGTGAGGCCGACCTTCGGAAAGCTCAAGTGACCCATCGCGAACAGCTTTGGATCGGAGCTTTGAATGATTTTTACAAGGATCCCAAGCGCGATGAAAAGGAGCGTCGGAGGGATTACACCCGCGCTTTGGAGACCCTGATTTTTGAGTTTCCCGATGATGTAGAGGCCAAAGCGTTTTTGGCGTTTCACGTTTGGGATAGCGGTTATAAAGGGTGGCCTATTGGCAGTGCTCAAACTTTTGAATCCCTTTTAAAAGAGATTTTTGCTCTGCAACCGATGCATCCGTCGCACCATTATCGGATCCATTTATGGGACGGAGAAAAGGATGAGTCAGCGGTTCGAGCGATACCGTCGGCTTCAAAGTCAGGGCAAAGTTCGCCGGGGATAGCGCATTTGTGGCATATGCCAGGGCACACCTTTAATAAGTTGAAACGGTATCCGGATATGGCGTGGCAACAGGAGGCTTCGGTGCGGGTTGACAATACCCAACTAATGACCGACCGACTGATTCCGGATCAGATTCACAATTATGCCCATAACAGTGAGTGGTTGGTGCAGACCTATAACTATATCGGACAGATTGGGAAGGCTTTGGATTTGTCCGTAAACATGATTGAGATGCCGCGCCACCCGAGTTTTAACACGCTGGACAAGCAGACGAACGGACTCCCGTATGAAAAGAGAGGAACAGCGATGCAGGGGCGTCGTCGGTTGATGGAGACATTGCTTCGCTGGGAAATGTGGGATGAAACCCTCCGATTAGAGAGAACTCCGTCTTTGGAGCCGACGGCATTTGCCGAGGAGCAGGGGCGTCGGGCGAGGTTAGTTGGGTTAGCGCACTTGGGGCTTGGCGAGATGGAGGCTGCGGCAACCCAAAGGGTGGTAATGGAGGCTTCGATGAAACTTTTGCGTGATGAACGTCGGGGCCATGTGGATGTTGCGGAGGCCGCGGCCAAGGCGGCAAAGAAAGGGCGAGGGGAGATCGAACAAGCCATGGCAGAGGCATTAAAGCGAACCAGTGAGCCCTTAGAAAATTTAGAAAACTATGGTGACGAACTCAAGTTTGTTGCCGATTTACGAACGAGCACGTCGCGCGAAATGACGAATCGATTAGAGGCACTAAAGGGTATATCGAAGGAGCGATTAGCCGCTTGGTGGTTTCAGTTGGGTGAGACTCAGCGAGCACTCAAATTGGCAAAGGAAGCGGTCGACGGCGGGACCAACCAAGTGCATCCACTGGCGGTCCAGACCGAACTTTTGTGGAAGAGTGGTCAGACCAATGAGGCGATCAAGTCCTTTGCACTTTTGCGCGGACTCAGTGCTTGGATGGAGACATCGTTGCCTATTTTTCGTCGGTTGGCGCCGGTGGCAAAGGCAGCCGGTTATACTAACGATTGGAGAGTTGCTCGGCGGTATCCGGTGGATTCGGGGGTGCGACCGGAATTGGAATCGTTGGGTTCGTTTCGTTGGAATCCGCAACCAGCACCCCCGCTCGAGGTAACCGGTGCGGACGGGAAACCGATTCGATTATCGGATTATCGAGGGCGACCGCTTCTGTTGGTGTTTTATTTAGGGGCGGGTTGTGTTCACTGCGCTGAGCAATTGCAATTATTGACACCGCGTGTCCCCGACTTTAAGCAGGTTGGGATCGAAGTTTTAGCGGTGAGTTCAGATAGTGTTGCGGGATTGGTTAAAACCATAAAAAAGGCCGATAAAGAGGGCGGTGTTCCCTTTGGATTGGCGGCTGATCCAGCGTTGAAGGCATTCAAGACTTGGCATGCTCACGATGATTTCGAGGGCACCGCATTGCATGGAGTTTTCCTTGTCGATGGAGCGGGAAAACTGCGTTGGCAGGACATTGGGTTTGAACCCTTCACCGATTTCCATTTTCTTCTCTTGGAAGCAAAACGACTGCTAGGAATCCAGCAAAAAGGCTAGATAAATGGGGATGTTTGCCTTGGCCGAATTACCAAAGTGAATCACCTCTATTTGTCGTCGAGACGGTTAATGCCGTCGAAATTAGGAGGAATCGATTCCGCGTAATCGGTGCATCTCTCGAAATAAATCGTCGCGGCTTTGTCACTGTGGTCCGCCTGAATACATGCGGCAAAGTGCTGAGCAGCGTCCCTAAAGTGCGCAGTCCGATACAATTCAAGACCGGTGGCGAACACAGCGAGCGTTTCGAGTTTCGCTGCTCGTAGAGGACTCGAGTCGGCATCGATAACTTCATAGATGGAAGTCGGTTCAACTTTCCCTTTGAGGATCACTCGATCCACTTCACGCAAAGTCGATTGATCCTGAAGTGAAAGGCGCTGCTGGGTGGTTTCGCCGATCAAGACCGCAGACCCATACATTTTTGTCATGCCTTCGATCCGAGATGCGATGTTGACGGTGTCAGCGATTACTCCGCAACACATACGTTCGGTATCACCGAGAGTCCCGAGCATCACCGGACCGGTGTTGATACCGATGCCAATTTTAAAGGGGGGATTATCCGTTCTCATTTGCCCCTCGTTGAAGACGGACAAGGCCTCGTGCATCGCCACTGATGCGGCGACGGCGTCACCCGGGTTGCCGACAAATAAGGCCATGATACCATCACCGTAGATTTGATTGATAAACCCCTGGTGCGCGTGGACGGCCGGTTGAATGAGAGAAAGGTAGCGATTGATCGTGGTGAAGGTCCTTTGTGGGCCCAGTTTTTCGGAGAGGGCAGTGAAGGAACGAATATCTGCGAATAAAACGCTCATCTCCTTTCGAACACTTTCTCCGAGGGCAACGTCGATCAGGCTCTTTTTGCCGAGGAGTTCGAGGAAGGTGAAGGGAACAAAGCGACGCGCGGCGGCGTCGAATTTGGACAGCGTCAGATGGGTCCGAAGGCGGGCTATTAGTTCGCTCTTTTTGAAGGGTTTAGTTAAATAGTCATTGGCACCCTTAGCCAAGCCCTCGACTAAGTCTTCTTCCCTCGCTTTAGCCGTCAACAGGATGATGGGAATGCGCGACGTGTACAAGGACCGGATCTGTTGAGTGACTTCGTAGCCGTTGATTTTTGGCATTATCACATCCAAAATGATGGCATCGGGCAGAAGTCCTTCGGCTAAGAGATTCAGTGCTTCTTCGCCGCCGTGAGCTTTAACGACGCTGAATCCTTCGACGCGTAGTTGGCTGTACAATAACTGAAGATTGATAGGTTCGTCGTCGACCACCAAGATGGTGTGGTGACCGGCCCTAGGCACTGACGCGAGGACTATCTCAGAGGTGCGAACAGCGGAAGAGTTCGGCGCCAGTTCAAAACGAGAAACCGCAGCAACGGGGGCCGAGGGTAGGGAAGGTAGGGAGGGTAGGGAGGGTAGGCTGCTGTCGTTCTGCGCCAGTGCCAAGGTGAAAGCAAAGCGGGAACCGAATCCAATCGTGGATTCAATGCCGAGAGTTCCCCCGTGGAGTTCGACGAGTTTGCGGGTAACAGCGAGGCTCAGCCCTGTCTCTCCATAGTCGCGTTCGTCACAGGCCTTATTTTGTTCGAAGGGTTCACTGATCAAAACAAGCTGGTCGGCTGAAATACCAGCACCCGTATCAATGACGAAGATTTCAAGAGCATCGCTACCTTTGAAGTGACCCTTTAGCACCCGCGAACCGACCTCGATAGAGCCCTTTTGGGTGAACTTCAGAGCGTTACCGATCAAGGTTCCAAGGATCTGTTGAAGGCGCCCTTCGTCGGCGATGACGAGGGGTTGATCGCGAGGGACGCTATTGTTTAACTGAAGACCTTTGTGGTGGGCCAGAGGTCTTAGTTGGGTGATCACAAGATCGGCAATCGAGTACACGACCAGAGGGCGCGTGCTTAAGAGAAGGGCTCGGCGCTTGAGATTTGCAAAGTCGAGGACGTCGTTACTGATGGCGGGAACTTGGTTTGGAGCTGCGGTAATTTTTGAGCTGAATCAACAGTCTAAAGTAGGGAGGGTGAGTGGAGGTCTCACCCTTCGCAATTGTAGAATCGGTGCGATCTATTTTAATTTACAGGTGCAACTTTGATTCGAAGCGATCCTCTTTACATTGGCGACATGGACCCAAGCGTCTTCAACGTCGTCCGTCGTACCAGAGATGGCAGGCCTCCTTGCTCGTAAGAGTCGTTTTGGAACGAAAGACCGAACGAAGAATCAGGCGTCGGATTTCATTCGGGGTGTAGAGGTGAAGTTTTCGAGCCGAAGTGAGGAGTGGCGCTGAGGTAAGGATGACAATTTGCCGTTGCTGTTGGCGCGCTAATGGGCGTAAACGGTGAGTCAGATCGAGTTCCTCGGCGGCATAGAAACGTTCGCTGAACCCGCCTATTTCTCGGAAGGCCGCGGCTTCGATAAATATAAAAGAACCGGCCATGAGTCGTCCGAGGCGGCTGATGGTATTCCAAATTAAGCCACCGATTTGGGCACGCCACTCTGCGGAATCAAGGGTGACAGTGGATCCTCCAGCGATGACCCGACCCGACTGAATCGCCTTCAGCATGGCTTCAAAGAGTTTAAATGACGGTTGGGAATCAGCATCGATGAAGAGAATCCATCGACCCGCAGCGGCTTGGGCGCCGGTATTGCGGGCACGACTGATTTGATTGATAGGTTCGAAAACGACGCGATCGGCGCCATGATCGAGAGCGATAGCCCGAGTATTATCGGTCGAATTATTATCGCAGACGATGATTTCTGAAGACCAAGTGGCGACTTTCAGCGCCCCTCGGGCCTGCTGAATTGCAGCCAGAGTGGAGGGTAGAAGCTTCGCCTCATTGAAGGCTGGAATGACGATAGAGAGATGCATAGTGACGCCGTTCCCAGGATTGACGTGGCAGGGGTCAGGTTGGTTTCGGGGGAGTTGGGCGGGAGCCGATACTGTCGAGTTCCCATCCAGGCTCGGCTTCGGCATCGAATGGAGTGGCGCCATCGTGATTCAGCCGTTGTTCTCCGAGCACGCCGATCATCGCCGCATTATCCGTGCAGAATGCGGGGGCTGAAAGTTGTAAAGCTAAGCCCTGTTTGGAGGCGACTTCTGCAAGGAGTCGGCGGAGCCCACGATTGCAGGTGACCCCTCCACTGGCGGTGATGCAGGAAAGTCGAAGAGAGCGGGTAGCTGCGAGAAGTTTGCCGGCGAGCGTTTCTATAATCGCGGCGCGGATCGCAGCACAGATGTCGCGCAATCCGATGGGGTCATCGGGGAGAGTGGGATTTTTTTGGAGAAAGACTCGGACGCTTGTTTTCAGTCCACTGAAGCTAAAGTCGTGATTTGGTTCATGAAGTAAGGGGCGTGGAAAGTGGAAGCGATCAGGTCGACCTTCTTCGGCTAAGCGGTCGAGGACGGGGCCTCCGGGGTAGGGAAGTCCGAGGAGTTTGGCTGTTTTATCGAAACATTCGCCGGCGGCATCATCGCGAGTCCCTCCGAGGATGACATGGTCAAGAAGAGCTCGAACATGGACGAGTAGGGTATGCCCACCTGAAACAATGAGGGACACATGAGGAACGAGGCGTTCGGGCTCAAATCTCGGCGGGGTTCCTTGAATCCAAGGGGAATAAAGATGTGCTTCGTGATGGTGGACACCGACGATAGGAAGGCGGAGCGCGTAGGAGAGAGCTTGAGCGGAGGTCCAACCGGCCCGCAAGGCTGCTGGAAGTCCAGGACCACGGGTTGCGGCGATGGCTTGGAGATCGTTGATGCGGATTCCAGCTTGGTCGAGGGCCTGACGAATGACAGGTAAGAGATTGCGTAGATGTTCGCGGGTGGCTAATTCTGGGACGACGCCACCGTATTCGGCATGTAAACCGACTTGAGAAGCCACCACACTGGAAAGAACGGTTCCGTTGTGGACCACCGCAGTTGCGGTTTCGTCGCAGGAAGACTCGATAGCGAGAAGCATTTCAGGGAACCCTCAGCAGAGAAGAGGGACGCAGAATTGGGGGTCAGTTAGATGACCGAGCAGGACGATTGGTGTTCGAGCGGTTTTTCTCCGAATGCCGACTCGTCAAGCGAAGTGCTTTCAAAAGATCCATTGCCCGTTCTAGTTGAGGGTCTGCATCGGCTAAAACCCGTTCCTTAAGTCGACTTTGTTGAGGGATTGGGAAGGTTCGGAGGGCATCATCGAGATTCGATTTCCCCCCCGGAATCCGGCGGAGTTGGATGGCCGTTTCGTCCTCTTCCGAAAGCGGCACCACGATATTTGGAGTGATGCCCTGTTCGTGAATTACCTTGTGAGACGGGGTATAGTATTTGGCGGTGGTGAGGCGCAGGGCAGAACCGTCGTTGAGCGGGAGGATATTTTGGACGGAGCCCTTGCCGAAAGATTGTTCGCCGACCACCGCCGCGCGTTGAAGGTCTTGGAGGCAACCTGCCACGATTTCCGAGGCGCTGGCGCTGCCGCCATTTATGAGTAATGCGAGAGGGAAGGTTCGGATCCGCCCACGACCAGAAGCTCGTCGTTGGATATCAGAGGCGCGATTGCGGCCTTCGGTAGAGACAATTGGTTTCCCTTTCGCTAGAAATTTTTCAGACACGGCGACAGCCTGATCGAGGAGCCCGCCAGGGTTACCGCGAAGATCGAGCACAAGGCCTTCGATTCCTTTAGATTCCATTCGCCGGAGAGCCTCCTCCAGTTCATCGGCGGTTTTTTCGCTAAACTGAGTCAATCGAATATAGCCTAAGTGATCGGGGCCAACTGGAAATTCGCGGCGATTGTTAATATCTTTAACAGAGAAAAGTCGGATCTCTTGCCGAATCAGGGTGATGTCCCGAGGTTCAGACATCGAGGGACGCAGGATTGAAACTGAAACTTTGCTGCCAGCTTCACCACGAAGAAGTTTTACTGCGTCGTTCATCCCGATTCGTTCGGTGGGACGGCCGTCTAATTTAACGAGTTGGTCGCCCGGAAGTATTCCTGCTTCGAAGGCCGGAGTGTCTTCCATCGGGGCAATTACCGTGAGTTGACCGTCGCGCACATGGACTTGAAGACCGACCCCGCCATAGGTTCCCTCAGTATCCTCTTTGAGTTCCGCAAACTTGGGGATATCCATGAATTCACTGTGCGGATCTAGCGTGGATAGCATCCCTTTCATTGCCCCTTGAATCAGGTCCTTGTAGGTCAGTTTTTCACCATCAACATAGTCTTTCCGTACTCGTTCGAGAACTCGAGTGAAGAGTTCGAGTTGTTCGTACGGATCGTCGCGTTCGCTCGCCGCACTCAAATTGAATAAGTGGGCACCGAGCAGGGAGTAAGCGAGCAAGGCGGCGACGTAGAAGGGGTAGATGAGTCGCTTTTTCATTCCGTGTAACAGAGGCAGAAATTAAAGTAAGGCCGAGGCTTTCTCAGTGCAAGCGGTTGAATTGAGTGATTCGTCTCGAGCGCGAGGTGGAGGGAGGACGAGTTCAGAGGGAGTTAAGGATGCGATCGAGATTAACGTGGCGGGCGATTACCTCCTGGATGAGGGAGATTTTTTGGAGATCATCCGGGCGGGTTTTAATGATCAAATCGTGGACCTCGGAGGCCGCTTGATAGCTGTCTTGGGAGGCTAAGAGCACGGGGCAGGGGCAGTGGCGTAATTGTTTAAGGATAGCGGTGCTCGGCTTGATCGCATCCGAAAGGACGATCCCAGCAATGGGTTCGAGGGAGGATTTCATCCAATCGCTGGCGGCAGCGATGATTTCCCCACGATCAGCGGGAACGATAAGAAGAACCCCCGGTTTAAGTAAATCACGGGCCCGGTCGGCCCCCATCGCACCGACGACAACGCGACTGACCGTTTGAGTCAATGGAGGTTTGCCAGTGATGATCTCCGCGCGAAGTTCCTCAGCGATTGCACCGAGGGTCGGCCGAGAGAGAATAGGTTGATAAGGGATAACACCGAGAAGTTCGAGTCCCTTACGTTTGAGTCCGCGTTGAGCGAATTCGGTGATATAGTCGAGTTTTTCGGGTAAGACCTTGTTAATAATTACCCCGATAACTTTACAGCCCTCTTGTTTGAAGAGGGCGTGGTTTAAGACCGTTTCGTCGATGGGTTGACCGATACCGCCCCGGGTTACAATGACCACTTTGGCATTGAGAAGTTTTGCGACAGTGGCATTTGAAAGATCAAAAACACTGCCGACGCCAGCGTGCCCGGAACCTTCGCAGAGAACAAAATCCTTCTCCCAAGCCACCCGATCAAAGGCTTTATGAATGCGTTTGACGAGGACCTCTAAATTAGCGGATTGAAGGTATTTGCGGGTGAAGTCTGGATCAACGGCAATGGGAGACATGTAAACCAGAGGGCAATTCAGTCGAAAAACCCGATCCATGATAACGGCATCCTCGTCGATTTTTTGTTCGTCAATTTCTACAAACCGTTGTCCGACCGGTTTGATATAGCCTACTCGACCATAACGGCGCTGGAGGGCGGCTAAGAGGCCCAGCGAGGTGGTGGTTTTGCCATCATTTTGGCGGGTTGCGGCAATGAAAACCCGGGGTGTCAGAGCGTTCTGGAGCATCGGTTTCGGTTCAGGGGTTCGCGGTGCGAAGAATCTTCGCGAGGTGGGTCAGAGGTCTCCCGGAAGGGTTTCACCCGCGCCGGGGTATAGTTTTTGATATTCGATACTTTGCAGGCCGACGATGGCGGCGACGCCGAGGATATCGTGGGCACTACTGCCACGAGAAACGTCGGCGGCGGGGCGATCGAGGCCGAGCAGAATTTGACCATAGGCATTGGCTCGGGCCACGTGCTGGATCAGTTTGCTCGCGATGTTACCCGAATTGAGATCTGGGAAGATCAGCACATTGGCGTTTCCAGCCACTTTGCTGTCGGGCACTTTGCGTGAAGCGATTTCGGGAATTAGGGCGGCATCAACTTGGAGCTCGCCGTCAAAGTCCGCATCTAAACCTTGCTTTTGAGCTTTTTGTTGGGCGAGGCTCGTAGCGGCTTTGACTTTCATAAGTCCAGGTTGAGTCGCGCTGCCCCGCGTCGAGTAACTCAAAAGGGCAACCCGCGGTCGAATTCCGGAGAGTTGCCGAGCGAGGCGCGCGGTGGACACGGCAATATCCGCTAATTGATCGACCGTGGGATCTGGAATTACCCCGCAGTCTCCCATAAAAAGAACCCCTCGATCGCCAAATCGCGAGTCTTCGACTTCCATCACCATGCAAGAGGAGGCGGTGGTGGTATTAGGTGCGACTTTGATGATTTGGAAAAGCGGGCGGAGCACACTCCCGGAAATTTCATTGGTGCCAGAAATCAGGCCGTCTGCTTGTTTCATAGCAACCATCATCGCTCCAAAATAATTAAACTTGGTCATCGCATCGCGCGCCTCGGGGTCTTCAATTCCCTTGCCTCGGCGCAACATCAGGAAGCGTTTAACGAAACTATCGAGGTCGGGACTTTCGGCAGGGTTGATGAGCCGAATACCCTCCAAAGAAACATTTAAACCGGCGGCGGCTTCCTTAATGGCTGCACGGTCGCCTAGTAAGATAGGAACACCGAGGCGGAGCGCGAAGAATTGTCGAGCTGCTTGGATGACTCGCGGTTCGCAACCCTCAGGGAAAACGATCCGTTTGGGATGCCGCTGGAGTTTTTCGATGACACCGCCAATGAAGCGCATGCAGCAAGGTTGGAGTAGTTCGCGTTCTTGAACAAGACCGCGGAAGCGAATAAATGAGGTGTTTTCCAAAAAAAACGATAAACTGTGAAAAGATGCTTGCCTGATCGAGCGCCAGACTGGTATTTCGTCCGCTTCTTAACTGAGAATTTTCGATTTATGGCACGTATTTGTCCGCTGACGGGTCGCCGTCCTGTGAAGGGAAATCACATCTGGCGATCCGGTAAGGCGAAGAAAAAAGGCGGCATCGGTATGCACGTCACCGCGATCACTAAACGCCGGTTCATCCCGAACTTGCAACGGGTGAAAGCTCTCTTGCCTAGCGGCGAGGTGAAGTTTATCCGAGTTTCCGTCAAAGCCCTCAAGGCCGGCATGGTCACCAAAGCGCCGAAGCGCACTTGGAAGAAAGCTGTGACGGCCTAAGGCTGCCAGAGTTCCAATTTTGAGTTTGGCCGGTCATTTACCTGTCGCCCGCACAGTCCTGAAAGCGATTTCAGGGCTTTTTTATGTCGATTTGAGGCCTTTTAGGCGCAAATAGATTTCTGGTTGGCTCCCTAGAACGGATGGAATTTGTGCCTACTCGCTTCGTTTGCTTAAGGCGGCGAACTCGGGCTGTCCCCTAAACGGATGGAGTTCCAAGCGGAACCGTAGGCTCCTGCCATGCCCCCGAGTTGCGCTCTCAAAACTCGAACTCGGTGGCCATTGGGGCGCCATTCCATTCGGTTTAGTTCCTCAGTGAGCGGGGCAAAGAGAGAGTCTCCCGCTTCAGTGATACCGCCTCCAATTAGAATTGCCTCTGGGTCAAGAACGTTAATGAGTGAGACGAGACTCGCGCCTAGGGCCTGAATAGATCTAGCCCAGAGCAGAGATGCGTCCAGATCTCCGCTTTTGCTGGCTTCAACAAGGGCGAGGGTTGTGGTGAAACGGCCGCCGCTTCGCTCCGTCACTGTCTTGTTGCCAATCTCAGATTCAATGGATCCTGGGGTGCCTGTGTCGTCGAGGGGACCCTTAAAATTGATCGATATATGTCCAAGGTGACCTGCTCGCCCAATATGCCCTTTCAGGAGGCGACCATCCACGATCGAGGCTCCACCAACGCCCGTCCCGAGGGTGAGCATGAAGACATTCTGCAGGCCAACTGCTGCTCCAACCCACGCTTCCCCCAGTAGCGCGGCATGCGCGTCATTCAGGACTGGGACTAAGGATTTTGCCTTCAAATGCGAGGTCCAATCAAATCGTTCCAGTCCGTGGAGTCGTCCGGGCATTACGGAGATGGAACGTTCATCGGTTGCAGCGAGGCCCGGAGCACAAAGACCGATTCCTTGAGGTTCCCCGAGATGCCGTTGAAAAGTTTGAACAAGGTCAAATACCCGATCAGCCCATTCTTTGTTTTGGTCGATAAAAGGCACCGTGCAAGAAGCGATAAGGGTGCCTTCCTGTGCGATTGCAGCGGCTTTAATACTTGATCCACCAAGGTCGATGCCTAGGTAGTGCGGTTGCGCTGAAAGAGAGCCGAACAAAGCGGGAGTGATCATTGGGATGAGTTAGAGATTTGGCCCTCGGAAACACTCCACCCACCGTCGATGGCGATAACCTGTCCAGTCACAAACCGGCTCTCATCGCTGAGGAGCCAGAGGACAGCCGTGTCGAGGTCGGTTGGGAGTCCGATACGGCCACCGTCCAGAGGTTGTTTGGAGCGGATGAAAGACTGAATGGCTTTGTTGTCCTGAGCGCGTTGTGACATCGGGGTGGCGATCAAACCCGGGGCGAGAAGATTGAAACGGATATTATACCGAGCATAGTGGGCAGCCGCAGCCGTGGTGAGGCCAATCAGTGCAGACTTAGCCGTGGCATAAGCGTGCGTAGCAAAGAAGTGAGGAGACGGAGATGAGCCGAGGATCGAACCGCAGTTTAAAACTGCCCCATCGATACCGAGGTCGAGATAATATCGAATAATCGCGCGATTAGAGAGGAAGACTGAGGTGAGATTCAGGTTCAGAGTTTGGCTCCAACCCTCGTCAGTTAATTCGTGAAGTGGACCGTCACCGAAGCGTCGACCGCTTCCCCCGGCGACGTGATACAAACCGTGGACGCGGCCGAAGGTCTTTTGACAGAGACCAATGGCCTCAGGAGCCGTCTGGGGCGCAGTGGCATCGGCGATAATAATTCTGAGTTTCGGACCCAATTCTGCGCAGAGCGCATCGGCAGATTTCGAATCTCGACCGACAGCCACAACGCAGGCGCCCTCTCTGATGCAGGCCCGAACGGCTGAAGCACCGATGCCACCGGTGCCTCCAATAATAACCACAGATTTACCTTCAAGTCGGTTGGCCATACTAGGGTGATAAATATTAGTCCCGAAATCGACGGGTCAGGTCGCCATAGGCATCAATTCGACGGTCTCGGAGAAACGGCCAGTGAGTGCGGGTGACATCAACCTTGGCCAGATCGACGCTAACTAAGAGATTCTCGGGTTGATCGACGGAGGCTTTCGCAAGGATTTGGCCGCTCGTACCTGCGACGAAGCTTTGTCCCCAAAACTCGATACCGTCTCCTCCGATGGGTTGTTCGAGACCAATGCGGTTGACCGCAGCGACGAAGCAACCATTGGCGACAGCGTGGGCCCGTTGGCTGATTTCCCAAGCTCCATGTTGATTAGTTCCGTATTCTTTTTTTTCAGATGGGTGCCAACCGATGGCAGTGGGATAGAAAAGAATTTCTGCGCCATCCATGGCCGTGAGACGCGCCCCCTCTGGGTACCATTGATCCCAGCAGATAAGAACGCCGATCCGACCAAAGCGGGTGCTCCAAGCCCGGAATCCGGTGTCTCCGGGGGTGAAGTAAAATTTCTCATAAAAGAGAGGATCATCGGGGATGTGCATTTTCCGGTAAATACCAAGGAGAGCCCCATCCGCGTCAATAATAGCGGCGGTATTATGGTAAAGCCCCTCCGCCCGCTTTTCGAAGAGCGAGGCAATAATGACTACCCCTAATTTTAGGGCTAGTTTTTGAAATGCCTCGACGGTGGGACTGGGGATTCTTTCCGCGAGTTGAAAGTGAGTATGATCTTCGCTTTGGCAAAAGTAGACGGAGCGGAACAGTTCTTGGGTGCAAATAATTTGAGCGCCGTGTTTGGCGGCCTCTTCGACGGCTTTGAGGCAGGTTTCTAGATTTTTCGCTGGGTCAGCTGCACAGGCATGCTGGAGCAGGCCGAGCGTGACGACGCGATTGGGTGGATGTTTTTTTAGGGTCATTGAAAATGGAATCGGACTGCTTTGTTATTTCCCTTAAATGGCGGTTAATTCTGCAGAAATTAGTTCGGTTAAAGGTGACTATCCCACTGACTTTAAGACCTCGAATAAAGCAACTATTGGTCTTTTGGTTGCGAGTGCAACGCACGGAGGGACCAAAAGCCAAAGCCTTGAAAGGAGAAACCTGAGCGGTGTTTTGTTCATCAACCGCCTGAGCCAAGTCATTCTGAGCGAGTTTGAGCAGTGGCAGAATTGCTGGCAGAGAAAGGACACGGAGCACTAGTGTCTGTGGTGGTCTAGGCAAGTCAAGAATGGGAGGCTCAGACTCCATAAATGAATGAGAACAAAGTGAGTGAAGGTTGATTTCATTGGCTTTTTTCTTGCGGCCCAATTGCTTGCGGGGCTAAAACCATATTTGAAGTCCGTGTGACAATGAGTTTAAGCAGTAAACAATAGACAAAACCCAATGGCCTCTAAAGCTCTAACCAAGTCCCAAATAGCCGCCGCGTTGGCGGAACAGACCGCAATCACCAAGAAGCAGGCTGTTGCCGTTCTAGAGATGCTTGCCGAGTTATCCTACAAGAACGCAAAGAATACCTTCACCTTCCCGGGTGTCGGTAAACTGGTTTTGGTGGAACGGAAGGCTCGCATCGGCCGTAATCCGGCAACAGGTGCTGAGATTAAGATTCCGAAGAAGAAGGTAGTAAAGTTCCGCATATCTAAGGTCGCCAAGGATGCAATCCTTGGGATTAAGGCTTAATTTCTGCGTCCGTTTCTCTTGCGGCGCCCTTTTTAGGGCGCCGTTTTCCTTGGTGCGCCTGGCAGGGCGCGTTTTCTAATGGGTTGAAGTCCCGTACAGGCCCGGCAAGGGGAACTGTTAGCTGCACGGCAAGGGTGTCCATCGCGAGGTGGGATCTGAAGGAAGCCGGAGGCAAAACACTGGACCGACGAACAGGAAGCGGATACGAGGCGAACGTGAGGGATGAGAAGGCCAAAATCTTCAAAGTCCGAAACTTGTCCGGAACTCACGGACGTAGATCCGACGGTCATAAGTGTGGAAGAAAGTGCGCATTACCCGGGGAGATCTCCGGCGTTGCGATAAAGCTAGCGCCGCCGCAAGGCGGTGACGATGACGCTGGAGAAGTCAGCCGAGATCATAGTAGGTCGTCTTGCGACTGAAGGATCGAACGTGAAGACAAGGTGAGAGGTTACGACCGCGATGAGAGATGGAGAGCCAGAAGCGAGGGTTGAAATGC
>CAMDGV010000007.1 GCA_945898055.1 Akkermansia muciniphila | reverse complement strand
CGTCCAGCGGCTAACTCCCTCACGGTCAACCTCGCACAATACGAAACGGCATCATCCCAACTCACCTGTTCCACCGGCAACGACGAACCCTTAAAGCCACTCGGATTACTCCCCATCACACTCTCGTACTCCGCCTGCGTCGTCTCGTGATCACTCATCCAATATCCTCGACTCAAGGTCACGCTATGTTGCACTTCGTCATCCCGACGATCAGCCTCAGAAGTCGGACTCCCCATCATAAAAGTTCCGGGTTTGATCCACACATAGCCGTCCACTGTTCAACGACAATTATCCTCCACAACTGCATCCCTCCATGATCGCCCTTGATACCGCCCAAAGCCGAAGATCTCTGGATAGTTAACCTGTGCTGCCTCTGCCTCTGAATCACTCATTGTAATAATTCTTAGATGACCCTCATCTTCGAAAGCCACCATTGATACTCCTACCCATGGCCTTGCTTCGATGAAACGTACAGAGAAAAGTGGGCTTACAGTTCGTTGCCGGTGCCTCCCGATGTTGTTGGCAAAGCTCAGTTCCAAAGGTGAGAATAATCGTCATTTTTCACCAGCACGGTCAACCGGAGCAAGGCAGTGAGGCCGGCGGCAGGTCCAATAAAGGGGTCAGTTATTGATATTGGCTACTCCCCGCCCAGCTTCCTCTGGCGAGACAAGAGAGGGTTCAGATAACCGCGCGGGCCCATCGCCAAACGCTCGGCGATCCACCCCACCGTCATCGTCGTCTCTGCCCGCCAGCGCGCCGCCAAAGCCACCTTCACTGAATCCCCTTGGGTCGAGATTTGAGCTCAGCTTCCTGCCACCGCCCCCGCTTCAACTCCTCCCGAAACGTCTCCTCGCCCAGACCCCGCCGCGCCGAATCGGAAAAGCAAATTCCTATCAGTTTTTGCGCCCGTTGAGCACCAGCCCTTCAACCGATTCAAACCCACGGCTGGACCGCCCAGACGACGCAGACGGCTGACGTATTGGCTAAAAAAGCAATTTCCTATCGATATCTTCAAGGATCCGATGACCCCCATGGCGGCCATCGACAGGCTGGTCCAGCACGCCATCGTCCTAGACTGCAGCGGCGAAAGTCACCGGGCCAAAATCGCCAAGGAACGCGCCAAGCTGGGCAACTCACCCACCACCCAATTTCTTCTTCGCACTTTGCGTCCTTCGCGCTCTTGGCGTGAGCAATCGCTCCGACTGTTAGAAACAAAGTTAGAGCCGTCGTTTACTTCTCAGCTAGGCAGTAGAGATATTCGTGGCCGCGCAGATACAGCTCGTTGCCGACGACGGCAGGGGAGGCGTCGAATTTCTCGTCGAGCTTGTTGGTGGCGAGGATCTCGAACTGGCCGGAGTTCTTTAGGACGAGGCTCGTGCCATTTCGGCCCGCGAGATAGACGCGTCCGCCCGCGCCAACGGGCGAGGCGTAGAATCCTGACGGGCCTTCCAACCGCTGCTCGCTGATGAGCGGCTTGCCGGATTTCGCCTCGAGGCAGGAGAGTATGGCGTTGTTGCCCGCGAGGAAAAAGAGGTTCTCGCCGTAGAGCAGCGGCGACGGGACATACGGCGTGCTCTTGCCGTGCGCCCAGGCGATGGCGGCGGTGTCGGTGAGATCGCCCGTCTTGCCGAGCTTGATGGCGAGGAGCGAATTGCCGCGAAAACCGCTGATGGCATAGAGCATCCCGAAGTCGCTCACCGGCGTGGGAATGACGTTTGCCGTCATACCGCCACATTCCCAGAGCTGTTTGCCGGTCGCGAGATCGTAGCTGCGTATCCGCTGACTGGCGCTGACGATGACCTGTGACTTGCCCTCGTGCTGGATGATCAATGGCGTGGTCCAGGTGGTCTTCTCGTCACGCGGATTGCGCCACAGCTCCTTGCCGGTGGTCTTGTCGAATGCGGCGATGAAGTCCTCGCCTTCATGGTCCCAGTTCACGACGAGCGTGTTGCCGTGAAGCGCGGGGGAATTGCCTTCGCCAAAGCCGGCGGCGGTGCGCTGCTGGCCGAAGATCTTCTCCCACTTCAGCTCGCCTTTTAGGTCGTAGCAATGCAGCCCGCGCGAGCCGAACCACGAATAGACATGCTGCCCGTCAGTGACTGGCGAATGGGACGCGAAGCCGTGGTCTCGGTGATGACCTTCGTGCGGGACTTCCTCGCGGACAATTTTCTGCCACTGCGTCTGGCCGGTCGCGCGGTCAATGGAGAGCAGTGCGAACTGCTGAATCTCCGTCGGCTTCTCACTTCGTCCACCGCCACCACCGCCACCACCGCCACCACCGCCGGGTCCGCCACTGGGACGACGACGACGTTCGCCTTCCGGCGGCGCGGCACCAGCGGGAGCGGCCGGAGTCTGCGCCTGTCCAAAGACGTTTGGAGAATCGAGCGCGGCGGACTTCTTCTCGGCGGCCGACTCCACCTTCTTGCCCGTCGCAATGGCGACTTGGATGAACACCTGATTGCCCCAGATGATCGGCGTGCCAGCACCAGCGCCGGGCAGCTTTACCTTCCACTTCACGTTCTCTGTCTCGCTCCATTTGCTCGGCGGATTGCCCTGCGGCGCTACACCGTTGGCGAGCGGCCCGCGCCACTGCGGCCAGTTCGCTCCGTCATCGGTTGCCGCGCCCAACGCAGCAGAGGCGGACGCCAGGAGCATGCCCGTCAACATTCCCAGCCCAATGGGAGCGAGGCGAGGAAGACGAAGGTGCGTGGCGCGATGCATTGATTCCGTTCGAAAAGAGCGGGGAATGTGGTTGTTCTTCATGTTAGTGCGTGTTGGTTGCTGGATATCTCTGTCGCTTTAGAAAGTCTTGGGGCTTGGGGATCACTCCTTCTCGTTCGTGATCACACCGTTCATCAAGCCAGCGTGATCGCCACCCGACCAGTTGCCCGAGTACGTCCTGTCGTAAACGATCACGCGCGCCGAATACGCCATCTTGCCGCCCGGCATCGCCATGCCATCGACCGTGATCACCGGCGTGTCCCCGGCCCACTTGACCAGCACGGGAATCGGCACGGTGAAATCCTTGTCTCCATACTGGAGGCGCGACTGGATGATCCACGCCTCGCCGCCCAGCTTATTCACGCTCACGATCGTGTATTTGTCCTCCTTCGCCGGGGTGAGCTTGCCATCCTTGATGCCGCACCAGCGCCCGCTCATCGTCGCCTTCGTCAGGGTCGCCTTGAACTTCGCCTCCAGTTCCTCCTGCGTGAGCTTGGGCATCGCGGGCGCAGCAGGCTTGGTTTCCTGCGAGGACGCGGCGGAGGCGGCCATCAACAACGCAGCAACCACCAGGTGATTGAAATGATTTCGCATAGCTGATGGCAGACGTTATTTGCTGTTAGCGACCGGCTCGGTGACCAGAACATTATCCGCCAGCCAGTCGGCCCGTTGGTTCGTCCAGCCTTTGACCGTCACGAGCTTGGAACGGTTACCCATGTTTAAAGAATGTCCGCCTTTCGCGAACAGTTGAACCTCGATGGACACCTTCGCCGCGCGATACTTCGGCAGCCTCTCGGCTAGCGTCCGTGAGAAAATGGAGTCAGGTCTTCAGGTTTTCATTCAGTTACTCCACCAAATCCACGGCTGGACCGCCCAGACGACGCAGGCGAATTGGCTAAAAAAGCAATTTCCTATCAGTAGTTGGGCGTTGGAGAAAGAGGCGTGGTGCTTTGCCTCTAAACAGTTTTCCAGTCGTCGGACGGCATGATGCGATGCATGAATGCGTCGAAGAGCGGCACCGTAAAGGCCGTGTCTCCGTGGTTTGGGCTCCAAATCATGCCCTTGGCGATGAGCTGATTTCGCGTTGGACCAAACGAGTTTACCGGCCGGCACAGCACCTCGGCGATATCGCCAGAACGGTGGGGCCCGGCACCAAGTTCGGCCATGGCTCGGAGGTAGCGTTTTTCCGACGGCGTGAGTCGATCGAAACGCACACGAAAGAAACTCTCGTCGAGCGCAGCAATCGCAGTGACCGAGGCCACCTTGACATCGTCCGCCGTGATCGGTGAGACATCGGTGGCATCCCAAGAATGTTTGCCCCACTCTTGCAGAAAATAGGGATAGCCTTGGGTTTCCTTGACGATGAGCTCCAAGGCGGACTCTTCAAAAATCACGTTTTGGCTGGCCGCAGGTTTCTCCAACGCCTGGCGCGCCGCCGCAGGGATGAGCGGGCCGATCTCAGGGAAATCGAAGAGCCGCTCGGCGTAGGATTTTGCACGTCCCATCCGGCCCCGGAGTTGAGGAAGGCCGGCTCCCACCAAGACCACCGGACGGCGGCGCTGCGCCGAACGGTGGAGCGCGGTGATGAGGGCGGCCAGTTGCTCCTCCTCCACATACTGGAGTTCGTCGATAAACAGCGCGAGCGCCGTCCCCGCCGCTTCGGCCGCCGCACCCGCGACGTCCAGCAGGTCCTGCAGATCGTTTTCAAGATCGCCGTTGTCCGCCAAGCCGGGCTCGGGATCAAAATCCAAACCTACCTCGATATCCTCGTATTTGACCTTCAGCGCTTTGGCGAAACCCGCCAAGGCGCGCAACCCTCGCTGAGCGAGATCACGGGCTTTTTCCTGACGAGAAAGTCGAAGGAGAGCCTGTCGCAGTTGCGGGGCCAACAGGGCGGGAAGCGAGCGACGTTCGGGAGCTTCGATGCGGATGGTCTGGATGCCTGAACGTTCCGCCTGCTCGCGAATGTGATCTAGCAGCACGGTTTTACCTACTCCGCGTAGGCCGACGAGCATTAGGCTTTTGGCCGGAAAACGCAGGCGGGTCCGCTCCAAAGCCACCCGCGCGGTTTCGATCAGTTCATCGCGGCCGGCCAGTTCCGGCGGCGGCGAGCCCGCTCCAGGCGCGTAGGGATTGTAAATCGGATCCATGGATTAATAGCTAAATTAGCGATATTATGATGGCGAGATAATATCGCTAATTTAACTCAATTATTTCTAGGAAATTGCTTTTTCGGTGAAGGTCGTTGAAAGACTCGGTGGCCGGACCAGAGGGCGGGGGAAAGGGGTTGTGGAGGGAAAGGGGCCAAAAGGCCGGAACATTTGGGGAACCGAGTCAAGCACAAGGCTCCAAAGTGCGAGTTTGGGCAAGGGACAGTGGTTTGAGGCCGGATTCATGGTGGAATTCTCCAATCGCTAAAATAGCCACCCGCTCCGCCTGCCAAGGATTTTGGTGAAAATCTTTGTACGGCAGTATTTTTAGGCTGTGGATGCCTTCGAGGTCAGGTGTATTTGAGAACCAAGATCCGGCCATCACTGAGCGGGACTTCGGGGACTTTCCCTGTTGGGCTTTGATCGAACCAGTCTGAGTCGGGTTCCGGGAAGAGGTTGGCAAGGGCGAAGGGACGGTGAAGCTGGACGGTGTTTTTCGCCAACCCCCGATACCGCGTTTTTCGATGGCGGAAGATGTTTTTCAGGACATGGAAAGGAGGCTCCACCCTCGCCCAGACTTGAGCTTTCATCCGCTCCAATCTCCGGGTCAGCTCCTTGATCATCCCCTCCGCCATCGATCTGACTTTGCCACGCTTGGCCGCATTATGCCACTCCACCCCTCGCGCCCCAGCAAAGGCGGAGACTTCCTGCTCTTCGCACAATGGCCCCCACGGCACCACCCCGCTCCATTGGATGCCGCCTTCCTCAAGTCCCCCATCGTTGCCCTCTCTTTTCGCCAGCAGAACGGGATCAAGTCAGCGTTTCTCTAGCGAATTTGCTTAGCGAAATCAAATCGTGGGCCTGTTCCGCGAAAAATCATCTGGATACTAGGCTCATCTGGACTCAAGCCCTAACTCCCTCACCAAGATCTGTGCCACCTCAGGAGCGCAATAATTGACCTGTCCCTTTGTCTTAACCAGTTATCGACCTTACCCGCCGTTGGATGGAGCGTATCGTCGCCTTCGTCAGGGTCGCCTTGAACGTCGCCTCCAGTTCCTCCTGCGTGAGCTTGGGCATCGCGGGCGCAACAGGCTTGGTTTCCTGCGAGGACGCGGCGGAGGCGGCCATCAACAACGCAGCAACCACCAGGTGATTGAAATGATTTCGCATGGCTGATGGCAGACGTTATTTGCTGTCAGCGACCGGCTCGGTGACCAGAACATTATCCGCCAGCCAGTCGGCCAGTTGGTTCGTCCAGCCTTTGACCGTCACGAGCTTGGAACGGTTACCCATGTTTAAAGAATGTCCGCCGTTCGCGAACAGATGAACCTCGATGGGCACCTTCGCCGCGCGATACTTCGGCAGCCTCTCGGGTATCGTCCGTGAGAAAATGGGGTCAGGTCTTAAGTCTTTCATTCAGTTGCTCCACCAAATCCACGGCTGAATCGCCCAGACGACGCAGGCGAATTGGCTAAAAAAGCAATTTCCTATCGGTAATTACCAGCCAAACGCCCTGCTCCATCTCCTGTCCGTGACCTATCAAACTTGAATGACGAACCAGAAACTAAGTGCATCCTTTTCCAGAAAATGAGACTCAGATAGCTACTTGCCATCCCTGACCCAAGTATGACCCTCGTTTCACAAGTATCCCTCCGCTCTGCTTGGCTCGTTGTGGGGTTATTGATCCCAGTCGCACTCTTAAACTATCTCGACCGGCAAATGCTCGCATCTATGAAGTTTTCAGTCATGGCTGACCTTCCAGATATCGGTAACGATGCTAATTGGGGCCGAATGCTGGGCCAATTTAAGTGGGTTTATGCCATTTTTAGTCCTTTGGGTGGCTATATTGCGGATCGATTTAGTCGACGATTAACCATTTGCGGAAGCCTCTTTGTCTGGTCTGCGATTACTTGGGCAACAAGTCAGGTTCACACGTTTCAAGAGTTAATGTTAGCTCGTTCGTTGATGGGGGTGAGCGAGGCCTTTTATATACCGGCGGCACTGGCGTTGATCACTGATTATCATCTTGGACCCACTCGGTCACGGGCTGTCGGCTTTCATCAGACCGCCATTTATCTCGGAGTGATTATCGGAGGATTTAGTGGCTATGCTGCCGACATTCCATCGATGGGGTGGAGGTTTGCTTTTGTAGCCTGCGGATTAACCGGCATTCTTTACACACTTCCGCTGACGTTTCTCCTGCGCGATGCGCCTAAAGTTATATTGCCCCAGAAGGCAACAACGAACCCGGATTCTAACCCTCTCTGGGAACTGATGACCAACAGATCCTTCCTTCTTCTGATTGTTTGTTTCACCTTACCTGCACAAGCGGCTTGGGTGATACGCGACTGGATGCCAGCCATTCTCAAGCAGCAGTTCCATCTTGGCCAAGGCAAAGCAGGAGTTTCAGCAACGCTCTATTGGCAAAGTGCTGCCATAATCGGAGCCTTCCTCGGGGGGTGGTTGGCCGATCGTTTGATGCGAACCCATCTGCGAGGACGCATCTACGTCAGCGCCCTCGGAATGGCGTTTATCATTCCGGCATTATTCGGCACTGGGAATGCCGGCTCTCTCGAAGTTGCGGTCTTTTTTCTCGCCCTGTTTGGGCTTGGTTGGGGCTTTTTCGACATCAATAACATGCCCATTCTGTGCCAGATTGTCCGGCCTGATTTGCGAGCAACTGGCTACGGTTTGATGAACATGGTGAGTATCAGTTGCGGGGGCTTCGCCGACTGGGGCTTCGGACTCCTCAGGGACCGTGGATATCCGCTGAATATAATCTTTGGTGCTTTCGCTTGCTCGGCATTGATTTCAATCGTTTTGATTCTGTTAATTCGCCCACGTTCAACTATCACGTAAACCACACTGGAAACTCGGTAAACGCTTTCGTTGAGATTTCATCGTGAGTTTCCAAGTAGTCTGTCGCAAATAAAGCCCCCCAATGTTGAGGGCACGTTGATTCAATTTATTCTTACCAAATCTCCTGATGATTCCTGTACTTTGCCTCGCCTTACTTTACTCAGGACTTCGACTCACCGCAGGCGATGAACCTGAGTTCTTTGATGTCTTCAAGTCAGGTCGAGAGCTCACTTATCGCTCAATTCGTATTCCCTCCGTCGTGCTCACCAAACAGGGCACGGTGCTCGCTTTCGCTGAGGGGAGGGAATTTTCTTCGGATCAAGCCGAGAACGATATTATTCTCAAGCGCAGTGGAGATAATGGCCGCACTTGGAGTTCGACCCAGGTGGTGCACGAAGACGGTCGCAATTCCCTCAATAACCCGACCGCCATCGTGGAGCAGCAAAGTGGCCGTGTCTTCCTGATGTTTCAGCGCATTCCAGCCCAATTAAAAGAAACGAGTCCCAATACCGCTACCGGATATACCGGCACAAATATCTACCGAAATCTCTTGGTGTGGTCTGACGACGACGGTCGCTCTTGGAGTCGGCCATCGGACGTTACCTCGACCACTAAACGGCCTTCAGGTTCGACCACAATTGCCAGTGGTCCAGGTATCGGTATTCAACTAACCCGTGGTCCTCGCGCTGGGCGGATTCTTATTCCCTTCAACGAAGGACCTTTTTATCAGTGGAACAATTTTGCTGTCTTCAGTGATGACCGAGGTGCGACATGGTCCTATGGCGAGAACGTTCCTGGAGCCTTTCTGCCCGACACTCGGCTTGGCCGAAAGAGCCAGATCAATGAAGTGCAGATGGTCGAATTATCCGACGGATCGATCCGCCTGAATTCACGTCAGTTTGCTGGAGCAAAAGTCCGGAAAACGGCGGTTAGCCGTGATAGCGGGGTGACATGGTCGGCAGTTGAAGACATCCCCGACCTGCGGGATCCCAGTTGTAATGCCAGTGTTCTCCGATATTCCTTCGGCACTGAAACAAATAAGTTGGGGCGACTCCTCTACAGCGGACCCGACGCCACAAACCGCAGCAACGGGACAATCGCCCTAAGTCTTGATGACGGAGCGACCTGGCCGGTTAAACGTGTCCTCTGGCCTGGAGGATTCGCCTACAGTGTGCTCACTCGCCTCACTGACGGCCGGGTGGGCTGTCTTTTTGAAACTGATGACTATGCTCGAATTGTCTTCGCTCGATTTCCCATAAGCTGGCTGGAAGCAGGAACTCCGCCGAAAAAATGACGACTGGCAGGTCGAGAAGGAGCCCCCCTCGATCGATCCGTTTAAATTTGGAGGCTGAGCCCTGATGCGCGGAAAGGAACTTATAGAGTGTGCCCCATGCGATCGCGTTTTGTATTTAAGTATCCCACATTCTCCGGATTTGGTTCCACCCGAATAGGTAACTGCTCGATGATTTCGAGTCCATGTCCTTGAAGCCCGACCACTTTCTTGGGATTGTTGGTCAGTAAACGGATTGTTTTTAGGCCGAGATCACAGAGCATCTGAGCCCCAAATCCATAATCGCGAAGGTCCATCGGAAACCCGAGTTTCAAGTTGGCATCAACGGTATCGAAACCCTGCTCCTGAAGTTTATAGGCTTTAATCTTGGCGCCTAGCCCAATGCCTCGTCCCTCCTGACGCATGTAGAGAATAACGCCGCACCCCTCCTTTTCGATCCGTTCCATTGCGGCTTGAAGCTGCGGGCCGCAATCGCAGCGACGAGAACCGAAGACATCACCGGTGAGACATTCGCTGTGGACCCGAACAAGAACACCGTGTTCACCTGAAATTTTCCCCTTCACCAAAGCCAGATGCTGAGACCCATCCACCTTCGATTCATACAAATGCAGAGTGAAATCACCGTAATCTGTCGGCATCCGAACCGACTCAATCCGCTCCACTAACCTTTCGGAAGTCCGACGGTATTCAATGAGGTCTTCAATGGTACAAATCTTAATTTTGTGTCTTTTGGCGAAGCGCAAGAGTTCAGGTAAACGAGCCATGGTTCCGTTGTCGTTCATGATCTCACAGATCACCCCCGCCGGATGCAACCCCGCCAAGGAGGCCAGATCGACCGCCGCTTCCGTATGACCGGCTCGCCGCAACACCCCGCCGGGCTTTGATCGCAGCGGGAATATATGACCCGGTTGCACCAAATCCCTTGGCGTCGCTGTTGGGTCAGCAAGAATTCGAATCGTCTGAGCTCGATCGGCCGCACTGATCCCCGTCGTGATACCCTTGGCGGCGTCGACACTCACCTGAAAGTCGGTCTTAAAGGTGTCCCTATTTTGGGCGACCATTTGCTCAACACCCAATTGATTGAGGCAATCACCCGTGGTGGGAACACAAATAAGACCTCGGGCGTGTTTCGCCATAAAGTTCACCGCGGCCGGAGTTACTTTTTCAGCGGCGAGAACAAGATCCCCTTCATTTTCTCGGTCTTCATCATCCACCACCACCACCATCCGACCACGGCGGATATCGGCGAGAACAGACGGTATGTCGTTAAACAGGCTCTTTTTCTTCATCGAACGAAGCAAATGCTACCCTGCAACGGGTGAAACGGGAAATTTAGAATCTCACTAACTCTTCCACTGCATTCCTCTCCGAAAAAACGAGTTCATTTTAACTGCCAACCTTCTCCGAAGAAGCCGGCGGTCACAATCCGCCCTGGGGTTCGGCTTCCAGGCGCTTGTGAGAGATCAATCACCGCCCAATCAGGCAACTTAGGGGTCTGACGTGCATTATTAAGGTAGTCGTAGTCTCGGAAGGTAAAACCGCTGTTGATGACGACATAGCGCTTCGGATTCAATGGGTTTGGAAAGATTAAGATCGGCAGGTGCGACGCCGAGGAATAGGTCTTATCTCCCACGGTTACCCCCTCCGCTGTCCATCGCACTGGCAATCGATCGGCAATTCGAGCCAAAAGCTGATTACTGGATGGATCTCCCCAAAGAATCAAATTGCTCGATTGAATGTCGGCATCCGTCACCTCGGCATCCTTTTTCTGGGGCGCATCACCCCGATAATGACGCCGCCAATGTTCGATAGCGCGTGTGGATTCCGAAACAACCCAATTGCCGGCGGCAGCATTGAGTGGTTTACCTGAGGGAAGCACCATCAAAAAGGCATCCATAAAGGCATCATCGATCGGGCCTTGCAGTCCGTGTTGTTTTTGGAGACTTGAAGGGGTCATCGAACCCGTTTTCCAGAGGCTGCCTTCACGGTGAAAGGAAACGTTCCAAGAGCGATCGGTCTGGGGGGCTGGCGTCACTAAATCCGTGCCATCCATCCGCACCTTGACCGGAGAGAGAACCTCAAAAGGAGCGTCACCAGGACCGAAGGAGAGAGTAAGCCCAGTGACATTGGTTGTTTGCAGAGTGAGTGCGGCACCTTGAGTTCCCCGAGGCGATAGGGACGCCGAGACGCGGGCTGGTTCCCAGTGTTCACCTAGGGTATCCAAGGTCACCCAAGCCATGGTATTGTAACGAAGAGAATGGGTAATGAAATGAACATCTTGAGGGACACGGACCCGGCCGGTCGCTGCTAATTTATCGATGCGCCGGTTCAGTTCTGCTTTGGCTGAGGCTTCATATTTATGCCCTGTTTTCGGGCCTATAAGATGGGTAAGCTCTAATCCCTCAGCTTGAAGTGCTCTTTCCATTGCAGTCGCCGCTTGCCTTTGTGAGTCAACTTCACCGCTGTAGGCAATCAGTGGAACCATGGACATATTCAGAGCATTCGCAGTCGCGTCATAGAGCCGCCAGAGTTTCTGTTCCCACCAAGACGGAGAGAGCTGTTCATTTTGAAAAACCCGAAGAAATTCAGCGGTCTCACTAAAGCCAGCTCCCGGCGCAGCAGCAGCCCAACGTGAGGCGTGGTGAACTGCAAAATGCCAAGCGGAGGCGCCCCCCAAAGAAAACCCCCGAACGACAAGGCGTTCTTCGTCGATCGGATAGCGGCGCATGACCTCTGCAAGAGCCTCCCAAAAATCCGTCTCACCCGCGAACCGACTTCCATTGCAGTACCGGCCGTAGAGATGAAGTACAAAGGTGTCCTCCGGTGTAAATTCACCTGGGCTACGCTGCCGATCGGCGAGGAATGCTAATTCGCTCAATTGTTCGCCACGACCGTGAAACCAAGTATCCAGCCGCCATTTTCGACCGGAATCAGGTCGCCACGATTTCGGGATAACCAAGCCATAAGGTTGAACAGATCCATCGATTTTAGACACATAACCAGCGACCAACAATCCGTTGGTCAGCGTCCAGGGCGCGGATCCAGACTGAAGAGCCTGAAGGCGTTCATTTGCGGTGACCAAATGCTGGCGGGCGATGTTAAATTCGTTGGTTCGAAAGAACTCAGAATAGCGGAGAGCCCAATCAACCGCTTTATGAAACACGGCCACATCTGGGAGCCTCGCTTGAAGTTCAGAACGGTTGCTGAGACTGGTCCGCGCAAGATCCAAAGCCTTACCTAAACGAGCGACCCCCCCGCTTAATTCTAAGCGGATATCTTCGGGAATAAGAATGCCCGCAGGTGGAACTGATCGCACCTTATCCGCACGATTATCTGCGGGGCCATCCGCCTTCAACCAGACAAGACTGCTGAGGGTTAGGATTGCAACCGTGTGGAATAAAGTGCTCCGGCAGATCATAGATGAAGGTGAGACGATAAAACGGTGAATTTCTGAGAGTAATTGAAGAAAGATCCCACTCCAAGAACTGACAATAAAACTGACAATAAATATCGCTGATCACTGAAATTTCCCGACCGCTCAGTTGTTTTCCCAAGCGAAAAAGGGGCGATTCAATGGACTTTGACCTTATTACATTTGGCAACGGAAAGCGCTTACACTCAAGGGCGGTAGCACGAATTCAGCGGAATACGCCTGTTGATGACTCACTAATTTCTGCCCCTGTACGCCTCCGCAGTTACCTTGATTGCTCCCGCCATAGATTCCAGAATCGCTATTAAAAATCTCGGTCCAATAGCCAAGCTTCGGCAGTCCTACTCGGTAACAGGAATGCAGTTCAGGGGTCAGGTTCAAAATCACGAGGAGAAGTGATCCAGATTCTCGATCGTGACGAACAAAGCTCAGCACACTGTTTTTCGTATCGCTGGTATCGATCCAAAAGAACCCATCGGTCTCGTAATCACTCCGCCACAACGCCGGTTCTCGACGATAAATCTGATTTAAATCTTCCACCAAACGTTGGATACCTCGATTCGAGGGGTTTTTTTCCACTAACCACCAATCCACTTCACCGTTTTCATTCCACTCGCGGGCTTGCCCGATTTCACAACCCATGAAGAGCAGCTTTTTGCCAGGAAAAAACCATTGATAGGCCAAAAGACAGCGTAAGTTTGCAAAGGCCTGCCAATCATCTCCGGGCATACGACCGAACAAGGAACCCTTGCCATGCACCACTTCATCATGGGAAAGAGGCAAAACGAAGTTTTCATGACCATGATACAGCATGGCGAAGGTGAGGTCGTTTTGATGAAACTGCCGATGAATCGGGTCACGTTTAAAATACCCCAAGGTATCGTGCATCCAACCCATGTTCCATTTCATGGTGAACCCCAATCCTCCAATCCACGGAGGACGCGACACCATCGGCCAAGAGGTGCTCTCCTCGGCGATGGTCACCACCCCAGGATAGTCTGTCCCGACCAAATGGTTCACATGACGAAAAAACTCGATAGCCTCTAAATTCTCACGACCGCCGTGTTGGTTAGGGATCCATTCCCCTTCCTTACGCGAATAATCGAGGTAAAGCATCGAGGCAACTGCATCCACCCGCAGCCCATCCACATGATATCGATCGCACCAATAAAGGGCATTCGCAGCCAGAAAATTCCGGACCTCATGTCGCCCATAATTAAAGATAAGCGTTCCCCAATCCTGATGCGCCCCCTGCTTAGGGTCTTCATGTTCAAAAAGGGCCGTTCCATCGAAACGGGCCAATGCCCACGTATCGCGAGGGAAATGCCCCGGAACCCAGTCGATTAGAACCCCAATGTCTGCTTCGTGCAGCGCATCGACTAAATACTGAAAATCATCTGGGGTCCCATACCGACTGGTTGGAGCATAAAAGCCAGTTACTTGATAACCCCAACTCGGATAATAGGCATGTTCCGCGATTGGCATCATCTCGACATGGGTAAAACCCGTCTGCCGAAGATAATCAACCAACGGCCCCACCAATCCACGATATCCTGGTGACGCATCCGGCCCCGATTTCTTCCAAGAGCCTAGATGGAATTCATAGATGCTCATCGGCGACTTTAACGCGTTGGCTTGGCTCCGCTTTTCGACCCAATCAGAATCGCTCCATTGGTGTCGGCGCGTATTCCAAACAATGGCGGATTGCTTCGGCGGTTGCTCAAAAAATTGCCCGAAAGGATCGGTGTTCAACTTTACAGTTCCGTTGGCATCCTGAATCTCAAACTTATAGAGAGCCCCCTCAGTGACTCCGGGAATAAAAATCTCCCACACCCCGCTCGCACCCAACTGACGCATCCAATGCCGTCGCCCGTCCCATTGGTTAAATGTGCCCACCACAGAAACCCGCCGCGCCGAGGGGGCCCAGACCGCAAAGGAAACGCCGGAAGCTCCGTCAAGGGAGATCAGGTGCGACCCCAGTACATCAAAAATCTTACGATGATTTCCCTCACCGAAAAGATGCAAATCGGTCTCACCTACTGTCGGCCAAAAGGAATACGGATCGCGTCCGCGCGAAATCGATCCATCCGCCCAAGTAATGTCCAGATCATAGGTGCAAACCGAGGATTCACCCCCGACAACACCTTCAAACAGATTTGTATCGCTGATGCGTTGGAGATCAAAGCCGGACTGAGCCGTACCGTGAAGAGGGATAACTCGTACTTTTTGTGCCCCGGGCAGACAAGCGCGCCCGACTAGTCCCGTCCGAGTTCCCAGAGGATGCACGCCAAGAAGAGCATGCGGAGAGGACCCTTGAAGATTTATAAGGCTCTCCAGTTCAGCCGAAGTCAGAAGCATGAGTGGAGTAAAGACCCGAATTCACTGAGGATAAACCGTAAATAACCGGACATAAGATTATCTCCGATGATTTTGCCGAAGGGTTGTACGAAATGCAGCCTCGATATTGCGAGCGGACGCCTCCCAAGTGAAGCCCCTTGCCTTGAGCCGAAGAGCCGTACCAAAGCGATTGCGTAGTTCAGGATTCTTCAACATCCGTCGAAGAGCCGCCTCCAATTCCAAAGGGGCCGCGACCGCAATAATCAATCCATCCTGCTCATGGGTGATAAAATCACTAATACCCCCAATATCCGTGCCCACAGCAGGCAATCCTTGAGCAGCAGCTTCCACCAAAACAAGGGGATGCCCCTCAAAATAAGAAGCCAAAACTAACACGGCGTGTTCCCCATAGAGTCGAATCAGGGTGTCTGATCCTTCGATCTTGGGTATCACTCGGATCCGGTGGCGGAGGATTGGATCAAACCCCTCTAGGACCTGTCCCTCAGAAATTCCCGTGCCAGCGGCCGTGAAGGTCAACTTCGAATCTTCGCGCAGCAAGGCACTCACCGCAGGGCGGATCTCTCGGATACCTTTTCGATCAATCCAAGTGCCGACAAAGAGTATTCCAGATCGCGACTCGGCTGGACGAAAATCGGTTTTCAGAAAAACCGACTCCACACCGCTGAAATGCCGAGTGACTCGGGTTGGATCAACCCCCTCATTAACCAGGTGCCTGACGTCTATCGAGTTGGAACAAAGGACATGATCCGCATGGCGAACAGACCGCTGAGCCTGCCAAACCACGGTCAACGGTGAGTAGCGCTCCTTGAAAGAAACCGGAAGGTGAGCCCGCTGCCGATATTCTAAAGACGCAAGGCGTGATCGTTCTTCTAGTCCGTAGGAAAGGGCAACGGTTCGGGTGGATCCGATGGGTAAGGCAGTCAGGAATGCCCCAATGGGTTCGTGAAATTCGACAATATCCCAGCACGTACCACGACGTAATTCCGCAGCCAGACGACGCCATAATTTCCACGGAGCAACAAATCGCCACAGTTGCGGTGGCAATGCCACTTTAAGGTCTTCTTCAAACCAATAATCGACTGAATGTCCCAATGCTTGAAGGACGTCGCCGGTCAGGAATAAAGTCCGTGACATTCCGCCGATGCGATTTCTTTGCACCTGCGCCACGCGAAGTATTTTTAAGGGACGATCCTCACCCATCATCTTCATCGACGAGTTTGTTGCGACTGAGCTTCCGCCACTACACCGCACAAATAATCTCGATATTCACACCGTGGCAAACGGTGGGTCAACGCATCCAGAGCTTCCAAAGAAATAAAGTCACGCTTGAAGGCGGCTTCCTCTGGGCAGCCCACTTTAATACCTTGGCGCCTCTCGATGGTCTGCACATAAGCACTGGCCTCATGCAGACTGGTGCTCGTCCCCGCATCGAGCCAAGCAACACCGCGTGAAAGCTGCTTCACCCTCAATCGACCGCGTCGTAAATACTCTACGTTCACGTCGGTGATTTCGAGTTCACCTCGCACCCCAGGCTTTAGGTCGCGAGCAATCTGTATCACCTCATTGTCATAGAGATAGAGGCCTGGAACCGCATAGTTACTCTTGGGATGAACAGGCTTCTCTTCAATCGACATTGCTCGCCCTGCTAGATCAAACTCAACGACGCCATACCGCTCTGGATCGGTCACATGATAACCAAAAACCGTCGCCCCACCTCCAAAGGTATCAAACGCTTTTTGGAAGGAATCACCGCCGTAGAAAATATTATCTCCTAGGATCAGCGTAACCGAATCGGATCCAACAAAATCGGCCGCAATACGAAAAGCTTGGGCGATTCCCTCCGGTCGTGATTGCTCTCGATATTCGATGGTCAACCCCCACTCTGAACCGTCCCCGAGTAATTGTTGAAAGCGGGGTAAATCAGCCGGGGTTGAAATCAAACAAAACTCACGAATCCCTCCCTCGATGAGCGTGGTCAGGGGATAATAGATCATCGGTTTATCGTAGACAGGTTGGAGTTGTTTGGACGCCACTCGGGTTAGCGGGTAAAGCCGCGATCCAGACCCACCTGCGAGTAAAATGCCTTTCATTATTTCTAAACTCCCAATTTTCTAATCTGCACTGTGGCCGATTCAAGGCTGAATCTTCTCCCCTGACTAGAGTTGAATCCAACAACTCCACCGAGTTTCTTCCTAGGCTCAATTTTTAGTAATCAAAGCGGACGTGGAAGACTTGGCGGCAAGAGGAGTCGATAGAAGCGGTTAGCCCCGATTCCAGCTGGGTCGGGTACCGTTAATGATCCACCTGTTCCCATCAAGTCACTCAGGACCTGCCAAGGTCCCATCGGAAAAGAAGACGCTTCGAGCCTTTGAGTCAGCCCAGGCACGGTACCGAAGGTCAGGGACGCCGATCGCGGATTGGGTAACGGCAACGTAATCGGCGGAAGTTCGCTGATGTCAATGTAGAGCAAATTAGCAAAAAGTTGCTCCGTGGTGAGGCTTTGAGCTTGATCGATCGGATAGGTAATTTGGGGCAATTCACTAAAGGCTCCCTGAGCATTCACGATTACATTTGTTGCCCGTCGAGATGTTGTAAATGTGTTCAATCGATTAAACACATTGGTGTCACTTACCACGCGTCCGAACACCGTAAAACCGCCGTTTTGAGTATCGAGATTGGCTGAGTTATCGCCAAAACTGAGGAACCACTGGCTCGATGCTGAATTAGGATCGCCACCCAACTTGGCCATCGAAAGGGTCCCGTACAAATTGCGATAGAGAGGGCCTTTACTGAATTCATTGGTGATGTTGGGTAAGGAGGGAACAGATTCAACCGAATTGCTCGAAGTCCCCCGATGACTCACCCGAAAGCCCCCGCCCTGAATCACAAAGTCAGAAATCAAACGATGACTGAACATATTCGCATACCGATCGGAGCGGACATAGGCGAGAAAGTTGCTAGTCGTGATCGGCTTTTCGATGTCGTAAAGTTCAACGATTGTGTCACCCAGAACCGTCCGGAATCGGACTAAGGATCCTGCCGAGACGAACGATGCAAAGGCTGCCGAAAGCAGGACGCTCAGAATTAAGGTCTTCACGATCATGGCGATATTCAATGGAAATAAAGGTGAAAGGCAAGAGTCCGATCCTCAATTAATTGAGAACTTCGCGCGCCATTGACTCGCTCAGACTGAATCATTTACCGACTCTGCCTGTTCCATAAAGGCGTAGCAAATCAGATGCAAAATGTGCATATGCACATCCTCAACTCGACCATAATGGGTGTCGTCAACCACGATCACTTGACTGGCAATTTCAGCGAGTCGACCGCGTTTGGCACCCACCAAAGCAATCGTGGACAGGCCGTTGGCTTGAGCCCATTCAAAAGCCGTCACAAGATTGGGTGAGTTCCCGCTCACACTGGCCGCAATCAGGACATCATCCTTGCGGGCGTAGTTGGCTAATTGCCGAGAAAAGATTGTGTCATAACTGTAGTCATTTCCAAGCGCAGTTAACCAAGCGACATTATCGGTGAGAGACATCACCCTGAATCGTCGCGACAGTGCATCGCTGGAACCTTTACCGAGGTCAACGGCGAAGTGGCTCGCGTTGGAGGCACTTCCTCCATTGCCGATCGCAAAGATCTGGCGGTCTCCCTGCCAAGCTGATTTGACGGTGGCAATCACTGCCGCCAATTCTGTTGGCTTCAGAGAATCCACCGCTCGTTTTTGCGCCTCTAAATACTGAGTGATCCATGCCGTCATAGTGTCGACACTGTGAATTGGAAACCCTCCGGCGTCGAGCAGGGACCTCGTTTGGGTGGGCCTCGAAGACGAAGATTCAAGGGCGATGCTCCGTTGAAGAACCAAACTGCTGGCCAACTAGTTTGAGCGTGAGAACACCGTATTCCGAGGTTCGCTGTTTCAAAACGGATGGCATCTCAAGTAATCTTGGCCTCCCGATTGATGAATTCTGCCTTCCATCCTGGTCAACGCTGGATTAGCGATAGTGAACCTGAGCTCGGTTTGGGTTCACTGCTCCGGTTGTCCACTCGAACCGTGACCGTCGTTTTTCCTGCATGCGGCGAGACCCGCGAATATGCGCTGGACAACGCTCCGCTGCGGCGTGTGCGTTTCCGCGCTGGCGACACTATCCGCAACCAACAAGGGACTTCCTTTAACGTCAAATCTGTCACAGAACAGCTTGGAATTCTCCACTATCAATGTGATGGCACCAACCTGAGCGAAGCGGATCTTAGTGATGCATTGAGTTTTGATAAACCGGAGGACCGCCTCCTCGCTGGGCAACTCGATCCAGTCGAACTCTTTGACCTTCGCATTACCGGCTTACATCAACAGCATCGCCGGAAACAATCGGCGGTTCGCGGATTTATCGGCGGGCGCATCGATCTGATTCCTCATCAACTCCACATTGCCGCCGAGGTTTCAAGTCGACTTCTACCGCGTGTCCTTTTAGCGGATGAAGTAGGACTAGGGAAAACCATCGAAGCCTGTTTAATTTTACACCGCCTCATCCTAACCGGTCGCGCTCAACGAGTTCTCATTCTCTTACCGGAGTCACTGGTGCACCAATGGTTTGTGGAGTTATTGCGCCGATTTAATCTCTGGTTCCCTATTTTTGATGAAGAACGTTGTGCCGCTATCCAATTAAATAATCCAGAGACAAATCCTTTTCTCGACGACCAGTTCGTTCTGGCCAGTCGGACTCTCTTTACTGGAAACGAACAACGACTCCAGCAAGCCATCGATGCTGGGTGGGACATGGTGGTGGTCGACGAGGCTCATCATTTGGGTTGGGCACCCGACTCGGTAAGTCGCGACTATGAGGTGGTAGAAAGGCTGGGGAGAAAGTCGGCCGGACTCCTCTTACTTACCGCAACACCAGAGCAATTAGGAATGACCAGTCACTTTGCCCGTTTACGATTATTAGACCCAGCCCGATTCCACGATCTAAACCTTTTTATCCACGAAGCAAATGAGTATCGCTCTGTCGCTCGACTTGCCGACAAACTCCTGCAAAAGCAGCTCTATGATCTCGATGAAATAAGAAGGTTAGCCGATATTTTGGGAACTGAAGAAGCGGAAATACAGAGGAAATTGTCTCCTTCAAACATTGGCGGACGGGATTCAATTGTATCGGACTTGCTGGATCGACATGGAACGGGTCGGGTGATGTTTCGGACCAGTCGCGCTACCCTCAGCGGATTCCCTAAACGTCTCGCGTGCCTCCATCCTTTAGAAGCCCCCAACCCGAGGGGAGTTCTGCTCGATGCCTTGACCGAAGAATTCACCGCCGACACCGACGAGACTCTGGTTGATTATTTTAAGCCGAACTTCGCTCAAGATCCGCGTGTGGAATGGTTGGCTGAATTCCTGCGACGTTTGGGTGAGGACAAGGTCCTTCTCATCTGCCGAACAGAGGCCAAAGCGGATGAATTGGAGACATCCCTCCGTCGCCGATTGACGGTAAAAATGGCTGTCTTCCATGAGGGGCTAACCTTAGTGCAGCGAGATCGTCATGCGGCTTGGTTTGGCACAGAAGACGGAGTTCGAATTTTACTCTGTTCTGAAATTGGTAGTGAAGGCCGCAACTTTCAATTTGCCCATCATCTCGTACTTTTTGATCTTCCTCTCGATCCAGAACTACTGGAACAACGAATCGGACGCTTGGATCGCATTGGTCAAACCTCGGAAATCCAAGTCCATGTCCCGTTTGTCCGCGGCAGTTCGCAAGAGGTGCTCGTACGATGGTTCCACGAGGGATTGGGATCGTTTGAGGGGAATCTTCACGGAGGACGAGAGCTTCTCGAACGTTTCGGGCCACAGGTTCATGAGCTTGCCTTAAACTTCTCCGATCCTGAATCCAACTCCAGACCCCAGTTGCTAAGTCTCATCGAAGAGACTGTTACCGCGAGACGCGAACTAAGCGAGCGCCTTGAGCAAGGGCGTGACCGTTTACTGGAGTTGACCTCTTTCCGATCAGAAACAGCGGCTGGACTGGTGAAGGAAATTTCTTTAAGCGACACTGATTCAGCCCTCGAAAGGTTTATGATCTCCGTGTTCGACCATTTCAATATTTCCATCGAAGAAGTGAGTGCCCGCACCTATCAACTGGGTTCGTCTGGGGTGTTTGCTGATTCGTTTCCTGGACTGCCGGCCGAGGGCATGACCCTCACCTGCGACCGCCAGAAAGCGTTAGCACGGGAAGATATTCAGTTTCTTACTTGGGACCACCCCTTGGTGACCGCTGCCATGGATATGCTGTTAGGTTCCGGTGAGGGTAATAGTAGCTTTGCTAAATGGCCCGACAGCAAGTCTGCTGGAATTTATATCGAAACTGTCTATGTTCTCGAATGTATCGCCCCTTCGGCCCTGCATATCGATCGGTTTTTACCGCCCACACCGTTGCGCGGTTTAGTGGATCACCAAGGCGATGATGTCAGCACACGATTCCCTGCCGAACTACTGAATCGCTGTCTAAAGAATGGGGAAGCCTATCCGCTCATCGAGCAGGAGGAATTTCGAGAAGACCTCATGCCAAGCTTGTTGAAAAGATCGGCTGAACTGGCTGAAAAAAAGACTCAAACGATTATTCGTGAAGCACGAAAGACCGCGGGAACGTGTCTCGACAACGAGATCATTCGATTAAAGACGCTTCAAACCGTGAACCCTAACGTTCGGCCCACGGAAATCACAGCGCTCCTCGATCAAAAAATCGCACTCGACCGACACCTCTCCCTTGCCCGAGTCCGTTTAGATTCAGTGCGACTCATTCGACGCGGCCTTTGACGGGCGGTGGAGCCTAAACAGGCCAAAGAGAAAACAGTGCTTATTGACGCCCTCCGCATTCGATCCAAGCAGTCGATGTGATCGGGTTCGGCACTTATCTTGGTTTCCGACCTCAAAAGAATTTGAAAACCAAGTAGGCCCCTGTTCACCTTCGACTTGGGTGGTAATTTGAGCGCGATCTAAACCTAATTCCCAATCGGCACGATAACCAAACGTCAATGCTCCGAAGGCAAGAGGTGCCTCAAAAATTTCCCGCAGGTTTGATTTGCCACAGGAGGGGTAACACGGGCATTCTTATTTCTTCAGAAGATGCCGGTGTGGCGAAATGGCAGACGCGATAGACTCAAAATCTGTTGCCCAAAAGGCGTGGGGGTTCGAGTCCCTCCACCGGCACCACTTGAAGAGTCAGTTAAAAGAGTCAGTTAAAAGAGTCAGTTAAATAATCACCTAATTAGGTAATTATAGAAACCGCGAGAAATCGCGGTTTTTCGTTTTACTCCTCAAAATCAGAGCCTCCTGAGTTCCGTAGGTAATTAAAGAATCCCATTCCCAGTTCGGTCTCTGCAGAAAAGAGTGCTCATAAGTAAGCCCGCCGTCTCGAGTGCAGTATGAATTAGCTCGGAATGGACTGGAATTCACCCGCACAACCTTGATCGGTGCGTCCGCCGTCACGCTCAAACCGATTTACAAAAATCGAATATCCGCCGACCGACCGTGGGCGTCTAATCCTTCTAGACCCGCAAAGCAACGAACCGCTCCCAATGCCTTCTTTAACGCCGGTCGACCGTACTCAATGACACTGGTCCGACGTTGAAATTGATCTACGGTCAACCCAGCAAAACTGGCGCCTCCACCACCCGTCGGTAAGGTATGGCTCGGGCCAGCCACGTAGTCCCCTAAAACGGTCGGAGACGAATCTCCCAAAAAGAGAGCCCCAGCGGTTCGAATCTGAGACGCCCACTTCCGAGCATCCCGAATCATTAACTCGCAGTGCTCTGGGGCCAATCGATTAGCAAGGGCTACGCCGGTTGCCAGATCAGGAACCTGAATTAACCATCCGTTCGCATCCAATGCTCGCTGAATAAATTCCCTCCGTTTTAAGGTGGGTAACTGCCGATGAATTTCTTTATCAACCGCCTTTAAGACTTTTAACGACGGAGTCACTAACCACACCCGCTCGTGTCCAGATCCATGCTCCGCTTGAGCCAAAAGATCCGCAGCAGCTAAGCGTGGATCCGCCGTGTCATCCGCCAAAACTAACACCTCACTAGGCCCCGGTAAGAGATCAATGGCGATCTGCCCAAAAAGAAGACGCTTCGCCGCAACAACATAAGCGTTGCCGGGTCCGAAAACCTTATTGACTCGACGAATCGACTCCGTCCCATAGGCCATAGCGGCAATTGCCTGCGCTCCGCCTAAACGATGAATCTCCGTCGCCCCAGCTTGAACCGCCGCAAAAAGTAATGCCGGACTAATCGAACCCTCCTTATCGCACGGCGTGCAAACTACTATCTCTGGGCATCCCGCTACTTTCGCCAAGGTAATGGTCATCAATGCCGTCGATACCAACGGTGCCGTCCCACCTGGAATATAAATTCCCACGCGTTGGAAGGGTTGGAAAACTTCTCCCACCACCCCTCCATGTGAATTCTTGGATGACCAATCCCGACGACGTGACCGACGGGAAAAGGCGCTGATGTTCCTCGAGGCTTCAGTCACCGCTGATCGCAGTTCAGGCCCCGCCGACACCGACGCAGCCAATATCTCTGCCCGAGAGACGGCGATCCCCTCTGCATTAAGGGTCGCTCCGTCAAATCGCAAAGTGAATTCTAGAAGTGCTGCATCTCCTCGAGTGCGCACTCCCTCCAGAATCTCCCTCGCTCGACTCTCGATTGTTGGATCAAACAAGGATGACGACGTCGTCGCACGATCCAGTTGTGCCGCATAATCCGTGTCTGAATGCCGAACAATAAACATGGACCTCAGGATATCCAGACGGGCGCTGATGTCAAAAGACCGCGTTACCGGGCTTCAAAAGAAAATCAAGGCATCTTCAAAAAGGCTAATCCACGGAGGACGTCCACGCCTCTCCCCAATACCAAGTCTCGCCCCTCTAGTACGGGCTCCTTCTGGGGCCCACGTGCCACTCCTCCTGGGGGCGTCCCTTCCCGATGCGCTCGAACTAATTCCGCCTCGTTAAGGCGCATTCGCGCCTTATTTGTCTTAAAAACCTTGACGGTCTGGGCAGAAGTCGCTTCCAGCAAATCCCTCATTAAAACTCGCTCTTCTTCCTCTTTTACTCCGACTTCTATATCCGCTTGGACGCCGTTTCTCGAAATCTCGCTGCCGTTCGATAAACGCATGGATCCACCGGAAATATTCGATTGAACCCTCTCCTCGCTGACCCGCTCCTTGAATCCTGAGAGGGAACTGGCCGTGGTCCGACCCAAAAGAATAGCTCCTGTCTCTTCGCGTAAAACCGCGGCCAAAATACTCGCCGCACCCTCCGTCTTCCCATTAATCAATACAGCCAAGGGCTTTGACCAGAGGTGGCTTACCCCATCCGTAAGTACAGCTTTGCTTTCCCATTGAAGCACTTCGCCCGATCGCTCGGAAAAGAGAGATGTCACCGCGCCGACCGCTGCAAATTCCTCCCCATCACAAAACCGAAGATCCAACACCAACCCTGTTGCTCCGTTCGTCCACTTCGTTTCTCGAAAAAGTTCGCCCAGTCGATCCTTTAATGCAGAGGTCACTCTTCCAACCTGTACATACAAAACCCCCCCATCGAACCGCCGACTTCCAAGTATTTCATCTCTCCTCGTTGATTCCAAAATCGCTTTATCCCTCGAAACAGTCGGGGTCTCGGAGGGAGAAAGAGGAGAGGTTGGGACCGGCACTACTTCCTTTTCCGCTCCACATAGCATCAAAGGCAATCCAAGAAAAATAAGCCCCAGAACTTGACGCAGTCTCGTCCTGCTCTTGGCGAACCCCAACGACTGACCGCAGGACAATTCTATCAACTGAATCATGATCATTTTTTCTCTGACAGCTTCAACCAACGGGGTTGGTTATGGAATCCGAAAGACGTCGTCTTTCTGAACCCAACCACTATGACCAACCGAATCAACGACTCGAGACCATCCACCTCGCTCTTCAGACACCCGCACCTCTGTTCCATCGGCCAAGGGGAAGGCGATCGCTGCTTCCTCCACCGGCCCAAATCGAGCCCCTACATTCCGCTTCACTACCACGGCATTCAAACTCGAATATCGAACAGCAAAGGAGACTCCGTACCCAAGCAAGAAGACGACAGCCCCCCCCTTTAAGGATCGGGTTATCGCCCCATAACGAACTCCGAGTTCCAAGTATCTCTGGCTCAACAGGAAAAATACAAACCAAGTCCAAGCGACACCCAAGGCCCAAGGCCCCCAGAACTCTGGCCGCATTCGCCCGAGGCCTTTCTCCCAAAATGAAACGGGTGAAACCCCCAATTGAGTGCGGGCAAACTCAAGGTTTGAGCGAATATCGAATTGCCGAGGGTCCCCCCTCTCAGCCAACCGCCATTCCGCAATAGCTCGCCCCACTTCGCCCTTCCGATACAGCGCGTTTCCTAAGTTATAACGACTTCCCACCGAATCTCCGTGTCGGGTAATCGATTGCTCAAAGGCCATAATCGCCTCAGGAAAATGACCTGCCGAATACTCGGCCACGCCTTTGTCAAAGGACGACTCGGCCCAAGCCGGAAAAAGTCCGGTCACTATCATCCACGAGTGTGTCAAAAGACTCCGTACAAAATTCAGCCAAGGCTTTTTCATCCCTTATCCTCCAATGACTTTAGTTCAGCCAAGACGACCTCAGCAAGATCACGCAACGCCGCTAGTTCATCCGGCAACGCCGTCGGTGCAAATCGAACCGCGTCTGCGGCAATAAAGAGTCGATTTAATTTCTCAACCGTTTCAACTGAGACTCCTCGCTCCAAGAGAGATCTATCCATATCTCCAGTGGTCACCGCCGCCGCAAAGGGCAGTCCTAAGGTCAATGCCACCTGCTGCCGAAGAACCTCATTGAGTGCATCAAAGAAGTGCCTCGAATCTCCTGACTCAGCGGTCGATCGCAAAATCCCGACCTGTTGCTGGACAGACAGCCGATCCATATCCCGCCGAGTGGGGCGATTGGTGTGACGCCCCCGGCGGCGTAGTTCACTCCACCCGCTAAACAATCCCACCCCTAGAAAGGGCACAAGGATCAACCCAAAAAACCAACTTTTTGTCGCCCAGAAAGGCCTCACCGAAAGACGTCCACCCGAAGCCGCAAAGAGGGGCTGGAGTCCCCCTTTCTGTTTAATTGGTTTGCCCTCGCCCCCAAGCATATCGGCCGCCGGCATCGGCGGCGCAGGCTTTTCCCTCGAACCCATTTCTCTCACTCGGATCGCTACCGGTTTCAACCGCGCGGTCGTATATTGTCCGGTCGTCGGATCAAAAAAACTGTAAGGCGCGAAGCTTAAGGATTGTGTGCCGGAATTCTCCACAAGAACCACTTCTTCAAAGGTTTTCTTCCCATAAAGCCCCAATGCATCTTCGGCAACAAAGGCATTGGTACTGGGGTAGATTTTCAACCCCTCGGTAACAACCAATTGTGGCGATGGTAGTCCATCAAAAGTTCCGCTCCCAGCCACCGTATACCGCAGGGTAATCGCATCCCCCACCACTAGGTTCGTGCGCGATACTGAGGCTTCCACAGTGAATCGCCCGATCGCTCCCGAAAACCCAACCGGTCGACCTTCAGATGGCAATGGATTCACCCGAATCGGTTGCCCTTGCGCTTCAACCGTTCTTCTCTCCGCATCTTCGTTACCACCAAAAAAACTATCCAGTAGGCTTCTTGCCCGTCGACGCCCAGTGTCAACAACGACCTCTTGCGAGGCTGGCCCTAAGATGAGATCGCCTTCTTTCGTCGGAGTCGCTGTCATGCGCGACGTCAGTACTCCCACGACGCTGCCGTTTCTTAAAAACTGAGCCGACTGATTCGGAGTCGATCGCCCAGTCACAAATCCATCAAAGGATATCTTCGGCGGCGATGCTTCTCTTAAATTCACCCCCACCTGCAATTGAAGCTCATAAAGAAGAACCTCCCCCACATAGCAAAAATCACGACCGGTATAGATCTTCAACGAAACTGAATTCGTAGTCTGTGTCGGGGCCAAAATACGGCCACTCACCGGCACAGTCCTCAACTCCCCAGTTTTGGTGGATACTGTTATTGCTGGAATAACCAAGTCTCCTTCTCCACGCAGTTGAATCCGGTAACGAAATGTCACTTGGAATGAAGAAACGCCGTTGATGATCTGAGACCGTTGCTCAGGTCCAAGATACTCGACTCCCGCTATCAGTGGAATCGGAGGTAATCGCGGCACTACCGTCGGTTGCGCATCCTCTACAATCACTTTCAAGGGGACAGCATCCCCTGACTCCATAAAAAAACGGTCCAACTCAACTCGAACTGTTCCTGCCCGCATCTGCAGCACCGCCATTGCCCACAATAAAGCAACCCACCTCGAGGCGGATGCCTTCTGCCGTAACTGAAACTCTCGACTCGATTTCACCATGGTTTCCTACCCCGTTTTGCTGATGCACCCTTCTCCTGACTCCCTCCCGATCGATTACGTAAAAGTAAGGCTTTCTCCTGATTCTTTTGCGCGTCTAAAACCTTTTCTGCCTCGCGCACGGTCATTAATGTGCCCTTGCGATCGTCCTTACCTTCGCCGCCCGGATTTCCCTCTCTCCCTCTCTTGTCCGTCCCATCCTTGCCCACTTGAGCCTGCTCTCCGTCTCCTCCCTTCTCTTTGTCTTTCTCTCCCTTACCTGAAGAATCTTTAGAGGCTTCCTTCTCGTTCTGCTTGTCTTTTTGATTGTCGTCTCCCTCTTCCTTCTCTCCCTCAGTCGACTTCTCCGATGAATCTCCTTTCTTGTTCCCATCAGCCGTCTTATCCGCGCCCGCTTTCTCCTGCTCTTGGGATTTATCTCCGCTTGAATCCTTTTTTGAGTCCTCTGAATTTGACTTCTCGGATTTCTCTTTTTCTTTTTGGTTCTGCTCCTTGGAATCGTCTTTCGATTTCTTCGACTCACTTGACTCTGACGGCTGTGGAGGTGGCGGCATCGACTGGATCGACTGACGCACAAAATCCGCATTCTCTCGGGCATCCAAATCATTTGGATCCATTTTTGCAGCCGCACTAAAGCTGGCCAACGCTTGCTCCCATTGCTCCTTCTTCTTTGCCGGATCTTTCTCTTGCTCCCCGCCTCTGAACCGAGCATTTCCTAAATTAAACCATCCCTGCTGCTGCAGTTTGAGCTCTGGGGCTCGCAACACTTGCTCAAAAAGCCCAGCGGCACCTTTGAAATCGCCATCTCGATAGGCCGCCGCTCCCGCATTGAATGGCAACCTCAGATCTTCCGGAATTCGACGCGCTTCGCTTTCGTAAATCTCCCGCGAAATCTTAAACTCACCCTGCTCATATTTTTTTAAGGCTTCGTCTGTTCCAGCACTCAAAGCCCCAGGCACGACTGCCAAGAGGACGGTTGCGGCAATTCCCAACGAAAGGCCCGCCTTCGCTCCCTTGCGTCGCCCCCGAATCTTCGGTCGGATCGCCTCTGAAACCATGAATTCTATCAATAAAAACATGAGCCCTACCCCAAGCGGCCATTGAAAACGCTCAATCCTAGCACGAACTTTCGACGACTCAAAGCGGGTGGCTTCCATCGGCTTAATCCCACGATCATAGAGCTCCTGCATCGTCTTCGACGTCTGTAAAGGAAGATAAAAACCTCGGGCTGCCGCCGATATTTCGGTCAGAAGCTCAGAATTCAGACGGGATCGAACCGGATTGCCCCCTTCATCCTTTAGGAAGACCGAATTCCCGTAAGGATCGACACTCCTCAGAATCTCACCGCTCGGAGTCCCCACACCCAGTGTAAACAAATGCACTCCCGCCGTGGATAGTCGGCCAGCCGCTGCAACCGCATCCTCATCGTGGTCCTCTCCATCGGTAATCAAAATCACCGCTTTACGGGTCACCGAATCTTTGCCAAATCCCTCCAACGCAACGTCCAGAGCATCCCCAATTACCGTCCCAGGTTCGGGTATGCTATCCGGATCCAATGCTGCTACATTTTGACGAAAAGCCTCCCCATCCAACGCCAGTGGACATTGCAAAAAAGCCGACCCCGCAAAGGCCACTAATCCGATTCGATCAGACTTCGCAACAGAAATTAAATCGTAACAGGCCAGCTTAGCTCGGGCTAATCGACTAGGAATGGCGTCCGTTGCCATCATTGATCGGGAAACGTCGACACAAACAATAATGTCCCTACCTGACGCCTCTGCCGCCTCTTCGCCCAGTCCCAAACGAGGTTGAGCCAGTGCTAACAACAAACTCCCTAAGGCTCCGGTTAGCAAACAACGCTTCAAAATTCGGCGCCTCGACGATACTCCCACGGTCAAGTCTGGCCAAAGCCGCTCCCTCACAAATTGAGAGAGTGCCGATCTCTGGCGCCCGAAGGACCAGATTAAAAACCAAGCAAGCAGCGGTGTCAGTATCACCGCCATCAACAAAAGTCTGGGCTGTGCAAAATCCATAGCTCAAGGCAAACGTCTCCAAACAGTATGTCCTAAAATCAACTCCAAAAGAAATATCACGACTCCCGGAAAAACAAACCACGCCATCAGCTCAGTGTACAGCGCATGCTTGCTCATCTCCATCTCTGTCTTCTCTAGACGGTCTATTTCCTCATAAATAGAGCGTAATGTCTTGGTGCTGTCCGCCCTGAAATATCGCCCCCCTGTTCGTAGGGCAATTTGCGTCAAAGTCTCTTCATCAATATCCACCGGGATCTCTCGATAGACCTTCCGCCCATAAGCATCCACTCCCACTGGCATCGGCGCCGTCCCACGAATACCCACCCCAATGGTATACACCTTCACCGCCAACGCTTGAGCTGCCTCTGCCGCTGTCAAGGGTGGCACCGAACCAGCATTGTTTTGCCCATCAGTGATCAAAAGCACAATCCGACTCTTCGACTTCAACTCTCTCAAACGGTTAACGGCTGCACTTAAACCAGCTCCAATCGCGGTCCCTTGCTCCCCCAAAACCTCAAGACGATCCAAATGACGCCGCAGAAAATCATGATCTAAAGTGGGCGGTGCCGCGATGTAGGCTCCTGTCGAAAAAACCGTTAACCCAATCCGATCGTTCGACCGATTCTCAATAAAGGTCTTCAAGGTATCCTTCGCCACGGTCAATCGGTTCACTCTCTCTCCTTTCAATTCGAAATCCTCGCTCAACATCGAAACGGAGAGATCGAGTGCAATCACAATGTCGATACCGCTGGCGCGTCTCGGTTCTCTCCCCTCCGGAAGTTGAGGGCGCGACATTCCAATCAAACAAAGCACCACCGACATCCAACGCAAACCGATCAGGACGCGCTCTGCTAAGGAGCGGTTCATTTGCAAAACTCCCTTAACCAAACTCAGACTCGAATAAACAAAAACCGGCGACCTGTACGATCTCCTTCGATAAAGAGCTAAAAAGGGAAGGAAAAGCAGTCCCACCAGCCACCAAGGTGAACCAAAATGAATCACTTTAGCCGCCCTCCTCTTGCCCCTTCTCCGGTCTCATCTACCAAGGTAGCCGCCACCTGATGCAAACGCCCCAATTCATCTTTCTCAGGGTTTCCCTTTGCAAATTTCACCCAGTCACACTGGGTCAAAAACTCCTCCAGTAGTTGCTTATGTCGTAAATCTAAGGCGCTACTGACCTTTAATCCCTCAAGAAACTCTTCGGTTGTCTGATCAGGCGCTTGTAAACCAAACCGCTCCTCCAAATAGACACGAATAATCTCCGAAAGCCGTGTGCAAAATGGATCTGGTTCCCCAATACAACCCAATGCCTCAGCAAGTCGCCTCCTTGCGCGACTCACCGCCGATTCTTTCAATTCTCGCGTCACCAAAGCCCGCTTCCGACGTCGATGCAACCAAGCTGCAGCCAAAATTAAGAGGGGGATGCCCACTAAAAGCCCTCGCCCCACCCAAGGCGATATCCATGACAAATCAATCGGCCCCCGGATTTCCTTGAGTCCATCTCCGGCTCGAACGTCGATGGGCACTGTGCCCAAGAGACTAAAAATCAACAAAATCAGTCCACCAAAGCCCAAGTCCCTCATCGGCCCCTCCTCTTTTGGCGTGCCTCAAAAAAGCTAGCTAGCTGGAGCAGAAAACCATCTTTACTCTCGCCAAACTTCGGCAAAACAATCCTCAAATGGTCCACTCGACACCCACGGAATAAACGATCCAGTTCCTCTTGAGCCTTGGCTTGGCGGGCCGAGAAAGCCATCAGTCGACGTCTATCTCCAGTATTAATCTCTACCACTTCTCCCGTCTCAGCATCCTGGAGAAGTAACCTCCCCACCTCTGGTAACTCCATCTCGCGTGGATCAATCACCTGAATCCCAATTAAATCATGTCGCCGCCCCACTTGATTCAATGAACTCTCCGAAAGGCGCCCCAATGTCTCTGACTGAAGTACCTTTCGACGAAGATGGCTCTCAATGAGCGCCCGATTAGGTCGACTCTCCCCAAGAAAATCAGACAGCATTACTACGACTGCACGATTCGGCAACACCCTCCGAATGAACTCCAAAGCTCCATTGGTGTTGGTGCCCGAATGAAGAGGGCGATGAAAAAGGACATCCCTAACCACTCGCAAAACATGTCGACGCCCCTTCGCTGGGGGCACATATCTCTCGACGATCTCGGAAAAGAGCAAGAGCCCTACTTTGTCTTGGTTCCGGATAGCCGAAAAAGCCAGAACCGCCGCCACCTCAGCCATCAACTCCCGCTTAGACATTTCCCCAGAACCGAAGCGACCTGACCCACTCAGGTCCACCATCAAGATCACGGTCAGCTCTCGCTCTTCCCTAAAGGTCTTCACAAACGGATGATTCATTCGAGCTGTCACGTTCCAATCAATTGAACGAACGTCATCCCCCGGTTGATACTCTCGTACCTCGTCAAAATCCATTCCCTGCCCCTTAAATGCGGAATGATATTGGCCCGCAAAACTGTCGCTTACCAAACGGCGAGTACGGACCTCAATCTGCCGAATCCGCTTCATCAACTCCGGCGGAATTCCAACCGTCTCGGAATCATCCCGAATCGGCGAACCCGCCGCGCCCGACTGATGCACCTCTTCCCTCTCGCGACCCCCAACTAATCCCACAAAAAAATTAACCAAGCGCTGGGCTAATTCAACAACCCAGCGCAATCCTCCTATCGCCCTCGATCTTCCGTTATTCTTTGTGGTCATCCCATTACTTGATTCCCTCAGTCCGAAGAGCTGTTTCCGCCAAACAGAATCCCCCATTCCCCCACTTCCTTCGACTTAGGGGCCTCTGGGTCTTTAACCCATCCAACCAAGCACACAAAAAAGGCCCGCCGGAATCCGGCGGGCCCCTTCGATAAACATCCTCTACTTCGAGGACTCAACCGCTGCAGCTTCCTTGGAATCAGTGGCAACGAAGTCAACCCATTCGAGAATAGCCACTTGGCCAGCGTCACCCTGCCGTTGTCCTAAACGGAGGATTCGAGTGTAACCACCCGAACGTTCCTTAAAGGCGGGCGCAATTGAATCGCACAAAATATGAACCACATCATGTTCCTCTTTCCAAGCGATGCGGAGATCCTTGCCCTTCACAGTCGGAGTGCCCTTGAAGAGGCTACGAGCCTGCTGACGCAGACGGGCAGCAACAAGACGTCTGCAATGCACGTTCTCGGCGATTGCCAAGGCCTTCGCCTTGTCATCCACGCTTGACGCAGCAATCGCTGAGGCCGCGTTCGCACGCTTGCCCAAACTCAGCAACTTCTCAGCAACCGGTCGTGCCGCCTTCGCCTTAGCGAGGGTCGTTTGTACTCGTTTGTGTTTAATGAGAGATCCAACCAAGTTCGCCAACATGGCGTTACGATGGTCCCCTTTACGGCCTAGCTTTTTATTGCGCTTAAGATGGCGCATAGTCTTATCCTTAGATTTTCTTGTTGTCCACCGGCGCTTCCAAAAGCACCGGATCAATATTCATACCCAAAGCCAAACCAAGACCAGAGAGTTTCTCCTTAATCTCGTTCAATGACTTCTTGCCAAAATTTCGGTATTTCAACATCTCCTGCTCTGTCTTCATCGCCAACTGACCCACACTAGTGATGTTGGCATTGTTGAGACAATTCGCAGCACGGACGCTTAGTTCAATCTCATTCACGCTCATATTGAGCAGTTTCTTGAGCTTCGACTTCTCGTCGTCCTGAGGTTTAATTTCTTCCTCAAACTCAATAGCGTTCTTGTCGTAGCCGACAAAGACATCCAAATGATGCTGAAGAATCGCCGAAGCTTGGGTCAGGGCATCGTCAGGAGACAAACGCCCGTCAGTCCAAACCTCCAAATTCAACTTATCATAATCGGTTCGCTGCCCAACGCGGGCAGCCTCAACACTATATCGAACTCGAGAAACAGGCGAAAAAAGTGAATCAATGGCGATCACCCCAATGGCTTGATCGGACTTCTTGTTCTCGTCACCAGGACAAAAACCACGCCCGACCTTGATCTCAAACTCCATCTCCAGCTTTTTCTTCCGGTCTAAAGTACAAATCAACTGAGTGGGGTTAACCAACTCCACGTTTTGATTTAGCTGAATGTCCCCAGCAGTGATCGCGCCCTCCTTGCTCACTGAAAGAAGCAACACTTGCGGTTCTCGACTGTGGCACTTGAACTTGATCTTTTTCAGGTTCAGTACGATATCCGTCACATCTTCAACTACTCCGTCAACCGTTGAAAACTCATGCATTGCTCCGTCGATCTTCACAGAGGTAATCGCAGCACCCTCCAGCGAAGATAACAGAACTCGCCGCAGAGAATTCCCAATGGTGTGACCGTACCCAGTTTCAAACGGCTCTGCGACAAAGCGAGCAAAAGTGTCAGTCGCCGTTTGGTCCTCTTTGACCAAACGCTTCGGCATTTCAAAACGTCCTAATCTTGCTGGCATATTTTTAACTTCTGCAATTTTAAACTGAAACTAGCTTAGCAAAGCTCCCGCCAGCTAGTCTCCATATAATTGTTTTTTGAACCTACTAGGCCGACTATTAGCGGGAATAAAACTCAACAATTGCCTGCTCATTGGCGATCGGTTGGATCTCATCACGGGAAGGTACCCGCAAGAGAACAGCACTCAACTCCTCGCGATTCAGGCGAATCCAATCAGGCACAGAACGACTGGTTGAACTCTCCAGACCTTTCTGGATGATGGTCTTGGAGGTCACATGGTTCTTCACTTGAACCACATCGTTCACCTTCACAAAAAAACTAGGCACACTGACTTTACGCCCATTCACCCGAACATGACCGTGGGCCACTAATTGACGGGCGGCGGGCCGGGTCAGAGCGAAACCAGCCTGATAGACCATATTGTCGAGACGAGCCTCCAGAATCTGAAGCATCTTTTCACCGGTGACACCACGCATACGAAGAGCGCGTTCATAGACATTCCGGAACTGCCGCTCTTGGAGCCCATAGAAGAAACGCAACTTCTGTTTCTCCATCAAACCAACAGCATAATCAGTATGCTTGCGGCGAGACTTTGGACCATGCGCACCTGGGGGATACGGACGGCGTTCGATATATTTTGACGGACCGAAAACCGGAACGCCGAGACGGCGGCTAATCCGTACGCGAGGACCTGTATAGCGAGACATTTTAGAAAATAAAAAAGATTGAGATTAAACTCGGCGTTTCTTGCGGGGCCTGCAGCCATTGTGGGGCGTGGGGGTCACGTCCTTGATTGCACTGATCTCCAAACCAATCGCCTGAAGGGCTCGGATTGCAGACTCACGCCCGGACCCTGGCCCGCTAACTCTGACTTCGATCTCCCGCATCCCATGAGACATGGCCTGACGAGCCGCATCTTGAGCTGCCTGTTGAGCTGCGAAAGCTGTGCTCTTCCTAGATCCCTTAAAACCAACTCGACCCGCAGTGCTCCATCCAATCAAGTTGCCCTGCATATCAGTGATGGTCACTTGGGTATTGTTAAAGGTGGCTGAGACGTGTGCAATGCCGACAGAAACATTCTTAGCACCCTTGGCACGAATGATCTTCTTAGCATTGGGATCATCACCCAAAAGGTCCGCCGCTGACGGAGCAGCCGACGCGGCGACGGGGCCGGTGACCTGCGCCGGAGTCGGAACCGGAGCAACCCCGGGTGCCTTTGCTGCCGCTTTTGAGAGCTTCCCTTCGGCTGACGCCTTCTGAGAGCCCTTCTCGTCCGCCGCAGCGGATACTTTCTTTACCTTCGTCTCTTCTGCCATAATATATCAGATTAAAATTACTTAGCGGCTTTGGCCGTCGGATTACGCTGCACACCGACTGTCTTTCGGGGGCCTTTGCGGGTTCTGGAGTTTGTCTGGGTGCGCTGTCCACGAACAGGAAGACTGCGCAGATGTCGTTGCCCTCGGTAGCTCTTAATCGCCTGAAGGCGCTTTAAGTTCATCCCAAGTTCCCGTCGAAGATCACCTTCAATCACATATTTACCGTCTTGAATCGCATTCACGATCTGAGACAGTTGAGACTCATTTAGAGCCTTAGCACGGATTGAAGGATCAATCGCAGCTCTCTTGAGAATCTCAAGCGCATTAGTTGGTCCGATCCCGTACAAATACCGGAGCGAAATGTCGATCCTCTTGTCTGCTGGGATATCTACCCCAAGAATTCGTGGCATATTAGTTAAATTTAACGTTTCAGCCCTGCCGTTGCTTATGGCGTGCGTTGACGCAGATCACTCGGATCACGCCCTTGCGCTTTACCATCTTGCAGTTCTCACAAAGCTTTTTGACTGACGCTCTTACTTTCATTGTTGAAATAGCCGACCGCTCTCAATAGAGCGGTTCATCTTCATCCCGTGTAAGGATTTCTGGTTCCGAATCAGTAATTAAAATTGTATGCTCAAAATGCGCCGACAACTTTCGGTCGCGGGTTACCACCGTCCAACCATCTTCCAAAACTTCCACCGCTGCTCCACCCATGGTCACCATCGGTTCGATGGCTACCGTCATACCCACCTTAAACCGAGACCGGTCTTTAGGATCCGGGTAATTCGGAATCTGCGGGTCTTCGTGTAGCGATTTCCCAACTCCGTGACCACAGAATTCTCTGACCACTCCAAATCCATCCGCGTGAACGCGCTTAGAGACTGCCCTTCCTACAGATTGAACACTCTCCCCTCCTCTGGCCGCAGATATTCCCTTATAAAGAGCATCCACCGTCGCATTCATCATCTTTTGAGCTAATAAAGAACAACCACCCACCGACACTGTGATTGCTGTATCCCCGATATATCCGAGATAACGCACCCCAATGTCGATCTTGAGCAAATCTCCAAACTCTAAACGGCGCTTACTACCTATCCCATGAATCACTTCCTCGTTGACCGAAAGACAACTAAACCCTGGAAAGCCCCGATACCCTAAAAAGGCACTCACTCCCCCGAGGAAACTAATTTTTCGACCAATGACCGCATCTAATTGCGAAGTGGTCATGCCGGGTTCGGCGCTTTTGGCTGCCTCCCGCAAAACTTGGGTCGCCATACGACAGGCAGCCCTCATTTTCGCTAACTCAGTTGCGCTTCTCATCCTAGCACCCAAATAAAACTTTGAAAAGCCGACAACTAAATCCTGACCATACAATTTACCAAATACTGACAAAGAACATTAGAAATCTCTAGCGACCGCGAACCTTACCCTTTTTCAAGAATCCATCATAATGACGCATGAGAAGGTAAGACTCCATCTGCCGCATTGTGTCGAGAAGAACCCCCACGGTAATCAAAAGGGAAGTACCCCCGAAAAATTGGGACACGAGAGGGTCGATCTTCAATTGGGCACTCATGATAATTGGGATAACCGCAATGATCATGAGAAACACAGCTCCCGCCAAGGTTATCCGACTCATTGTCCGATGGAGAAAATCGCTAGTCGAAGCCCCAGGCCTAACCCCTGGAATATAACCCCCATTCTTTTTCAAATCATCCGCCACCTGCAACTCATTAAACTGAGTAGCGACCCAAAAATAGGAGAAAAACAGAATCATCAACGAATAGAGCAGAAGATAAAGAACACCCTCCCGAGCAAGGTGGTTCGCCGCATACACACTCAAATTCTTAAAGAACCCCGGGGACAAACTACCCGCCAGTTTCTCAAAGATCATCCCTGGAAACATCAAGATTGCTTGCGCAAAGATTACCGGCATAACCCCAGCGTAATTGACTCGAAGGGGCATGAAGGAGGTTCCCCCCGACATAATCTTACGCCCAACCGCCCGCTGTGCGTATTGCACTGGGATCTTTCGCTGGCCCTGAGTGATAGCAATCACCCCTGCGACCACAATCGCGAGGAGCATTAGCAAGAGGGCAAACTGTAAAAACTTCTGTGAGACTGACCCTTCTTGTCCAAACATGGAGAGCATTGATCGAACCGCCGATGGTAATCTGGCCAAAATTCCGATCGTGATAATCAATGAAACACCGTTGCCGATCCCTCTTTCGGTGATTTGCTCACCCAACCACATGAGGAGGAGAGTCCCTGAGGTCAAAACCACCACGGTCTGAAATCGATAGACCCACAAATTATCCATCGTAATTAGTGCGCCAGAAAACCCTTGGAAAGCATTCGACGGATTCTCCCATCCAATGGTCACTGCCAACCCGTAACCGATAGAGAGCAGAACCGTCAGATAACGACCGTAAGCGATTAACTTAGCCCGCCCCCCCTCTTCCCTTGCCAATTTTCCAAGAGGAGCCACCACTGCGGTGAGTAACTGAATGAAAATTGTTGCACTGATATAGGGCATAATTCCTAGTGCGCCCACTGCACACTGTTCTAAGGCCCCGCCCGTAAAGAGACTATAGAGACCCAACACCCCACCTGTCCCTGCAGCACCTTTAGCCTGTTGAGCTGAAAAATACTCGGCCAAAAGGACTCTGTCCAAACCTGGAACAGGAGTCAGCGCAATGACGCGAGCAACTAGAAGAACCACCGCCGTAAAAATAATCCGGGAGCGTAACTCTGGAATCTTAAAGCAATTCTGAAAGGTGGTGAAGAGTGTTCTTATCATCGGTGGTTTCCTGAGCTACGCGCTACTAAATTAAGGACAGAGTTCTGCCGTGCCGCCGAGCTTCTCAATCGCAGCCTTTGCGGAAGCACTAAAAGCCGTAGCCCGCACTGTTAGCTTCTTGAGGAGCTCTCCTCTGCCGAGAATCTTAACACCGTCAGACGGACCAGTGGCGTGCCCAGCCTGTTTCAAGAGAGCAATGTCGACAACAGATCCCTCTTCAAAGTTATTAAGGATACTCAGGTTGACCGGAAGGTAGCTGACTCGGAATCGGGTATTATTAAATCCCCTCTTGGGCATTCGACGCGCAAGAGGCATCTGACCACCCTCAAACCCAATACGAATGGAACTGCCGGACCGTGCCGACTGGCCCTTACCACCGCGACCAGAGGTTTTTCCGTGTCCACTCGACTCACCACGACCGAGCAGTTTGCGCCTGTGCTTTGACCCAGGACGCGGTTTTAAATCATGTAAACGCATAAATCAGATACTTTTGACTAACCTGTGCTCAAGTCCGCGGATTTTTAAGATCTGCTCACGAGTTCTCAGCATAAGAAGCGCTGCTTGAGTCGCCTTCGCGACATTCGCCGCATTCTTAGAACCGAGGGACTTCGACAACATATCTTTGACGCCAGCGGATTCTACAACCGCTCGGACAACCTTACCGCAGATTAATCCCGTGCCGGGACTTGCAGGGCGGAGCAAGACCTTAGCCCCACCATAGTGAGAGTAGACCTCATGGGGAATTGTGCTCGCCGAAAGCGAAATGGTCGTGAGATGAGCTCGCGCGTTCTCCCCACCCTTCTTGATCGCCTCGCTGACCTCGGTCCCTTTACCAAGTCCAAGTCCCACGCGTCCCTGCTTATCGCCAATTACCACTAAAGCACTAAAACTGAAGCGGCGACCGCCTTTGACGACTTTCGATGATCGGTTGATAAAGATAACTTTTTCAACCAAGCCGTCCTTGGGTTCATCGTCGCGCGAGTCGCGGTTCGGTCGTCGTGGACCACGACCACGGAACTCACGGTCACCACGTCCGGACCTGCCTGAAGTCGCGGGAGCAACAGGAGTTGTCCCAGTAGATGTTGTTGTCATTGCCTTCTCGTCACCAAAAAAATTTCTTTAGAATAATTAAAACTTGAGACCTGCCTCACGAGCGGCATCTGCCAGAGCTTTCACCTTCCCGTGATACCGTAAGCTCCCTCGATCAAAAACGACAGTTGAGATACCCTTTGACAGAGCGGCCTCTGCAGCTCTTTTGCCCGTCAACACAGCGCACTTTGAGTTGGCACCAGAGGCTTCGACAGGGTTTGCCTTATCGCGAGTTCCAACGGCAGCGATGGTCAAACCGACCAGATCGTTGATAAATTGAACATAGATATGTTGCCCAGTAAACTTGACACTCATCCGAGGGCGAGCTTCGGATCCTACTACAGTCTTCCGAACGCGCCAGCGTCGAAGTCGAGCAAGTCTTAATTTGTGATCGGTTCTCATAAATTTTTGTTTTAGACCTTTCGGCCCAACTGCTATTGAACGGTCTTGCCTTCCTTGCGTATGACCTTCTCACCTGCGTAACGGACACCCTTGCCTTTGTAGGGCTCAGGAGGATAGTAAGAACGGATTTCAGCGGCCACCCGTCCGACGAGTTCTTTGCTCGGCCCGTCGATGGAAATCTTAGTGTTCTCCTCAACTACAACCTTTATCCCTGCGGGAATCAAATAGTGGACTGGATGACTGTATCCGAGGACGAGATTCACTATATTGCCCTGAATGTTGGCCTTGAAACCAACCCCCTGAATCTCTAGTTTCTTTTGAAACCCTTCGGAAACCCCTTTAACCATATTGGCTATTAGGGCACGGGAGAGACCATGCATTGATTTAGCCTCAGCTGTATCATTGCTCCGTGCAATTAGGACAGTATTTGAGATGACCGAAGCACTGGTGTGCTTGGGCAACTTAAAATCCAGTTTACCCTTGGGACCTTCGACGGAAACAGATGTTCCCGCTACCGCCACTTTTACCGTTGGCGGTATTACTACCGGTGTTTTGCCAATTCGAGACATGATTGATCCTTTACCAAACGTAGCAAACAAGTTCGCCACCCAGGTTTTGTTTTTTAGCCTGAGTTCCTGACATAACTCCCTGAGGAGTCGAGACAATAGCTACCCCGAGTCCGCCTAGGACCCTCGGGATTTCAGTACTGGCAACATAACGTCGCAGCCCTGGCGTACTCACTTGCTTCAGACCAACGATTGAAGGTTTCCTGCCTTGATATTTCAAGGTGACCTTTAAAGTCTTCTTCTTATCTCCATCAGTCACAACGCTCGCAACATACCCCTCTTGTTTGAGGACCTGAGCAATTGCTTCCTTGTAGATAGAATGGGGCATCGAAATCGTCGGAAGCAATGCCATTCCTGCATTGCGAATACGAGTTAAGAGATCAGAAACTGGATCGGCGTTCATAGTTTTGGTGGTGAAGGGCCGTTACCAACTCGCCTTAGTGACACCTGGAATCAAACCATTGAGCGCTCCTTCACGGAAGGTCAATCTTGACACCCCATACTTGCGGATAAATCCATGACGCCGTCCACTTATTTGGCACCGGTTGACTAACCGGACCGGACTAGCGTTTCTAGGAAGGCTTGAGAGACCAGCATAATCCCCCTTTGCCTTCATTTCAGCACGGATGACAGCGAATTTCTTCACCGTCGCCACTCTTTTTTTATTGCGAGCGAGCCACGATTTCTTGGCCATAAAATTAGTTATTTGGAAAACGGCATACCGAGCATCTTGAGAAGGTCGTAAGCCTCTTCGTTGGTGGGCGCAGAGGTAACGATAGTTATATCCATACCCTGTGTACGTTTAATCTTCTCCAACTCAATTTCCGGGAAGATTGTCTGGTCAGGCACACCAAGAGAATAAGCACCACGGCCATCAAACTGCTTGGGGCTCACCCCACGAAAGTCACGAATACGAGGAAGTGCCGTCGACACCAAGCGATCGAAGAACTCATACATGATCTCCCGGCGCAACGTCACTCGGCATCCAATGTTCTGGCCCTTTCGAAGCTTGAAGTTGGCAATGCTCTTTCGCGAGACATTGATAACCGGCTTGCGTCCAGAAATCTGACCTAATTCCTTAATCGCGTCCTCCAACGCTCCTTTTTCCAAGGAAGCACTCACACCCATATTGATAACAATCTTTTCAATCTGGGGAATTTGGTGGACATTTTGGTAGCCTCTTTTTTCTTTTAAGGCTTGCCGAACCTCATTGAGGTATTTTTCAAAAAGACGTGGTTTCATCGAATTCCTTAGCGCTGCGGGGTTTTCCTAGCGTCAAAAGCTTCGGCCTTCATGACGTTTGAGACGTGAATAGCTCCCTCTAGCCAGAGCAGACCCCCGTTTGGATGCTGCTGGCTCTTCTTTAGATGGTGCAGGACTGGTTTAACCAAGCGCCGCCGGTCATCTTGTTCTTTCGACCGCTCATCTGAGCCCTCGAGCAAAACGGCGTGTTTGGAGGTGATCACTTTGGAGATCCGACCACGTCGACCCTTGGATGACCCTGAAATGACGACGACATCGTCGCCTTTTTTAACATGAAATTGGGATGGCATACTTGAACTCCGTACTCAAATCACCTCAGGAGCAAGCGAGATGATCTTCATGAACTTCTTTTCCCGCAACTCTCTGGCCACAGGCCCGAAAATACGAGTACCTCTCGGATTATTGTCTTTGTCTATGATAACAACAGCATTGCGATCAAAGCGAACGTAGGAACCATCGCTTCTTCTCAAAGGATGACGTGTGCGAACGATCACTGCATTCTGAACTTCGCCTTTCTTGACGGTTCCGTCAGGAGACGCCTCTCGGATGTGAACTTTAACCACATCACCGACGTGAGCATAAACCTGATTACTTCCGACCACACCAATGGCCCAAGCGACTTTAGCCCCAGTGTTGTCAGCCACATCTAGGCTTGAACGAATTTGAATCATAATCGGGTGGGGTTAGACTTTAGGTGAACCGTCAGGATTGAGGACTTCAACGAGGCGCCATGACTTCAGCTTCGACAAGGGACGCGTCTCCTGAATGCGAACGAGATCACCCATTTGAGCGAGTTTCGTTTCATCATGGGCGTACAGTTTGTTGAAACTGGTGACGACCTTCTTAAATTTGGGATGCCGAAAACGACGTTCAACGCGTACGACGATTGTTTTCTCCATTTTATTGGAGACTACTTCACCAACACGGTCCTTGCGATGACCTCGGACGGGTATTTCTTGGGACATAGAGTTCAAGATTTCTTGGATAGCTGACTCGCCCTAGTTTCGCACCGGGCAATCTCCCGACGGATCTCACGAAGCCGATGCGGCTTCTCCAAGCGGGCGGTAGCCTTTTGGATGCGAAGATTGAAGAGTTCCTGCCTGAGTTCGCGGCCCTTGGCAGCGAGTTCAGGGATTGTTAGATCAATTAAGACAGACTTAGCCATGCAGAATACCTCAGGAAAGCTTGTTACGCGAGATGAACTTGGTGGAGATCGGAAGTTTGGTCGAGGCCAGACGCATTGCCTCGCGAGCAACTGCTTCCGGAACCCCATCAACTTCAAAAAGAACGGTGGCGGGTCGGATAACGGCCACCCAAGACTCAACACTTCCCTTACCTGTACCCATTCGGACTTCGAGAGGTTTCTTGGTGAAACTCTTGTCAGGAAAAATACGGATCCAGACCTTGCCCCGGCGCTTCATATAGCGAGTGATCGCCACGCGAGCCGCCTCAATTTGCTTTGTGTCCATCCAGCACCGTTCAAGTGCTTGGAGTCCATAAGCACCAAAAGCAACGGCATTGCAACGGGAAGCAATCCCCGTCCGGTGACCGCGGTGCATTTTGCGATACTTAACACGTGCTGGCATCATGGCCATAATCGTCCTTAGGAAAATTGTTTAATTACTTGGAGGGGGGCGCATCGACCCGCTTTTCCTCAACCTTACGGAGATCAACTTTTTTGATCTCCCCTTTACAAATCCAGCATTTGATCCCGAGCTTGCCATAGACGGTGTTAGCCTCAGCAAATCCATAATCGATGTTGGCACGCAGTGTGTGCAGAGGCACTCGACCCTCGTGATATTTTTCTACACGGGCGATTTCAGAACCGCCCAAACGGCCGGCGCAACGGACTTTGATTCCTTCGACGCCGTCTGTCTGACGAGCTTCCTGAACCGCTTTTTTCATGGCGCGCCGAAACCCAATGCGCCGCTCAAGTTGAATGGCAATATTCTCAGCCACCAGTTGGGCATCACCTTTTTCGTTCTTGACCTCTTGGATATCGACGTAGATCTCCTTCCCAGTCAGTTTCGAAAGATCCTCTTTGAGCTTATCAATTTCAGATCCCTTACGTCCGATCACCACGCCTGGTCGGGCGGTGAAGATCGTGACGCGGCATCGACTTGAAGCGCGCTCAATGTGGATTTTCGGCACAGCGGCCGAGCCTAGTTTCTTTTTCAGAGTTGTACGGATGAGGTTGTCCTCAACCAAGAGAGCACCGAAGTCTCTCTTATTTGCGTACCACTTTGAGCGCCATTCCTTATTTACAGGAATACGCAAACCAATTGGATTAGTCTTCTGGCCCATAGGATCAGGATTCGGTCAGAATGATCTTGATGTGAGAGCTTCGCTTTAAAATGGGTCCAGCAGACCCGCGAGCTTTTGGTATAAATCGTTTGATGCTGCCCGCTGTCTGCGCATAAGCGCGGTGAACAATTAATTTCTCACGTTTGAGACCATGATTGTTTTCAGCGTTAGCAATCGCAGAAGCTAAGGTCTTAGCAACAGCCCGCGCAGACTTGCGCGACACCATTTTTAAGACAGACAAAGCTGCATCTGCTTTGAGCCCCTGAACTTGGCGAACCACTTCGCGCACCTTCTGGGGAGACATTCGAAAATTTTTGAGAATAGCCTGAACTTCCATAGGACCTTACTTGGCTTCCGCCTTGGCTGTGTGCGAACCGTGCTTCTTAAATGTGCGAGTGTGAGAAAACTCTCCCAGCTTATGACCAACCATATTTTCGGTAACGAAAACAGGTACAAATGCACGTCCATTATGGACGGACACTGTCAGGCCGACAAATTCGGGAGTGATGGTTGAGCGCCTAGACCAAGTCTTAACCGGTGCTTTTGATTTGATGGCCTTTGCCTTGGTCACTTTTTCCTGTAAGTGACTATCAACAAAGGGACCCTTTTTAAGTGAGCGAGCCATACGATTACTTCTGTTTCATGGGCCGACCGTCACGGCGAGTGACGATGAAGCGGTTTGAGATTTTGTATTTCTTCCGAGTCCGGAAGCCTTTGGAAAGGACACCCCAAGGAGAGGCGAGATGCTGACGTCCACCGCCACCCTTGGATTTTCCCTGTCCGCCGCCGTTGGGATGGTCAACTGGGTTACGCGCCATACCGCGGGTCAGAGGACGGATTCCCATATGGATAGCTCGTCCAGCTTTACCAATCACCACGTTTTCATGCTGGGCATTTCCAACCGCGCCAATCGTAGCCAAGCAATTCTCATGGACCTTGCGGATCTCGCCCGAGGGTAGTCGGACCTGAGCGTAGCCAGAGTCTCTCGACATTAGGGTTGCAGAGGCACCCGCCGAGCGAACCATCTGAGCACCCTTACCTGGAACCATTTCGAGGTTGTGGATCGGAATACCCACCGGGATTTTTGAAAGAGGAAGTGCGTTACCAAGGTCTGGGGGTGCGGTAGGCCCGCTCACCACAACTTTGCCGACTGTTAATCCGTCAGGGCAGACAATGTACTTTCGTTCTTTGTCAGCATACTCAAGAAGCGCCAAACGCGCACTGCGGATCGGATCATACTCAATGGCGATGACGGTCGCTGAGATACCAAACTTGGTCCGACGAAAATCGACGGTACGAATCTTTTGCTTGTGGCCACCTCCACGAGCACGAACTGTAACTCGGCCGTGAGTGTTTCGTCCACCCGTTCGTTTGCGGGTGAATACCAAGGCTTTCTCCGGACTCGTCTTGGTGATGTCCGAGAAATCCTCCACGGTTATATACCGTGTGGACGGCGTTAGCGGTCTGAACGTTTTCACTGAATCAAATTAAATTCCACCGAGCATTTGCTCCGTAGCGGCTTTGCCATCACTCCCGACTGCTTGGAGCAGTTCGGTTTTCGGCGAAACCTCTTTCCTATTTCCGACCAAATGAGTCCGAAATGGAGGCAAGAGCCTATGCAAATTCGAATAAGCTGCAATTGTTTTCTGAAATTATTTTCAGAAATGTTGTTTGGTTGCCTCAGTTGGAGTCTTGGCATGGGTCAATTTTTAGCCCACGCTCTCCTCAATGGTTCTTCCAGTGGTGAAGTATGGCGACCCCGTCCTTAGGCGTCGGGGCGAGAATATTGTCAAGATTGACGTGGCCTTGAAACAGTTGATCTCCAATCTTTTTGAGACCATGTATGCGGCGCATGGGATTGGACTCGCCGCCCAGCAAATTGGAGTGGCGAAGCAGGTTGCGGTTGTCGATGTCCGCGGGGTTAAGGATCGTCCCAGTCAGCTTTGGGTGGAGGGTCACACCTGTGACGTCGATTCGTTTATGCCTCTGGTCCTGATTAATCCCCTAATTATGCCCTCTGGGGATTTCGAAGTAGGACCCGAAGGTTGCTTAAGTTTTCCGGAGATTTACGGTGATATTCGTCGCCCTTCCAAGATAGAGGTTACCGCTCTGAATGAGCGCGGCGAATCGTTCCACTTTACGGCGGGAGGCCTCCTTGCTCGTGCGATTCAGCACGAGGCTGATCATTTAAATGGGCTTCTTTTTATCGATCGAATGAGCTCGGCGGTCAGGTCCGATGTTCGCGAAGATGTCGATGAATTGCAGACTGAAACCAAGGCTCGTTTGCAAGCGACACGCCGCAAGGCTTGATCTGGTGTGGGAGACGCTCGGTTATTACTTGGTTGCCTCAACCGTTGGAACCAAGTCGGGTCAACAAGCATTCGGCCGAAAGCCGAGAACGTTCGACGCAGAGGTTGTCACGAGTCGTGAGTTATTTCCGCAAGGATGCTTTTAAGATGCAGCCTCAGACTTTCACGGCCGGTCTCGCTAGTATCGGAAGGGACTAGGATGGGTTTTGCCACATAAACTTCGCAGACGCTGAATGGGAGAGGAATTTGGAATCTATCCCAGCTTTTGAGGCTCCATTTCCACCCAAGCCGAAAGGAAATTGGGACAAGAGGCAACCCAGTGATTTGGGCGAGGGCAATGACTCCTGGTTGCAGTTCATAGCACGGGCCCCGCGGGCCGTCGGGCGTCAGAGCTAGGTCTCTCCCTTGACCCGCTTGTGTCACTAACTCTCTTAACGCTTGAGCTCCACGACGACTGGAGGATCCACGAATCCCAGTCACACGAAAGAGTTTGAGAATCTCGGTTACCATTCCTCCATCCTTACTTGCGCTGACCAAAGCCGCTAGATGTCGATGAGGGCCTCGATGACGCATCAAATGTCGGTAGATAATGAGCGAGAGTGAGAGACGATTATGCCAGATAACAAAGATGTAGCGCTGACTGTTTGCCGCTGTTTTTAACGACTCTGGATCATGCCACCGCCATCGTAAGGTGGCTGCAAAGCAAGAGATCAGCGCCCAAATTAAGGAGGCGGCTATTTTCCCATGCCATCGAGCCTTTTCAGGCACCATGGATCTTCGGGCTTTTCTAGCGGGCGACGGTTGATCGGGAGATTCTCTCATCCGTTGCGGCGTAGGCTCGCTCGTATAATTTGGTCCGTGGTGGCGTCATTCCCTAGCATTTGAAGAGACGCACGCACGGTGTCGGTAGCTTCCTGAGGCTTAACACCGAGAGCCATTAGAGCCGAGACAGCGTCGCTAATTCGGGTGTCAATTTCTTGCATTGAGCGATTTAAAGGGTGACTTGGCAAGGCTCCGGGGCCACCTAGAGCAATCAACTTATCCTTTAGCTCTACCACAATCCGTTCCGCGGTTTTTTTACCAACTCCGTTAACTGCTGATAAGGCTTTGAAATCGCCAGCAGCAACGGCGGAACGAAATGCCGAAACGCTCAGGCTGCTGAGGATGCTCAGAGCGATCCGCGGGCCTATTCCACTTACTGTATTTATAAGCAATCTGAAGAGATCCCGTTCCGTTGCAGTTAGAAAACCGTACAAAATATGTGCGTCTTCGCGAACAGCGAAATGAGTGAGAATCTGCACTTCGCTTCCCGTTGACGGCAGGCGATCAAAGGTCGAGAGAGGAACATGGACCTCATATCCGACCCCATTTACCTCCACAACGATAAGAGAGGGAAGAGCCTCGACGAGGCGGCCATGCAGAAAGGTAATCACGCAGATCGGAAATGCAGTTTTAAGCGTTGAGAATCAAGCCTCGTCTGTAATCGAATGACCCGGCGGACTTTTAAGTAGAAGATTTTAGCTGACACGGTTCGCCGTGCTAGTCAGAAACTAATATGACTTTTTCCAAGAGATTACAGTACGGATTTACTCTGATCGAGCTACTCGTTGTCATCGCGATTATCGCGATTCTAGCCGGAATGCTTTTGCCGGCCCTCAGTAAAGCAAAGGAAAAGGCAAAATCAGCTAACTGCACCAGTAACCTGCGGCAGGTAATGATCGGGGAGGCTCTCTACGCGAGCGACAACCAAGGACGTTATACCCCCACCTTCTGGGTCCGCGGCGACAACGTAAATCGCAAGTTTTGGTTTACTTTTCTCAAACCCTATTTGCAGACGACCAACATTGTCATCTGCCCAACCCGAACACCGGGTTTCAATCGTGCCTGGGCCAACTACGCGTCGGATCAGTTAGACCGATTAATTTCGAACTATGCGATGAATTTTAAGGTTGGAGGCTGCGATTGGCCCGGGATTTGGGATGTTAAGGACTTCCCACCTGCTCGTGACACCTCGATTGCCTCGCCCGCTGGGACTGTGGTTATCACCGATGGTGGATCGAAACCACGAGCAGCGGACATCCGAGACCCATTGAAGTGCGTGACTGACAAGACCCCCGAGAAACCCGGTGCTTGGGTTCTTCACGACCCACAAAATGACGCCCCCTGTTCCGGATGTGTCACCTCAGACGACGGGAATTGGGGAGGGCCCCATGTGCGTCATGGAGGGAAAAGTGTTGTTGCCTTTGGCGAAGGGCATGTTGAATTACTCAAGCCGTCCCGCTGGTACTGGGCCGGGACTCCGTGGTTGGATCCGGCAAGAGGGGGGCAGTAGTTTTTTAGCGAGCCTCTCGATCCGACACTTTCTACTTGATGTCAGGTTCGTCGGCACCTAGCACTCTACTGGCGTTTGACAAACCCATACCTTGACCAAGTAATATCGTTCGGTACGCAACACGCATGAATCGCATCGTCGCACTTTCCGCACTTCTCACCCTAACCGTCCCACTGTATGCCGCTGACCCGGTTGACTTTCGGAAGCAGGTTAAGCCTATTCTAGAGGTTTCCTGCCTAAAATGTCACGGAGTGGAGAAGCCAAAAGGAGGGCTCTCCTTAGTAAGCCGCGCTGGGGCATTGAAAGGTGGTGAGTCTGGAACCTCGCTGGTGCCTGGAGATCCGGCGAGGAGTCCCTTGTATGTGTCGACCGGATTACCTGATGGAGACGACAACTTGATGCCACCGAAGGGGGATCGTCTGACGCCATCTCAGCGTGACGTCCTGAAGGTTTGGATAGAGCAAGGGGCACCTTGGCCCGATGACCAGAGCTTAAGACAAAAGGACAAAGCTGAATTTGTTCGGGATGTAAGACCGATTTTCGAGGTCCACTGCGTGACCTGCCACAAAGAGGGCAATGCAAAAGGAGGGCTGAGATTGGACGTCAAAGCCGAGTTCTTTAAATCAAAGTCTATTGTCCCTGGCGACGCCAATGCCTCGACCGTCTACACCTCCACGGTGCTGCCTGCGGACCACGACGACCTGATGCCACCGGCAAAGAAGGGGGGGCCACTGCCCAAGTCAAAAACGGATTTAATTAGAAACTGGATTGATCAAGGGGCTTTCTGGCCAGACGGCATGACCCTGAGCCAAAAGGAAGCGGGGTCCACACTGAGTCGAGATCCCCAAGCAATGCTCGAGGCGATTCACGCGCGCGTCCTCGCCAACTCTCCGGAATCAACAGCGGCCGATATGAAACCTTATGCGGAGACGATTGGGGAATCTAAGGTCGAGTTTAGTTTAGTCCCGATTCCTGGCGGCGTCTTTGAAATGGGTACGAGCGATTCGGAACCCAAGCGTAAAGCTGACGAGGGTCCGCGTAGAAAAGTGAAAATCGACCCCTTTTGGATGGGGCGGACGGAGGTTACTTGGAACGAGTATGAGTTGTTTCAATTCCCCTCACTTGAAAGGGGTACCAATGTTCCTACGGAGCGAATGGAGCGAGAATTGTGGCTGGCCTATCCAGAATTGATTCCAGCCAATGCGGTTCCAGGCAAGAACCCCTATACCGGACGAGAAGCGGACGCTGTATCACGTCCAACCACTCCGTATGTCGAGATGAGTTTTGGGATGGGTAAAGAAAATTTCCCTGCTATTTCCATGACGCACTATGCGGCGGTGAAATACTGCAAGTGGCTCACAGCCAAGACGGGGCATTTCTACCGATTAGCGACCGAAGCCGAGTGGGAATACGCTTGCCGAGCGGGTTCAAACACTCGGTACTCTTTCGGCGACGACGAATCTAAACTGGGCGATTACGCTTGGTACTACGGCAATTCGGACAGCAAGTATCAGCAAGTCGGCAAAAAGAAGCCCAATCCTTGGGGTTTGTATGATATGCACGGAAATGTTGCTGAATGGGTGCTGGACGCCTACGTGACTGACTACAACCAGCGAGGCGATGTCGCCTATGTACCCGGTGCGTCGGAATTCCCTCACGTGGCCCGAGGCGGTTCTTGGGACGATGAAGCTGAAATCCTCCGCAGCGGTGCTCGTCGAGCCAGCGACGCTAGTTGGAAGATGAGAGATCCCCAATTACCTAAGTCAAAGTGGTACCTAACCGACGCTCAATTCCTTGGACTTCGTATCGTTCGCCCTTTGAAGGTACCAGCGATAAACGAAATCGAAGCCTACTGGACTAGTTTTCCTATTAAGCCCTAAGTTTAAAAAAGCGCTTCACTCCTTAAACGTCACTCAAACCTGCCAACTCATCTCTCTAGTATGAAACTTTGGATTCCCCTCTTCTTCTCCCTACTTCTAGCGATTTTTCACACGGCGGCGATTGCCCAAAATCCATTTCCTAACTTTCCAACCCCGACACCGCCAAAAGCGATCGGTGTCAGCACCCGCAACCTAGAATGGGCGGGATGGGAAACTCTCCGGGCAGATACAAACCGGATTGTGCTCGATGTTCGGAGCCCGCAAGAATTCGCCAGCGGTCACATACCGGGAGCCATCAATATTGATATCAGAGCGGCCGAATTCATTGAGAACGTGAAGAAACTCAGCAAAGATAAAACCTATCTTGTCTACTGCGCTATTGGCGGACGAAGTGCAAAGGCGTGCACTCAAATGGATGGTTTAAAATTCAAAGATACCGTCAATCTCCTTGGCGGTATCCGAGCGTGGCAGGCTGGCGGAAACAATCCCGTCGGCGGCAAGTGACCCTCTAAAAGTGATTTTTCTTAAAAATCACCTTGAGCCCGCTCTCAAGGTTTGAGTTCATTCGCGTCCGCCGTCTACGCGACTTGCGGAAAATCCTTGGTAGGATGCCGGAGCGGTCAATCGGAACAGACTGTAAATCTGTCGGGCTAACGCCCTACGAAGGTTCGAATCCTTCTCCTACCACCACTCTTCTTCTGAGACAAAATTCAGTGCTACTAGGTTCACATCACCTACGGCCGCTCGGGGCCATCCGCCCTCCCCGCAGCGAAGCACCGCAAAACCGAAAGTCTCCAGTTCACTGTGCTGACTTCTTTCGTCAGCAGGGGACCGAACTCCTCCATCACTTTACCTCGGCAATGAGCACATCAATGAGCGGTTTAGGATCAGGTAGCCCGTGAGGATGATGATCCCCACCCTCCTTGGGGAACACTTTTAGTTTTCCACCCTTGTTCTGCCATAATTTGACGACTGCCGCGCTATTGTCCTCATAAGGCACGGTCTTATCAGCGGTGCCGTGACACGAAATTAAGAAAACCCCCGCCTTGATCGCAGGTAGCAAGCCATCATCTGGATGCAACGACTTCTCCAGCGCAACAGCATCGTCAGGAAATTTGAACTCAGTCTTATAGAGGGACCAATCATTGGCGCTCCCTTTACTCTGGTGCGTGAGTTTGAAACCGCCCGGCCACGAACGAATATCACAGACGGCATTATCGAGATAAAGAACACTGACTCGGTCTGGGTGCAGGCGAGTCCAAGCATTGACGTAAAGGCCGCCGCGTGAAATCCCCAGCAGGGCGGGGCGGGCCGAAAATGCGCGTTTGCCGTGAAGTTCCGTGTAGAGCTTGTCCCAAACACCCATCGAGCGAGTTGAGCCAAATTGATCACTCACACTGACCGAGACGACGTGCCAACCTTTTTCCACTAAGCCATCTTCGAGCGTCTTCAAGTGACCGGCAAATTCCCCCACCCAAAGCCAAGGCTTGCCGACGGCGGCCCTCTCCGGTTCCTTGATAGTGACACTAAAGCCATCGAGGGTGAACCTCTCAACAGGAGCGGCTGAGGCGAGGACTCCTACGGTCAATCCGAGGACCAAGAGAAACTTGAAGGGCATCGCGGGACGCTAACGAGAGGATCTGATTTGAGGCAAGGGGAGTTCCTCAGCCGTAGAGACTTTCATGCTGAGCCCCATCCGACGAGTCCTCCCATCCTTGAACCGCGCGGACCCACTCAACGAGGCTAATGACCGATGCGCGGTTGAATTTGAAGGCTAACCCTCTTTTTCTAGACTCTGATTGAGCTTTCTAACCTGCAAAACAGCGAACTGTCAGCAACTCGTCGGTACTTCTTGTAGCACTTTAATACAGTGAGGAATGGCCGAGGTCACAAAGCTGAGACAATCAACGGCTCCCTTCGGTTTTCCGGGGAGGGACACGATCAAAGTACGATCAACTACCACCGCAAGACAGCGAGAGAGGATCGCATTAGGAGTCAGCTTAAGGCTTTCCGACCGCATCACCTCGCCGAATCCCGGCAATTCACGACGAGCAATCTCGCGCACAGCCTCGGGTGTCACATCACGAAGGGCGACCCCAGTGCCCCCTGTGGTCAGGATCAACTGACAACCTTTGGCACACTGTGCGCGTATCGCCCTTTGGATGTCTGATTTTTCATCTGGGACCCTCACTTCATCCAGCACCTCCCATCCGCATGCGAGCACGGCCGTCTTCAAAGCGGGGCCGCCTAAGTCATCATAAAGTCCCCTGAATGCGCGATCGGAAACAGTAATAATACCTGTCTGAATCTTCATGGCCGAAGTAAAACCGACGGACTGACTTGTCGCACGCAACAAGTTTCAAAAGATGCTACACTGGATCTGAGCCGTTTTTATCGGGACCTAGTGCCGGAGCCTCAAATGCGCCGAGCACTTCTTAAGAGAGATCGGCGACTTTCCTGAACGAAGACAATCGCTAAAGCGAGAGCATCAGCGGCATCTGGAGTTGGTAACACATCGAGTGAGAGCCGTCGTTGCACCATCAGAGCCACCGCCATCTTTTGAGCTGCCCCATACCCCACAATCGCTTGTTTCACCTTTCGTGCAGAGATTTCATGAATCGAAATACCAGACACCGCCACTGCGGCTAAAGCAGCACCCCGAGCCTCTCCCATGATTAAGGCAGTTTGAAGATTTTGCGCAAAGAACAAGCCTTCACACACGCAGGCAACTGGACGAAATTCAACCATGAGACAGGCGATTATTCGCCCAATTTCCCCAAGACAACGGGTTCGTTCCCACGCAGCAGGGCAATGGATTGTACCCGATCCGATATGAACCGGTTCGGGTTGAGCAACCCGAACTACCCCCCAACCGGTGCCGCGAAGGGACGGATCGATGCCAAGGACAAGATCCCCAGTTTGATAGTGAGAAACATCGTCCCCAAGAGGGGAATCAGATTGAGAGCTAGATCGCCCCCCCGACCTCGACTTCATTTCCGCAAATTGCTTTAAACTTACTCCCACGACGGTTCGATCAGACGTTAAGGCGGCATTTTTTGAAATCAGTTTCAGGCACAAAAAAGTAAAACCGCAGCGGCGCTAACCCTAAAACCAAAGTCCTAAAGCGGGCCAAAAAACAAACATTAAGGGAGAGCCTTAGACTCAGGCCTGATTTTAATAAAAATCCATCCTAGTTTAATGCACTGAATATTTATATTTAAGCACCTTAAAGATTTACCCTTAGTCTGACTATCGTTTGTGAACACCGAAAGCTCTCCAGCATTGTCAGCCAAATATCCGCTGGGGAAGGTTGCCCCGACAACGCCCACTGGCCTCAGTGCGGCTTTGGAAAAGAGTCTGCTCGATTGCCTCGAGGCGACCAGCGACATGGTTTTCCTCGTAGATGCAGACGGTGGATGCCTCTACATGAATGCCGAAGGATATCGCCAAACTGGTTTTCGTCTCGGACCTGAGCCCTATTCCATTTTTTCAATCTTTTCGGACCGAGAGACACCATCAAGGCTACTGAAGGAACTCGACGGATCAATGTCGTCGTGTCGCTGGAGTGGAGAGGCTTTCTTGGTGGGTGGTGCTGTGGCCGATTTCCCCGTTTCAGTCGTGATGACAACGTCCCCTCATCCGACTGGCGAGAAGCGGATACTGATTCAATTGAGGCCTTTAACCCAGCGCTATCAGGCGGAACGTGCTCTGACCGAAGAGATCCTTCGATGTCAGGATGAAGCGCGAAGGCAAATAGGCAGATATCTCCACGACTCGACCGCGCAGACTCTGGCGGCCCTTGAAATCCAATTAAGCCGTTGGGGACAAAACGCCTCACCCCAATTTGATCGAGATCAGATGGTTCAAGACTGTATTGGAATGGCCGCCCGATGTTCCCTAGAGCTCCGCTCTCTCTCCGTCCTACTACATCCACCCCTTCTCAAAGAATTCGGACTTTGCCAAACCCTTCGCTGGTATGCAGCCCGCTTTACTGAACGAAGCGGGGTCGCAGTCCACGTAATCGCCCCAGATAACCGAACCCGCTGGCCTGAAATTCTGGAGCTCGCACTTTTTCGAATCACTCAGGAAGCGCTTTTAAATATCCTTCGACACTCTGGAGGCTCAGATGCCCACGTCCAACTCGACTCAGATCGAGACTCCCTCTTTTTAAAAATAGAGGATCACGGCCGCGGTTTTCCGGAGAGAAAATATAGTCCAATAGACTCGACAGAGGCCGGGGTTGGACTCTTAAGCTTCCAGGAGAGGATTCGCCACTTGAGAGGGCATCTTTCCATTGAATCTCGTCCTGGGTTAACTCGAATTGAAGTGCATCTCCCACTGCCCTCCCCTCCTCCATGAGCGAGTTTACTTTGATCATCGCCGACGATCACGAAATTGTTCGGTTTGGCATTCGGACTGTTCTGGAGTGTATTCCTGATTGCCGTGTCGTTGGAGAAGCCAGCGAAGGAGAGTCTGCCCTTGCATTGGTCCGAAAATTACGTCCTTCACTGGCTATTCTCGATGTCTACATGCCTTTATTAAACGGGTACGAAACGGCGGCAGCTATTCGTGAGGTCTCCCCAGAAACAGCGACTTTGATCCTCACCGTCTCTGATTCCAGTCAGGTCGTCCGCGAGGTGCTCAAAGCCGGTGCACGCGGTTATTTGCTCAAATCTGACGCCGGCCGTGAACTCGCGGAGGCAGTCCACGCCATCCGACACTCTCGCACTTATTTTACTGATAAAATTACCAGTATGGTCATCGAGCAGTACGTCGAAGATCGTGTCGAAAATCAAACGGAGCCTTCAAATCTATCGCCACGGGAACTGGAAATTATCCGCCTGTTAGCGTCGGGCGAAAGCAACAAAGAGGTCGCCACGGAACTAAACCTAAGCGTTAAGACCGTGGACTCACACCGAACCAATCTGATGCGCAAACTTCGAGTTACATCCCTTGCCGGCTTGCTGCGCTATGCCATTCGTGAGGGGCTAATTGATGCTTAACGTAACTACATCAAATCCGATACCATCTGCCTCGTGACGGAAACGCTTCGTGAAGAAAATGAGCAACCCACTCCCGAGCTTCGAGTTCATCGGTCGGAGAACCTCCCACAACCTCGTAGTGCCCTCCCCTATGACAAAGCAATCTCGCTTCACCAAACCGAGCAATCACTTGAGTCTCAATCTGGGCACCAATTAGTCTCTTTAATGTTTTCACGCAGCCCAAACTGTATATTCCGATCTAGGACAAAAACTGTCTGACCCTAGATCGACTGGGATTTAAAATAATAAAGCCGCCGCTAATGACGACGCCACTAATCCTCACCTCGCCTTCATCCGCTCCGCCTCGGTCTGCAAAGAACGCGCCCGCACTCCTCTTTCTGTTGACGGTCCTTTGGAGCTGGGCCTTGGTTATCTGCTCTACCTTCTGGTCTCATGACGATAATTACTCCTATGGTTTTATCGTTCCCTTTCTCGTCGTGATTTATCTCTGGCGGCGTTGGGGAATTCAACCCGAGTCTTTTTGGAAAGAGATCTCCGAAAATACAGGCCTCGAAAAGTGCTGGCACCCCGCCTTGATCGCCCTCCCGGCCTTGGCTCTCTTTCCAATTGAAGTGTACCGAAACGAATACCATCAGTCTGGTATCGTTCTCTGGTTCATCAATGGGGCTGCGGTCGGAGGCACGCTGACGGCTCTAGCCTGGGTTGGAGGCGTACGACTCCTGCGTCTTTCGCTCTTTCCTCTTCTCCTCTTTCTGACCGCTGTACCTTGGCCGGATAGGATTGCACATCCTCTCCAGCAAAGTCTAATGATCGGAGTTGCCCAAGTGGTCGCGGAGATCCTTCTGTGGCTTGGGATTCCCGTCGAAACGATGAGTGGGGCTGTTTTAAAACTAAGTCGCGGTGCCGTGGGAATCGTGGAAGCTTGCAGTGGCATCCGCTCTCTCCAGTCCGGATTGATGCTGAGTCTCGCCATCGGTGAACTGCTCCTGCTCACTCCGATTCAACGTTTGGGACTCACCTGTGTCACCACCTTCTTTGCGCTGATCAGCAATCTAATACGAACCTTAATTCTCTGTTGGATTATGGAAAAAAGCGGCTCTGAAGCGGTGGATAAAGCCCATGATTGGGTGGGAAACAGCGCCATGTATTCTTTTTACTTAGCCATCTGGGTTGTCGGAAAAAAATTCTCAAAAGGAAGCCTCGCTGGAGATCAATGGCCCTCTGGATCCGGAGCGAAATGGGGTTCCCGTTTCGGAGCATTGCGCTGGGATCGAGTTCCTGATCTACGGCCCTTGCTCGGCATTGTTATGGCCTGTCTAATTGGGGCCCACACTTGGTACTGGATTCTCGCACGACAAGCGCTTCCCCAAACAATTCCCTATTTTACCGCCCGATTGGAAACTGGATCGGGAGTTCAAAAGATTCCTTTCAACGAACAAGCGTGGCGTCAACTAAAAGCTCATTCGGGTGAATCACTGAAGCTCACCAGTGCATCTGCTCCGCTCGGATTTGTGGAAGCCTATCACCTCTTTTGGAAACCATCGCCGGAGAGTAAACTCGCCCTCGGCCATCGCCCGGACAGTTGCATGCCTGGTTCTGGATGGAAGCAGGTCGGCGGGGTCCAAAAAACAAACATTGTGATCGATGGCATTGATCTGACCTTTCACGTTTTTCGATTTGAACGGGCCGACATAAATATCCTTCAACTTTGGGGGGTCTGGCGCAATGGAAAGCCGATCGAGCTTAGTTACAGCGCCGGCTACACTCCCAACCCAGAGGTTTACCGACCTTGGCCTACCGACCGTCACCTTCTCGGCGTGGAACTGGTCTCCTGCCTCATTGCTTTTCCACCTAACACCCAAGAACCCTCTATCGATTTTGGTGCCCAGTCGCTTTCTAAACTATTTCACTATCGACAATCGCCTTAAGCTGAAGTCCAAGCAAGAATAGTAATGATTTTTGCTGCGCTATCCGTACAAGATACCCGCTCGGTCATCGGTTGAGTTTCCAGCCTGCTTTTACAATCAGGCGGAACTGCCGCTGCGAAGCGATTTGATATAAAAAAACAAAGAAAATGAGAGAGAGAAAGATTCAAAAAAAGAGGGGAGACAAGGTGCCTCGCACGGTTCGTTTTTTGTTTATTGGCATCCTTTTGGCGATCGGACTTGGCTTTGCTTTCCGCCTTTCCTATTCGTCTCTTAAGATCTTTCGAGGACGTAAATTAGCCGCCGAGGTCGCAGTCCTTCTAAGAGATGGAAAATTCGCCGAAGCCTTACCAGCACTCAGAGTGGCAAATCAACTCGCCCCATTTGATCCTTCGGTCATCCGGGTCCGAGCGATCTACTCCATGCGGACCGGATTAGTGTCAGCTGTTTCGGATTGGCAGCAACTTTTGGCCGAAAATGAGGTCACGCTCGATGACAAAATTAACGCCCTGGAATCGACCTTGATTTTTCGACGTCCCGACCTAGCCGACTCGCTCTTCAAGGAACTGGCACCAATGGCACTCACCAATGCTCAAGTGCTCGATCTTGGGATCCAACACCTGGCCAACAACGGACTGATCGAACGAGCTATTTATTGGGCCCAAATAGCCTTTCAAAACGAGCCACAGAATCAGACGAATCAACTGCAATTCGGGGCATTGCTGCTGCAATCCACCAATGACCTATCACGTCAGCGGGGCCGTGAACTCGTCAACTCAATCGCGATGTTCAATCCCTCGCTCAAATCTAATGCTTTCAGTCTACTGATTCGGTACGGGGCCGTTAACAAAGAGATCGCCCCAATCTTGCTGGCGTCCCTTTCCCTCTCCCCGGTTAACTTAACCAATAGCATCAACGATCTCGAACTTCGCTGGATCGCCTACCCGGATGACCAAAAAGAAATCATCGCCAGTGCTGAATCTCGAATTAAAAGTGAAACCGATCCAAAAAAGCTGACTATTCTCTGTGAATGGTTACTGAAGAAAAACTCATCTGCACTCCTCAGAGCTCTCTCCGAAAGCAAAGTGGATCGGCCAAGAAACCTCGATTTAATCGAAGCTGAAGCCCTTGCGACAAGCCTTCAATGGGCAAAACTCCAAGATGTTCTCAAAAGACCGAGTACCAACATCTCCGAGTTTCATCGTTCAATTTTTAGAGCACGCCTTGCGATTGCAGACACTCGTCAATCAGAGGCCGCTAGTCTGTTTATCAATGCGATGAATCAGTCCAGCGGTAATCCCGAATCGTTAGTCTATACTGCGCGCTTGGCAGAACAAGCTAACCTCCTCGATACGGCCTTTACGATATGGACTAAAATAAGCAAATTACCTTCGCTCACCGGTCCTGCATCAGAAGAATTGCTCCGCCTTGCACGAGGCAAAGACCGCCTCGATATCGAACTCGCTGCCCTCACGTTGAAGTGCAATGTTTTATCGACAGATAAGCGGATCAAGGCCGAAAAAGCGATCTTGGAATCTATCCTCGGAGTTAATCTTAAAGAAGCGCGCCTCGCGCTGGAGTCCTACCTCGCCAACACCACTCGAAAGACCGAACAGAAATTTCTGTCAGCTTTGGCTCTGATCCACTTTTTACAGGGAGATGCAACAACAGCTCAATCCATTTTCAATCAAGAACAACGACCCGAGGACCAACTCACTGATCATGACCGAGTCGTACAAGTTCTCATTTCTGGGGCCGTTCAACATCGAGAAATGGCGCGGAAAATTGCCCTCAAAATCAACCTTTCTTCTCTCTCAACTCAGGAGAGAAAATTGATTGCCTCTTGGCTCTAACCCCTCGCTCCTTCCGGCTCGAATAACCGTTCTTACTTGAGACTACCTTTCACTATTAGACATCAACGGAGCCTCTCAACTGACGCACAGGGCAGCCTCAATTCCGATGGAAAAGTCACTGAGAGATTTAAAATAGTGCGATTGTGCAGCACCTTCGTTTGGGGGTAGTTTTGGATTGGCAGATGCCGAAACCACCACCCAGTAAGCGTACACCCAAACCCATGGTTCCTGATTCGTCGTGCTTGGGGTAGCCTGCGCAGATGAACTCAAGAGTACCGTCTCGGAGGCGTCGTGGTCTTGCTGAAATCCAACTAAGGATCGCTAAATTTAAAAGCTCGGGACTCTCGAAGACTGAGTTTGCTGCGAGATTGGGGGTTCATTCTCTTTCGATGGATCGATGGCTACGGATCACTCATCCAACCCAGTCACCACAGCCACTACAGCCAACCCATTCCATCGCCTCCCAAAACACTCCAGCCTTCGTTCCCGTGCTCTGCACGCCGTCAGCCTCGGCGAGTTCTACCGACGGGCCGGAAAGTGTTGCCCCATCCGGTTGGGCCCTTCGACTACCCCCAGGTTTGGATCCCTCAACCTTGCGGTCCATTCTTGATATTTTTCCCAGATGCTGAGCTTTATCTCCAACACTCAGGTCTATCGAGCGGCCGGGCAGACCGATCTTCGCAAGTCCTTCGATCCGCTGGCCGGGGTGGTTCGCAGTTCGCTGCAATTGGCTCTCTTTCCAACCGCGCTCCGATGGCGGGTGTTTGGAGCACGACTGTGCTGAAAGCCAGTCGCGGCAGTATTGAATCAATGGTGGAGTGCGAAAAGTCCATGCGATTTTGGTCGAACTTTGGCCCCCGGCTTCAATCGTCGAATATCCTACTTTCGGCAACCAGGGAACCATGGGGTTGGGCGCACGCTTACCTTCTCCGAGCATCACGGACGGCCCAAATCAACCCACCCTTGTAAGAGCTTCCACAGCATCCCTACCGCTCCAGCACTCAGGACCACCGGAATTATCCCCCACTTCCAACGGGCCATGCCAATGAGGGCGACGCAGCAAACGGTCAGGCTAAACAGGTTGATCGACGTGGCCGATGGAAAAAGGACCTGAATTCCAAACCATACGGCGAGATTTAAAATCACCCCAACGACAGCAGCGGTAATAGTCGAAAGGACAGCGGATATTCTTTTGTTCCCACGCAGTTCTTCAATATGAGGCGCCCCCAGAAAAATCCAGAGAAAGCAGGGTAGAAAGGTTGTCCACGTTGTGAGGAGAGCCCCAAGGGTCGCCATGGTTTGTGGCGATAATGGCGCCGGTGAATTCCATCCTCCGAGAAAGCCAACAAATTGTAAGACCATAATCAAGGGCCCAGGTGTGGTTTCTGCTAGGGCAAGCCCATCCAACATTTGTCCCGCGGTCACCCAATGATAGTTCTCTACGGCCTCCTGCGAGACATAGGGCAGAACCGCATAAGCACCTCCAAAAGTAACCATCGCCGCTTTGCTAAAGAAGAGGCCCTGTCTGAAAAGAAGATGATCAAAACCAAACCCAACTCCGCTCAATAGGACTGGAGCCCACCAGAGAGTTAAGCAGATCCAACAGACGTTTAAAGCGCGCTTTAATGAGGGCTTAGCGTGAATAGGAATGGCGGAGTCATCTCCTACAAAACTGATCCTTCCCGCCTTGGGCCGATGCGCCGTGAGGACTCTAAACGGACTAAAGCCACCCTGATCACCTAGAAGACCAACAAGGCCCGCAGTCAGAATAATTAGCGGAAAGGGAAGATGAAATTGGAAGATCAAAAAGAAAGCCATCAGTGCGACTCCCCACATCACTGGGTTTTTTAAGACTCGCCGCCCTATCCGAACCATCGCGCTCAGAACAATGGCAAGAATCGCCGGCTTCAAACCGTCGAAGCCACCCCTCACCCAAGGCAATTCACCGAAGGTGACATAAACAATACTGAGCCCCCAAAGGATCAGTGCTGAGGGGATGACAAAGAGGACTCCGGCAACAATGCCACCCCATGTTCGGTGTAATAACCATCCCACATAGATAGCTAACTGTTGAGCCTCCGGTCCGGGGAGTAGCATACAGTAATTGAGGGCATGAAAGAATCGGTCCTCTGAAATCCACCGCCGTTTTTCGACCAATTCACTGTGCATGATGGCTATCTGCCCCGTCGGCCCCCCAAAACTGATGAATCCAAGTTTTAACCAAAATAAAAACGCTTCTCTAAATGTCGGCAAATTGGGTGGTTGCGACACACTATCAGGGACGGGGACAGACTCATTCTCTCCGCTCACTGCGATCTTGGTATCTTGAATCGGCAGAGGAGATTGCGCCCTCAGTCCCTGATTAACATTAGGCTCCTCTCTCGATTGCTCAGATTTAGAATGCCCCATCGTTGTCTTTTTTAGAAGTTCAGTGCCGCTTAGAATCTGGGTCTTCGAGGTGAAAGAGGTGAAGCAATCGGTGAACCATCGGCGTTAACACCGTGACAATCATCGTGAGAAAGACACATCCGCAAAAAAGGGCATAAACCACCGCAAAGAGCTTGGCGCGGGTCGTAACCAGGACTCCGACTGGTCCCATGCCGGTGAGGATCATCGCTGCGTTCAACAGGGAATCGACCCAAGTAAAGTCAGCAAAGAAATGATACCCCGCCGTGCCAATTCCTAAGGTACCTAAAATCAACCCTATGGCAGCCCCAAAACTGGCCAGTAAACGCCGAGAGAAACGACCCCGGCTGGCGAGTGGTTGATGCTTTTTCTCGAGCATATTCGAGAGGATAATGACTCTCGGCACGAGGAGTCGAGCTCTACATAATCTTTAAGAATGAGACTGCTTAGACTGAGTAACTATTGGGACAAAAGTGGTATTTCAGTCTAACTAATTCCAAGGGGCATCAGGGACAGACATTTTCCTAATTAAGAGTTTACTCCTCGCGAATGAACTCAATTAAAGCCGATCTGAACTTCAAACCATCCACCAAGTTTGGCCCTATCCAAAAGTCGGGGGCGATGGGGGCCGACGCCCCGATTCACACCACCTCCACAGCGTTCTCAAGCACGCCTATCCCTTCAATCTCGATCCGTACAATATCTCCCGATGCGAGAGTAAACTCGTTAGGTGGCACTACGCCCGTGCCTGTCAATAGAACGACTCCCTGCTTAAATTCTTGGCAACGGTGCAACCAACTCGCTAGGTCATCAAAGGTTCGCTTGATATTTCCGACCTTTGTTTCTCCCGAAAATATCGTCGTATCCGCTCGGTGAATGGTGATCCGAATACTCCAATTCCTCGCTTCTTCTTCGCTCGTTGCCACTCGAATAAAGGGACCTAACGCGCATGATCCACGATAGGTTTTAGCTTGCGGCAAATACAAAAGATTCTCTCCCTCGATATCGCGACTGCTCATATCGTTGCCAATGGTGTAACCTACTAAATTAGCCCGACTATTGAAGACCAGGGCCAATTCCGGTTCCGGTACATTCCATTTTGCATCGCTCCGAATTCCGACAGCTCCGCCAGAACCAATGACTTTAGAACCTTGTGATTTAAAAAAGAGTTCCGGCCTTGGGGCATCATAAACACGGTCGTAAGCTGTCGCACTGAAATCAGATTCTTCCATTCGAGCCGTCTTGCTGCGCAGGTAAGTAACCCCGGCCGCCCAGACTTCTTGCGCTTCGGTTGGTGACGCAAAACAAACTTCGGAAAGGGCCACCCTGCGCACCGCGCCTGCAGCTAATCGTCGAAGGGTTTCAGACAGATTAGGTACTTCGAGAAGTTCGGTCAGTGAGCTCACGCCGGCTCCGGACAGATCCAATAAGGTAACTTCGTCAAGGGTTAAACCAACCCGCGGAAATGGATGTGCGGAGGAATAAAAGCGGCAGAGTTTCATTGAGTGATTTTGGGAGGAAATTGTCTGAGAAGGCAATGTTCGGATTCATCTCTCCTTCTCCTCGATCTTCCAAAGTGAAAGGGAGGATCGTCGATTGACGAGAATCGGTGATCGAAAAAGACGCGCGGTCAGCTCAGGATTGAGTGGGACTTTTCCGGTTCTGAGGCTAGCTTCAGTGAACTCATTTTCACGCTGATCCCCCTAAAGAGTCAGAGGATGGCAGGTGTACAGTCCTAGTTCTAGCCTTCAATTTTAACTCATCAACGAACACCCTAACCCCCAACAGATGCGCGCTCCAAGTTCACAGGCTCAGTGGTTCCCCGCTTGGCTTATCGCCATCCTCTTTTTGACCTGCTCAATCATTGCAGACACCCCTCATAACCTGACGCTCCGCAACTGGATGCAATGGCGCGGGCCTCTGGCAAATGGGGTTGCGCCTCTGGCAAATCCGCCGATTGAATGGAGTGAGCAAAAGAATATTGCTTGGAAAGTCAACCTCCCCGGACTGGGACATTCCACGCCTATTGTCTACGGGGGGCAGGTGTATCTAACCGCAGCAAACCCAGTGGGTAACGAGCAAAAGCCGGTCCACGATTCTGCTCCCGGGGTGCATGATAGCCTGCCGGTGACTCATAGGCATCAGTACAAAGTCATCGCGTTAGACCGGAAAGAGGGTCGCATCTTATGGACCCGAATCGTGCGCGAGGAATGGCCTCACGAGGGCGGTCATAACACCGGAAGCCAAGCCTCTAACTCGCCCATCACGGATGGCGAGTTTATCTACGCTTTCTTTGGTTCACGCGGTCTTTATTGCCTCGACCCAAATGGGGTAGTGAAGTGGGAGGCTGACCTCGGAAAAATGCAAACATTGCACTCCCATGGCGAAGGCAGTTCGCCGGTTCTTCAGGGGCAAACCCTCTTGGTAAACTGGGATCATGAAGGTAACTCGTTCCTGCACGCTTTTAACAAACGTAGCGGTCAACGGCTTTGGAAGGTTGCCCGTGACGAAAAAACATCTTGGTCTACGCCCCTCGTCATCGAGGTCGACGGTAAGCATCAGGTCATTGTCAGTGCCACAAAACGTTTGCGGGGTTATGACCTCGAGAGCGGTGCCTTACTCTGGGAATGTCCCGGACTTACCGACAACGTGGTGGCCTCTCCGGTCTATTGGCAGGGACTTCTCATCGCTGGGAACAGTTACTATTCGCAGGCCATGATAGCCATCCGCCTAGCCGGTGCCAAAGGTGACCTCGCCAACACCCCCCATGTGGCTTGGCGTCTCAGCCGTCTAACCCCCTACGTCGCCTCTCCTCTGCTCTATGACGACACGCTTTATCACATCCGTCATAATCAAAATATACTGGTGCGTCTCGACCCTTCAACCGGGCAGTTTCGTGGTGAACCTCTCCGTCTAAATGGTATTCGAGATTTTATCTTTTCCTCACCGGTTGGAGCGAGCGGGCGCATCTACGTCACTGCCCGCGATGGCACTACGGTTGTCCTTCAGCACGACAAAGAAAATGCTACCCTGGCGATCAACCATTTAGACGATTCTTTCAGTTCAAGCGCGGCGTTGGTGGATCGAGAAATTTATCTTCGGGGAGTAAAGTCTCTCTATTGCATCCGCGAAAAATGAGACAAAAACCCTCAAATCTAAAAGCCGTTATTAAACTTGGCCTAGCCCGTTCCTGGTTTCTCTTTTTGTTGCTATTCGACTTTGATCGAGTGGCTTGCTCGGCCGCCGTTTCCCTGCCGGCTTTAGATTTTTGTCGTCCCGACGAGGCCCGCCTCTGGGCTAATCCACATGAACTCACCGTCACTTCCGATGGTACCAACGGACTGTGCCTGCAGGTCACTGGCTCGGATCCTTACTTTTTTCGATCTCCCCTCGCTTTTACTGGGGAATCCCCTCTTTGGCTAAAGGTTAGAATGCGTTCCTCAACAGCTGGTTGGGGACAATTGTTTTGGTTTCAATCCAACGCATCAGAGGCCGAATCTGTTCGCTTTCTTGTTCCCTCAACCGAGTGGTTCGAAGCGCGTGTTCCTATTCCTGCACTCCAAGGATCTTTCTCCTTACGTTTCGATTGCCCTGGCAGCACTGGCGATACGACTCGCATTCAACGGATCTGGTTCGAGCCTCGCCCTCTTCTGACTGAACCCGATTGGCCTGATCTCGCCGAGTCGGACTCCGCCTCACGCAAAGTCTCGGTAGTCGGTCCAGGTTTGCGATTTAACCAAGATCGCCAGGAGTTCAACGGCTTCACCATAGACGTTCAGGGACAGCCGTTTGCTTTCTCAAGCCCAGACAGTCCAATTGGCTACCTGCAGGGATCAAAAGCGGTCTGGTTTAATCTACGCGGTGCCGAACCGATCTTTCGGACCATCGGAGCTGCGTTGCGCCTAGAAACTACGGTGACCGATCCCCAGGGAGCTCTTTGGCGTTGGACGCGTCGCGTCGATTCGAATGGGGGAGGATTGCGGATTCGCACCTCTCTTTCGGTGGATCAAATCCGCGATTGCATCTTTGTCCCAGGTACCCTGCTTCTGGCTGGTTCGCGTAGCTTCGGGACGAATAAGTCGCAAGCGCTTCTTGCTGGCGTCGAGTATTTGGAGAATGAAGACTCAAGCTCCGAACGAGATATAATCGGACCGAGCTCGCTCCGTCGGGTCCCTGACTCCAGTAAACTCACTTTGCCTCTCATGAGTTTGGCTGCCGGAGGGCGTTGGCTCTCCTTGGACTGGATCCGGGCTAACTCGGTTGCCCCACTCTTTGATTCACCGGATCGAGTCTTCCATTCCGGTCGGCATCTTCTCGGTATTATCGCCCCCGGAAGTAATGGGACCGAACGTCCCGATGGAGCGCTGTTGCCGTATGGGCCCCTTCGACTTGACCCAACAAAGCCTCTCGAGTTCACCGTAACCCTGAGGGGTGGACTCGGTTCCAATATGGTTCCTGCCTTGGAAGCTTATTTTGCCACGCATCCCCTTCCTCAAATCCCCGCAACTGGAATAAGTGCGAGAGATTTTTGGAGATTGGAAGCCGGCGGATGGCTGGATTCGGGGATTCGTAAGGGAGCTCAATATCGGCACGCGATCGGCAATGGATTTCAACCGGCCCCCGCCATCGACGCCGCCCTCTGGATGGAGTGGCTCAGTTCACGGGTCGATGATGCGCACCTAGCCAAGCGTCTCGAAATTGCCGCCATCGAAGCCCACGCCGAGGTCGCAGCCACCGCAGACCCCTCACCGCACCGTCAAGTGGGACATATTCGTTGGCTTCTCCCAGCCCTGCTCCATGGAAATGTACGGTCACAATTGAACAGCATAACCGTTCAGGCCGCCCAGCTTGTCAGTCAATTTGACACCTCAGATTCACTTCTCTATCGACCGCCTCAGTCTGGACTTAATTTAGCGCGCACGCATTGGCAAAGCCAAGCCAATGGGCTTGCCGCAACCGCTCTGGTCCAAATTTTGCGCGCCGCGACGCTTACCGGAGATGTTCAACTTAAATCGGAAGGGCTTCGTCTTTTCAAGACCCTCTCACGTTGGCGTGGGGGAGTTCCCCGTGGAGCTCAGACGTGGGAAGTTCCATTGCACACGCCGGATATTCTTGCCAGCGCTCACCTCTGCGAGGCTGGGATTCTTGCCTTTGAACTTACCGGCGATCCCAATCATCTCGATGAAGCCCGCTATTGGGCTTGGACCGGAGTTCCCTTTGTTTATCTCGTTCCACCGGTCGCAGATAGGGTGGGACTCTATTCCACAATTCCGGTGCTAGGGGCCACCCAGTTTGTCGCGCCTAACTGGATCGGTCTCCCTGTTCAATGGTGCGGATTAGTCTACGCTGAAGCCCTTCGGCATCTGGCTTGGCACGATGAAGCTTCTCGCTGGAATAGTCTCGCCGATGGCATTGCTGCAGCCGGGATCCAACACGTCCATCCTGCCTCCGAAACTCTTAATCAAGGTCTCCTCCCAGACAGTTACGATCTCAAAGCCCAGTTTCGAAATCCGGTCCCCATTAACCCAGCAACTCTTCTTCCAGGTTCTCTCGCCTTCTATGGTGAACCTCCTGTGCAAATGTCCGTCGCCCGTCCCTCTCATCGTGGTTTTATTCACGCACCCGGTTTGGTGCAGATCATCTCTGAATCTGAGGATCGACTTCGTTTTCAAGTCGCCAGTTGGAGTCGTCATGGCTGGCGAGTGCTGATTACTGGAGTCCCTAAGAAAACAACGGTGCTTCTGAATGGGAAAAGACTTAAGACCGCGAAAATCGATCATGATCCCCTCAGCGATCGCCTGATCCTTGAACTCTCCGACAAGGGGGCCGTGGAACTTCGCTTTCCCAGTCGTCAATAAAATCCAAGGCTCACCCTAGGTATTTAAAGAGATGCCGCTGTGTCTATTTTTCAGCCGTCAGAAAAGTGGCGGGGTAAAACCAGAAATCAGGTGAGACTTTAAGTCCCTGAATTTCGAGAGATTTCGCTGGAGCGAGCACGGTCCAGAATTCCCTAGGGACGTTTCGCATGCATTGCACATCAGGATCGGTGGCTCTAGGCCGGCCTCCCGGTGCCGGAGGACCTCGGGGAGGTTCTCCCCAGCATGTTTCCAGCCGATGAAGTAGAGGATAATCGTTTACCGCCCCCATTCCCCCACGACCGCGATGGTGAAAGTGCCCGTGCGTTTTGGATCGATTCCGCTTCCTCCTTTGGAGCGCATTTCTCGCACCCGCATCGTGGTGGCGTCCACGTACAGCACCGAGGCTTGCCAGATCAATTCTCGGAAAACCGGTTCCGCCGCCTGCGCCACCGGCAGCATCGCCTCCCATTGCGTGCCAACCGGTAATGCGGCACCCCGCACCCAAAACGCAGCCAACCGATCATCGTCCCTAGGCTGACATCCTATTTCTGGGTCCCGGCCTCCGCGAGCAGCGGCGCGGTGAACACCTCACCGCACACGTCACAGTCACAGGTAGCCTGCCCCTTAGCCCAACTCCAAAAAATCATTAAAGAGCCTGCAAAAAACCAGTCAACGGGTACTTTCATAGCTCACATCCGAGAAATACAGGGTCTGAAAGTACGCCGTCAAAAAACAATTCTTCTAGCTTTCCTCAACCGTAAAATCAAATTCTTGAGGCACAAACCCACCCTGTGCCGATGCAGGCAAGGACGATTCTTTAAACCCAACGCAAACAATTTATGCGAATCAATCGACTAAGATATCTTTACTCTCTGCAACTCGTGCTCGCGGTTCTCGTCCTTACGTCTGCCTACCTTCCCGCCGGCTCTGCCCACGCCCAAAAGGCTGGACCCTTCCCCCCAACCTACGCCGATCCGGCGGTGCCGTTACTGCAACTGCCGACGGACTTCCGCGCCCGGCGCGCCACGGCAAACATTAGTTTGCTGCCGGGCAAGCCAGTCGAAATCTTCAACGCCACGGGCGCGGGTTGCGTACGCCACCTCTGGTTCGTGTTCGGCGAGAAAAACATCGAAGATCTGATGATCGAGATCACGGTCGATGGGGCGGCCGAACCTCAGGTGCGGATGCCCTTCCGCTCATTCTTCGGCGCGATGTTGGGCTTCGAGGATTACCACATCAACAGCGCTGGGTTAGCAAATTTCCCGAACTTCACGATCACCAATGATGTCCACATCCCCACCAACGCGTCGCCGGGATGGAACCTCTACCTGCCAATCCCGTTCTCAAAGGCCTGTCGTATCGCGCTGCATGCGGGCTCCGCGAAGAACGGCGGCGGAATGATCGACTGGCAGCAGTACCGAGCCGGAGTGAACCTGACGCCGCTCCGCTTCCACGCGCAACGGAATATCGCCCAACCGGGCAAGCCCACCGAACCGTTTCCGATCGCGGAGACCGAGGGCACTGGATTCCTCGCCGGCTACATCATGGGCTGGCGTCAGCGGGATCACGGCGACATGGTCTTCCACAATAGCGGCACGCGCCTGCTCATCGATGGCCAGACCGATCCTCACGTCATTTGCGGTCACAACGTCGAGGACGACTTCGGCTTCTCGTGGGGCTTTAACCAGTATCAGACGCGCTGGGCCGGTTGCCCCTATCGCAACAACCGCGGGCGCACCGATCAGGATGGTGTTTACTACCGATTCTTCGGCCCAGATCCGATCCCATTCCGCTCATCGCTGATTTTCACGTCCGCCGCGCGTCCAGATGACTACGAGGCCGTCTCCTACTTTTACAAGGTCCTAGGATCGAAGGCCCCGCCGTTCTTGGCACCACAAGGTTGGCAAGTCCTCGGCCCATTTCCCGACGGCAACAACCTTGAATCGTTCAGGAAACCCAACCCCGATTTCGTGCGGCAGTTGTCTCAAGGGAACTGGCCCGGAAAAGTTACCTTGGGCGGAAAAGAATTCACGAGCCACAACCTCCTCGCGAAGTTCGGCTGGGTTCGGCTCGAAGGGATGTATCAAACGCGTTACCCCTACCCGCGCACAGATCAGTCGTTCTATGTCCACGCCACTGTGACCAGCGGATCGAAGCGGCGTGTCAAATTGCGTCTCAGTTTAGACAATTGGGCCATCGTTTACCTCAACGGGCAGCAGGTGGCTATGATCAATCATGCTCAGGAATTCGAGACGGTAAAGATTCACGTCACGCTCAACAAGGGCGACAACCAACTCTTGATCAAAACCAACAACCAGATGAATCGCGAACGGCAGCTCTGGGCGATCCATTGCGCGGTGGAATAATTTGAGACCTTCATTTGGGTAACTCTCGTCGGTGAATTCCCGAGTGCTGACTCTCGTTTTCGCCACCGTCCTCTGGTGCGCTTCATGAAAAAAGGAAATAGATCGCCTGCCCTCGTTCTCGCTCTGCGATGACTAAGCCCTTTGATCTAAATGAGCCTCGGGGGGAGTATTTATTCCAATGAGTACGGAAAACGGGTCCGCTTTGATGGGGAAATTGCACCTTTAACTGAGTAAACAGCGACGGTTACCTCTTATGCCCTCGGTCCGTAGCTTTTGGTCCTAGCCGAAGACACCTGTCGCAACGGTCCCACTGACATCGGTCAGTCGAAAATCTCGTCCAGCGAACCGGCAAGTGAGCTTCTCATGGTCCAATCCGAGCAGGGCAAGAATGGTGGCGTGCAAATCGTGTATATGCATCTTGTTCTCAGTGGCATACCAACCGTAATCGTCGGTTGCACCATAGGCCGTGCCCGCCTTTACCCCCGCTCCAGCCATCCACATTGTAAAACCTTCAGGATTGTGGTCGCGGCCATCGCGGCCTCCTTGAGCCGTTGGGGTGCGGCCAAACTCTCCACCCCAGAGCACCAATGTGTCGTCCAGAAGTCCTCTCGCTTTTAAATCTTTCAACAATCCAGCAATCGGCTTGTCGACTTCCGCTGCATTCTTGGCATGCCCCTTCCGTAAGTCACCGTGCTGATCCCATTGAACCTCCCCGTCGCTATGGGTGACTTGGATGAAGCGCACGCCCCGCTCCGCAAAACGTCGTGCCATCAGACACTGCCGCCCAAAGTTTGCTGTAGTCTTGTCATCCAATCCATAGAGCCGCCGGGTGATTTCGGATTCCCCAGTAAAATCTTGGGCTTCCGGCATCGCCATCTGCATCCGGAAGGCCAACTCAAATGAGTTGAGACGGCCTTCGAGTGCTGGATGGCTCCCCACCTGCCGGAGATGTTCTCGATTCATCGCAGAAAGCAGATCGAGTTGCTCTCGCTGCTGCGCTGAGCTCTGGCGCGAATTTCGGATGTGACGTACCATGGCGTCCCCTGCCGGAACAGTCGCATTGCCGAGCGGCGTTCCTTGGTAAGCCGCTGGAAGAAAGGCCGCACCCCAGTTATTCACCCCCCCGTGGGCGAAGGTGGGGCAGATCGTAATGAATCCAGGCAGATTCTGATTCTCTGTGCCCAGTCCATAGCTGATCCAGGAGCCCATACTTGGACGGACAAAATTGTCGCTGCCGGTGTGAAGTTTCAAGGCCGCGCCGCCATGCGCAGCATTGGTTCCATGCACGGAACGAAGAATGCACAGGTCATCCACGCAGTGCGCCACATGCGGGAACAATTCGCTGACGGGCAATCCGCTCTCTCCGTGATTCCTAAACTTCCATGGAGATTTGAGCAGTTCGGCCGTTGGTGCGAACTGAACCCTCGGTTTCTGACCGGGAAATGGTTTTCCATCGTCGCGGTCGAGCAGCGGCTTAGGATCAAAGGTATCCACCTGCGAAGGACCTCCTTTCATAAAGAGAAAAATAACCCGCTTAGCTCTGCCATGGAAGTGAGGGCGCTTCGGGGCCAGCGGATCCACAGCGGTCGCAGGTTCCCCTGCGGACGTCAGCAGGGAAGTGGCCGCGAGCCAACCAAAGCCCAAGCCGAGCTCTTGCAACAACCGCCGCCGAGAGATCGTTGGAGGTGAACTCGAATCGGGTGCGTTCATGGGCAATGTTCAGTTCAAATAGATGAATTCACTCGATGCCAATAAAGTTTGGCAAAGGGTTATCCACGCTTCCAGGCGTGCAGATTCCGAAGCAACTCCCCCGCCCTGCGCCGCCTGGGAGGAAAGGAGAAACGTCTCAGCCAAACGATGCTCCAGCCCAGAGGGAATCCGACCAAACGCACGCAAATAGGCTTGGAGCAGCCGTTGGCGGTCCGAAGAATGGGGAGGAGCCAGCAGACGTCTAGCGAAGCCTTCGGCGGCCTCCAAAACAAGCTCGCTATTCATCATCATCAGGGCCTGAGGCGCTACCACGGTCGTCGCCCGATTGCCACTAGGGATAGCGGGATCCGGGTAATCGAACTGCTGGAAGAGATCGTAGAGATGGTTTCGAATCACCGGCAGGTACACGGCTCGCCGCAGGCTCTCATAAGTGGTGGCATCTTTGGATGTATGATTAAAGACAAACTCACGATTCTTCAGAGGAATCGTTTTGCCGGCCATTGTCAGATCAAGTTTGCCGGCGACGGATAACAGATTGTCGCGAATTTCTTCCGCACCGAGGCGCAACAACGAAAAGTGTGAGAGGAGCGCATTCTCGGGATCAATATCCTCGACTTCGCGTGACCCGTTCACCGACATCTGGTAGGTGCTGGAGAGCATAAGGAGGCGGTGCATAGACTTCATGCTCCATCCATCTAACACAAAACGGCGGGCCAACCAGTCGAGGAGTTCAGGATGCGAAGGCCGCTCCCCTAAGAGTCCGAAATTGTCCGGACTCGCCACCAATCCCCGCCCAAAATGCCAACGCCAGATTCGATTGACAAACACGCGAGCCGTCAGTGGATGCCGCGGGTCGGCCAACCAACTAGCAAGCTCCAGTCGTCCGCTCTGACGTTCGCCAAATTCAGGAGGAGGACCAAAGCTCATCGCCCGCGGCACTCTGCGAGGGACCGATTCTCCTAGGGTCAGATGACTTCCCCTTAGATGCACTCGAATCGTCTTCCAAATATTCGTGCCATCCTCCACTCCCATGGTACTGGCGGGCTCCGGAGCCTCGGCCTCCAATGCCTTCAGATCGGTGCGCAGTGCCTCAATCTGTGCGACTGTATTGCTGGAATAATGTCGTTCCGGCTCCCGAGGTAGCGCATTCGTACCAAGTGTGGAGAGAAGCAAACGCTTCGCTTCTGAGACCCGGTTGGTCAGGGAAGTCTTCTGAGCGGCAAGACGCTCAGAATAGGCTTTCTGGATCTGAAGGTCGGCCGGTGTGGAGACCGAAGGCTCGTGCCACTTGGCGATGGTCGCAAGATCGTCCATGGTCCGAGTGCTTTTGAAAATCGCTGCCAAGGAGTAGTAATCATCTGTCGGGATAGGATCAAACTTGTGATCGTGACAGCGAGCGCAGCCCAGAGTTGCACCGAGAAACGCCCGACCGAAAGTCTCGATCTGCTCGTCAATAATATCCATCTCCAGCTTCATTTTGTCGGGTTCCGCTAAGAGTTTCGGTCCGATACAAAGAAAACCAAGGGCCTCGAGTCGATCGTGTCGAAGGGACAGGTCCTCGGTGGTTGGCAGGAGATCGCCCGCAATCTGTTCGATCAGAAAGAGGTTGTAGGGTTTGTCTGCGTTGAACGACCGGATGACATAGTCGCGGTAGCGCCAAGCATTGCCGTAGGCGACGTTTTCATCCAAGCCATTTGAGTCAGCATAACGCGCCACATCGAGCCAATGACGTCCCCAGCGCTCACCATACCTTGGCGAGGCGAGAAGCCGCTCCACGAGCCCGGCGAAAGCATCGGGTGATCGATCCTCGAGAAAGGCCTGAACCTCGTCTGGGTTCGGCGGAAGCCCAGTAAGATCAAAGGTCGCCCTGCGAATCAGTGAGCGACGGTCCACGGGAAGAGCCGGTTTGATCCCCTTTTGCTCGAGCGTTGCGAGGATGAAGGCATCCACAGGCGACCTCACCCATGCCTCGTTCCGGACCGCTGGAACCGCCGGGTTGGAGACAGCCTGCAGAGCCCAAAAGCTCAAGGCCTTCCCTGGATTTAGGAGAGGCTCATCGGCAGCAAACAAAGTTGCCTCACTGAGAAGACAGAGAAGCAGACCGGCCCAGCCAAAAGCTAGGAAACTGAGCATTCTGATGGAACGTCGAAGCATGCCAAATCTCTCAAATTAGGAATAGAGTAATGACCAGAGACAAAACCAAGTTTCCGAATCATTCAACGAAGAAAAATGAGGAGTTGATTCTGCTCCAAGGCGTTTGGCTGGTAGTTGGAAGGGGCCGATGAAAAGTAAGCGTACGCCCACGCCCATGGTTCCCAATTCGTCCTACTTGGGTGCAGCCTGCGCGAATGAACTCAATGGTACCGTCTCGGAAGCGTCGTGGTCTTGCGGAAATCCAACTCCGGATCGCTGAATTTAAAAGCTCGGGACCCTCGAAGACTGCGTTTCCTGCGAGAGTGGGTGTTCATCCTCTTTCGATGGATCGCTGGCTACGGATCACTCATCCAACCCCGGCACCACAGCCACCCCATTTCATCGCCTCCCAAAATAGTCCGGCTTTCGTTCCCGTGCTCTTCCATCAGCGTCGTCATCGGGTCAAAATTCTCTTTTGGGATAAGTCGGGTTGGTGGCTTTGCGCTAAACGCCTAGAATCAGGCACTCTGGCCTGGCCTGACTCAGCAGAGCGAGTTATCGAGCTCTCAAATCAACAACGGACGCTGCTCCTGAGCTGAATCGATTTGAATCAAACGCGGGTCCGTCCATGGCTCAATCACCTTGGCAAAAAAGGCTCGGAATCCCGCCTTAGACCCGCTTCTTTTTAAGGTAAAACTCAGAGGCTTAACTCAGGTTTAAAAGAGGCGAAAATCTCCCGTTCTTAGGGAAAATTATGGCACTGTTATTGCTTGGCAATCAGTGTGGAAAAAGACCTTCAAAAGTGCCCGGCGACCCTCAGGGAGGTCGTCGCTTTTTGGACTCGTCTTACCGAGCAACTGCGCTCTGAAAAACGGCTCTTGGAACTCCGGATTCAGGCCTTAGAAAAACAACTCTATGGATCTCGTTCAGAGAAGCTTTCTGTGGAGGAAAATCAGCTCGAACTTTCGTCCACCGTCTTTGTTCAAGTCGAACCACCGGTCACTGTAGACGTGGTTGTGCCGCCTGATCTTGAAAAGGTCGATCGCAAGAAGCCGGTGCGCCGCGCTGGGCCGGAAAATATCCAAGTCGTGGAAGAACGTTTGGAGTCGGCCGACAAGACGTGCCATCGTTGTGGTCAAGATCGCTGCCTGATTCGTAAAGAAGCCTCGGAGCGTTTAGATCTTATTCCTGCTCAGTTAATTCGTCGTCGGACCCTTCGCCTTGTCTACGGTTGCAACTGCGGCAAGGATCAAAGTCAAGTGCAAGCGCCGATGCCTCCGAAGGTGATTGAAAAAGGACTCTGCGGCCCCGGGCCTTTTAACTCACTCGATTCTCGCAAAAGACCTCAAGCACCGTCCGCTGTATCGAGTGCAGCAAGAATGAGCGCGCAGCGGCGTGGAAGTCATTCGCACAATTTTGGTCGATTGAGTTGATGCCGCCGCCGTCGCGCTCGAGCCGATTTACAAAGCGATCCGGACGGATTTAATCGGAGGCAATTATCTTCAAGTCGATGAAACACCCGTGCGAGCAATGGATCCGGAGGTGAGAGGTAAAACTGCATCGGGTTGGCTCTGGGTTTACGCTCGACCGAAAGGCGGCGTACTCTTCGATTTTCAAAGGAGTCGGGGACGAGCTGGGCCGGACGAAATTCTGAAGACATTTAGTGGAACAATCCAAAGTGGTGGGTACGCCCTTTATGGAGAGATGGAGCGGGATCGCCCGGGACTCAAACGGTTAGCGTGTTGGGCACAGGCGCGGCGGAAGTCTCACGATGCTTTGAGCGATGATCCGATCAGAGCCAAAGGGATGATCGCCTTGATAGCACGCCAATACGGGTTAGATCCGGTGGCATGGTTGACAGATGTGTTGCGGCGTATTCCACAGGCAACGAACCTTACGGTTGCCGAACTCCTGCCGTAGAACTGGAAACCGGCGAAAGGCTAGTCTGGTTGGTCGAACTTTCGCCCCCGCCTTCGATCGTGGACTATCCTACTTTCGGCAACGAGGGAACCATGGGGTTGGGCGTACGCTTACCTCCTTGTTGAAGACGTTCAGGTGCCGCCACCTCATCGGCTCGACGTGGTCGTAACCGACCACCGGGGTGCCAGAGCGGGTGGCTTTCCTCAGGCCACAACTCGGGCGTCTCCTCAACCTTCGGGAGAAATGTCGGGGACTCCGGCTCAAACCGAGCCTCCACCCTCTTCGAGCTTTTCCCAAGTCCGAGCAACTGACCAAAGGTCTGTTCCGGTGTCATCGGTCGTCACCCGTCAAGCCCCCCTTCCCACTGGAAACAGCGAGGAACCAAGAAAGTCCATCGCATCGAAACCCTGCTCAACTCGAGCCCCAGAACATGCCTTCCCGACCAAACCCCTCATAACATCTTTCAAAAACCCACCTTTGTCCGCCAGTCGCTGGAATCGGCCCTGTAATTCTTGGAAGGCAGCCCAACGTAACACTGCTGCAAAGCCGCAGTGTCATCGAGGGGTATACCTGAGCAGTTCCAAACATCTTAGCTTACTGAATCTACAGGCGGTGTTACTGCTGCAGAATCAGCAATCTTGCCACTATAGTGAGATGCATAATATCTGTTCTGATAATAGTGGTAACTGTAGTAATAGGAATCTTTTCCTTCAAAATCAATATCATTAAGAACTAATCCAATAATGTTGATTCCAGAGTCCTGAATTCGTTGTATAGAACGAACAGCGTGGCCTTTTCGAATTTTGTTAAATTTTGTGACGAAAACAATCCCGTCAGCCATGGCCCCAACTACCAAAGGGTCCGCTACTGCTGAAACTGGAGGGCAATCGAGAATAATACGATCATACCGCTTCGACAACTCTTCTAGAAATTGAACCATTCGCCGTGAGCTTATTAACTCGGAAGGATTGGAGGGAGTAGAACCACAGCATATAATATCTAGATTAGCAACAACACTCGAGTGAGTAATATCGCCAATGCTACTAACTCTCTCAGTCAAATAAGAGGTCAAACCAGTGAGACTCTGTAATTGAAATGCTTTGTGAACGGATGGTCGCCTTAAATCAGCATCAACTAACACGGTGCGAAGACCCGTTTGGGCTGTGACAATCGCTAAATTGGACGCAACGAGGGATTTACCCTCAGAAGGAATAGTGCTTGTTACAGCAATCACCTTCATTCTCTCTGAATTTCGGATTAACGAAATCGCCGCTCTAAGAGTTCGGAAACCTTCTGCTGAACTAGAAGTAGGATGCAGATGGGCTTGTAAATCACGTTCCACTACACTTGTGGACTTAATATTGGGAATATACCCAAGAAAGGGGACATGAAGAATATTCTCAACATCCTCTTGACTCTTAATAGAATCGTCCAAATAACTTATAAAAAACGCTCCGACCAAGGCTAAAACTAATCCAACTAGAATCGAACTCGCTAATGCTAAAGTCTTATTTGGTCTAGCGGGTTTAACCGAAAGAGTAGCCAACTCGACTATTTTAAGGTTCTGAAAGAGATCCTTGGTCCCGATATCAAACTCCTTAGCTTTCGAGAGAATCGTATCGTAAATCATTTCAACACGCTTCATCTTCTGCATCATAATATCATGCTGAACCTTAGCGTCACCCAAGGTAAACATTTTCTTTTCAGACTCTTTATATTTCTCCAGAGAATTAGCTTCCAAGGACTTAACTCGCTCAGCTTCAGCCAACAAAGTTCGATAAGCGCGTTCTGATTCGTCTTTAACTTTCTGGGTATCTGCTTGAATTTCAGTCAAAATCTGGAGAACTTTCGGATGGCGATCGCGATATCGAGTCCTCAAAGCAGCAAGTTTTGTATTATTTGCGTTGATAGATTTCCTGAGAGATGACACTTGCTCATCTTTTCCGATAGGTCCAAATTCGCTAATATCCTTACCTGTAGCAATAAATTCCTGCGCCTGCTGCGCTGTCTGGGAGGCCAAATCACTCTGAGAACGCATCTGTTCGTAGGCAGACTTAGAATCTTTCAGGGTTTGCCCATCAATATTTTGGTCACTCAACAAAGATATCATCGTTTTGTCCGACCTATATTTCTGAAGTTGCTTCTGGATCGTCTCTAACTCTATCTCCTTAGCATCCGCTTCTTGATTCAGCACTCTAAATCCTGCTAACGACTTCTGTTTCTTATCATCAAGATTTTTTTGTAGAAATAACTCCCCGATTTTGTTAGCAATTTTCTGAGCCTGAAGTGGTGAAGTATGCGACACCTGGACTTCAACATGCCGAGTCAGACGAATTGGAATTATACTAATATCCGCCTGAAGGGTTCTTATTTCATCTAGCGATTTACTGTAACGAGGATCCTCAGTTTTGAGGTTTAGAGCCTGAGAAACGTCAGACAAAAGACTGCGGCTTCGCAAATTTCGATGCTGGGTCGATACATAATTCTGATCGGCCATTCCACCAGCATAAAGGTCCTTCGAATAGAGAAATCCTGCCGAGTCAGGATCAATCTGCAAAGTAATAGACGATTCATAGATCGGAACCGCTTTAAACGCGTAGATACTCCCAGCCACAATCACCGAAAACCAAATCGAAATAATTAACCACCGCCGCTCTAAAATTGAATGCCAAACTTGCCTTATATTAAGAGTATCTTGGTGGAATGATTGAACCGAATCTTGTGTTTTTTGAAAATCTTGTTGCATCAGAATTAAATCTAGTTAAAAAATTGATTCTTCAACTTCAATGGTGTCATCTGCCTCAACAAATATTCGCTTACCATTTTTATATAAAGCTTCCAATTCTTTTTTGGAGTAAATAGTTGGTTGCCCATTACGACGAAGAATAATTTTTTTTAGGTTTGCTCGTGGACTGAAACCACTTGCGATTGCAAAGGCATCGATAATATCAATCCGTTGTTCCGATGGTAATTCCTTGCGACCCGGTATCACAAAGGAACCAACTAGGTTTATAAACTTTTTTGAATAAACTTCGACTTCGACGGAGATAGCGGGTTTGATAATGTAATCTTTATCCAATATCGTATACAGAGTATTTCGCACCTCGGCGACTGTACGGTTAGTTACCACGATCGGATCGAGTAACCAAAAAGTGACTAGACCGTCGTTCGGGATTGTGATTCTTTGGGTCATCTCCACTTCTTCTGCCACCTTAATAGAAATGATATCGCCAGACGAGAGAACGCGGTTAGAATCTTGACCAAAGATCGGTGCAATACCTAATAATATATACAACAATAATATTATTTTAGATTTCTTTTTCATAAATTAATAGCCCAGATTTAAAGAAAGAATAATTCGGTGCGCGGTGTAGTTTTGCAGAGTCACATCCTGTAAACCAGCGTCACTAAAAGTGAGTCGGTAATCCTCAAAATTATAGTTAAGGGCCGTTGTCAGCCAACGACGCGGAGCATAAGAAATTCCAGCATTTAAACTGAGAATATGGTCCGTTCGTTGTAAGTTGATTTCCCGCAGTGTGCGAACTCGCACATCGGAGCCAGCGACAAAATCATAGGCGACGCCTAAGTCCCGAGTTGAGGCGCCGAACGCAGTGGACGCGAAATTGATTCCGGTTAATGCACTCCACTTGCCTTGTCTTCCAATAAGTTGCGTTAACGTTAGTTGCGCGTTGTCCGTGGTCAAAGATTGGCCAGCATATTGACTAGCGCCACCAGTGCGCCTGCCGTAGCCAAGCTGGATCGTTGTGGTCTCTCGAGGAATGTAATTAATATCGACTGCCACGGTAGGAATTCCGAAGCTTCCGGTCAAGGTATTTGGATCGTCTCGAACTTGGTATCCAGCGCTCACAGTACCATTGATTCGTCTGGTGAGTTCTCCTCGGATACCCACTGAACCGCTGTAGGTTTGCGAAAAAGCCTGAGTTGGGAGATTAAGTGAAGACGCTATCTGCGTTGATCGACCATAGCCAACCTCGGCGAAAAACGAAGTTTTCTCGGACGGCTTGTAACTAGCGCCGAAACCGGTCCCCCATGATTGAGTCCCGTAGAGATTTACTCCGGAAGAGTAATCAATTGTATTGAAATTTTGCGTCAGATAAAGGTCCGTCTTGGTCGATGTGTCATAGGTGATCCTCACGTCAAAGTTTGAGATCCAGCGATCGACTAACTGTGCTCGGTTTTCAAGGTTTTGACCGCGTCCCAGAAAAGTGGACAGAAACGCGGTTGACTGGCCAACCTCGAACTTAATTCGGCTGGGTTCACTGCTGAATTTACTCTCGATTCGGTGCATCAAGGGCGGTGCAATTCCTAACTCTACGTAACGAACAATGTCCGCGTGATAGCTTACCGATAACAAGTTGGCAGATCCATACAGCAGTTTGATGCCAGGGCTTACCGTTCCGATAAAATCAGAGACCTTCGGTTGTAAGAAAATGCTATTGGTGCTGTATCCACTCGCGGGACGGGCGAAGCCGGCGAGAATCCCGAAGGAATTATTGAGAACTTGGAATGGAGGTGGCGGAGATTGCTCAGAGGAAAAGAGGGGCGATGCAGCAAGTAAACTGGGCCGTGCGGAGATTGAAAAAGACTGTTGCTGGAGGAAGCCCTGATAGGGAACGAAAGGGCTCTGCTCGGTGGGTTGGTACGAGTAAAGTCCATTTTGAGAAACAACCCGATACTGAGGCGGTCCAAGTTCAATGAATCGTACCTCCGATTTTTCTCCAGCGAAAAAGATATTGTCGTCGAACGCGAAGGATAGGCCGAATTGGGGGAGAACCCGAACTCCACTGAGGCGATAGCCGAAAAGTTGATCAAGATCAGACGCACTCATTCCAAACGCTGATGGAGCATTTGAGCAGCTATAGGCGACACCTACAAGAAGTGCCGTGCGTGTTAGATTCACGCACCGCATCTGCTTAGTTTTCTCTCCCGATTTGTCATCCCACATCTTCATCCCACGCCTACCGTCTTCCTAATTAATTCGACCTTAGCGCAAATACCAAGCCTTTTGGAAAGTAGCTAGAATGACTCGCGTCACCAACTTAAAAGAAGGTGAAATATATTATTTTCAGTCCGTAGAGTTGCATTGGGGCAAGTGATTTTTAGGCGATTTCTGGTCGCGAAAGTGCACGCTTGAGATGAATCGGCTCGCCTTTGAGGATCAGCATTCGGTGAGTTCGAGGCGTGGCGCGTCAAGTGGGGAGCTTCGCGATTCGTGAAGGAGCCTTGTTTCCAACCAGCGCGTCGCGCCAATGTCCTCCTTCCGCTGAGGCTCCAAACCTGACATCAATCATTGTTGAGCTTGGCAGCCAAATGCCGTGGTCTGCCACTGAACGACTTTCCTAGGCACGGATCGCATCAATGCTCCGGTTCTTCTCAAACCTGCGTACCGGAACCGGCGTTTGCCCGAAAGACCACTACCCCAAGACGGATCAGGCACTGTCGTATTTCTACTCTAATAGAGATTTGATCGGTTGCTTTTTAAGGTCATCAGGTAAAAGATCCTAATCGTTAAGGGCTCTCTAACTTTTCATCGCTTTCGGCGAAATGATCGGATGAGTTTTTATTGATAACCCTCTTTAGACTGCCCCAGCTTCTATGATTGTCGAGATGTGCATGAGCAAGAATGTCGAGACAGTTCAACCAGACACTTTTTTGTTAGAAGCCGTCCGTCGGATGACCTCTCGGCATATCCGACGCCTCGTGGTGCTCGACGGTGAATCGATCGTGGGTATCATCTGCCATCACGATATCGTTCGAGCTTTACCGGCGAACATAAATCCCTTTTCCGCCATCGCTCTAGACCAAAACCAACCCTCTGGCCGGGTCCACAGTTGCATGACTCAGCCAGTGATAACCATCGATGCAGGCCAACCTATTGAGGCCGCTGCTCAGATGATGACCCAACACCATATCGGAGGTATGCCGGTCCTCCAGAACCATCGGTTGGCAGGTATCGTCACAGAATCCGATATCTTTCGTACTTTTAGCAAACTGTTGTCTGGGCAATCCGGTTCCACTCGAATCACCTTTGATGTCACCGCTAATGAAAACGCTCTCCCGTTTCTAGTCAGCACTACCAAGGCCCTTCGATTAGAACTGGTGAGCGTCTTTAGTTACTTTGAGGGCGCACGGCGGCTGGCCGTTGCCCGAGTCCAAGGTGGTTCTGCTGATCCTTTAGTTGAAAAACTCTGGGAATCTAATCACCCCGTGGTCAATGTTTTAACAACCCTGCGACCCTCGATTAGAAGTTAATGACCGAAGTTTTAGCCTCTTCGACCCTTCTTAGAAACCCCAGCTTTCTTTCGGTTGCTACTGCCTGTTTAACGGGTTGGTGCCCCGACATAGTAGCGCCCTGGGATTAACCGTTCTCGCTTCATGATGACGCTATGGGGCGCAACATGAGTACGCTCACCGACATCGGCCCCATAGAGAGGCACGGATCTGCTGCCAAGGGTGGCCCAGCGTCGCACATAGATATAATCGAGCTTAAGCACTCGGTCTTCAAACGTATGCGCTTGATACATCGCGTTAACCGTTGCGCCTTCCTCAATGTGGATCATATCCGGATCGACTACATGGGCAAACCCTCTCCCCAGAACGACTCGAGCACCCAACTTCATGCCCATCGCACGCAGGTACCAAGAAAGAAGCAAGGTGCCTTCGAGAGTCGTCAAGGGAAGGGCCGCATATTGACCCCAAGCAACATAGAGGAAGTCCCAACGACTACACCAACAAGACCACAGGGCATGCTGCCCCGGCCGAACTCGGCCTAAGAGTAACCACTTCAAGGCTAGAACTAAGAAGCAAACTGAACTGACTAAACAAAAGCTTACCAGTGGAGCTGTCAGCAGAATTGATCTGGAACCGCCCGCTGTGTCAACCGCTGCCAAGGCTCGATACCAGAGAATCAGCGTAAAGAAAGGGGTTACTGGCAAAGCAAACCTCAACAACTCCCAAAACAGCCGATCACAGTATCGAATCCAAGTGGGTTCGTGGGTTAAACTTCGATCATAATCCACAACTTCACGTCGTGGTAATTCAAAGGGCGGAAGCCCAAACCATGAACTTCCTGCACGAAGCATCGAGTCATCCGCGACAGTGCAAACTCCCAACAAAATCTCGTCTGGTAAACGTTGCCCCGCCGATACTACCACATGGTTCCCTAAAAAGTTTGAACGTCCGAGTTTTGTCTTGGCAAGGGTTACCACACCTTGATGAATCCGTGGTCCACCTAAATAAATACCGTCTGCCAGAAAAGTCTCCTCCCCAATTTCAATGTGCTCTGGAACCACATCGATAATCGTGCTGATTTCACACCCCTTACCCACCTTCATTCCGGCGCACCGAAGCCAGACGGGCCAAAATAATGTGCCACTCAGCCACTTTCCTGCCGATTCAACCAAATCTATTTTTAACATAACCCGCACAAAGTCCACGCTCCATTGATGAATATTGCCCTCGGGCACACGCCCGATCAAACGCACCCAAACGGCTCCGAATAGTAAGGTGATTGGCACAGAAATGATCACCACTACTAGACCAAAGAAACAAGCTGCCCCGCTTGGATGCGAGCCGTAAATCCAATCCCCAAAATCATGGAAATCGACTCCCCGCAAACGGCACATAATCCAAGTCATACCGGCGAAGGGTAGCGTCAAAAATAGGGTGGTACTGAGGCGTCCAAAGCAAAGCGCTACCGCGTACATTATCGCCGAAAGGCCTTTGCTTTCTCCCGATACTAAAGGCCGCTCTGGTGCTGGACCTTTCTTTTGCGCCGGAATTCCGTCCCAGCGCTGGTTACTGGGGATATGCCCGCCGGAGGGTAAGGACGAAAGCGCGGTTAAATAAGCGCCTGAATCAAGCACCGTGCCGCTACCAACAGACGCTCGAATATCCAAAGTCGATCCAGCTCCAAGACTGACCGACCCAACCACGATTTCCCCAGCGTCTAATTCAACCAGCCCTAGTTCGGCGTCGCGGTTGAGTGTCACATCATCACCAATTTCTAGTAGATCCCACCCGCCCATCAAGAGGTTGACACCTCGATGAATATGAACTCGCCGACCAATCCGAGCGCCCAAGGCACGTAAGACCGCCTGTTGAAGGAAGGGACCCTCAAGGGATCGCCACGGCACCAAACGGACGGACTGTTGAACGATCCAGTTCCGCAAATAAAATCCGCTCCACACTGGCGCGCGCATCGGGCGATAAGTCCCAATCAGCAAACGCTTCATTATCACCGCAAACCCCACCGAAATCGGTGTATAAAGGGCAAATCCAAAAATTAAACACAGCGGCGCAGAAAGAAGGGCAGTAAAAACTCCAACCCGTTGAGTTATTTGCGGCAGAAACCAGAAGGCGACAAGGTAGGTTCCCCAAGACCCGATCGAAAAAAAGGTCAAGAGCCAGCACGCTTGCGCGACGGTTACCCAAAAAGGATGCCCCTGCCGATGAGAACTTGATGGAGCCTCAGCAAGCGTCTTGGGTTCGACTGCTGCAGATGCTCGTCGCGCCAACCCGGCGATTGTGCGTGCTTCATAAATATCGCGGACCGTGACCCACGCGGTCAGGGAATCATCACGAAGCAAGGTAACCAAAAGTGCCGCACTCAGAGAATCGCCACCAAGTTGCTTAAAGAAATCATCTTCGACCGAACAGGGCCCTGAGAGTCGTAAGATACTGCGAAAACCTCGTTCAAGCAGTGCCTCCATCGAATTTCTAGGAGGAATAACGACTCGGTTGGACTGCCCATCAACATCTTCGAGATGAGGCAATGCAGCTCGATTGAGTTTACCTCCAATTGTAGTGGGTAAGTCGGTCAAAATACCGAACCTTGCCGGAACCATATACGAGGGGAAATCCGCTTCGAGTAACGAGGTAATAACCTTAAAAGAAGGGGGCGATGCCGGATCTTCTGGGACAAGAAAGGCAACCAGAATGGGGTTAATTTCTTTGTCTTGTACATGGCACGCAGCAGCTCGGACCCCAGGACACTCGATCAACCGAGATTCAATCCCACTCAACTCAATTCGGTAGCCTCGAATCTTCACCTGAGAATCAATGCGCCCGTGAAAATGATAGAGTCCTTGGCTATCGCAATGAACCAGATCCCCTGTCCGATAAAGCCGCCCCAACTGTGGGTGCTCAATAAATTTTTCAGCGGTTAGCTCCGGGCGTTTCCAATACCCTCGACTCAGCCCGACACCTCCGAGGCAAAGCTCTCCTTGCTCTTCCCCAGACACCCTTGTTAATGACTCATCAAGTATCCACGCCAAAAGTCCTGGCACCGGTTTTCCAATGGTGATTGTCCCGCCTTTTAGCACATCGCCACGCAAGGAGGTAACAGCACATTCCGTTGGTCCATAGCCATTGATCAATCGACGGCCCGGGGCCCATCGATCAGCGACGTCACGTGGCAGGGCTTCCCCTCCGACATAGAGGTGTTTTAGATCCGGCAAGGCTTGTTCAGGGTTTTCGCAACCTAAGGCGCGCAAGAGGGTGGGCGGAGGACAAAAAACGGTGATACCTTCGCGACGCAACCAAGGAACCAGATCCGGCCCGAGACGCGTTGTTGCATCGTCCATCACCACAACCGTTGCACCCGAGGCCAATGCAAGCCAGGTCTCCTCGACGGATGAATCATAGGCGGCTGAGGAACTTTGCCCGACCCGATCTCCGGGGCCGAGTTGAAATTCTGCTAGATCGCCGCTGACTAGATTCGCGATACTTCGATGCTCAATAAGAACGCCTTTGGGTCGCCCCGTCGTTCCGGAAGTGTAGATAACGTAAGCGAGGCTCGACGGCGTAAGCCAAGGAATAAACGGTGGAGACACCGGAGTATCTCCTCGCAATTCCAGTGCCGCACCGACATCCAGCACCGCTGCAATACTGGATCCGATCCTTTGCATTCGAATCAATCCATCGACATCGGTCAGGACCATTACCGCTTCAGAATCTTCGAGCACATCGCGAACTCGTTCATCCGGGAAGCTGGAATCGATACAGGTATAAGCTCCTCCTGCTTTTAAAACCCCAAGTTGAGCGATATAAAGTTGGGCTGAATTTCGAGGAAGAAAAATACCGACGACACATTCTCGTTTGACCCACTGACCTAAGATCTGGGCGAGGGTATTAGATTGCTGAGAAAGAGATTTGTAAGTGATCTGAACTCGACTTTGATGACCCTCGTTCGGGGGTACATCCACGGCTATTTGGTCAGGCCAACGATGGGTAGCACGCTCCAAAAATGAGAACAAAAGCAACCCTTGAGCTCCGTCAGAGGAAGCCTCGTAAGTCGACTCGGTTTGAAAAGGGGTCATGCTGGCCTACACCCATCGTCCGAGGGGAGCAGGCGCCTCAGGTGCGGCGCCAGAACGGATCGTAAAGACTCGCGATGGACGGAGTCTAAATATTTGAATCCACGAATGGTCCCTAGGCATCCCTGATTTCCACACTGACACTCAAAGGGTTCGGCCATAGCAAATTCGGTCGTGGTATAGTTAAAGGTCACGTCTTTCCAAGGTTCAATGGGGCAAGTGGCCATGACGTCCCGCCCACGGATCATTGTATTGGGAAGACAACTGTGATTCATAAAACGCCAGAAGTAACGATCAAGAATCTCCTCCGAGCTGTGCCCCTCATCGAGGTCAATGTGACACCCCTCTTCGATTTGAACCGAGTACCGGGTGGGTCGTTGGGTCAACTTGCCCTCAATCTGGAACAAAACTGTGCCAGCAACAATCGGTTGAACAGCAACCAATCGATAGGTTTCATTCGATCTGACCACACCCATTAACTCCGAATGACAGCGGTAAAGCTGCGCAGGTTGGGTCAACCCAGTTTCAATCAATTCCACAGACATGAGAGCCTTCATTTAATACTAGTTTTAAAACGGACTGGGTTCATCGCACGGCGGCCGGCACAGTTGATTTCTTGCAGGGACATCAACTGAAGCCAAATTTAACGAAGAATCCTTTTTAAGAACAAACCTCAACAGTTTTTAGCAACATTTGAGCCAACCGCTTCGTTCTTTGAGATATCGCATTTCCATCCGATTTTTAGCCCGTTTTTGGTGGATTGACTTTGCCGCCCTCCCTTCGCCATTTTGCTTTTGGGAAATAACACCCACGCATCCCACACTCTCTGGGAATTATCTCTCAAACTGTCGCCCAACCTCGATTTCCGTTGATCACCCCCAAACATCTCGCTCGACCGAAAGGATTCGGGTGGTGAATGATTCTCGAACACTCCCTTTGACTCCATCCTCATTCCCCTCAGCTTCGTGGCGGCAGTTTATTGCGATCCTCAGATTCGTTCTCTGGGTGGGTTGTTTCCATCTCGACGCCGAGACTCAACCGAAGCTTCGGCCCCGGCCTTTTCAACTCACTGAAAAAGATCGTGCTTATTGGGCTTTTCAACCCCTGCCCCTTTCCAAGGCCCCCACGGTTCAATCCCCCACAAAAAACGCCCTAAACCCTGTCGATACCTTCATTCTAGCCGATCTACACAAGCAAAGGCTCCGGATGAATCCACCGGCCATCCCAAGGGAACAAGTTCGTCGACTCTTCCTTGATCTCATTGGCCTTCCGCCCTCTCCCGAAGAGGTCAGTACTTTCGAGCGCCAACCGACTGACCTCTCTTGGGCGGCTTTGGTAGATCGCCTTCTCGCCTCGCCACACTATGGTGAACGCTGGGGGCGGCACTGGCTCGATCTGGTTCGCTATGCTGAAAGCAATGGATATGAACGCGACGGCCCAAAACCAAACGCTTGGCGTTATCGAGATTATGTCATCGATTCATTTAATTCTGATAAACCCTACGACCGCTTTATCCGCGAACAAATCGCGGGTGACGAATGGGTCGAATCTAACGAGGCCGACTCTTCGATCAGCCTGAAGGAACGTCGTGACGCCCTCATCGCTACTGGATTTTATCGGCTCCATGTCTGGGACGATGAACCCGACAATACAGTGGCCGCAGAGTACGATGATTTAGACGATATTTTGAGCACTACCGGCACTGCTTTTCTGGGACTCACCCTAGGTTGCGCTCGCTGCCATGACCACAAATTCGACCCGATTAGTCAACCTGACTATTATTCCTTACTCAGCTTCATTCGTAATATCGACGGCTACGGGCTTCATCACACCGGAGGTGGTGGTCGTGGAACAGGAAGGATCATGCGCCCCTTAGCTAGTCCTCTAGAACTAAAATTGTGGGAGGAGAATCGGCGGAAGCGTCTTACTGAAGCCACCCAGCGCTTGGCCAGCACCCAAGACGCGATAGTTCGTAAAACTATCGAAGACGAACTTAAACGAATCGGTGAGTCCAAAGCTCCGTTTGATATGGCACTTGCTATCAGCGAATCGGGAGGGCCTCTCAAGCCAACTTTTGTCCTTACCCGAGGCGAACCTCATTCTCCTGGGATCGAGGTCTATCCCTCTGTGCCGGCAGCCTTAGGATTTCCGACCCCGCTAGTTCCAATCAAAGCACCGAGCAACATCAGCACCGGTCGTCGCACGGCTCTGGCCGCTTGGATTGCCGATGCTAGAAATCCACTGACCGCGCGCGTCCTCGTCAATCGAGTCTGGCAACATCACTTCGGTACCGGCCTTGTCCCTACTCCGGACGACTTTGGCCTTACTGGGCTTGCTCCCTCTAATCCGGAACTCCTAGACCATCTCGCCTTAAATTTTGTGACTGGCGGTTGGAGCCTAAAACGCCTCCACAAACTTATTTTGACCAGTCGAGCTTACCGAATGTCATCACGCCCTACCCAGGCTGATGCGCTCGCCGTTGATCCGGAGAATCGCCATCTCTGGCGGCAATCCCTTCGCCGGGTCGAAAGCGAGGTTATCCGTGATTCCATCTTGGCCGTCAGCGGTTCACTTAACCCTAAACAAGGCGGACCCAGCGTCTTTCCCACCTTACCCAAGGAAGTCCATGCCACCCAAGACTCGTCTGGTAAAGGCTGGGAAGAGAGTGTCGCTTCCGAGCAGAATCGGCGCAGCGTTTACTTGGTGGTAAAACGCGCTCTGAAGATACCCTTGCTTGACTGTCTAGACTTCGCCAATAGCACCTCTGCTTCTGGACTACGCTCCACCACCACCGTTGCCCCTCAGGCTCTAACACTTTTGAACGATACTTTTGTTCAAAATCAATCCAGCAACTTCGCCGCCCGACTTCGCAAGGAGGCAGGACCTCAAATCGAAAACCGCATTCGTCGAGGCTTCCAACTTGCCCTCCAACGCCCACCCAACCGCGCCGAACAGGGGCGCTCATTGCAGCTAATTAAAGATCAAAAAAAACGAGCCGATCTCGAAAAGAAATCGGATCCAGACGACATCGCCCTCCAGAGCTTTTGCCGAGCCTTACTTAACCTCAGCGAACTTATCTATGCGGACTAGCCTCTGGGCTCTTAACCGAGGTCCTTCTCCTTCTTTTAAACCCTCTGAACCTCTGCCGATATGAACCCAGTCGACCACCTCCAACCGCGCCGCCAATTTCTCTGGGACCTAGGCGCCGGATTCACTGGTCTCGCCTTGACCTCACTGCTTGAAGCGGACGGCTTTTTTGGGTCACAACGACCCTTCCAACAACAGACAGAAAAAAACTCTTTAGCACCCAAATCACCTCATCATCCCACACGAGCAAAATCAGTCATTTTCCTGTTTATGTTCGGAGGTCCCTCTCAAGTGGACCTTTTCGATTATAAACCCGAACTACAAAAACGAGACGGTCAAACCATCAGCAACGAGTTCCGTCGCAACTCCAAAACGCAAGCAGTTCTTCAAGCGAGCCGACGCACGTTTCGTCAACAGGGACAGGCGGGCTTGTGGTGCTCAGACGCCTTCCCACAAATCGCTCGCCATATGGATAAAATGGCGGTGGTTAAATCGCTCTACAGTGATTCCTTTGCCCACGGCAGCGCGGTGCTACAAATGAACAGTGGTCGTATCCTGCAAGGCCACCCCTCCGTGGGAGCATGGTTGAGCTACGGGTTAGGCACCTTGAACCAAAATCTCCCCGCCTTTGTCGTCATGCTAGATCCGCGCGGGGGGCCCACCACCGGCGCCCCTAACTGGGCCAATGGTTACATGCCCGCGGTGCATCAAGGAACAGTCTTACGCACCTCGGGTGAGCCTATTCTAAATCTTCATCCTCCCACGGAAATAACCCGCCAACGTCAACGTCGAGAAATCGACTTCATTAACGATCTTAATCGTACTCACTCTCGGGCTCGAGGAGACAACCCTGAACTCGCCGCACGCATCGCCAGTTATGAGCTCGCTTTTCGACTTCAATCCACAGCCCCAGAAGCACTTGATCTCTCACAAGAAGATCCACGCACTCTCGAAGCCTACGGCGTTCATGCACCTAAACCGGACTGGCACCCCCTTGCCCAAGGGCCAGCCCCGTTTGGCCGCCAATGCCTCACCGCCCGACGACTCGTCGAACGGGGGGTTCGTTGTGTCCAAATTTATTCGGGCGGCGGTGCTGCCGGAGGCCAAAATACGTGGGACGGTCACCAAGGTATCGAAGAAAATCTCCGACTTCATTGCCCAGAGGTGGATCAACCTATCGCCGCACTTCTGACCGACTTAGAACAACGCGGACTCCTCGATGAAACGCTGGTTGTTTGGGGAGGTGAATTTGGACGGATGCCTGTTTCGGAGACCTTTAATACCGGCGGCAAACCAGGTGGGCGCGATCACAATCCTAAAGGATTTACCTACTGGCTAGCGGGTGGGGGGGTGAAAGCAGGGACCAGTTACGGCGAAACCGATGAAGTGGGAGAAGCCGCGGCCGTAAATCCACATCACCTCCGCGATCTTCATGCCACGGTCCTTCAGTTAATGGGCATAGATCACCAGCGATTGACCTATTTCCACGGTGGTTTAAACCAAAAATTAACCGGTGTTACCGAAGCTCAACCTATTCGCGGTATTCTCGCCTAGTCCTCTCGCCTAGTCCTCTCGCCTAGTCCAACCACCGAGTTAACTCGGGCTCGATAGCTTGCACCCACGCTTCCGCCCCTGCTTGGTTGGGATGTAATAGGTCAGGCATCCTATCGGTGCTAATGGACCCGCTTCTCGACAGGTTTCAATGCACTGAGGACTCCCGTGGAAAACCCGTGCTGCAAACCCTTGCTGACCGTCACCGCCTCGCGGAAAAATGCGCAGAATAAGAATTTTAGTCGATGGAGGCCACCGGCGAATCAGGCTGACAATGGCACCAACCCCTTCCGCGACCGGTTGAGCGGTGGGTCCATGCGAAAAATTTCGATCGGCGGTTTTGTTCGGTATTGTTAGTTCCAATCAACAAAATCACGATCTTGGGTGAGGGACTCAACTCCAACTCCCCATTCATTAGGTTCCAGAGAATTTCTTCAGTCCGAAGTCCATTGTGCCCCAAATTAATCGCGCCCCGAACAGTTAAGTGCCGATCCCAAACTTCTTTCAAGGGTTCATAAATCTTACGGGGCATATCCCTCGCCGTGTGAGTCTCTTAGAGATCAGCTCCGACAATTTAGGTAATTCAAAGTAGACACTTGACTTCGTTGCGTATTTTTAAAAAGTAACCCACTTAGCGTGACAAAAAAGTTACCTCTGTGAAACTTATGTGTCTAACCCAAGACTTTTCAGAAGTGACTCAAACTCTTGTCCGCTTTGGTCCGGAATCCGTTACTCAGGCGCAACATTCCCGAAAGTTGCGGCACTGATTTCGTATTTGTGAATACTCAAGCAACCATGAAAAAAAACCTAGTGAAACTCACCAGCCTGCTGGCGCTCCTGCAGAGCGCCGCGGCTCCTGTGATGGCCGACTACGCCTCCACAGTCACCGGACTTGGGCCTGTCGCCAATTGGCGATTGAACGAATCGGTCACCGTTCCCAACGGCAATTCCGCGATCAATCTAGGATCCCTAGGCGCTGCTGCGATCGGTTACTATACCGGTGCCGCTGTGCATCCCTCCCCTGGCGCGCTCGCTGGCCGGACTGACAGTGCCGCCTCCTATGATGGCTCTGCCGATGCTTCGACCTTTGTGCCCTACCTGCCTTCGTTGAATCCTGCCGCACCATTTTCGGCGGAAGTTTGGCTTCAACCCGGTGCAGAAAAAACAGGGGCCGATCTGACCTGCGCCATTTCTTCGGGGCAATTTGCTAATCCGCGCACTGGATGGTTGATTTATCAATCGGCAACCGGTTGGAACTTGCGAATGTACAATAATAACGGCACCGCAACCTCGCTCAACATTAGCGGCGGTACCGCTCCGGTTGTCGGCACTTGGTATCATCTCGCTTTCACCTACGACGGCACGGACACCCTCTTCTACATCAACGGCGTTAAGGCGGCCGAGGGTAAACCGACTGGCTATGTCCCAGGCGCATCAGGCGGCTTCCGAATTGGTGGACGGGCCGACTCTTCCTTCTGGTGGATTGGTGCCGCTGATGAAGCAGCCGTTTACCCCAAAGCTCTCTCCGCAACCGTCATCGCCGCGCGTTACGCCAACGGTACTGCCGCCAATCCATCGTCCTCTTATGAGTCGCTGGTACTGGCCGACGCGCCGCTCGCCTATTACCGCCTCAATGAGGGCGCATATACCGCCCCAGTTGCCCTGCCCGTCGCTGCCAATTCCGGCAGTGCAGGCGCCAGCATTAATGGTAGCTACAACCCAGGGATGCTGTCAGGGGCTGCCGGTCCGCGACCTCCCTCACTGAGCGGCTTCACCGCGGCCAACACTGCCGGTGAATTCAACGGATCAGCCGGCTTCGTCGGCACCCCATATTCGATGAACGGCATGACCGCCTTCACGATGCTCGGCTGGATTAAGCGTGGAGCTATCAAGAGCGGCCGCGGTGGTTACTTCGGACAAAACGATCTCCTCGAGTTTGGTGATGCCGATGCTGGTGCCAACTTCGAACTCTGGGTCAATGCTCGCGGAGGCAATATCAAAGGCCCATTCCCCTTTGCTGATGATGAATGGGGATTCATCGCGGTCACAGGTGATGCTACCTCCACGGTGGTCTATGCCAACGGCAAGGAAGTTGGACGTATGACCGGACCTCTCGAATCTTACGGCGAAAGCACTTACCTCTTCAATATCGGTGGAGGCGGCATCTTCGGTGCCGCTGGAGATAACTTTAAAGGCACCATTGACGAAGTTGCTGTCTTCGACAAAGCCCTAACTGCGGCCCAAGTCCTCTCTACCTATCATTCAGCGAATATCGCTCCTCGCCTGAGCAGTCAACCCTCGCTTCCAGCGCGCTCTCTTTACGCAGGCTACACGCTTTCCCTCACCGCCAACGCTGCCGGGACCCCACCGCTTGCTTACCAATGGCGTCGCAACGGAACCGCTATCGCTGGACAAACAGCAGCTACCCTCAATATCGCCGGGGTCGCCCTGACTGACTCTGGAAGTTATGATGTCGTGGTCTCCAACCCCTACGGATCGGCGACCAGTACCGGCGTCGCCGTTACAGTTCTGGCACCTGATGGGATTGCTCCGGCGCTGAAATACGCCGCCGGCCTCGCCGACTTAACTACGGCCCGGATCTGGTTGTCCAAACCCCTCGATCCAGTCAGTGCTCAAAATATAGCGAACTACACGATCCCTGGACTCACCATCACCAGTGCTAAACTCTTCAGTCCAGCCGGCACCGCCAACGATGACAGCGTCCTCCTCACCACTTCCGCCCAAACTCCGGGTCAGACCTACACCATCACCCTCTCTGGCGTGAAGGACCAAATGTCCCCAGCCTCCACGATTGCGGCCGCCAGCACCATCACCTTTGGCTCTTGGGCGCTTAGCTCGGGAACGCTGCGCTTCGAACATTATGACAATATCCCAGGCGCGGCAGACTCGGCTCTCACCGGCGGTTTATCTGATCCGCGCGTACTCGCCGGCACTCCTACGACCTTGGGGGCTATCTCCGGTAAATTTGATACCCGAACTGTGTTCCCAGACGATAGTCACGAAAACTATTTGGCTAAAATTTCCGGCTACATCACCCCGAAAGAAACGGGCGATTACTACTTCTTTTTGGCTTCCGACGATGCGTCACGCGTCTTCTTGAGCGCCACCGAAAGAATGCCCGATCCGTTCACCGATAGCCCCATTGTCTTCGAGACGGGTTGCTGCAATGGATTCTATGAACCGGATTCCGGCGACACCGCAACCACGGCAACTCCAATCTCTCTTCAAGCGGGCAAAAACTATGCCATTCTCGCCTATCTCAAAGAAGGCGGCGGCGGCGACTGGTTGCGTCTCGCTTGGCGTAAATCAACGGACAGCACTGCTGCCGCAAGCCTCACCCCGATCGACGGACAGTTCCTCTCCTCCTACTCAGATCCGAATGCTGAACTGGCTTTCACTCAATTGCCCGAAAACCCAAGCCGTGTCCTCCCCTCCACCTCTATCAACTTTGCTAGCCTTGACTTCTCCAGCACCGATGCTGGCTTTTCTGTGACCAACACCACCCCTGAACCTCCGGGTCCTTGGGTGTACAATCCAGGTGCGGGCGGATGGGTGGCCGACGGCGCCGTAAGCGGCTGCGGAGGCCCCTACAACTCTCGATTGCAGAGCACGCCATTCGTCGTTCCCCAAGACCAGACAGTCACCCTTAAGTTTACTCATCGCTACTCATTCGAAGGTGATCTTTACGACGGTGGTCAAGTCCGCATTAGCGTCAACGGCGGAGACTTCACCAATGTGCCACCAGCTAACTTTACTGCGAACGGCTATGCCAACGGACTCATCGTCGGCAATGGCATCCTCAAAGATCAACGGGCTTTCAACGCCGATTCACCGGGTTACTCGCAGGAAACGTTCATCACCAGTGTCGCTATCTTAGGTGCCCTGAAGAAAAACGACACCGTCGTGGTCGAGTTCCTTGGAGGATGGGATGATTGCTCCACCGCTCAGACACCCAGTTGGATCGTTAAAAACATGAGCCTCTCTTACAGTTCCGCTCCGCAGCAGGTGGTTTTAGAAGCCGCCGGTACCGCCGCACGACAAGGAGTTAAAGTTCCATTTACCTACCAATGGCAACGGAACGACGGGCAAGGATTCGTCAATTTACCCAATGAAAACGCGGCTTCCTACCGCTTTTTCCCAACAGTTCAAGCGGATCTTACCGCCGTCTTCCGCGTCGGTATCAGTGTCGCAGGTCGCACTCTTTACAGTGATGCTGCGGTCAATATCAGCGCAGGAAATCCCCCCGCTGCCTTCGGTGCTACTGCCTTGACCGGCGTTGTTATCGATGCCGCTACCAAGACTCTTACCGCGAACCTTCCCACCGCTGGCAGCCAAGGTTTCTTCTCTATTCAACCCAAGGTGACCATCACCAATATCAGTATCGTCGGTGGCAAATTGGTAATTCGTTACCAATAAACGCTGCAGGGTTTCAAATACCCAACCTCTCGATAGCCTCGAAGGCCGGTCACCCGACCGGCCTTCTTTTTTTCATTTCCCAGCGGGTAGGAGGAGGAAGATACTTCTATCCCCGCCGTCCTCCCACACCACCGGACTTATAGTTCCGTATCCGGCGGTTCATAAAGACCGAAGGGTGCGCTTTGGAGTGAGCTAGTTGACTTCCTCCCTAAAGATAGATGCGGCCCACTTCCGGAAGCAGTCTGTAGGTGAGTGCTGCGTTTATGTGCGGTCACCGGCGTTTCACCTCGGACTCAGACCAACAAAGGCACTGGCCTGAGCTCTTTCCCGATCCAGTCCCTAGGCGGTCAATCGTTGCATCCAACGACGCGGGCGCTTCCACTTCCTACGTATCGATTGGTCGAGGCCTTCAAACATCGCCCTTGTTTCCACGATGCTACCACTCCGCCACGGCCCTCAACGCATCGACCAAGTTCTCTCGCCCGAGCATTCTTTCGACCAAACCCGACTCTCCAAGTTCAGTGCAGACCGGAGTGAGCACCGGATTCGAGCCTCACAACTGCTTTGGTCTGGGCTTCCTACCCGACTCTTGCAGTTCAACTTCGTGTATTTCGGTCCGCTTTTCTGCCTCGCTCTTTCGGTTGGCGTCCTCGATCTCCTACCCTATCTCCATGTTCGATCCTTTAGTCGCAAGACAACCTGCTAAGATATCGGCTGACTTCTCGGTCGTCATCGTCACCGCCTTGCAGCGACGCTAGCTTTATCGCAACGCCAGAGATCTCCCCGGGTAATGCTCATACTCCTTCGGCCTTATGACCGTCGGATCTAGGTTCATGGGCTTCGGACAAGTTTTGAACTTTGAAGATTTTGGCCCTCTCGTCCCGCACGCTCGACTCGTAGCCGCTTCCTGTTACGTGATCCAGTGATTTGCCTCCGACTTCATGCGAATCCTGCCTCACGGCGGACCCCTTGTCGGATCTGCCTGGGACGTTAAGCCGTTGGAAAGTGCGCCCTGCCGGGGGCACCACCAAAAAAGGAGCAGTTCATCGGACTGCTCCTTCGCACACGCAAACCAAGAGCGATCGATGAATCAGCTCAACTTTGCCAAAATGTCCTTCACTGCGGCGAAATTAGGCAAGTCCTTGGGCGTTGCGGTCTGCTCTGCATAATGGATCACACCGTCTTTTCCGATCACAAAGGCCGCACGTGCTGAAGTGTCACCCACACCCGCTAACATTGGAAACAACACCCCATAAGCCTTGGTGGTCTCCTTGTTCAAATCGCTCACTAAAGTAATCCCGATCTTGCTTTGGGTCGCCCAAGCTTCTTGAGCAAAGGGACTATCCACACTCACGCCAATAACCTCAGCGTTCAATTCACTATACTGAGAGAGCCCAGCGGTAATGTCGCACAATTCCTGAGTGCAAACCCCAGTGAAGGCGAGGGGGACGAACAACAGAACCACGTTTTTTTGGGCAAAGTGAGTACTCAATTGAACATCAACGAGCCCGGTGGCATTTTTGGATTTCAACTTGAAATCCGGTGCTTTAGTTCCAACAGAAATAGGCATACTTTTAAGTCTTAGAGTTTGTTTTTCCAAAAACGGACCAAAGCCCTACGTCGACCGGCGTCAACTGTCAAACTCTCCGTAGTAATCTTACTCTAACCTATCCTCGCCTAGGCATCTCCCGGCAGCGCCGTTGGCTGACAAAAAGACCTTCCGCAGCTCACGCCACAGAAGGCCTTCCCCAAAAACTACCCAACCAAACCGAGCCACTCAGCTCGGATGCAGTCTTTCGAAAGCGAATACCATGCCAACCTCGAAAATGAGGCCATTACCCTCAGAATAGCAGAACTTAGAGCTAAACAAGGAGGAAGAAATGGGACCGAGCACGCTTCTTCTTCAGTGGATGCGTGATTTTCACGCAGATCACTCTATTTTTAATTCACCGGACCATAGCCGGCCATCGGTTTACCGTCCTCGCCCAATTTTCCGAGCGCCCATAACGTGCCGCGAGTGACCAAGTCCAAATAAACTGGATCCGCCATCGTGCTATTGTAATGCCCCACCGTTGTTCCAAAAACGCGGGCTTTTCCATACTGATGAACCCAAACGTTTGCCTCCCCTTTTTTGGTTTCTGGGCTGTAACCTGTTGCTAAAGGTGTCGCTTCTTTTTCAATTTTCTCAATAATGTAAAGTTCCTCTTTCGGAGTCTGCCAAACCGCCGGAAAACCGATCATCACCGGATGCTCAGGTTTTACATTGGTCATCGGGTAAGCAAAATGCGACCCGTGAGATCGACTGGTGACCCCCAGAAAACGAAACCACTCATTGGTTGGAGCGCGATAACAATGCATAGCGCAATGAATAACGACCGCAGGAACACCCGCCCGATGAGGGGCTACAATCCGCTCTAACCAAGCCGGATCTTTCTCGTCGGAATAACACTCATTGTGAATCACCACATCATAACCCACTGCCCAGTCGTCTTTTTGATACGCACTCACCCGGTGCTTCGTTCCATCGGCACCAACATCGCGAACCAGCGTAAAAGTAATGTTTGCGCGCTTAGCAATACCTTCCATCAAAGTAACGGCCTGACGATCGTACTCATGGCAGCAACCGCCGGTGATCAACAGCGCTTTTAGCGTCTTTGATGCCTTGGGCGCCGAACCTGGCTTGCGCACGTAACGAATCAGTACCTGCCCCGATATCGGCGATCCAAAGGCGGAGGGTCTCTCACCTCCATCCATCGCGTAGAGCGCTCTCCATCCGTCCGGCGTCTTCTCCACGATTCCGGCTAACTCGCGCCCCACATTCTGTCCCTCTTCTTCCTTGACTGTCATGTGCGCTGGATTCTTTGAACCATCCACCGTTGCACGGCCTTTTGCGATGACATTACCCGCTGCCGCCAAGGAATAGGTGTTTCCGGAAAAGGTCATAACCAAGGCGGCACGTTGGTCTTCGGTTAATGAACCTTGATCAGTTGAAGCCTCCGCCATCAACCAAGTCCCCTCAAAGTCTGCGAGGGTTACAGCGGCACGAAGGTGAATGGCAATAAGCCATGAGAAAACCCATAGGAAATATTTCACTTTAGAATTCTGCGAAAAACGGAGTCGTTAGCCAAGCTTAGACCCGAACAAATGGGCTCGAATTTAACAAAACCTCGGGGAAGGTTAATTGCCCACGGCAGATCTCAAATTGCTCCCCTCAGACTTTTGGCAAAAAGGGATTAAATCCGTTGGTTTATCGGAGGCTTAAGATGCAGCAATAACCGACGAAACAAGGAAGACAGGAACGGTTCACTTCTCTTTGCTCTTTTTGAATCCGATTGGAGATCAACTGAAAAAATTCCCCTCGAATTAGCACCAGATCTATCCCGTTATGGTGCCAGTAAAACAGGTTTCAAAAAAGTCCAGACATGCGAGGCCACGCGCCGATGGCCGACTGCATTGGGATGAATCTGATCGAATTGGTTGAATTCCGGTCGCCCCCCCACACCTTCTAGGAGAAACGGAATTAAAGTGATCCGGTTACTGGCAGCTAAAGCAGGGAAAATCGCCTCAAAACTGCTGACGTATTCCGCTCCCATGTTTGCGGGCAAACGCATTCCAGCCAAAATAATCTGCGCCTTGGGCCATTTGGTGCGGGTTCGATCAATCACGGCTTGCAGATTAGTCCGAGTCGCTTCCAAGGGTAGCCCTCTCAATCCATCGTTGGCACCTAACTCAAGGATCAGGGCGTCAACCGGTTTCCGAAGTAACCAGTCTAATCGGCGGACCCCCGCTGCGGTTGTGTCGCCGCTCACCCCAGCATTAATGACCTTCCATGGCATCCCGTCCCCTCTCAGAAACGCCTGAATTAAGGCGGGCCACGCCTCCGAAATATCCACTCCATATCCAGCCGAAAGACTGTCACCTAACACGACTAAGGACCGAGTAGAATCAGAGTTCGCAGCAGAAAGCTCCGGCTCCAATGCGAACCAACCGCACCCGATACTGAACAGCACCAGAAACGTCGCCCGCCAAAAATAGAGTCGACTGCCCCTCATTCCGTCAGGGACGGCTTGGGCGCCGACGCTCGAAAGAGGACGATCACATGACCGATCACGCTCACTAAAGTGCTCCTCGTTTCTTGAGCCAAACGATCCGCCACCTCATAACGCTGATCTTTCATCTCAAATAACCGCACCTTCACTAATTCGTGCAGTTCAAGTTCCCGATTTAAGCCGGTCAGAAAGGCTGGCGAAATGCCGCCCTTCCCCAAGCGCGTCAACACCTCAAGTCTCTGGGCGCGGGATTTTAGTTTCCGGATTTCGGCGCCACTCAAGGGGGCCAAGATAGGTACTGTTTCGTTCATAAATTAAAGAGTTTGGATCTTTGCCACGAGACCACTAGTAGACCGACCTGCAAGAAAGGGAATAAAAACAATCCGACCACCACCGGATTCAACGGCACGACGTTCGTCGCCATCAATGGTCTCCAAAGTGTAATCTCCTCCTTTGACATAAATATCCGGCTCACAGTTATTGAGGAAGGTCACCGCCCGCTTCTCAGGAAAAATTACTACCACAGAAAGACACTCTAAAGCCGCTAGGACACGGGCCCTATCCGCTTCCACATTCAACGGACGGGCAGGCCCTTTCAATTGCCGAACACTCTCGTCCCCATTTAATCCAACCACCAACCTATCACCCAACGAACGGGCCGCCTCCAGATACGCCACGTGTCCGGCGTGCAAGAGGTCAAAGCATCCATTAGTCACCACCACTCTGAGATTTGCTTCGCTCATTCGGCGACGCCAAAGGATAAGAGCTTCTGTAGTCAATATCTTGGATGCTGTCTCCATCGACCGATAGCATGAGCCCAATACCCCAATTAGGTCCAATCCGGAAGTCAGAGAACCTGCAAAATAACTACTAGTGCGATTAAATCTAAAAACGGCAGTTTAGGTCAAACTTAGCCAGTGACGAAGCAGGACTGCATCAATCCAATGAATCTAGTAACCTTAAACATTGAGACAGGCTATCTATTTTTCCACGGCGGACGAGAAGCCGGCGATGTTCACCCGGGTGCTGAGCCTCAAGGCGTTGTTCGAGGAGGGCGGGCCGCGCCAGAGCGATGAGACCATCACCCTTGGCTCGCAGTCGCATCCCTGAATCCCGGCGAGGACAGGACGATCCGGGTTTGAGTCCGCCTTGGTTGAACCCTCAGCCCCCGTCAATTTTCGAACAGCCAAGCCATCTCTACTTTCAAGCACTTGGCAATTTCGACGCTCTCGTAATCGCGTAGATAGCGCTGCTGGGCCTCGGTGCGGGAGATGGCTGAACGATCCATCAAAACCCCGCGCACCGCCAGGCGGGCGACCAACTCTTCCTGGGTCACGCGAGGTTTCTGCCGCAGTCTGGCTGCGCCCAAAGTCGCCTTCCAAGTGGGAGGGGCACCCACCGACAAGGTGGAGATGATTTTCTTCTACGGCAGCGCTCCGAAGACCCTCCTCACGGCGGCAAACCAGAAGACCGATGAGATCATCAAGAATCTGGGCGAGCAGTCGAAGGTGAAGGTTGCGAACATGTCAGCGCAAGAGCAGGCCAAAGCCCTCGGGGAAGTCGCTGCCGGCACCCTCAACAAGCAGCAGAAAACCGCCGTTGGTAATGCGTGGCGCGATCTGCTCGCGAGCAATTTGGGCAGGGCAATCCGATGCTGACCAGTATCGGGATTCCATTGCCGCCTGCCGCGTCTCGAACGCAAGATCTGCCCGGATGGGCTGACTTTAATCGCTGCGCGCCTGCTAAACTTTGCCCCGGACCGGATATTATCCTTTTGTGACGAACGACCGTGAACAACAAGTCCTTGAGCTTTTCGTCCGCCATCAGACGCGGATCAAGGGCTTCATCTCGTCGTTAATGGGCGATTTCGCGGCCGTGCCGGATGTGTTGCAGGAGACGTTCCTAGTGGTCCAGCGCAAGGCCGGCGAGTTTGAGCCAGGTTCCAATTTCGTTGGCTGGGCCTTCCAGATCGCCCGCTTCCAAGTCATGAAGGCCCAGACCCAGCACAAGCGCGCGACGGAGCGTTTCTCGGATCCAGTGCTCGAAGCCCTTGTCGCCAGCGCGCCGGAGCAATGGCTCGACGAATCCAAGATTTCGGCGCTGGACATTTGTCTGGAGAAGCTGGCTCCGCAGGCCCGCCGGATCGTGGATCTTTTTTATCAGAACGAGTACAAACCGAAGGCCATTGCGCAGATGATGAACTGGACGCCTCTGGCCGTGAGCGTGGCCCTCTCCCGCTCCCGGAAATTTCTGCGCGAGTGCATCGAACGACAACTGGCGAGGGAAACCGTATGAACGACGAACGTCTGGATCAGTTGATTGACGCGCACCTGAACGGCGAGATGACGGAGGCGGAACGGCGCGAACTCGAAGAGCTCCTGCTCCATTCGGCGGCGGATCGCGTCCGTTTCTGGGAACTCGCCGAAACCCACACGGTGCTGCACGAAGCCAGGCAACGCCAACTGGCCGACTGCGCCGCCGTGGCCGCGACCGCGCCGCGCGTTTCGCTGCGGTCCGCCTGGTGGCGCTGGAGTCTGCCGTGGGCAACGGCGGCGGTGGTGCTCGTTGTGGCGGCGGCGGTATGGCTCTCGATGCGTGGGGCACCCCGGGTGCCCGGAGCGGACTCAGAACCGGTCTTTGCGGTGGTTCGCGAGACGCTGCACGGGCGCTGGGCGGACCGGCGGGAAGTGCGTGTGTCTGAGAGCGTCGGGAGAGGCGGTTTGAGCCTGGAGAGCGGATTGATTTTGCTGGCTGGAGCTGACGGTGTCGAACTGGTCGTCGAAGGACCGGCGATCGCGGAATGGCTGGGCGCTCAACACATCCGGCTCACGTCCGGCACGGTCGTGGTGCGGATGCCGAAGGGGCGCTCTGGGTTTGTGGTCGAGACGGCGCAGATGCGGGTCACCGACCTCGGTACCGAGTTCGGCGTGAGCGTCAGTCAGAGCGGCGACGAGCGCGTGCAGGTTTACGACGGCCTGGTGCGGATGGAGGCCGCCGCGTCAGGGGCAGCCCAGGAACTGAAGGCCGGCAGCGGGCTGCGATGCTCGGCCGCGGGTGAACTGGCTCCGGCGGCGTTTGTCGAGAACCGGTTCATCCGGCGGATGCCGCGAACGACGCCGGCAACTCCTGGCGGCCCGCTCTACAACCGCAGCGCCGTCGAGT
>CAMDGV010000006.1 GCA_945898055.1 Akkermansia muciniphila | reverse complement strand
GCCAATGCATAGTTCGTGTTTTCTTTGACCAGAATGTAAAGGTTGGTGTAATCCCACGAGTATTGAATATCGACCCCCAAGTTACCATGGGGTCCTCTTCCTTTCGTGTCCATTTTGGCATTACCGCTGCGAAGCTTGGCCCAGTCGCTAGGGTTCCCGTCGATGGTAATGCTGCTCGAGTACTCTGCCTCCAGCTTCACAGCTTGGCTGAACGCAGTTTGTTGATTGCTCAAACAGAGCAAAGTCGCAAATGCGAGAGCGATTGTGGTAAAGCACTTCCTTGCGGAGTGCCTGATTTGGGCTAGGGGATTGGAGGTTATCTTCATGATACAATTAAGAGGGATTTGCTCTGTGGCGCGGAGGGGTAAAGGGAGATTTGGTTTTTGACGGGGGGAGTTTTAATACCTTGTTTTGCGGCAAGATAAGCTGTCAAGGTGTTTGTCGGCTTAGTTTTCTTGTGGCGATCGAACTTTTTAGTGACTGAAGGTTTCCTGGGGGGGCGTCTTGCGTTGTCTGGGTGACGTTTTATGAAATGGATTTGTCATTTTAGGGCTTTTTATTGCCGTTTTTGGGTAGTAATTGGCTAGACCACGCTTGGTAGATCAGATCTCGCCAAGTTTGCTTGGGCAGTTTTAGGGGTGGTGGTGGGGTACTTTTTGGCCAAGCGATGCAAGGGGATGTTTCTTTTTTACGTTGGATCCCGCGCGCTTTATTGGAATAAAACCAGTCGTAACGGATCATCTGCAAAAGGTCAGCGTCATGCTTTCCAGTTCGGTCTAGGCGAAGGTCTTCCATGCTCCCGTCGCTCAGGAGTATCACTTTGGCTTGGGCAACACCCTCGCTGAAATCATTCGATACCTCGTCTGGGATCGTTTCGATAGCCCGGAGGCTTGCCTTCTTTTTGGTTCGGCGGCCAGGCTGTGCGCTGACCGCGATCCCTTCCCTCGAGATCACCCGCATCACATTCTCGTTTTCATGAACGATTTTGCCGTTGCCTTCGATAACAACCAAGCCGAGCGGGCTCTGTGGATGCTGAAGCTGCGGTAAAAAATTTCCGGCCCGTTTTGCGACCTCCAATCGCTGGCGAACCTTTGTCGCACCCGCAGCTACCTCTTCGCCCAGCACTTGAGCCTTTTCTCAGACCGACAGAGCCGAGATGCCTGGTGCTCGCCCCTAGTTTTCAGGAAAAACTGACTAGTTTTTTTGGTGCCTGAGCGGTTACATTTTGGCGGAGGTAGGTTGAGCTTGCAGAAGGCGATGTGAAGAGGAATTCGCAATGTGTCGACTTTGCTAACGACTCAGTTTGAGATCAGACTCAGTTGTACCTGCGGCAATAATGACAATGAGCTCCATAACCATCGCGCCTCTTCCTAGTTCCGCTGGCTTACCTATCCAGAAAGAGACCACGGCAGGGAACTATTTCGTCTCCAATTACCCTCCGTTTGCCTTCTGGAAGGCTGAAGATGTTCCTGTCTTTGAGAAAAGTCTTGAGCAAGCACCAACAGAAAATGTTCCACTGGGACTGTATGTGCATATTCCTTTTTGCAGGAAACGCTGTCATTTTTGTTATTTTCGGGTGTATACCGATAAGAATGCCGATGATATCCGAGAGTACATTGAGGCCGTGCTCAGCGAGCTTCGGGCTTATGTTTCGCGGCCAGCCTTAGTCGATCGCAAGCCTAAGTTCATTTACTTTGGTGGCGGCACCCCCAGTTACCTGTCTCCCGATCAGATTCGTCTTTTGACCGATGGGATGAAGGCTTTACTTCCATGGGATGACGCCACAGAAATTACTTTTGAAGGCGAACCTGGGACACTGACTGACCACAAGCTGAGGGCTATTCGTGAAACAGGGGTGACGCGTCTTAGTCTTGGAGTTGAGCATTTCGATGATCATATTCTTGAGATCAATGGGAGGGCCCACCGATCTAAAGAAGTCCTCCGAGCTTACGCTTTCGCGCGCGAGATTGGGTTCCCTCAGATCAATATAGATCTTATTGCTGGTATGGTGGAGGAGACGGAAGAGAAGTGGCGAGAAACAGTGGCCAAGGCGGTGGAACTTCAACCGGATTCAGTCACCATTTACCAGATGGAGGTGCCCTATAATACGGGGATTTACCGTCAAATGAAGGCAGACGGACACTTGATAGCCCCTGTGGCTGACTGGGAGACAAAGCGTCGTTGGGTAGATCAGGCCTTTGGAGAATTTGAAAAGCGGGGGTACACCGTGACCAGTGCGACCACTGTGGTGAAGAATCCCGAATCAGTCCGCTTTGAATATCGCAAGGGGCTTTTCAGTGGTGCTGATATTCTGAGTGTGGGGGTTGCCAGCTTTGGTCATCTTAATGGGCTCCATTATCAGAACCAGCACGACTTCCAGCCCTATGTCGAAGCGGTCCAATCTGGACGTCTACCGCTTCATCGCGCCTATGTTGTTCCACCGGATGAAAAGCTCCTCCGCGAATTCATTCTGCAACTTAAGTTGGGAAGTGTCTTTATTGCTCCGTTTGTGGAGAAATTTGGACGTGATCCACGAGTCGAGTTCACTATCCCCCTGGAGTCCTTGAAACGTTCGGGCTTTTTAATCGAAACTGAGGGCAAGATAATCTTGAGCCGCGATGGTTTACTGCAAGTTGATCGTTTGTTGCAGGAGTTTTTCAAACCGGAACATCGCAACGGACGTTATGCCTGAGCAGAACGAAAAGATGAAGTTAACCCATCTGTCAACCTCAGGAGACGCCTCGATGGTTGATGTTTCAGCAAAACCTCAAGTGTTGCGAGAAGCCAGAGCGGAGGGTGTCATTCGACTTTCTTCATCGACCCTCGCCTTGATTGAATCAGATGCGATCAGCAAGGGTAACGTCTTGGCGACAGCGCGTCTTGCTGGGATTATGGCGGCAAAAAAAACGGGTGAGCTAATTCCTCTCTGTCATCCGCTGCCCATTACCCATTGCGAGGTTCAGTTTGAGATTCCAGACACTCGCGACCGTATTACCATCACGAGCACCGCTCGGATTATCGCGGGAACAGGGATTGAAATGGAAGCTCTGACCGCCGTTTCGATTGCGGCACTGACGATCTATGACATGTGTAAGTCGGTAGATAAGGCGATGACAATCGAGGGGATTCATTTAGTTTGGAAACGCAAAAATCCCTGAGCCTAGAGTAAAGGTGTAAAGGGTTAAACGCCGCCCATTTGGACCTCTTTGATTCGTGAGTGGGAAATAGTCCGACGCTGAATTCTCAGCGGGTTGGCCTCGTTTTGGAGGCCTTTCTCCCTGCCTCGTGCTAGCGCGTCCGGTGAGACGATGGTTAAACAAAAGCCAGGGTTTGATTTCCTGAATTGGGGTCAGTTTTTCCTAAGATTGAGGCTTTACCCGTTGGAGTTGAGAGCGCAGTTTCCTATGACTATGGAGGTTTTCGGAAATCAAAAAAGGATTTGTTCAGGCGCAACTTTGAGGAGTGGCGGGTTCACCCTGATTGAGTTGCTGGTGGTGATTGCCATTATTGCTATTCTAGCGGGGATGCTCCTCCCGGCTCTGGGTAAGGCAAAGTCCAAGGCCAACCAGATTAAGTGTCTGGCGAATCTGAAGCAGATGGGTTTAGCCCACACCCTGTACCTCGATGATCATCGAGGGATGATGATGCCCTACGGAGGAGATCAATCCCTGTGGATGAACACTTTGATGTCGTACCAGGGGAAGGCTCATTTTGTGCGTTATTGTCCCGTGGCCCCTGAACCGATGCGCCGCATCTCGCGTAACTCAGCTAATCCAGATTATGGGACGGCGGATGAGACGTGGCTTTGGCGGACGAATGGGGTGAGAGGATTTCAAGGATCTTACTGTTTCAACTCATGGTTCTATTCCGAGCCGCCAGTGGATCCTCCCAAGGCGTTTCTTCGAGAGAGCGCGGTAGAAACTCCGACCTTAAGTTTTGTCTTTGGCGACGGTATGTGGGTGGATGCGTGGCCAGATGCGACCCAGCCGCCGACCCGTAATTTATACGAAGGCGACGGTGTTAGTGGCGGGCTCGGCCGTTTTATGATTAGCCGTCACGCGGCGGGGGCAGTGGGGAAGGGGGCGCCGAGATTGGTTCCGGCGGGCACGAAGTTGCCCGGAGTCGTGAATATGGCGGCGATGGATGGGCATGCAGAAGCCGTCTTGATAGATCGACTCTGGTTTTATAATTGGCACCGAGGTTATCAAATTCCAGCGACACGACCGCGGTGATCGGTGAGCGATCTAAAACAGTGTGCAAAGGCTTATTCTAGAACCTTGAGACGTTTCACCAGCACCTTGGAATTACGTCCGCTAGCTTCATATTTTTCCCGACGGGCTGGGGGTAAATCATCGGGTGACCCTTCGTGGAAACCGCCCTTAGAGATAAAATAGGTAAAAGCCTGAGTACTGAGGGTGAGCAGTTGGGCGAGGCCTAATTCACGCGCGCGACTTTCTACGAATTGGATAAGTTTACGTCCAATCCCCTGATTTTCGTGGGTGGAAGCGACAAAAAGGAAGGCGAGTTCTCCCTTATTTTGTTCGGGATAAATGTGAAGAGCGACGCAGCCCACTGGGTTTTTATCGATCTCATAGAGAAAATAGTCACTGACCTGTTTTTCGATGGTATTACGTGTCCTCTTCACTAATTCAGCCGAGTCCATCGATGTTTTGGTGAGGAGTTGCAAAGCACGAATATCCTTCTTCAGAGCTTTGCGGATCTGAGTGTATTCGTTGGCATGAACGAGAGTGCCGATTCCTTCGTTGCTGAAGACTTCGGCGAGAAGACCTTCGTCGACCTCTCCATTGATAATATGAACTCGTTGGACGCCCGCTTCGCAGGCCGCCACCGCATAGCGGGCCTTGGAGAGGAGGTTGACGGGCCAATTGGAGGGAACTGGAGACAGCCTGTGTTTTAATTCAGCCACAGCGATTTGTCGGATCAACTGTCCGTTGCGGGTGAGTCCGTCGGTTGTGGTGAGAAAGATGAGCTTAGACGCTTTTAGTTGGTCAGCGAGTGAGAAGGCAATGGCATCTGAATTGACTCGATAGGTCTTACCATCGCCATCGAATCCGAGGGGTGGGATAACCGGAACAATGCCTTGCGACAAAAGGGCGAGGAGCATTTCCACATCGACCCGTTCCACTTTGCCAGTGAATTGATGGTCAACACCGCCAACAATGCCGAGCGGATGAGCGATAATGGCATTGGTCGAAGCGGCGCGAAGGTCGTTGGCTGAAAGCCCCTCGAGAATTTCGTGAGTGAGCCGATTGGCTGCGGTCAGTGACAGTTGGAGGGTCTCGGCGTCAGTGATCCCGGTTCCATCAAGATTTGAGGCTGTTCCACCTTGTTCAGTTGCGAGAGAGGAAATTTGTTTAGCAGCGCCGTGCACCAGCAGAATGCGGATGTTCAGTGAGCGCAGGACAGCGATGTCGAGCAACAGATTAGGGAAGTTGTCATCAGTAACAATGGCTCCATCGATGGCGAGGACGAAGGTCTTCTCGCGGAATCGTGGAATATAGCGGAGGATGACCCGCAGGTCGGTAGGTTTCACTTCGTTCAGATTAGCGTCAACGCACTGCGCAAAGAACAGGTCAAGCGGGATCAAGGCAATCACGAAATGCGGAATGCTGCTGAGTCGTGGATGAAAAGCAGGAATTTGATTGGGAGATCGAGTGATAAACTTATGCCAATTCTGAAGAGGAGCTTGGTCTTGGACTAGATCTAAGGTACCCCACTGATCCGTGAGCACTTTGACGATGAAGCGTAATCCGTCCGATGATCGGTTTCCGCCGCAGATCAAGTATATCATCTCTAACGAAGCCTGCGAGCGTTTCAGTTTCTATGGGATGCGGAGTATTCTGACCCTCTACATAGCCAAGACACTTGGCATGGGGCCTTCGAGTGCTTCGGAGATTGTTCACCTGTTTGTTTTTGGCGTTTATTTCACTCCCTTATTTGGAGCGTGGTTATCCGATCGGATCTTGGGACGCTACAAGACCATCCTTTATATTTCTCTCTTTTACTGCCTTGGCCATGGGGTATTAGCCATGGCGGATGTGGTGACTTCGATTGAATCCAAAAAATGGCTTTTGTATGCTGGATTGGCTTTAATTTCGATCGGCGGTGGTGGGATAAAACCCTGTGTTTCCGCCTTTGTCGGAGACCAATTTCAATCCAAGCAATCTCATTTACTGGAGAAAGCCTACGGGCTTTTTTATTGGAGCATCAATTTTGGATCCTTCTTTTCATTTTTGGTGATTCCCCGGATTGCCAAAGATTCGGGTTACGGATGGGCGTTCGGTGTGCCAGGTATTTTTATGGCGTTAGCCACCCTGATGTTCTGGATGGGGCGCAAGCACTACCGTCATGTGCCCATGGTCAGGGATTCAGGGGGAGGGTTCTGGGAAATGCTCTGGCATGCTTTGACTCATTTGCGAGCTCGAAAGCCTGGGCGGGGATTTTGGAGTTCGTGTGAGGGAACATTTACCGCCGAGGAAGTGGAGGGAGCACGGGCTGCGACTCGAGTCGCCGGGGTCTTTTCTTTGATCCCTTTCTTTTGGGCACTGTACGACCAAAACAGTACCACCTGGGTGCTGCAAGGAGATAAGATGGTTCCTTATGTGATCAGTCAGAGCGTGATGACCTTGCCGGTGGTGGGCGAAATTTTGCGGTTTATGATTGGCGACACCATCGGTGCTGAGCAGATGCAATCAATGAATGCGCTATTTGTGATGATATTGGTCCCCGTCTTTACTTTAGTGCTGTATCCGTTGACGGAGAAAATCGGCACTCGAGTGACGACTTTGCGTCGAATGGGGACGGGAATGTTCCTGACTGCGGTATCCTTTTTGATGATTGCAGTCATTGAGCAGCAGGTGAGTGGCGGGCAAAAACTAAGTGTCCTTTGGCAGACGGTCCCTTACCTCGTTTTGACTGCGGGCGAAGTGCTAGTTTCCAATACCGGATTAGAATTTGCCTTTCGTGAAGCTCCGTCGGCGATGCGCAGCACGCTGATGAGTTTTTGGTTGTTGACCGTCGCCGTTGGTAATTTAGCCATCTCCAAAGTGTTCGCCTTGAACGTGAAAGCCCGACTGCCCGGGGGTGGCGAAGTTCTTTATCTTTCTGGCACCGGGCTTTTCAATCTCTGTGCGGTGATGTTGTTTGTCGTCGGAATCGCCTTTGTTTTCGTGGCTCGACGGTATACTTATCGTGTTGAACCTTCTGAAACTCGGCACTGACAATCATCCCTCGCCTTTGTAAATCTCTATGTACTACATTCAAGGTGCAGACCATCAAGAATACGGTCCCGTTTCCGTGGAACAAATTCGGCAATGGATTGCTGAGGATCGATTAAACGGAGTCTCTTTGTGTCGAGCAATGGACCAGGAAGCTTGGAGGATCCTGAGCGATTTCCCCGATTTTACTGAGGCTCTGGGATCGAAGATCGGCACGACTCGCTCGGAGGCGCGGGTTACCCCAGAAGGAGTACCCGGGTCGGTATCGGTGGCGAGCACCTATTTTATTCAAGGAGCCGATCAGAAACAGTATGGGCCGGTGTCCGGGGAGTTACTCCGCCAGTGGATTGGGGAAGGTCGATTGAACCGGTCTTCTCAATGCAAGGCGGAGGGAAGTCTGGAATGGAAGACTTTGGGGAATTTCCCAGAGTTCTCTGCCGTTCTTGGATCGGGATTAGAGAAATCGAGTGCCTTTGCTTCTGCGCCCGTGGCTTTGGATGCTTCTGCGCAGGTGCGTCCTCCGGCCATTGGTATTATAGTGACGGGAGCGGTGGGCGGATTGCTGTCCTTGGCTGGGTTGGTGATGCAGCTATTGGGGGTGAATCAAGATCAGAAATTACCACCAGGCCTTCCGGTCGAATGGGAGAAAGGTCTCCAAGCCTACATGGAGTTCGTTGATAAATTCGGAGTAGCTGCCAATATCTTGGTTCTGGTGTTGTCACTAGTGACCGTGTTTGCCGGTGTCCGGATGCTGCAACTTCGGTCTTACGGTTGGGTGTTAACCGGTATTTTTCTGGCGATGATTCCCTGTCTGAGCGGGTGTTGTTGTCTGGGAATTCCCTTGGGTATCTGGGCCTTGGTGGTGATCAATAGGCCAGCGATTAAAGCCTCATTTGATTGAGAAGGAATGGAAATTGAAGGTGAACCCTCCACCCCTTCTGAATTTAATCGAAGATCGACCGATTCGGCGTTGGAGCGTTAATCGTTTCTGGTGGTTGGGATTGCTTGCCGGGGCAGGCGTTTTACTGATCCTGCGGCAGGTTGAGCCGAAAGGTCAGTTCTTTTACCCGCGTTGTTGGATGTGGGTTTTAACGGGTTTGCAATGTCCGGGGTGCGGCGGGCTCCGAGCGAGCCATGCTTTGTTGAACGGAGATATTGTGAAAGCTTGGCAGCTGAATCCGTTAGTTGTTGCCTTGGTTCCAGTGGGTGCTTGGTTGGGCTTGGTTTATGGACTTCGCGGGTGGCGAGGGATTGAGTTGCCTCATCCCTTTGGACATCGGTATGCCCTCTGTGTCCTCGTCGGACTCATTGCAGGTTATGGGATTGGTCGGAACTTGGTTTCCTGATTGGCCTGGGATATTCGCCTTAGGCCTGACGCGTTCCTCGATGCGTTTCGTAAGCTTGCACGATTCGTTGGACCAGTGGATGGCGCACGACATCTCGTTTTTCAAATTTCACCAAAGCGATCCCTTCGACTCCAAGGAGTGCTTTTTCAGCTTCGATGAGTCCACTGCGTTTGCTAGCGGGTAAATCGATCTGAGTGGGATCGCCGGTAATCACTGCTTTGGATCCAAATCCAAGGCGGGTGAGAAACATCAACATTTGTTCCGTCGTGGTGTTTTGAGCTTCGTCGAGGACGATAAAAGCTTGGTTCAGAGTGCGGCCCCGCATATAGGCGAGGGGGGCGATTTCAATGATGCCCCGCTCCATATTTTTTTCAATTTCATCGGGCGGCATCATGTCGTGTAAGGCGTCGTGGAGTGGACGCAGATAAGGGTCTAGCTTTTGGTATAAATCGCCGGGAAGAAATCCAAGGGCTTCACCCGCCTCCACAGCCGGGCGGGTGAGGATGATGCGACCCACCTTAGCTTCCTTCAGGGCATTGACTGCCATCGCCATAGCTAAATAAGTTTTACCAGTACCCGCAGGTCCGATTCCGAAGGTGATATCGTGGTCGCGGATGGCCTCGACATAGTGACGTTGACCGACTGTTCTTGGGGTTACTGAGGCTTTCCGAGGTGAGGTGCTAATTTTCTGGTGAAACAGGGCCTCAAGGGCAATCGCACCGTCGAGTTTCATTACTTGGAGTGCGTGATTAAAGTCGCGAGATTTGACGGGTGAACCGTCCTTTTGCGAGGCCTCAAGGAGTTCAAATAATTTGCGCCCCCGCTCTACCGCCGAGGCATCCCCCTCCAAGCGGATCCAACCATCACGGGAGGTAGCCTTTAGATTCAGTTCTTTTTCGAGGGTGTGAAGGTTTCGCTCGTCGCCTCCTAAAAGCTGCAGTGCGGCACGCGCATTTTCGAAGTGGAGGGTTGCGAGGGTTGGAGTTTCATCGGAAGAACTGACCGGTGGAAGATCAGTTGTTCCGTGTATTTTTGCTCGGGTACGAATCGATTGAGGATTGAGAGTCGATTTCATTTAGAAAGTGAAGAGGGAGGGGGTTTCCGCGAGAGAACGGATATGCGTGAGAACGCGTTGGTGGATGGTGTGAATAATAAAGTCAGATCCAATTCGCCAATAGGCTTCAGGGAGTAGTCCGTGTTGGTACCAAGTGGTTCCGACCAAGCGTGTCCCTCCGTCGGGCAGAGGGAACAGCTCAAACTGCCCTCGTTTGGAGACCAGAAATCCCTCTAGATGTGGCGGGTGAATATGTCGATAAGGTGTCCATTCCTCCATCGGAGCTGGATTGGAAATGACTGAGAAACTGAGGAGCCGTGGTTCATCCCAGACGTCGATCGGCTCGATAAACGGGCCAGTTGAGAATTCGCAGTGACGTATTGCACCCGGACCTTGGCCTTTGATTCGAGCCCGAAGAGGATAAGCGATTCCGAGTCGGAAGATCCACTCGGTCGGTGGCGGGAGATCAGAGAAGGTCACCACATGTTGCCAGACCACTGCCGGTGGAGCGGCAATAAGAATCTCAGTTCGTACAGGGTGGACCTGTGAAGGTGCATTCAGTAATTTTTCAGCAGTCCCGAGCAGAGGTAAAAGGAAACAGGCACTCAGGACGACGGTGGAGGTTCTTTTGAACCAAGCTTCGCAAATAGCGTGACCCACACAGCTGCCGATACCGGCAAGAACGAGGGCAATGGGAGAAGCCATAATGAGGCAAAGGATCCCTTCGAGGGCGATTGCCAGCAGGTAGAGTGCGATAAGACTTAGCGAGAGCAGGCTAAGTGCAAAGCAGGCATAGCGAGAGTCGGGTTGGTGATAACAGTGGATTAGCGTAGTGATGAATCCGACTAAGAAGGGGGTTGCAACAAAGAGAGCCCAGCCATAGCCGTGAAGCTGGTTAGCTACCAACCAAACAGCAAATGTGCCAAAGACAGACCCTACGAGGCAGCCAGTGAGGGCAGAACCAAAACGACTTCTGGGGATCCAGTTCTCTCTGGATCGAAGTGTGGAAAGACGTGGAGGGGAGGAATCGACCGAACCAGGGAGGAGAAGAAGTGGGATGAAAAGAAGGAGCTTTACCCCTGGAATAAAAAGAAGAAGAGATAACCAAAGTGGCCAATGGAGAGAACGGAGACGTCCCACGGTAAGCCCGATTCCAATCCACAGGAAGGGAAGCGACCCAGCGAGGATGTAGGGGCCCCAGACGGCGTCCTCGGGCACAGCTTTGGCAAAGCCGAGATAGAGTCCCGCAGCATGTGCGAGCCACTCAAGCCAAGGGATATCCAAACTCAGAAGAATCAGTCGATCGACGAGAAGCTTGACGATGATGAGCCCGAAAGAGGCGACCGCGAAGGGGTACCGATTCACCGAGGCTTTGCCGAGGAAGATTTGGGTAAGAAAATGAAATCGGTTCATTTGACGGGGCAGCCCACTTCCATTTGGGACGATTTATTTTACAGGTTACTTAGATTTGCGTCACCTGTTCGGTTGAGAACACCGGTTCTTCTCAGGGCATTTCCAGAAAAGTGGTTGCCGCGTGGTGTCGATTGAACGAGGTGCCGGTGGGAGTCGGCGGCAGCGAGCACAGATCCCCGAGGCAGTAGCGGTTGCTGGCGATCCAGCGGTAGGCAGACTGGGCGATGCGGTTGAAGACTGGGGCATCCATGAGAAGCCCAAGCGGCCAAAGCCAACCCACTTGGCGGCAAAGCCAAGCCACTGCGGAGGCTCCGCCCAAGATACGCCCAGTGCGATCCACCAATTTCATTTCATTTGGAGGTTGCCCTTCATGGAGGTGAAGAAGTTTGAGCACACCCGGGTCTTGCAGGGGATAAAACCCGATTTGGCGTGCTTCAAAAATCCCTCTGGATCTCGCCACGGTCGAGCGGCAGATCGGACAGTGAGCATCGTAGAAAACCTGAGCTTGCCAGTGGTCTGCATTCCGATCTGTTTGTTCTGTCATAACTGAAATAAATAGAAATTAGTCGGCGTTAATTCCGAGAAGTTTGCGTGACTTATCAGCGAGACTGAAGAAGCGGGTGACGACGGAGGTAGGCCAACCTCGGAAGGTGGCATACCAAGCTGAGGTGGTAGTGAGGAAGACGTGCATTTCCCGAAGACGATCCCGGGCATACTCGCTGGTCGCTGGATCTTTGTCGGCTTCAGTGATGCAGGTTCGAATCATTGCCACGGTCGGATCCACTTCTCGGCGCTTTCGTTCTTCGATCACAATTCGAAACATTTCCCATATTTCTCGGAGGCTTTCAAAGTGATCTCGACGATCGGCAGGTAGGTGAACAAGTCGGATAATTCCCCAACCCTGGAGCTCTTTCAGGCTGGTGCTGACATTAGAACGGGCGATCGAAAGCGTTTCCTGAATTTGCTCGGCGTTCAGGGGTTCTGGCGAAAGAAACAAGAGCGCGTGAACTTGGGCGACAGTTCGGTTGATCCCCCAGCGAGTTCCCATTTCTCCCCAGTGCAAGATGAAGCGTCTTTCTGCTCCAGACAGTTCGCTGAACTTAGGCATTTCTGTCTGTACAGAAGTAGAAGAAACAAAACTTGTCAAGTTGGTACTGTAATTGGTTGCCTGAGGTGACTCGGAGCGGGGTGAAGAAACAGTTGGCTACCGGGACTTTGGAGGTTCCAGAGGGTAAGGATTGAGCGACAGAGGGCCGCAATTTCAGTGTTGTAGGAAAAGGGGGCAGGGCCTTTGCAGTTAGGGCGCAGGCTCTTTCGACAGTTCAGAGATGGATCCGGTTAGAGTCTTACAGTCTGGATGAGGATCTACCGGGTGTCGCGATCCGTGACCCGTGGGTTGCCGCTGTCCTGCGCCGTGTCCGGGGCCAAGTCCTTGTCGATGGGTTGAACTGTCTCTGACCGAGGCGGTTGTTTTTGTCGGTTCCTCGAATTTAGATACCTGAAGCCTTTCCTTTAACCACGAAATCATGCTGCGGATCGAGCGCCCTGAGGCGGTCGTCTAGGCACCGTCTTGGGTCGAGAAGATTCGAGAAAGAGAGGCTCATCTTGAATTGTGGCGCCTCGATTCGTCGGTGACCCATTGGATGGTTCAAGATCCCCATTACCGGAAAGAGATTTTTTGGCTTAGGAGGCAGCGTTGAGCGCTCGAATTCGATCGTCAAGAGGAGGGTGGGAAGAAAGGAGATTTCCGTAACTATGACTAATTTTAAAGGCTGTCAATGCGGCCGAGCGATCATCGAGAACGCCACCCCCCTCGTGAATAACTTTGAGGCGTTGAAGGGCGCCGACCATGGCGTCGCGGCCTTCGATTCGAGCGGCCATGGCATCAGCGGCGAATTCGCGTCGGCGAGAATAGGCCATCACGATTAAAGAGGCGAGTAACCCGAGAAAAATCTGGGCGACCAACGATCCGATAAAAAATCCTAAACCACCGCCGAGACTAGAACCTTCGTTATCCCGCCGTTGGCCCCGAAGAAAAGAGTCAATTAACATCCCGATAATTCGAGAGAAGAAAATGACGAAGGTATTTAGAATGCCTTGCAGGAGGGTCATCGTGACCATATCACCATTAGCGATGTGAGCGATTTCGTGAGCGAGAACACCTTCGACCTCGCGTTGGCTCATATTGGAGAGGAGACCAGAGGACACGGCGACAAGGGCATTATTTCGAGAGGGACCCGTAGCGAAGGCGTTGGTTTCTGGGCTTTGATAAACCCCGACCGACGGCATAGGAATTCCGGCCCGACCCGCCTGAGCGCGGACAGTATCGAGCAGCCAGCGGTCTGTGGACGAGGTTGGTTTTTCGATGATCGCGATGGAATAGGCCCGAATAGCCATCCACTTGGAAATCATCAAAGAGAAGAGGCTACCTGCAAAGCCGAGCACCAAAGAGTAGGCCATGAGGGTGCCATAGTTCATACCCCCAGAGCGATCCAGCCAGCGATCAAGGCCGAGAGCACGAACGACGATAGAAACAACCAAGAGGACGGCGATATTAGTTAGGAGAAACAACGAAATTCTCTTCATAAAATTAGGACAGACGTTCAAGTATAACCTTCAAACAGGGAAGAGTTAAGTGATGATTTGGTGAGATGCAACTGAGACATGCAGACGCTTCAGTGCTTAAATGAAGCGATCTGGACAGGGTGGTTTGGTCGGAAATGAAAGTCTGGAAATGAAGGCTATTGCACCGAGATCGAATTTGGCTAAAATTCACTTTCGTCCCGAGCAGTTAACTACCCTGATCTGTCATGTTTTTTGGTAAAAAAAGAAATCCTGAAGAGCACCGCTACTACCTGTTGCCTGGGCAGGGACGTGGGGCGAGGAAAAAGTTTCATCAACAAATGTGGGCCGCACTGTTTGCTGGTCTATTTTTCTCAGCATTAGTGGGGGGCGCTTTGTGGTACATGAATTCGCACCATTGAAGTTGTTTGGAAAGTGAAGTTGTTTTGAAAGGGTGGATAGAGGATTGGAAAAGTGATCACTACCCAAGGGCCCGTGTGGTTTGGATTCACCATTCGATCCAGAGGTTGTCAATCACTGGTTCAAGAGTGACCAGTCCGCTCAAGCCCACGGAAGTAGTGGCATGAGAATGGGGCTTCGATGTCGACGGGCTTGATGCTTTGAAGAAACGCGTGGCCATCGAACTTTAATCCAAGTCGGACAAGGCCGGGACTCGATTTGCCATCGGCACGAGCAGCGTGATCGTCTAAAAGGGTCTACTTTTACATCGAACCGTTGAGAGGCATGACCATCGGGTTGGAAGTTTTCTGGGCAACCGCGGGTGCTCAGGCGGGACGCCATCGCGCGCTCGATTTTCTGCCCGTTTTATCCAGGCAAGGCAGGATTCAGTGGGTTTAAAGCAACTAGGTTCCCCATTTGGGCCGGGGAGTTTTCAGCGCGAAGCGGTTGGCATTCCCGACAGAGATAATCCGAGTCGAAGATTTTGCTGCACTGGGCTTGCCATCCGAACGCGATAGGTCCGAAGTAGGGGGACATCCTTGCGAATAGTAGCTCATAAACTTTGGGCGTTCCTGAGGAGAGGGTCATTTAACAGATTATGAAATCCGTCCTTTCAGCTGCCGTTTTTCTTTCTGCTGCACTGGTTGCTGCGGAAGCCGCCCCGAAGAGGGTTTTGGTCGTCACCGCTACCAAGGGGTTTCGGCATAGCTCCATTGCCACAGCCGAGAACGTCATTGCAACGTTAGGAGCCACGTCAGGTGACTACACTGTCGTTGATTTTGTGCGAGGCGGTGCCAACGGTCAGGATGATGCGGAAGTGGGTCAAAAGCTGTCTTTAGCGAATTTGGCGACCATTGATGCGGTGATTTTTGCCAACACCACGGGTGAATTGGCGATCCCGGACAAGGATGGGTTTATCAAGTGGGTTGAGAACGGTCATGCGTTTATTGGGATGCATTCCAGCAGCGATACTTTCCATGGATACCCTCCCTATTACGGGATGTTAGGAGGTCTCTTTTTGACCCACGGATCGCAGGTGACGGTAAATATGGCCAATCAGGATCCAACCCACCCGGCCAACGCGCATTTGGGTGATAACTGGACGATGTATGATGAGATTTATGAGTTTAAGGAATTTCACCGGAAGCGAGTTCATGGATTATTGACCTTGGACAAGCATCCGCAGACCCATGTACCGGGTGATTTTCCAGTGGCTTGGGCCAAGGATTTGAAGGGTGGAGGCCGAATGTTCTATACTTCACTTGGGCATCGTGAGGATGTGTGGACCAGTGAAGCCTATCAGAAACATATTCTTGGAGGGATTCGTTGGGGACTTGGATTAGCCAAAGGATCTGGAAAAGTGACAGACACGGCCAACGTGCTGAGTGCGACCGAGGAAAAGGAGGGGTTCCGGCTCTTGTTTGACGGTCAGAGTATGAAAGGGTGGAAGTATCGTCGCGAGGGAGGAATGAAGTCGTGGAGTGTTCAGAATGGGATGCTTTGCAATGTACTGAAAGTGGATAAGGACGGGAACTTTACTGAGCACGGCACTGACATTTTGACGGACGAAACCTTTCGCGACTTTGTGGTGCGATACGAGTTTCAAGTGGCTCCGAAATCAAACTCTGGTTTTTACTTACGCGGACGTCATGAAATCCAGGTGTTCGATGATTTTGCTTCTGGCAAACCGACGGCAGGGGGCAATGGCGCTATTTACAATTTGAAGCCTGTTTCACTTTTCGCCTCTCGAAAAGCAGGTCAATGGCAGACAGCGGAAGCGACACTCGTAGGAAATAAAATCTCGCTCATCCTAAACGGAATGAAGGTGCACGATCAGGTGGTATCGGCGAAGGGAACTGGAGGTCAATTGGATGATCTCGTGGATCAACCTGGGCCGATTTTGCTTCAAGGCGATCATGGTGCTGTGGCTTTCCGAAATATCCGGATTAAGTCGCTCAAATAAGGGATAGCCGGTGTGAATCAAGTGGAGCAGATCGCCCGAAAGAGGGTGATCCGCTCCACTTTTGGAGGAAGTAGGTCAGCGAGAGTGGAAGACGTCGGCGACGATTGCTTCCTTGGCTTTCCAGATGAGGGTCATAGTGACAGCCACGGGCAGCAGTCCGAGGGTAACAATCAGGGTGAGTCGATTTTGTTCAATAGCCTCAATGATCCAATCAAAAGATTCGGGGATAATCGGCAGATAAAAGGAGAGGCTCCAAGCTCCGGCAATCAGCGTTAGACAGAGGATTAAAGCGGCATTGAGTCGGGTAAAGAAACGGATGTCCGTTCGAAGAGTTTCGTCGGGTAGAAGTGCAGCGAGACGGCGGAGGACATGATTTAAAGCGAAAAGGAAGGCGAGTGCCGAGAAGAGCAAGAGAAGAATGCTTTGGGCAAAGAAAAGTGAAGACGGATTGCGGTTCCACCACCAGGTAAAGGGGGCGAGAGCACAGTTGGCTAGAGCGAAAATTTCAGCACGAGCGAGGGCGTTTATCCAGATTCGTTCCTGAGTTTGGAACGACGCGAGTTGTCGAAGCCCGAACCAAATAAGGATGCAGGAGGCGAGCGGTAGCCAGATCCCACCTTGGGCGCCTAAGTCACCCATGCTCGTCCGGATACAGGCCAGCAAAGCAAAAGGAAGCCCCCAGAAAAGAGTCGAAAGCCCACGAACAACTCGAGCAAGAGAAGGGAGAAGAGGGGCTTGAGTCACGGTTTTTTTGGCAAAATCGGGGCTTTAATACGTGTCCCGGAAGCGTGAAATCTTTGGCGGAGTCTCAGAGTTTAAGGCTAGGTTAGGATACCCTCGATCGAGCTCTTTTAGAGTCGTCGTTTGCGGTAGAATTCAAGGAGTCCTGCAGGATACGAAGCCATTAGTAGTCGCGAATATTTTTGCCCGCATTTTTTGGGGACTGTCCCTTGGAACCGGGTTGGTTGATCCGCGGTGGACCGTCGAGAGGTTGCCCTATCCATTGGGGTTGAGGTTGCTGGCCTTGGCCTTGACCGGGGAGAGAACCGGGTTGGCCTTGGCCGGGTTCCTTACCGTTATCACCCATTTTTTCCCGCAAGCCGTCGAGTTCTTTACCCACCTGCTTTGCTCGTTGATCCGTGCGATCACTGGGTTTGAGTGCTTGTAGTTCACCCAGTGCCTGTTCCGCGCCCTCAAGTCGAGCGGCTTGTGATTCCATCGGCTCTGCACCCTCAGGGCTTTGCATCAATTTATCAGCCAACTTATCGAGGGCTTCAGCGAGCTTATTTTCAGCCTGTTGTTGCTTTGCTTTCAGGCGTTTATCGTCCGGTCGCAACTCGCCCGCTTGTTGGAAATGGTCGAGAGCTTGACCCAGTTGCATTGCCTGTTGTTCCTGAGGGCTGAATTGGGATTGTTGCTCCAGAAAATCACCTTCTTCTTCATGAATTTGCGAGAGGCGCCGGTCGATTTCTTCCCCTAATTGAAGTGCTTCCGCGTGTTTCGGAGATTGATCCAATGCCTTGTCGATTTGCTCACGAGCCATCCGAAGAAGCGCCAGTTTTTCCCTGGTAACTGGCACCTGTTCTTCCAGAGTCAAAAAGGTTTCCGCCTGCTTCACCTTGGCACTGGCTAGCCGCTCCTTGGCTTGGTCTAGGGCCGCCTTTGTCTCTGGATCGTTGGGGCGTAATTCTGCGCTTTCTTCCAGTTGAGCCAGGCCTTTTTCCAAACGCGAAGCGTCGACATCGGGCAACCGAGGTTCGCGCCGGTTGGGTTTTAAGGAGAGAGGTGCTTGGGCATTTTTAATCCCTTCCTGTTTGAGGGCACTCGCCAGTTCTTGACGCATTTCTGCTTCACCGGTTATGGCTTCAGAATTATCGGGCACAACGTCTTTGGCATCGGTGAATTTCTCGAAGGCATTTCGTAAGGCAGGTGTGCGTTGCGCTGGAGTTTGCCCCGTTTTTCTTGATTGCTCAGCGGATTTCTTGGCTTCTTCCAAAAGAAGACCCGCGAGTTGACCTCGCACATAGACCTCATTACGACGAGCGCGCTCCTCTTTTGGGGAGTCTTTGATGAGACTCGTAAAGGCTTCCAACGAGGCCTTCCAGCGTGAAATTGTCTCGTCTAAATTTGCATTACGAGACACTGCTCCCAGTTGAAATTCGGCATTGCCACGCTGAAAGCGAGCTAAGGCGGCTAATCGAGGATTGCGTGCGGTTTCCACTTGATCGAAGGCGACTAAAGCATCTTCCCATCGACCGGCGGCATAAGCTGCGACGCCGTGATCGTAATTGAGATGAACGTTGCCACTGTCTCTTTCTGCGGCCGCACCGAGAATATCCGCGACAGAGGCCGCTGAACCGTTGGTCAATTGGCGTTGTAACGAGGCGATATCGATGAGGGGATTTGCGGCAGAAACCTGGGGTAAGGCGGTGGTTGCCATCAGCACTGCGACCAACAAGAGGAGGAGAGTCATGGCTTAAGAGGCGGAAGCAGTCGGATGGAGGGAAGACTTTTGGTTTGGACCGAGCGTCCAGCACCGAGACAAAAGCGCAGGAGAAAAGCGAGGACAGCGAGTGACAGTGGGATTTGAAATCCCTCCGTATAATTTTTCAAATCGAGTCGGGAGGCAGTTTCTTGGAGAGGTTTGAGAAATTCTTCACGCAGTTGAGTAAATCCTTCCCCTTGGTTACCGAGCGGGTAATAGCGGCCGCCGGTGAGAGCCGTGATCCGTTTAAGATTGGCTTCATTCAGACGCGAGATGACCTCTTGTCCTGAGGAATTGAGGGCCGGCGTGCTATAATTAATCCGGGGAACCTTAGCACCGGCCCGAGTGCCCACCCCAATAGCGCAGACCTTGACCCCTTGGCGGGCCCAGCGACGTCCGATTTCAAGTAACTGAGTTCCAGAATCTTCGCCATCAGTGACGAGAATCACGACTCGAGGCTGAATAGCATTGCTAACAAAGTAACGACCGGCCCGTTCGATCGCTGAGCCGAGATCTGACCCAGCAGTTTCCCCATCCATATCGATCGAGAGAGGAGAGGTATAACGAAGAATGGATAAGACGGCGCGAGGATCGAAGCTAAGGGGCGCATTGAGGTAAGCAACCCCACTGAAGGTGACAAGACCGACGCGGTCAGATGACGCTGATTCCAGAAAACGAGCGAGAGCATTGGTGGCTGAGAACCAGCGGTTAGGCCGAACATCGGCGGTAAGCATTGACCTTGAGAGATCCAGTGCGACCAAGTAGGGGACCCCACGGAGTTCGGAGTGTTCGTCGGTGCGATAAAGGAGGGGTCGAGCGAGAGCGAGGCTGAGGCAAATGGTGGCGAAGAAGACCAAGGCGCGATCCAAACGTTTGCGCCAAGTTACCGAAGAACTGGCAACCCAAGCTCGGGTGGCATCGCCGGCAAAAGTTGTCAGAGCAGCGCGACCTCGACGGGTTCCGACTCGGTTTACGATCAGAAATAGAGCGAGGGTGACCGGAGCGATAAGGAGAAGTTCAGGATGTGCGAATCTCATGGGAGCCGCCTTCTGATTGTTTGGCTTATGACCCATCCAGTCAACCAGAGCAAGGCACCGATAGCGAGAGGCCAAGGAAAGAGTTCGCGCCACAAGACGAATCTTTTTTGGATCAATTCCCGTTTTTCCAGACGATCGATCAAATTATAGATTCCTTGGAGCGATCGAGTGTCATTTGCCTGAAAGAATTGTCCGCCCGTTGCTCGGGAGGCTTTATTGAGATCATGGGTTGCAGCGAGTGAGGGGGTGACCATTTCAGGGCCGATCAAGACGGAGTACATCTTAATCCGATCTTTGACCAATTGGTTGACGACTTCCGAGGCCCTTGGGCCGGAGGAATTATCGCCATCAGTAATCAGGATCATCACTTTGCTGCGATCGCTGTCTTTGCGGATAAAATTACCTGCGGCCATTACTGCCCACCCGATTCCAGTGCCGGTGGCTAGATCGGTTTGTTTCATCGAAGCGATCGCCCAGTTATGGTCAAGAGTGAGTGGACTCACGAGGAAAGGAGTGCGCGCAAAGCAAACAATACCGATTCGATCATTGGGACGCCCTTCAATAAATTTTTCGGTCACTACTTCCAGAGCAGCGCGTCTGCTTACCCGTTTACGTTCCAGTCGAAAGTCAGTTTCGGCCATCGATCGGCTGAAATCGAGAGTCAGCATAATATCGATGCCTTTGCTGGGATCCGGCGTATCACCACGAGGCAGCCGTGGCCTAGCCAAAGCCAAGATGAAGCAGGCGATGGGAATCAGAGGCCAAGTCCAAGCAAAGACGCCTCGGTGGCGGCGAACTGGTATCCCTAGATGGGTACGTCGAGTCAACGTGGGAACGACCAAGGCTGGGATCGGTCCCTTGGGATTTCGCCACCAAGCGATGAGCGGAAGGATGAGTAAGGCGACGAGGAACCAGGGATGTAGAAACTCGATCGAGCCAAGGTCCGTCATCGGTTTCCCTCGGTTTTAAGCGTTGGAGGTGAGTTCCCGCGGATCACCTTTTCGGCTGTATCCAGTAGACCGTCCTGTTCCGCGCCTGAGGGGGTTTGGTTGGCAAACTTGACGGCGTCACAGTGTTGGAGGAAACCTGCTAAAGCCTCTCGTTTTTCTGAAGTAAATCGAGAATCAGAAGCGACCGAAGTGAGGAATTCACGAGTGGTTTGGTAGCGGATATCGAAACGAAATTGAGCTTCCAAGTAGCCTCGCAAAATTTCGCTTACCTCAATTCCCAGCAGATAAGCTTCGATGGAGGGGCGGCGGTCGCGTAGTGCTTGGAGGCGACGAAGGAATTCATCGTGCACGGGGGGGCCTTCCGTAACCGGCCTAGATTGGATGGGGGCACGACGGGATTGCCACCAGCGAGTCATTAGGTAGAAAAGAACCCCAACAAGAACCGGCAGAGTGAAAAGAAGCCAAGGATTCTCCCACCAAGCAGGAAGTGCCACCAGAGAAAGATCTTCGATGAGAATCTGGTTGGTCATAGGATTTTCCGTTTAGCGGCGACATCCAGGAAACGTTGGAGATTTTGGGCCCAAGGTTGATCGGTGCGGACTTCTAATTCGGGGACACGACTGCGGCGGAAAGTGGCACGTAATTCGAGGGCACGCTCGTTGGCAATCGCGGACCAAGCGTCGCGGACTTTTGGATCGCCGGTATCGACTTCGACGACTTCGCCAGATTCTGCGTCTTCAAGGAGTGCGATCCCGACGTTGGGTAATTCCAATTCCCGAGGGTCGGTTAAGCGAAGGGCGATCACTGCGTGACGCTGATTTGTGGCTTTGAGTCGGCGGGTCCAATCGGCGTCGTCGGTTTCCTGAAAGTCCGACAAAACAAAGGCGAGAGTGGGTCTGCGAAACAGGTTATTGAGGAAATTTAGACCCGATGCGATTGCGGTACGGGAACTCTTTGGAGTGGTGAAGAGAAGAGCGTGGAGGAGTCGGGTGATATGAGCCCGAGTTTTGCGAGGGGGAATGTATTTTTCTACTCGGTCGGTGAAGAAAATAGCTCCGACGCGATCCCCGTCTCGGACCGCACTGAACGCCAGAGCTCCGGCAAGGATGGCGGCCAATTCGCGCTTGGATTCTGGGGCATCGGGACCTAGGGCCGTGCCGAAGTGACCGCTCGCAGAAAGGTCGATCAGTAGCATCACTACCAACTCACGTTCTTCGACATGACGTTTGATGAAAGGTTTGCGTAAGCGTGCGGTGACATTCCAATCGATTCGGCGAACATCATCACCTGGGACGTATTCGCGAACGTCGGCGAAGTCCATTCCTCGTCCCTTGAAGACACTAGGAATTCGTCCGCCCATCAATTGTTCGCTAATAACCCGCGCGCGCACCTCGATCTGCCGCAGTCGTCTAATATAATCCGTGGGAAGCATACTAACCGTGAGAGATAACAGTGAGATGGGCTATGATTTGAACTCAAGGAATGGTGAAGCAGGAGGTCGATTCAAGCACCCGTTATTATGAGCTACACGCTGATTTACGCGAATTAGATCATTCGGCGGTAGCCAAGTACTCGATGAGATGGCGTAGATCTTGACCCGAAAGCAGCTCACCAAAGCCTTCTGGCATCCCTGACAGACTCTTTTCTCGGCTTTGAATTTCTGTTTTTTTGATTTTCACCAAACCATCCTCTGGCGAATTCAGCAGGAGTTCATCCGTTGACTCCGATTTGATAATGCCAGCATAAGCTTGCCCTCCCTTGAGCGTGACGAGGATATTTTCGAAACCTTGAGCAATAGCAGCATTGGGAAAAACGATACTGGTGAGGAGGTAAGCGCGTCCGTTTTTCTTCCCTAAGCCAGTAAGTTCTGGTCCGACTTCTCCACCTTCTCCACTGATTTTATGGCAACGAATGCAACTCACTTCGGCTCGTTCTGCGAAGATTTTTTTACCTTCTTCAGCATTACCTCCTAGGAGCGATACTTTCCAACGAGCCGTCGGGTCTTTGGGATCGAGAGCGGCTTCGTATTTTGCTAAGAGCGACTTTAAGCTTGGACGTTTGGCAGCGGCATCTAGGACGTCGAGTTGAAGTTCGGCGGGCACAGTCCCCGCAAGAACTCGGTTCATCCAAGCGGTGATCAGGGCGTCAACCTCTAGACCAGGAAGCCCGGCGAGGGTGGCTAAAGCACCTTGTTTTTCGATCAGAGTGCCGGAGAGAAGAACTGATTCTAGCGTGGCAAGGCCAGTTGCGGCAGTTGCGGCAGTTGCTGGCGTGGCCTTTTGCGTGAGCGGCGGTTGTTCGACCGCGAGTTTAGTGGCAAGACTGCGGACCTTTTCGTCCGGATCTTTAGCTGCTGCCGCCAACCCCTCGGCGTAGTCGGCCGTTTGAAGAAGCGAGAGGGCACGGAGAGCATCGACGCGGGTGGCACCATCGGCCTGTGGGTCAATGATGAGTTTGACCAAGGAGGGGCCTGCTTGAGTGAGCTTTAGAGTGCCAGCAGCGCGGGCCGCAGCGGCCCGGACTTTATTGGGAGTCGTGGTGAGAAGGCTGACGGCCAAGGGATTAAGGGCGTCGCTCGGGGTGGTGGTATTGCGGGCAAAAGCGGTTGGGCGCCAGAGTCCAGTAACGCGGTCACGACCGGGATTGGAAGGCCAGAGAGCGAGAGCATCGAGGGCTTCGGCGCGAAGAGATTCAGGGGCCGAAGCCATGGCAGCGAAATTGGCGAGTGCCTTGGCGGTGGCCGGAGTGCCGAAGCGGTAATTGGCGTTGAGAACGCGACGGAGGAGGGGAGCGTGGTCGGTAGCGGGTTGGGTGATGAGTTTGGCGAGAGCCTCCATCGCACCGGTGATGGGTTGATCATTGATAGCGCGGGCGGCCTCGGTGACGACTTTGGGAGAGGGGTCATTGAGGAAGAGAGCGATTTCATTTCGCTCTAATTTGCGAAGAGCGAGGACGATACCCAAGCGAACCGATTCGGAGGGATGCTTTACCTGATTAAGAAGAGCATCGATATCATTGGCCCCGAGCAAGGCTTGGACGCCGGCGTGCCGCAGGTAGGGATCCTTGTCGGCATTGTCCGCGAGGAGAGCGAAAGCGGCAGGAATGGATTCGCGTCGACCGAGTTTGGAGAGGGCGATCGTTCCGAGGGCCCGCGTGTGAGGATCGGAGTCGGTAGTGAGTTGGACGAGTGCAGAATAAGCGCGACCATAAGCGGCATCGCCGAGGACCCGAGCGGCCACGGTCCGAACGTGCGGTTCAGGATCGGCACAGAGGGGGATAAGACGTTCGAGGATTTCGATTTTGGCCTCGGGTCGAGTTGTCTTTCCAGAGGCGCGAGCAATTTGGCCAGAACCCCACAGACCGTGCAAACGGCTTTGGATTGTTTTACCCGAGAGAGCGGCTTGGAGAAGAGGTTTGTCTTCATTGCGCGCGGCGAGTTCGAACTGAGCACCGAGGCGGACTCGGTAGTTGGGGTGGGCCAGCAATCGGGAGAGATCTCCGACTGTTCGATGGGTAAAGCCTTGAGCGAGGAGGGATCGAGTTTCGGTGACGAGAGTTGAGGCGGCGACATTGGGATCGCTGAAGCGATAAATGCGACCTTTGCCGACCGGTTCCCAGCCATCGTACCAGTCTAGCACCCAAAAGGCGCCGTCAGGGCCCCAATGGCCATCGGTCGCATTGACCGACCAGATAAATTTTTCATCACCCACGATTTCGAAGCCGGCTCCCTTTGGTTTAAGTTTAAACTTCCAAAGACCAGACCCACTGGAACTACCGCGGAAGTCACAGAGGGTAAAGGTGCCGTTCCACTCAGGGCCCGCGCCGGTGCCCTCGTAGTAGCTTACCCCACTGGGGCCTGAGGTAATGTTTTTGATCGGCGGAGTGAGGTAGGCGGGTTGAAGGTCGTTTTGTGGATACCACATTTTTTCTGAGTTCCAAGGACCGCGAGGATTCGGGGCGTTAGCTCCTTCGAGAAATTGCCAACCAATACGCCACCCGCTATCACCGCCTTCGACTAGCCAAGTCCAACGAGCCTGATCGCCACCGTCGGAATTGTTATCACCCGTGAAGAGATCTCCCCACTCATCGAACACCAGATCCTGAGGATTACGGAGGCCCATATAGACCATTTCCATCCCTGAACCGTCGGGTTGGCAGCGAAAGATGGCTCCAGCATCGGGAGTGCCGACGGTGTGACCTTCCGTTTTAAGCATTGAAGCTCGGTCGCCGATGGAGAAATAGAGTTTGCCATCCGGACCGAAGACCAACCCATGGAGGTCGTGACCGAGGAACCCGACTCGGATTCCATGACCGTAACTGATGCTGCGTCGGGTATCAGCGATGCCATCGCCATCAATGTCGCTCAGGTGCCAAACATTGGGGATATTAGCGAAAAAGACATCTTTACCGAGAGCAAAGACACCGGATGCGACGCCATCGAGAGGGGTAGCAAAGTTCTCGGCGAAGACCGTTGAAATATCTGCTTTACCGGTGCCTTTGGTATCGCGAAGAAGCCGAACACGTTCAGTATTGAGGAAGTAGCCGGCCATTTCCTCTGGTTTAAGATTCCGTTGCATCATTGCGAGACGGTCATCGACCGAGCGGCAGGCCAGATCTTCATCGAGCCAAGGCATAATTCCGCGAATATCTGGGACCCCACGCCAAGCGCGGAAGCTTTCCGCTACAAAGACACGCCCATCGTCAGCGACGTGAAAGGCAACGCCGTGAGCCACATCAGGTTCAGAGGACCAAAGATCGGCTTTCCAACCGGCGGGATAGGAGAAACGTTTAATTGCCTTTAAGCCTTCATCGGAAGCAGCGGCAATCTTAGGAGCTTGGAACGAGGTTTGTTGAGGGCCGAGTTTGTGTTCTGCAGAAAGAGGAGCAGCAAGGGCGAGGAGGGCAGTCAAAGAGGAGACCCAAGGTGCACGATGAGCAATCTGTGAACGCATAAAGTCGGGAAAGGTATTTGCGCCGCACGCCGATGCAAGGGCCGGCTTGATTCTTTTGAAAGTTTTGAGGACTTGACTCAAAAAAAACCAGCGTTTTAGGCTGGTTCAGAGGATTCCCGAGGAGAGTTACCTGAGAATTTGTGGATCAACGCCGACGAATGGACCATGCGAGTGCACCGACCCCGAGGCAGGCGAGGGTCCAAGCAGCGGGTTCTGGTACGGCACCTTGGGAACGGACATCTAAGGTGACGGCATCGAGACTGAGATGTTCGCCTGAGGATTTGAAGGTGACATTAAATGCTTTGACGGTGGGGTCAGAGAGAGTCCAAGTGTAGTCGATCGAAATATTTTTACCGGCGGGTTGTGCGAGCGTTTCATTGAGGATGCGACCTGAGGCGGGGAGAGAGACTGCGCCCTGAGCGCCGGTGAAATTCAGGCGCAGCCCGGAATAGTCCATCTCAGTGCCTAAGGTTCGGATCTGAAGATTAATTTCAGCGATTGGCTTACTGTTGTTGTAGGCGATATTAAAGTTACCAGTGCCGAAGCCAACGTAGAGATTGCCGCTACCGAGCACCGCTCCGATGGGATCTAACTGGGTGAGAGTGGCGCGAGTGCCGGTAGTGGATCTCAACAGGTCGGGCAAGTTGGCGATTGTTGCACCGGAGGTGAAGCGATCCCAACCACTGACATCGGTACCTGCGGCACCTCGGAAAGAGGGGACGTAAAAGCCATTGGTACCTGCTAAAAGAGAAGGGGCGCTTAAAACAGAAGCGAGAACGAGAGAGTTGATTTGAGTCTGATTCATAGAATTTTTGGGCTTAAATAGGAAAAATTGGAGGCTGTCGGATTGGCTTCACTGGAGGGGTGAGGTTTACGGTCAGCAGACAAGCTTATCGTTAGAATGGCTCTCTGCAACCCTGAGAGCGGTAGTTTTCTGAGGGCGTGTTAGCCTTGGCCACTGGTTCGGTTGGTGTACGAATCGGTTTAAGACGGTTGATACTGTCTTTCGTAAAGGGCTAACGGTCGGGGAATTCAAACTCGACCTTACCCCGTTGGCCGAGCACCAGATGTGCGGTGAAAGGTTTGCCCGCTTTAGAGATAAACTGAGTTAGCGGTTCGGTTCGACCGTCCTTGAGCAGTTTTTCGACCTCGGCACGATCCACGGGCTGTTCGAGAATTTTCTTTCCGACTTTGAAGGTGCATTTGCGGGTTTCAGCTTGGGATTTTTCGCAAATCCAATAGGTCGGTCCTTCGAAAACCTTTGATTTACAATTAGGACAAGCTCCCAGAGATATCTGACCAGTGAAATCGAGGGGAGGTTCAGGTTCAGTGGCTTTTTTGCCCTTCAGAGGAAACTTTTTTTCGCGGAGAGCGAATTCAAAAGAAACTTTGCCCTCTTTAAAGGTAAGAAAGGCCTCAAATTTCCGGCCTGTTTTCTTGGAAACAAAGTCCTTGAGAAGATCAGTTTTGCCGACCTCGAGAAGTTTGGCAACTTGGGTCCGGTCGATGGATTGCTGAAGGATGAGTGTTCCTGTTTTAAAATCGCAGGTTTTGGCAGACCCAACCGAGGCTTTGCAAACGTAATTTAGTCCGTTCTCAAAGACATCTGATTTGCATTTCGGGCAGTGACCAACGGGTTCCTTGCCGGTGAAATCAACGTCAACGGAACTACCATCGGCCGCTTTGTCATCGCCGAAGTCGAAGACCAGTTTCTTTTCGGGATCGAGTTTGAGCAATGCGGCAAACGGGAATCCCTGCCGAGAACGAAAACCTTGGAGAGGCCCCAGACAGCCCTCGATACTGAGTTGTTCCATTTCCGTCGATTCCATCAAGCGACTCGCGAGGAATTTAGGAAGGCTGAAGTCACAATGACCGCATTGGAATCGACGATAATTCTCTTTTACAGTCCCGCCACATTTGGGGCAGGGGGTTTTTAGATTACCAAAATCACCGGGAACTTCATCGCCTTGAAAGGCCTTAGTTCGTTCGACGATACGGCGGGTCATCTCGGCGATGTCCTGCATGAAACGGGGCCTAGTATAGCGGCCAGCCTCCATCTCTTTGAGCTTATGTTCCCATTCGCCGGTCAGTTCCGGTTTGCTCAGTTCTTCGATACCGAGTCCCCGGAGCAAGGCGAGGAGCATAAAAGCCTTACCCGTGGGTTGAAGTTCATTGTTAGCGCGATGCAGGTATTCTTCGTCGACTAACCCTTCAATGACTGAGGCACGGGTCGCTGGGGTACCGAGACCTCGTTCCGCCATCGCTTCACGGAGTTCGTCGTCATCGACCAGTTTTCCCGCTCCTTCCATGGCACCGAGTAGAGTGGCCTCGGTATGGCGAGGAGGCGGCTTCGTTTGGTTGGCCTTGATTTCGATCTCTCGCGTGGTCACTGATTCACCCGAGGCGATTGGAACGAGGTTGGCTGTAGATTCCTCGCTATCGGAACTAGCAACCGATTCGCGGCCATAGATTTCTAACCAACCGGCTTTGACTAAAACTTTACCTTCGGTTTTGAAAGGTTCACCGACCACCCGAGTAATCCGAGTCGTAATGAGGTATTCCGCGGCTGGGTAGAAGACGGCGAGGAAGCGTTTGGTGACGAGATCATAAATTCGCAGTTCGATATCGCTAAGATTTTTCGGTTCCACATTGGTGGGAACGATCGCGAAGTGATCACTTACATTCGCGTTATTAAAAATCCGTTTATTGGGGCGTACCCAGCCTTGTTGGAGAATGGTGCCAGCGAACCGGGCATACGAACTGGAAGACATAGTATCGAGAACTCCGCGGACGGTTCCGAGATAGTCTTCCGGCAGGGCTTTGGAATCGGTACGCGGATAAGTGAGGACTTTATGTCGTTCGTAGAGAGCCTGAGCAATCTGAAGCGTCCGACTCGCCGAAAGCCCGTAGCGTTTATTGGCCTCGCGCTGCAGGCTGGTGAGATCAAAAAGCGGGGGTGAAACTCGAGAAGACGGCTTGCTTTCTTCAGTAACGACCCCGGGTTTACCGAGGCACCGAGCCTTGATTTCTGCCGCTCGAGTCGCATCCCAAAGACGTTCAGCTCGCAAAGCTTCGCCGGCATCTTTCCCCGCATCTTTCCCGGCTTGAGGGCGGGTGAAGCGTTCATCGAACCATCGACCCGGGTAAGAACCGGCAGCGCAATCGAATGTGGCGTGAAGTTCCCAATAATTACGAGAAACGAAGCGGCGGATTTTTTCTTCGCGATCGACGAGGATTGCCAAGGTAGGAGTCTGAACGCGGCCGACCGTCGTTTTATTAAAGCCGCCGCCCTTGGAATTGAAGGCCGTCATGGCGCGGGTACCGTTAATGCCCACTAGCCAATCGGATTCAGATCGGCAGGTTGCGGCAGCGGCGAGGGGTTGCATTTCGGCATCCGATCGCAGGCGTTGGAAGCCATCGCGAATGGCGGTCGCCGTCATGGACTGGAGCCAGAGGCGTTTGATCGGTTGTTTAGCCTGAGAGTACTGGGCGATATACCGAAAGATCAATTCACCCTCCCGACCCGCGTCACAGGCATTGATTAAGGCATCCACATCTTTGCGCTTGATCAGTTTCTGGAGCGTTTTGAGTTTGGCGATGGATTTTTCGCGCGGTTCTAGGGCGAAATACGGCGGAATAACCGGGAGGGCGTTAAAACTCCATTTGCCTTTCTTGGCTTCAAATTCTTCGGGCGCACGGATCTCCAGCAGGTGACCAACCGCTGAGGCAATGATGTAGTCCTCTCGTTCAAAGTAGTCGTCGACTCGTTTAAAGCCGCCCAGAGATTTAGCAATATCGGCGGCTACCGACGGCTTTTCTGCTATGACAAGAGTTTTTCCCATGAGTGAACGCTGTCTCACCAGTAACCGCCTGTTCTAGAACTGAGCAAGAAGTTCTTTTAAAAGTTCTTCGGGAAGTAGACTTCCTTGGGATTGAAATCAGCCGTGATCGAGAGGGTAAAACGGGTAGTTTTCCGTTTTATTTACACTCAAAATTGATCGATTATCCCCTAAAATTAACGTCATTCCTCCTAATTCGGCTCGGGGTCTCTTTGTCTCGGATAAATCGTTGCCCCTTGGGATGACTAGTTAAATCAGTTCTCCAACTTTTAAATTTGATGGAGAAACCCTTTTGTTAATCCCTGTCGCAATGAGCAGACAACCGACTCGTTTACTTAGGCAAGTTTCCTGTAGTCGTCCTTTTTAGGGTGGCGTCGTCGATTCAGTTTCTAAAGTCTGTGCCCTGAAAATATGCGATGTGAAGAGTGCGGCCCACTGAGTGCCCCATCGGCGCTCTTTGGTTTGAATTGCAAAGATTAGTTCACTGTAGCGGCACAGACCATTTCGAGCACTCGCCGGATTCCATCGTCTCCCCCATTGCTCCCTTCATTGAAGGGCGTCCGAGGGATCGGCTTCCAGTCGTCGCGTTCCCCGCTCATCTGGGGTTGTGGGATACGAGTAAAATTTGGATCGTACTGTCCGTGATGGCCGCCCATTTTATAAATCACCAAGTCAAGAGAGGGCACGATGATGAGAGCAAATCCACCCGCACCTGATTTCCAGAAGGCATCCTTAGGGGCTCCAGCGACGTGACCATCGGCATTGTGCTCAAACATGAGGCTGTAGGGGGTGTGAGGATTGTAGGGCGAGGGACTGTGACAAAGTCTGATGTAATTTGCAGGGACTAATTGCTGTCCGTTCCAGCGGCCTTCGTGCAAAAGGCAATAGCCAAACCGGAGAGCATCCGTTGCATGGACAGCGATACTTCCGGCTCCATTGGAATGGGGCATTACAAAGTCACCTCGCCGTAGGCAATAGTCCCAAGGCCCCCACCCCATCGGCTTAGCTAAACGTTCGTGAAGATAGTCTTTGAGATCCAGGCCGCTGACCCGACGTAAGACCATCGAGGCGATGTGAGGTTCGGGTGACGAATAGGAATAACCTGCCCCTGCATTTGTCCACATTGCGCACCGGAGCGAGGAACCATCCAAGTCCCGAATATCCTGCCCAGGAACTGCTTTGAGCGGGAAGGAACGTCCCAAGACCACGGCGGTCGGTGCCCCTCCCTCGCCGGTGTAGCCGCCACTCATGCAAAGAAGATGACCGAGGGTAATATCGGCACGTCGAGGATCATCGAGCGCATCCCCCTTGGCAAAGGCCTCGGGCAGAAATTCGCGGGTGAATACTTTTGTATTTAAACCTTCCGACAGGCGATTGCGGAATTCTTCTAACAAAATACCGCAGGCAATACTGGTGTAAGCTTTGCCGGTAGAAGCCATGTCGGGATTCACCTGTCGACTTGCCCGGCCGACATAACGCTCGTGTGCTAACCAACCGTGCCGGACCACCAGTAGTCCAGCGTTCTGAGAACAACGACGCGTGTAGTTCCAAGCTTGTTCCAACCGTTGAGGATCTAACCCGGCTCGGCTAAAGGTTGTCGTTCCGTTGGTCGCAGCACGCCATCCACCTTGAGCATCTGGCTTTGGAAAATAGGGCGCTCCAACAGCCTGGGGTCCTGTCAAAAGAACACTAATAAAACACGCTGTCTGAAAGTATCTGAGGAACATTGTTCAATCAGATCCATTGAATGGAACTAGGTCAACGGATCTCATCTAAAGATAGAGGCGAAAAACGCCCAGAACGACAAAACGTCTTTCTGGGCGTCGCAACCAATGAAAGCTTAGGTCAACGAAGTTGAGTTATTTCGGCCCCTAACTTATGGATCGTCCCAATGACTTCTGATCTCATTTCGACACCGTCTGCGGCGTTTACTGTGTACTTCACGCTAAACTGATCGGCGACAGTGAGTCCGTCGATTTCGAGGAACACCGTTTTGCCATCAGCCGAGAGCTTTGCCGACTTCACCTCGAGTTTATCATGGCCGTTTTTACCAACTGTTTTGACGGAGAGCTCGGGAGAGCCATAGCTGCCACTGTATTTATAGTTCCAAACCTCCACCGAATAGCCGGTTGGATCGACGGCAATTTTTGGATCCAAGGCGGTACTGAAGCTCAATTGTAGACCATTCTTGGCCGCATGCGCCTTCAAGACCTGACGAACCGGTTTGCCGGTGTAGCGAACTCGATAAATACCGCCGTCCCGTGTTGCTGCATTCTGCCAACCCTTCAATCCAGCCACATAGAGTTGACCATCTTTTTCACTAAATCGGCCGCGCATAATGCCGCTTTGGAACTTTAATCCAAAGGGGACCATTGAAGCCTGAACCGTGCCGTCGACGGTATCCATCGAGACTCCATACAAAAGGCCCTTGCCGTAGCTCATAAAAAGAGGTGATCCCTTCCAAGGTCCCCATTTGTCACTGGTCACATAAACTTGGCCTCCACTGGAATTATCCCAGCGCATCGGCAACCAAGCAATCGGTTGATCATAGGTTGTCGGGATTGGCATCGCTCCATCCCAACCCTTGAGCCCATTCGCTTTTCGGGCCGCCGGATCACTGGGGTTCAGCCGGATTTCGCGCCCATCTGAGTATTTAAGAGTCACCTCTTTTTGAGCGGATGGGACCATACCCATAAAGGAACCTTGCCGCACCAAGTTCAATTTTGAAGAGGGCATCCAATGCCCTTGATTATCACCCACTAACACCGTGTCGTCAGGGCCTACGGTCATTCCGTTAGGTGCCCGTAAACCGGTCGCAAAAATTTCCATTTTTTTACCATCAGCCGATACTTTTAGGATGGTGCCTTGATGCGGTGAAGTGACCCCCGGTTCCCACGGCGCACCTTTGGCATAATAAAAATTCCCCTTGGAATCAGTATGGAGATCCAAAACGAACTCATGGTAATTCGGAGTGACCACGGTGTCGTTGTTGAAGTTCTCGTATAGGTCGGCTTCACCGTCGCCATTCAAATCCTTTAGGCGAGTAATCTGGTCTCGGCCCGCTACATAGATATCGCCCTTCACGACCTTCAATCCGAGCGGTTGAAACATCCCGGTCGCATAGCGTTTCCAAGTCAGCTTCTCTAAGGTGGCGTTGATGCCGGAGACGATCCAGACATCTCCGTGGAAAGTGCAGACTGCCGCCCGGCCGTCGGGAAGAAAATCAAAGCCTCCGATGAAGGTACTAACTCGGTATGGATTGGGAAAGGGTTCGGTCAAGGTATCGACCACGTAACTCCCATCGCCACCGCCTGTATCAAGTTTACCTTGAGTGGTGACCGTCTCCGCCCACTGGGCCGGACCGCCCTTGGTTAGTTTGCGTAAATCAGCGGGTTTACCCGTCAAGACGGGCAGGGTTGGGGTGCCTGAACCGGTAACCGCGCTGAGTCGAAATGCGTCACCCGCCTTAGCATTCGCAACGGTAAAGACCACTTGGCCTTTTTCCATTTGGAAGGTTCCTTGAACCGGTCCATCCACGGTAACGGCCAAGAAGGTGCCTTTGCTCGGATCCTGGAGACTAAACGAATTGGCGCTGATCTTAGGTTCTAAAGTCGGATTAACCGAGGCGACCACAATACTCGCCTTTTTAAGAGCGGCGAGGGGTTGTACGGTACGAATGAAGACAGTTTGATCGCCTGACTTCAGCAGGGAGGGACTCTCCAGAATATCGACGTTCCCGACGGTATATTTGAGAACGACCTGATCGCCGTGCCGATAGAGGCCTTCATAATGAGCCCAGTTTTTTGGGAGTGGCCCCTGTTGACGATCGCGTGGGTCAGAAAAATTTCCAGAGGCATCAGCCCAACCTGGGCCCATGGCGGTGTCGAACACGATATTGGTGCCCTTGACCGAGGGGGGAGGGGGCCATTCAATCTTGGTGAGGGTGTTTCCAAATTCGAGAAAATCACCCATCCAGGCCACAGAGAGTCGGAGGGTATCGAGATCATAGACCACATGATTGCGTTTATCTGGGCCGAGATTAATGGCCAGACCTTTCATTGCCGCTGCCCCGCCGCCCTTGGCTCGCATGACCGTTCCCGACCAAAATGGGCCGCGGATAGGTCCGGTTGCCACGTCCTGAGCGGGCACTGACTTCAAGAGAGGCAGGAGTGCTGCGACTGCCAATCCGTGGAGTAATTTTGTGTTCATATTGAATGGTTCAGAGACCTAATAGTTGGACACACATGGCAGACTGGCAAGCCCCTATCGCTCTCACCTGAGACGGGGGAAAGCTTACCGTGAAGGAATCTCTCCGAGAATCTTGCCTAAACCCCGTTAGCCATGGGGCCGTCAAATTGTGTTGATCACCCTCCGACCTAATGCAAATAAGTTGAAGAGGGAGAGCCCATTGAGGAGGGTCTTTTAATGCATCGACGACATTTTATCAAACTTGCGACCGTCTTCGCACCACTGGCTGGGTGTGTTTCAAAAATCGGTTCCGGAGTCCGTATTAGGGGCGAACCCTACCAAGGGTGGTCGGATGCTATCCGCATGGAAAATCACCTGTGTTGGGTAGTGATTGTTCCTTCGATTGGACGGGTGATGCAATTTGGATTGAAGGATCGACCGGGGGTGTTTTGGGAGAATCCCCAGATGTTAGGTAAATCAATGCCTCTGGATCCATGGGGAACCGCGGTCGGAAGTTTCGGCGGCGACAAGACCTGGCCAGCACCGCAGTCCGCTTGGAACTGGCCTCCGCCAGATGTCTTCGATCGAGTCGGATTAGCTGCTAAAATCGAGGAAAATTCGGTTGTGATGACATCACCGGTGAGCCCTCTGTTTGGCATAGTGACCGAGCGTCGCATTCGATTGGCTCCCAATGCGGCGCGCATGAGTATTGATACGATTTACCACAAACTCTCCGGTGATCCGATGCCGATGGCGGTCTGGGTTATTACACAATTAAAGGATCCAGATCGGGTGTTTTTTATGGCATCAGAAAACCCTGCTTTTGTTGACGGTTGGTCTGCTCAGTGGAAGGCCCCACCAGATAAGGTTCGGGTGAAGGACGGTCTGGTTTCGATGCGGCGCGAGCCACAGGGGAGTTACAAAATTGGCAATGATTCGAAGAAGATTGTTTGGGTTGGAACGAAAGATGTTCTGAAAATTGAGGTGTCGACTGAATTTCCAGACACCATTCCGCGAGGGATAAAGCGGCGTCTTACCAATCAGGCAGCACCCTTGGCAAAGCCCCTCGATGAAGGCTGCCGAGTGGAACTTTATACCAACGGCGGAGAAGCAGACTACGTCGAATTAGAAACCCTCGGCCCCTCGGCCTTGCTGAAGTCGGGGGAAACACTGAGGGCAACCAACACTTATCTTCTCGGGTCTCGGACGTCAGCGGACGCACAGGTGGAAGCATTACACTATTTGCCGTAGGGGGCGCCACCTGAAGAGGTTCTAATCTCTCCAAGTAAAGTGGTATTTTTTGGCTGATTCGTTGGCAGATTCTCCTCGATTCGATGGGTTTAAGACGTGATTCAATCCCAGTGTCTTCGGTCCAGAATTCTGCGAAAAAAGATTCAGCCGGACGCTGGACCCCGTAGAGTCTTCCGCGAAGCATGGAGTTGCGCGAACTCGCCGAACGGATTGTATTCGGCACCAGCCTTGAAGAAAAACTGATCCGACCGGGAGTCATTACTGACGAGCGGCCCGGTCTCTCATTGGACGCCCCAGAGTCTCCCAGTCGTCCCATCGGTTTGAAATTTAAGGAGTGTGCTAAGGGTGGATCAACTTTCCCCGGGCTTGCGGGGCTAGGCTCGGAATTGGGGCGCGGCCGGATTCTACACTTCTTTGCCAATCACGAATTATTGGCGACCGAACTAATGGCTTTGGTGCTCCTTCGCTTTCCTGATGCTCCCATCCCATTCCGTCGTGGAATCCTGAAAACCCTGCAAGATGAACAGGAACACTTCCGTCTTTACCTCGGTCGTATGCAAGAATGTGGTACCCATTTCGGTGATTTGCCGTTGAGTGGTTATTTCTGGCGCAGTATTTCTCCGATGGGTTGTCCGATGGATTTCGTCTCCGGACTCAGTCTCACCTTTGAACAGGCAAATCTCGATTTTTCACGCGACTTTGCGCAGGGTTTTGCCCAAGTTGGCGACACCGCCACAGCCGATCTTCTCGATCGTATTTATCGAGATGAAATCGCCCATGTCGCCCATGGGTTAAAATGGTTTCGTCGTTGGAAGAATCCCCAACACAGTGATTGGGATGCGTTTACTCAAGCACTCCGGCCCCCTCTCTCGCCCCGCCGAGCGCGGGGCGATACACTCAATGCTGCGGGCCGCCGGGCTGCGGGTTTGGACGACGATTTCATTCAACGGCTACAAACCTTTTCTCGTTCCAAGGGTCGAACACCTCGTGTCTTCCTCTTTAATCCACTGGCCGAGGCGTCTATCGACCAGGTCAGGCCGCCTACTTTAAGTCTTCCACAAATTCAACTGACCGCCGATCTCTCCTCTCTTCCTCAGTTTCTCGGCGGCGACGACGATATCGTCCTAGTACCTGAAGTACCGTCGCCCGCCTTTTTGAGTTCTCTGCGGTTGGCCGGTTTGCCCGTCCCAGAATTTATTCGGATCAATGACGCTCAGTCTCTGGTTTCACGGAAGGTGGGTGAACTGCGACCTTGGGCTTGGGCACCGGACTCTTTTCAGCGTCTTCATTCCCTTAGTTCCAGTGTCACGGGGACTGTCCCTACTCCTTCCAAGGACCAGTTGGTTCGACAATTCCCCCTCTTTGCTAAGGACTGGAGTGCTCAGTTCTTTCACAAGCTGTATCCCCAACTTAAGGACATCGCGCCCCCATCGTTCCTGAATCGTCCGGATCAAATTGGCACCATCGCTGACTCTTTCGACCAAGCCCTCGACGCTGTCCAAGCCCTCCGCGGTGGAGGTCACCATCGGGTGGTCATTAAACGTGCTTTAGGTCTCGCCGGAGGAAATGCACTGAGACTCTGGGAACCGGAACTTTCCGAAGCTCAACGACGTTGGATCAGCGCCTCTTTTCGGCGGGGTGGTCGTGTGGTGATTGAGCCGTGGTTGGAACGAACCGCTGACTTTTCTGTTCATTTCGAGAAAGGCTTGGGCGAACTTCGCTGGGTTGGATATGCCGTTCTCCACACCGATCACCGCGGCCAATTCCGAGCCAATGCCGCCGAACCGTGCTTCGATCGACGTCCACCCACTGCGGTACTGGAGGCTTTCCGTGGCCGTGATCCTTTGTGGATTCATCAAGTTTTCGACCATATCCGAAAGCATCTTGGAAAGGAACTCGACGCTGTAGGCTATCACGGCCCGATCGGAATTGATGCATTCCTCTATCGTGAAGCTGGAATGATGCGGATGAAGCCTGTAGTGGAGATTAATCCTCGTTATACCATGGGAAGACTGACTCTGGAGCTGATGCGCTTTGTTGCTCCGGGGCGACACGGTTTGTTACGCCTTATCAATCGAGCCCAATTGCAAACGGCAGGATATTCGACATTTAGCGACTATGCTGCCTCAGAAACAGCCTTCCATCCGGTGGAAAGATCAGGTCAACCGACTGCCCGATTGACCTCTGGGATCATCCCACTGAACGATCCCGCAACCGCGCGCGCTTGTCTCGCTCTCTTTCGAGTTTCCAATCAAGCACTTCCGCTTGACCCCAGCCCGTAGGATCAAGAGCAGGACCGCGCGCCTTGATCCGTGTGCCCCTTAGACCGTTGCAGGGGTCGGATGGACCCAAGGTCCTCGGTAGGGTCGCATCAATTGGCGATTGGCTTCCGCATCCCCGGATACCGTGTGGGTGGTGGGATCCCATTTGAGAGATCGCCCCAGTTTCATAGAGAGATTAGCGAGAAAACAGGAACTGCTCGAAATATGCGCCTGCTCAATATCTGCCACGGGCCGCATCAGTCCTCGCTTTTGGCGTGCTTCGAGGAAATTTCTCCAATGCCCTCGCATGGCCGAGGCGACATGACGTTCGAGATCCTTTTCGGTTTCGTCTTCTGGATACGTCGCATACTCCAGCAAGGCCTTGCGACTTTTCTCCGGCTTAGATGCTCCGTTAGGAATCCATTCATAACGAAAAACCCCACATTTCAAGATTCCATTCTCACCATGAATCGTCCCAAACCACTGAAAATCGGGATCGGGCTCTGGGGATCGGCCCCAAGTCCGGTGATTCCATGTCACATCAAATTCGGGAAATTTAAACACCGCCGTTTGAGTGTCGCTAATATTCGCTCGGGCTTGGCGATCATTCAAAATTCCTCCCCAGGAAGTCACTTCCTGCGGCCAACCTAAATCGAGCAGCCAACGGACCATATCTAACATATGAACACACATATCACCGACAATCCCGTTGCCGTACTCATTGAAAGAACGCCAACCGCGTGGATGATTGATTTTGCAATACGGTCGCATCGGAGCGGGCCCAGTCCAGAGATCATAGTCAAGCGACGCCGGCGGGGCGATATCGGGGGCAGTAGTTAAGGTGTCCCGATTTCTCATATGCCACCAGACCCCAGTCTCAACCTTGATGATCTTCCCGAGCTTCCCTGAGGCGATAATCTCATTCTTGGCCTCAATCAAATGCGGGGTGCTCCGCCGCTGCGTATTCACTTGAACCACCCGATTGTATTTTCGGGCTGCGGCCAACATCGATTGGCTCTCGATGATGTCGACCCCTGTTGGTTTTTCACAGTAGACATCCATCCCCGCTTGCATCGCCGCAATGGCTGGAATTGCATGCCAATGATCCGGGGTAGATACCATCATCACATCAACATCCTTGGCTGCAATGGCTTGACGGAAATCCGCATAGGTTCGTGGCGTCTGACCGGATTTCTGCCGTTGGGAGACCAACTTTGCCGCCTCGGCCAACATGACCCGATCCGTATCGCACAGAGAGATCACTTCGATGGGGGCCACTTGCAGGGCTCGTAACAAACTTCCCTTTCCGTACCAACCTGCGCCGATGAGCCCTACTCGGAGCGGACGGTCTTGGGCAAAGGTGGTTGGAACAAAGGCCAAAGCGGATACAGCGGCACTGGATTCAATAAAACGGCGTCGTGTCATTCCCTCGTGCTAGACTTTCCTAGACCCCAACTCAAGCACAGGCATCCTCAATCTGATTTAGAGACCTTTTATATTTCATATCAACGAATCTTGATCCGTTGATTCGATACTTGCTTCAGGTTAAATTTAGGGCAGGATTTGAACATGATCCGGTCCGTCCCAGAGATTCATCGCGACAATGCCAAGCGAGGGCGTCCTTCCTTTTCGATCGAGTTTTTTCCGCCTAAAACGGAGGAAGGCGAATCGGTGCTTTTTTCGAAGACGCTCCCGACATTAGCCGCCGCCAATCCGGATTACTGTTCAGTCACTTACGGGGCCGGTGGTTCGACTCGCGATAAAACGCTGGGGATGGTGAAACGGATCCAAGATGATTTTGACTTAACTACGGTGATGCATCTGACCTGTGTGAATGCAACGAGGGATGAGTTATCGGAGGTAATCCAAGAGGCACGAAAACGGGGAGTTAAAAATATCTTAGCGTTGCGGGGGGATCCTCCGGGTGGGACGGGAGATTGGGTGAAAACCGAAGGAGGATTTCAGTACTCATCGGAGCTGGTTGCTTTTCTAAAAACCTTTCCGGATATGAGTATTGCTACCGCCGGTTTTCCCGAGGGGCATATCGCTCAAATTGCTGGTCGTGAAGCAGACTGGGAGCATCTCGCTCACAAGATCCGGCAAGGGGCCCAGTTTGTGGTGACTCAACTTTTTTTTGACAACAGCGACTACTTCCGTTTTCGGGATTATCTGGTCAATAAAATGGGGATTACGGTGCCGATCATTCCAGGTTTGTTGCCAGTCATTTCCCGTAATCAGACTAAACGGTTTACAGCGATGTGTGGGGCGCGATTGCCAACTCCCTTCCTAGACCAACTAGAGGCCTTGGGTGACGACGATGCGGCGGTCACGGCCTTCGGGATCGAGTATTGCACTCGGCAAATCGAAGAATTACTCCGGGAAGGGGCGCCTGGGGTACATTTTTACACGCTCAATAAGTTTCACTCGACCCTCCAAATCCTGAAAAATTTAGGTCGAGCTTGAAGGCCAGAAATAAAAGATTTCGCAAATTTTTGAAGATGTTGCTTGTCGGATTCGACCTCAAGAAATAACCTATCCCTTCCATCGGACCGCGGGGTGGAGCAGCCCGGTAGCTCGTCAGGCTCATAACCTGAAGGTCCTAGGTTCAAATCCTAGCCCCGCAACCACTTTCAGGGTCGTTTTCTTAGGAAAACGGCCCTTTTTGCTGGTTATTTTTTCTTCGGAGTTTCGGCGTCGGTCTCTTGAGTTCCAAAAAAGGCCGCCCCGAAATCGAAGCGGCCCTGTTGAGTGACTCGGCAAAATCAGTTTCGCAAAATCACTTAGATGCCGCGTAAAGTGCCGACACTCTGGACCAGTTCACCAAATTCCAGACCGCCTTTAGATAACCAGCACGAAGATTCTGGTATTTCAAGTAATAGGCATGCTCCCAGACATCGACTCCAAGAAGGACCTTCCCCTCGACTCCAGCGATCGCTTTGCCCATCAGCGGGTTGTCTTGGTTGGCGGTCGAGACGACTTCGAGTTTGCCACCCTGGAGGACGAGCCAAGCCCAACCAGAACCGAAGCGCCCCACACCGGCGGCTTCAAACTTAGCTTGGAAGTCGGCAAATGATCCGAAGTTGGCCGTGATCGCCTCTGCTAATTCACCGGTTGGAATACCACCCGCATTTGGGGCGAGGATGTTCCAGAAAAAGGTGTGATTCCAATGGCCGCCACCATTGTTTCTAACCGGACCTCGGATGTTTTCTGGGACGTTGGAAATGTCGGCGATTAGAGCTTCAATAGAAAGCCCTTCGAATGGCGTACCAGCAATTGCTTTGTTTAAGTTATCCACGTAAGCCTTGTGATGCCGGCCGTGGTGGATTTCCATCGTTAGAGCGTCGATGTGCGGTTCGAGGGAGTCCTTGGAATAAGGGAGTGGAGCGAGTTCGTGAGCCATAATTGAAGTGTGTATCGTCGGTGGGGACAGGTTAAAAGGTTCCCAGACGGCGCCGTCAGATTAACAGCGCCAATTTCCTGCGCAAGCCACTGAACCAGCCAAGCAGCAGAATAGAATTTAAAAGTTCACGGTGAAATCGATCTCTGAACCCTCTTTCGGGTTGGAATGTCGAGGCTGGTCATTTTTGGTGCAATCGTTGCGAACCGAAAGAATAAGAAAAATTTCTAACTCTCCTTCAAATGATCTCAGAAGACTCGCTGGATTCGTTAACGTCTAAGGCTGGAGAGGTGGGATCCGAGGTGATGGAAGAGTCAGGTCCAATGAGAACGACGAATTCACCCTTTCGTGGTCGCCTCGCCAATTCCGCACTGAGTTCAGTGGGAGTCCCACGTATCCATTCTTCAAACTTCTTGGTGAGCTCTCGAGCCAGAACGACCCGGCGACTAGGAACCGTGCGAGTCAGTTCTTCCATCAACCGCTCCACTCGAAAGGGAGATTCGTAGAGCACCAAAGTGCCCGGTAGTTTGACGAGGTGTTCGAGTCGTTTGAGCCGTTGGCCAGATTTATGTGGGAGGAATCCCGCAAAATGAAATTCAGCGGAAGGCAGTCCGCTGGCCGTCAGCCCGGCAATCAGAGCGCAGGCTCCTGGAATCGCTTCCACTCGGAGACCGGCGGCAATGGCGTCCGCCACGACGCGTTCTCCAGGATCACTGATGCCGGGGGTGCCTGCATCTGTGACCAGCGCGACCTTTTCTCCGCGCCGTAATCGATCCAGAATTTCGACAGCGCGTCTGGCCTCATTGAAGCGAAAGTGACTAATTAAGGGTTTGCGCAGCCCAAAATGAGTCAGTAATTGGCCGGTGTGTCGGGTGTCTTCGGCGACGACCACATCACATTCCCTAAGCACTCGGAGGGCGCGGAGAGTGATATCCTCTAAGTTACCGATGGGAGTGGCCACCAGATAGAGGGTGCCAGAGATCAACGGCGGAAGAGTGGCGGCGGAGGTCAGCCCAGTGTCCATCAGCGAAGTCTACCGAAAAATCGTCTTCCGAAGAAGGATGCAACAACGGCTTTTTGTCCCATAGGATTGATGATTGATAAGTCCTATGGGACCCAAGGGCCGATCGGTTTTAGGCCACAGGTTTCACGGCTGCCTTGACCTCGATGTGCAAATCCCGGAGTTGGCGAGGTGTTACCTGGCTCGGGCTATCGGTCATGAGGCAAACACCCTTGGCTGTCTTCGGGAAGGCGATGACATCACGAATGCTGGTCGTCCCACAAAGGATGGCGCAAAGACGATCGAATCCGAGCGCAATGCCGCCGTGGGGCGGTGCGCCGTACTTGAAAGCTTCTAGCATATAACCGAAGCGCAGTTGTGTTTCGGCGGGAGAAATCTGCAAAAGTTCTTCGAAAAGCGTTTTCTGAACATCCGGTTGATGAATCCGAATCGAACCACCACCCAGTTCCACGCCATTGACCACAATATCATAATGCTGACCACGGACTTTTTTCGGGTCTGATTTGAGTAAGGGGATATCGTCGGCAACCGGTGCCGTAAAGGGATGATGACTAGAATACCAGCGGTTCAGTTCGCGATCAAATCCGAGCAATGGGAATTCAATAACCCACATGAAATTAAATTGAGCTGGGTCGAGAGTGAGTTTGCCTTGTCCCTTGAGAACATCGGCGCAGTAGAGTCGGATTTTACCAAGAATTTCGCAGGCGTTTAGCCATTGATCCGCAGCGAAAAGAAGGAGGTCGCCTTCTTCGATCGCTAATTTTGCCGTTAAAGCGGCTTTTTCCACGTCGGAAAAAAACTTTACAATCGGCGACTTCCATTCGACCGAACCGGTCGCGTTCTTTTCGACTTTAATGAAAGCAAGGCCCTTGGCCCCAAAGCTCTTGGCGTACTCGGTCATGGTTTCAATTTGACCTTGGGTCGCTCCGGCCAGTCCTTTGGCATTGATGCCTTTCACCACGCCTCCACCGGCAACCGTATTGCCAAAAACACCAAACTTGGACCCTTTAAAATCCTCAGTGAAATCAACAAGTTCCATCCCAAAACGGGAGTCTGGTTTATCGATACCCCAGCGATTCAAAGCTTCTTCAAAGCTAATCCGTTTGAAGGGTGTGGGAATCTCCACGTTTAAAGCGGTCTTCCATACCTTCTTCAGCAATCCTTCGATCAGGGCGTAAATATCTTCCCGATCAATGAAGGACATCTCGATATCCACTTGAGTGAACTCGGGTTGACGATCAGCGCGGAGATCTTCGTCGCGATAACAGCGGGCAATTTGGAAATAACGTTCGATGCCTCCCACCATTAGGATCTGTTTAAATTGCTGTGGAGACTGAGGAAGGGCGTAAAATGTACCGGGATCGCGGCGATTAGGTACCAAAAATTCCCGTGCCCCCTCTGGGGTGGATTTAAAGAGTGTTGGGGTTTCAACTTCGAGAAACCCCTGTTCATCCATGTAACTACGGGTGGCGATTGCCACCTTTGAACGTAGCCTCAGATTGCGGAGCATCTCTGGGCGCCGAAGATCCAAATACCGATATTGGAGTCGAAGTTCTTCGTTCACCTTATTTGCCACCTCGGGATCGTCCACTTGGAAGGGGAGAACTTCAGCGTGATTAAGAATGAGAATCGACTCGACGTGAACCTCGACATCACCGGTGGCAATTTTGGAATTGCGAGTGCCCTCTGGTCGGACACGGACCTTGCCAGCGACCTCAATCACTGACTCAGAGTGCAGGCGTGCCGCCGACTCAAAGACGACGGTAGAAAGGTCTGAGGGATCAAAGACGGTTTGGGTGCGACCTTCACGATCTCGAAGGTCGATGAAGAGGACGCCACCCAGATCTCGACGTGAATGAACCCAACCGGTCAAAATAACAGAGCGACCGGCGTCAGAGGGACGCAATTCGTTGCAGTGGTGCGTGCGCTTCATTTGAAAAAGAGGGAGAAGACTGTCGGCGAATAGTTTGATTTCATAGAGAGAAGTTGCGTCGCCAGAGGTTATCCGGCGACTTTATGACTGAGTTTTTGGTCGCCAGATTTAGGCGTTGTAAGTGCTCGAACTCACGTTGCCGCCGCGACCGGTCCAGTTGGTGTGAAAGAATTCACCCCGAGGTTTGTCGGTTCGCTCGTAAGTATGAGCACCGAAATAGTCGCGTTGGGCTTGGAGTAAATTAGCCGGCAGAGACGCTGAACGGTACTGATCAAAGAAAGCGAGTGCCGTGCTGAAGGCGGGGACTGGGATGCCCTTTCGTGCGGCGGCAGCGACAACAGTACGCCATCCTTTTTGGGAGTTCTTGATTTCACCGCGGAAATAATCATCGAGCAAGAGGTTGGCTAGCTTCGGATTTGTATCATAGGCCTCTTTGATTTTACCGAGAAAGCGAGAGCGAATGATACAACCGCCGCGCCACATTAGGGCGATCCCTCCGTAGTTAAGTTTCCATTTGTACTCAACCGCTGCCGCACGCAAAAGCATATATCCTTGCGCATAACTCACAATTTTCGAGGCATAAAGGGCACTCTTAATATCAGCGATAAACGCTTTTTTAGCCGTCGGATTCTTGGCGGCTGCCATAAGTGGGTTGGGACCTTTGAGTTTGCGTGCCGCCTTGACGCGTTCGTCTTTCATCGAACTGACACAACGGCTGAAAACAGCTTCAGCAATTAAGGAAACTGGTTGGGCGAGATTGGCTGAGTCAATCACAGTCCATTTGCCAGTTCCTTTTTGTCCGGCGGTATCCAAAATTCGATCCACCAGTGGGGAGCCGTCGACGTCTTTGAAACCAAGAATATCCCGTGTGATTTCAATTAAAAAACTGTCGAGTTCGCCTTGATTCCATTCAGCAAAGACTTCGTGCATTTCGTCGGCACTCATGCCGAGGCCGCTTTTCATGATGTTGTAGGCTTCGCAGATTAGCTGCATGTCGCCGTACTCGATGCCGTTATGGATCATCTTGACATAGTGACCTGCCCCGCCGTCACCAACCCAATCGCAGCAAGGAACTCCGTTGTCTACTTTCGCAGAGACACCTTGGAAAATATCTTTGACCGCGTCCCAAGCCTTGGTTGATCCACCTGGCATGATACTGGGACCACGGCGCGCCCCTTCTTCCCCACCGGAAACACCCGTCCCAATGAACAGAAGCCCCTTGGATTCGCAGTATTTCACCCGACGCTCGGTATCTCCATAGAGAGAATTACCCCCATCGATGATAATATCTCCTGCCGACAAATGAGGGATCAACTGTTCGATGAAGTCGTCGACCGCTTGGCCTGCCTTGACCAGCATCATGACCCGTCGTGGAGACTTCAGTTTTGACACCATTTCTTCAATGGAATGAGCCCCTTGAACGCGGGTTCCCTTCGCTTCATTGGCGAGAAATTCGTCTACTTTGGCGGTGGTGCGGTTGTAGGCCACGACGTTAAAGCCGTGGTCGTTCATATTGAGGATCAGGTTTTGGCCCATGACTGCGAGGCCGATCAGGGCAATGTCACCGGTAGGAGTACTCATAGTTCTGGTTGCGATCTAAAGTTGAAGACTACTTAGGTTGGGTCAGATCGGGCGAGGCGGAAATTTTCCCCGACACTTCGTTTTTTTGGAAGGGAGCTAATTTCTTTGTCCTGCGGAGCACTTCAAGGATCTAGATTCACTATTTTGTCCAAGCAAATTTGCCTAAATTAAACGACTAATCGCGGAGAGAATCCCATTGGGCAGCGATCGCAGTGGATCGAAGGTGTTGTTCCCGTGCATTCACGAGTTGACGGTAAGGATCAGTTCTAGAGGAGGTGATCGTCCTGGTTTTTGACCAAGACGCAGCGGGGCAAAACTATGGGGCAGGCTATTTATTTTTCTCCCTTAAATCCTTTGCGTCTTGGCGTCTTGAGCGAAGCGGGCGTGAGATTCAACTGAGAGGGAATTGCTTTTTGACGAGGAGGGGAAAGGGCGGATGAGGTCTCACGGAAAGACGCGGAGACGCAAAGGGGAGAAGGGAGAGCAAACTAAGGGCCAGGCTATTTATTTCTCTGTGGCTGGCTATCTGTGCTTCACCAGCCCACCAACACATTCGGCTCGCCGGTGCCGTGCTTGACGTGGGGATCGAAGTAGAGGTCCGAGCCCACGGCGGCGCCCAACCAGTGCTGATTGGCCAAAGGGCGCCAGGATCAGCTGGGGATCTGCGGCCAACGCCTGGAGCTTTTCACGTTGGTGGGTCGGATAGCGCACGCCCGGGCCGAGGATCAGTTCCAAATCCTCCCAATGGAGGAACTTGGTTTGTTCAAGATGGACTGCTCCCAGTCAGAGTGCCGCCATCCATTGGGCGAGGATGTCTTGGGTGTTTCCACTGACCTTCGAAATGGCCCCCAGCAGCGCGGCAAAGATCAAAGCCCCGGCGTGTTCGCACCAGTAATTACCCGGCTGGGGATCCTTGGGAGAACAGGGAGAGGAGTGCGGGTTGTGGGCGGGCGGCGGACCGACCCTGCAGGAGGCGAACCCTTTTTTCCGGAGAACTCTGCAAAGCCCGGCCGGAGCGACGCAGGGTCTTGGGGGCGAGGGTGAAGGTCTCGCACAACGAGCGGAGTTTGAGGCCACAGTTGTCCCGGACGGTCTTCAGCTTCGCTGACAACACCGGGCTGTCCCTTGATGTCTCGGCCCTGCCGGACTGGGACAGCTTCACCTTTGTACCGATAGAAAACTGCTTTTTTAGCCAATACCTCAGCCGTCTGCGTCGTCTGGGCGGTCCAGTCGTGGATTTGAATCTGTTGAAGGGCTGGTACTCAACGGGCGCAAAATGCAGGTCTCCATCCTGACCGACGATCCGAACCGGAAGGCTGAACAAATCATTTTCCTCATGTTCAGTCGTTGGTTGCCATTTGAAAGGTGGGTTCAAGGTGGGTTGCAGAAGACGCCGAACCGGTAAAATCTTGCTGACTCTTCTGACTGACCGCTTGCCTTCGGTCGCTGTCTATTGAAACTACGCCTGTTAATCGCTCAAGACTATGTCCGTAAAAGTCCGAATCCCTACACCGCTCCGCAAACTCACCCACGACTTGGACCTTGTCGAAGTCAGTCCTGGCACCGTTGCAAGCGCAATTACCGAATTGCAGGCGCAGTTTCCGGGTATTGCCGAAAGATTGATTGATGAGGCAGGCGAGGTGCGGCGCTTTGTGAACATGTACGTGAACGAGGAAGATATTCGTTTTCTCGATAATCAGGCGACTCCGATTAAGGATGGTGACGAGATTAGCATCATTCCAGCGATTGCTGGTGGGTAATCGGTATTACTTCGTTTTCAACGCTTTCAAACCATGGCCACCAAGAGTTCAAAAATATCCGCCGTCATGAAGTCTGCACCGAAGAAAAAGGTACTACTCAAAGCGCCATCGGCGGCCTCCACGGCTCGTTTCTGGTTAACTTATCCACCCGAACGGATTAAGGCACCAGTGATTTGGCAATTAGGCCATCAGTTTAAGTTGATGACCAGTATTCGGCAGGCAAGTGTGACCGATGTAGTCGGTATCGTCTGCTTGGAGGTCGAGGGTGCTGCTTCTGAAATTAGTGCCGGGATCAAATGGTTGAAAAAACAGGGAGTTAGCGTTGAACCGGTCGAATTGTGTGCCGTCGAGTCCTGACTGGGCAGTGCCCATTCTTAACTATCTGTGTTCATTGGATCTGTGGTCGTAAGTGATTGGACCGATCCACCGAGAATTAAATCGGAGGTTCATCGCATCGCTGGCAAAGGGAGGCCGCTGTTTCTTTCCATAATTTAGGCTGTCTGCACCTGCCCAAGGGAGGGGTTCAAGACTGCCACCGGTAGCAACGCGATACTCATCGGTCTTACGCCAACCGACGGTGCAGAGGAAAAAATGTCGCTTGGTTCCACTTGGTATCGGCGGAAGAGAGAGTGCGTCGAATTCTAGGGTTAATTCATCGCCAGCGGTGATGACCACTAACCCGTTGTCTGCCGCACCGATCAGGTCGCCTACAGCCCCGTAACGACTGGCCCAACCACTGGGAGTCTTACTCCAAGGGGGTTGATTATGGGCTTGTCGATAAAGCGGTGTCGGTGGTTCGGCGTGGGATCGTTGGGCAAAGTCGCTGAAGCCTCTCCAGTGAAGATCGGAGGTTAAGGGATGAATTTCACTGGTTTTTGCTGAGAGATTTTCACGGAAAAGTGCAAAACGATCCCATTGAATTTCTAAAGGAGTGGCTAAGCGTAAACGTCGAGTACCTCGAGGGGTAAATCCCTTGAGAGAGATCAAGAAAGTCGAGGGATTGCCGAGGGGAACCTCGATTGTGATGGGTAACTTTTGCCAAGTACCCTCTGCCGATTCGGCTTCGAGGCAGAGAGATTTGGAGAGCAATTTTGGGTAACCACGGCCGCTGTTGTTTGTCGTCCCACGGCCAAAACTGATTCGACCGGTCAGTGCGAGGGTTAAGTCTGAATCTGCCGGTAAGAGTCCGAAATCCATCACCACTGTCTCCACCTCGGTGGGAACTCGAAGCTGAGACAGGGACCTTTCGCTGGAGTGTCGAAGATGGTCGGTCTCACTTAGCTTTAAAGTGATATTCTGGCCGTTGCAATCCCAAGCCTGGATGAGCGGAATCCGGTCACTGAGGACGCGCAATGCTGGAGCGGGAAAGGGTCGGTTGGGCCCTGGTTGGGGCGTGGCGTGAACCTCGTTTTCGGGGCCAGCATCGACCCAGCCGAGTTTAACTTTATCGAGGTAAAGGACCTCGCGGAGTTCTTCGGTGATCTGGAAACTGTAACGCCCTCCTCGCGGTATTAATTCTTTAGATCCACCTAAAGAGATCCATTCATGCGGGTTCCGATCGATGAGTGGACCGAATCCCGAGGGGGAATCGACGGGGGCAGCGCTCAGAAGACCGGTGACGAAACGGAACTGGTTTCCATCCCAAGCAAAAAGGTGAGGAGAGGAAGCGTGAGGCGCCGCTGGTTCGATGATATCAATGACTTGCTTAGGGTCGGCGGTAATTTCGAGAAGCGGGTGTGTATCGGGCCAGTGAGCGAGGAGGGTTTGAGTCGGCCGATGTTTCCCAACACCAATTTCAATCGGTTTACTTTGAACCGTTCGGAGTGCGCGCCAATGATCTGATTTGACGACGAGCCGCAGACCGATACCACTGGAGTTCGACTTCGTCCCGATGGGTCGGAGTTTGAGTAAACCGTTCGCGTTTGCTCCGTCGTTGCGGAGAAATCGGAGCCCTTCTCCGTCGACACTAATAACGATATCGATATCCCTGTCTTGATCGAAGTCAGCAAAGGCCGCATGGGTGATGTGCGTTTTAGAAAGTGAGCTGAGACCCAATTCTCGGGTCATTTCGTGGAATCCACGGCGACCGCGGTTACGCCAGATGCGGAGGCCATCTGAACCCCAACTAACTAAATCCAACCAACCATCGTTGTCGTAATCGAGGGCCTTTAGTTGGGCGACCCCATTTTTACGAACTGGAATACGGCGCGGATCGCGTAGCCCACCGAATTGAATTGTGAAGGTGTCAGGGGTCACTAAGACGACGTCAGGCCTGAGATCATTGTTAAAATCTCCAACACACAGAAAGGAAGCAATCGGCCAGTCGGGTCGGGGACTCGTTGCCCCGAGACCTTCGCCACGACGATTCGTGAGAATCCAAGGCGGTTCACCTCGGCGAGTTAATAGGAGGTCAGGTAGTTCATCGTTGTTCCAGTCGTCGACTAGGATCGAGGTGACGCTGGAGACTCTAAAACCATCATCAGGCGTGGAGCGATGTTCTTGGAAGAGCTCGGTTATACCTGGGGTGAACGTTCTAAGACGTCCCTCGGATGAAACAAAGAAAAGGCTAAGTTTACCGGTAAAATCGGGATCTGCGACGACTACTTTCATCCCCTTAACGGTGAGAATGCCCGCAAGGGCCGAGGTGTCGGTGATGAGTCCATTGGTCGCGAAGCTTAGGAGTTGAGATCCCGCGGTGCCGACTAAAAGAGCGTCATCATAGCCATCATTATTTAGGTCTCCAACACTGACATCCTTAATGAGACCCACGGTGGAAGCCAAGGGCATTGATTGGGCAGCAAAGATCGCATTGGAGTTCCACAGAAGCTGAAGTCTTCGTGAGGTATCGGTGACGAGCAGGTCGTTCCAGCCGCGATGATTCAAGTCAAAAAGGCCGAAGGGGCCTCGCAAGGCGCCCGCGTTAATGCCGAAGGCTCGAGCAGTTTGATCTTCGAAACGAACAGGAATAGAATTTTCATCAGGCTGTTCCAGAGTCGAAGTGGTAATAATTTCGGTATATCGGCATTTTTCCAAGCTGGAGGGGTCGTTGGTTACTTGGAATCGGCCACGGTTGCCTTCTTGATAGGCTGCAAGTTCCACTGAGGCTTCGCGAGGGGATTTCAATTCCAAGTAAGCTTGGCCAAGATGATAACGAGCTGTTGGATGCCTATTATCGAATTTAAGGACCTCGCTGAACTGATTGGCTGCCTCTTGAAAGTGGCCCCAACCGGCATAAGCGAGGCCCAGTTGAAAACGGACTTGGTTTTGTGACTCGTCGACTTGGGAGGCCTCAGTCAAGGACTGTACGGCATTAGAAAAGGCGCCAAGCCGAAGAGAGGCGCAACCGGCGAGATAAAGGGCGGCGGCATTTCTCGGTTCGATTTGGAGAACCGCTGCCGCATGGATCTGAGTCTGGGCGGGTTGATTAGCCCGAAGAAAAAGGTTAGCGAGATTGATGTGGATATCCGGATTCACCGGATTCATTGCGAGAGCTGATTGAAAGGAATTGATCGATTGAGAGTAATCACCGGCGTCATGGTACAGGCGTCCAGCGGTCAGATGCGTTGCAAATTGGTAATCCTCGTTAGAATATCGATGAAACCAACTGGCTACCAGAGCTACCAAGGTAATGAAACCGGCAATCCCGAGGACGATAATCATGCCGGATCGAGGTTTTGAGGTGCGACTCATGATGAGGTCATAAAGAGTAGGGTAAAGACTCAAAAAGGTAACTACTCAGGTAGGCGATGCGAAGTTTCATGTGAAAGAACGGACGTTTTCTTCTGGGCTCAATTTACAACGGATCCGATAGGTTGGTTAGGTGCAGCGTAAGCGAGAGGATCATCCAAGGGCGAGAATTCAACGACTCGGAGGTCGATCCTGATTCGGCGGATTCAAGTGGCTAGTGCGAGGGGGATGGTAACCGGTCAGAAGCCGTGTGAGGCTTATGGTTCGATCACCAAACTGAGATCCCAAGCTAATGAAATCTTACAATCGATTAACCCAATAGCAACGGGACTCCATTGCGAGATTGATCCGAGAGCACAGCCCACAAGAATCCATCACCCAGACTATCGGAGTGCATTCTTCGAGCGTGAGACGAGCAACTCAAGCCGGCTGGAATGAATCGCAAAACCTAGGGTTAGCTCACCGCGCAGTGGGATGTGACTCGCGGGACTGGACTGAACGAACCCTCGCCCCAGAACTTCCGCTACCGTTGAAGCCAAGCTCGGCTCCGAACCATGGGTCCAGAGAAGAGCGAAACTATGGGGCAGGCTATCTGTGACTCACCACCAGGGAGCGAACTATGGGGCAGGCTATTTATATCACTCTTGAATCCTTTGCGTCTTGGCGTCTTGAGCGAAGCGGGCGTGAGAAACTGATAGGAAATTGCTTTTTGACGAGGAGGGGAAAGGGCGGATGAGGTCTCACGCAAAGACGCGGAGACGCAAAGGGGAGAAGAGCGAAACTATGGGGCAGGCTATCTGTGACTACTCACCACCAGGGAACGAACTATGGGGCAGGCTATCTGTGACTCACCAATGGGGCAGGCTATCTGTGACTCACCACCAGGGAGCGAACTATGGGGCAGGCTATCTGTGACTCACCACCAGAGAGCAAAACTATGGGGCAGGCTATTTATATCACTCCCTTGAATCCTTGGCGTCTTGGCGTCTTGGCGTCTTGAGCGAAGCGGGCGTGAGTTTTTTCACCCGCCAACTTCTCCTGCGCTAACCCCTCGAATCCGCCGTCGAATTTGATCCCTTCCCAATTTTATTTTAAATAAATGTCAGAAGGAAATCAGCAGCAGTGAGTGGGGGGAGTGAGAGAAAAATTCAGGGAGTTGGACCGGAAGAGAGGTTGCCGAAGGCGTAGACTAATGCGCCAATGATAATAACGAGGAGGGTGGTCCCAACGCCAAAGATGATTTTATTGGCTTTGTTGGTTTTTTTTGCGAAGGCAGTCGTTGGGGAATTGCCGCCGCCGTGAATCATCCCGGGTTGAACCGTGGGTCGTCCAGAATCGTTGTGTTTCGTTTCGAGCTCAAAGCGGAGTTGGATCTGACCCAACCGGAGCGTTTGGCCTGGACGCAACGTGGCCTCTTTTTCGGCGATCAATTTGAGGTCGTTGATGAAGCTCCCGTTGGTGGACCCCTGATCGACGACCGCAATATCGTCGCCTTTGAGCCAGACCTCGCAGTGACGACTACTGACACTGGCTTCGGGAATGCTGATGGCATTGTCCCCCAATCGACCGATTGACGATTTCTCGGATCTGACCTCAAAAGAGAGGCCAGTGTATCCTTCGGACAATACGGTGAGTTTTGCCATAACGCGGTAACGGAACATTTAGCGAGTGAGAGGGAGAAGAGTCAAATCCGGATTCAGTGAATCGCTGAATTTTCATGGCTGCATCAAGCTGTTTCTGAGCAATGCGGGATTGGCTAGGATTTGGTTTTGCGCATGAGATTTCATCGGGCGACTCGACCTGTAACGAGACGGATCGCCTTCCAGCGGTCGAACTGATTCTCTTCGGTCCAGACTCTGGAAGTGGCTTCACGCGTGGCTCGGCCCTTGGCCCGGACTTGCTTGCAGGCATTGGAAAGACGCCGACAGATCCCCGGGACACCAACCGCGTTGGGTTGGCGCACTCGGCTTTCATCGTCGCGCGGGTTTATGTCTAGCGGGTGGTGGCTGCGATTCTCGATGCGCCAGCGCCCCTGTTCGAAGTCCAACCATTCGGAGTCACGCAAGTCGCTCAGGGCCCGTGAAGGCGTCATCGAGGTTGGGTTCAGCTGGCCTTCGGCTCCGATCCGATGGTTCACCCGGGCAATCTGAAGGGCACCTGCCCACCCCAAGTCCTTAGGTTCAATCAGCTCGACGCGAGATCAATCCCAAAGGGCCTGCTCATTTCGGTCCGGCTTCAGGGTGGTTTCGGCATCTGCCAGTCCAATCATCCGCCAAAACGAATATTTATCACAATCGCACGAGGCCCAAGCCCTTAGTGACTTTTCCATCGGACTTGATGGTGCCATCGGTTTAGACACGCCACTTTCAGTAAAAGGGGCTTTGGATGAAGTTCGATAATCTGAATTTCAGGTGATTGACAGATTTCCTGATGCTGATGGACTCTTTGATTTTCTATGTCCGAGTCCAAAGAGAATCTGCTGATGGAGAAAATAGTCAGCCTGTGTAAACGTCGAGGGTTTATTTTTCAGTCGTCTGAAATTTACGGTGGAATCAATGGGTTTTGGGATTACGGCCCGTTAGGTGCTGAGTTGAAACGGAATGTCAAGGAGGCGTGGTGGACGACAATGACCCGGCTCCGAGATGATGTGGTGGGATTGGAGGCCACGATTATTATGTCACCGCTGATCTGGAAAGCATCTGGTCACGTCGACACTTTTAGTGATCCAATGTGCGATTGTCTTTTGACGCGTAAACGCTTTAGAGCCGATCAGATTGATCCGCAGAGTGGCCTTGTCTTCACCTATTCTGGCGCGACAGATTCGGTATCTGGTAAAGAGGTGAACGATTCTTTTTCTGTCCTTTTAGCAGCGGGCAAGCCTCCGGAAAGTGCACGAAAGTTCGCTGTGCAATATTATCAGGCCCGCGGGCTTCAGTCCGTTCAACTGCAAGGGGAATGTTCGGAGAAGGTGGAAAACACCACCCGATTTAATCCGGAGAATGGGGCGCAGTTAACCGAACCGAGACCCTTCAACCTGATGCTTCAGACCTATGTCGGGCCCATTCAATCGGAGGATAACGTGGCTTATCTCCGGCCTGAAACGGCTCAAGCGATTTTCGCACAGTTCAAAAATGTCTACGAGACCTCTCGCCAGAAGGTGCCCTTTGGTGTCGCACAGATTGGTAAGGCATTCCGCAACGAGGTGACACCGCGGAACTTCATTTTTCGGTCGCGTGAATTCGAGCAAATGGAGTTGGAGTTCTTCATCAAACCCGACGAGGTCACTGAAGCGATTCATGGGAGTGTCGCTGCGGTAGCTGAGTCAGGGCATCCCGGTGATCCGCAACCCAATTGGGGTTGGCAGGCGTGGCACCGTTATTGGGTGGAAGAACGGGTGCGGTTCTATGAGGGGATCGGGTTGTCGCGCCAGACACTCGGTTTTCATCATCAGACACCGACGGAACTGGCGCATTATGCCCGGGCCTGTACTGATATTCTTTTCAAATTTCCTTTTAGCAAACGAGATGCGAATGGAGATGTCTTAGGCGATGAATTGGAGGGTATCGCTGCACGAAGCGATTTCGATTTGAGTCAGCATGCGCGTCATTCCGGTAAGGGAATGGGGGTCTTTGATGAAGAGTTGAGAACCGGTTGGGGCAAGTTGACTCCTGAGTCTCAGGCGCATTTATCGGGGAAGTATTATGAGTCGCGCTTGAAGTATATGCTGAAGTCGGGGGTAGCTCCGGCAGTGGCAGAAGCCGCCGCCGCTGAGGATGCCCAAAACCTGACGAAGGGACACTATATCCCCCATGTGATTGAACCGTCAGCTGGGGTGGACCGTTTGATTTTAGCTCTCATTGCGAATGCTTATAGCGAATCAACTTCGACCGATGAAAAAGGCAAGAGTGAAACCCGAGTGGTGATGAAGTTTCATCCGAGGGTGGCACCGGTTAAAGTAGGGGTGTTTCCTTTGATGAAAAATAAACCTGAGTTAGTGGCAAAAGCCCGAGAGGTTTATGGGTTATTGAGGGGTCAATTCCTTGCCTTTTACGATGATTCCGGAGCTATTGGACGCCGTTATGCCCGACAAGATGAAGCCGGAACTCCCTTCGGGGTGACCATTGATTTTGATACGCTCGGTGAAAAGCCAGAATTACTGAATACAGTTACTATTCGCCACCGAGACGACGGGAGTCAGGAACGTGTTTCGATTACCGAACTCTCGGCTTGGTTCCATGCCCGATTGCATTGATCCATTTGGGAGGCCGAGGGGTATCGCGTTGATCAACCCTCGGGCAATGGCTGGCATCCCTGCGGGATGGCGGAACGGTTCGGGGCTTGGGGTGGTTGCCACCCCAGCGGAAGGGTGCGTACTTAGGGGGAATAAAAATAAAATTCCCAAATTCGGATTTGAAGTTGGGGAGTCATTGCTCGTTGAATTGTGAATCGACTTGAGTGATTGCTTTAATGCTGAGGCGAGTCGGTTATTATTGGGTTCTTTGAGGTGATGCTTAGATAAATTAGATAAGTTAGAAGTCTAGTTTGGAAGGGACTTGAAGCGTCTGATTTTGGTGGCCTAGATTGACCTATTTGGGTTTGTGTGAGTGTTAGTGCAGAAAACTAGGTAAAGAGATCGTCATTTTGTGACTCGTCATTTTGATTTTGTAATTTTGGGAAGTGGGATTGCGGGATTGACCCTAGCGTTGAGGGTGGCTGAGCGTGGGACGGTGGCAATTGTCACCAAGAAAAACAAAGCCGACTCCAATACCAACTGGGCGCAAGGTGGAATCGCTGCGGTGACGAGTGCTGAGGACAGTTTTGAATTGCACATTCGGGACACTTTAGAGGCTGGAGCTGGTTTGTGTCAGGAATCTGTGGTGCGCTCCATTGTCGAGGAAGGGCCTGAATGTATTGATCACTTGATTGAAATGGGGGCGCGATTCACTGAGCGTGAGGTACCAGGAGGAGGTGGGCGTAAAGAGCTAGATCTGACTCGCGAAGGGGGGCATTCGAAGAGGCGAATTCTGCATGCAAAGGATGCGACTGGGCGGGAGATTGAAAGGTCGCTTCTAAAGGCGGTCTCGTTAGCTCCATCGATCAGCGTTTTTGAGAATCACTTAGCTATCGATTTGATTACTCGGCGGAAGTTGGGCTTGGAGGGAGTCGACCAGTGTTTAGGGGTTTATGTGCTCAATGAAGTGGAGGGGCGGGTGGATGTCTTTGCGACAGGAAACGTGGTTCTAGCAACAGGCGGTTGCGGAATGGTGTACCTGCATTCGACAAATCCTTCGATTGCGACTGGGGACGGCGTGGCGATGGCCTATCGTGCTGGGGTGCCGGTTCGTAATATGGAATTTATCCAGTTTCATCCGACCTGCCTGTTTCATCCAAAGGCTAAATCGTTTCTAATTTCGGAAGCTGTCCGTGGGGAAGGGGGGTATTTAAGAGGGGCCGGAGGGGTGCGTTTTATGTCGGCCTACGATTCGAGAGCAGAGTTGGCACCTCGAGACATCGTGGCCCGCGCGATTGATTCTGAAATGAAGCGGACAGGAGCCGAGTGTGTTTTCCTTGATATTACGCATCAATCAGCGGAGTTCATTGCCCGACACTTTCCGACGATTTATTCTCGATGTTTGGAGATCGGCATTGATATGGCTTCGGAATGGATACCGGTAGTGCCGGCGGCTCATTATCAGTGCGGTGGAGTTGAGTCGAGTTTGGATGGTGCGACACCGTTGCTGGGTTTGTCGGCGGTGGGCGAAGTTGCGTGTACGGGTTTACATGGAGCGAACCGATTGGCGAGTAACTCCCTTTTGGAAGCTTTGGTCTGTGCTCATCGCGCTGCCAAGCGATTGCTAGGGGAACCCGGGGCTGGACCGGGCCCAGAGATACCTGCGTGGCAGACAGGTGGGGCGACCAACGCCGACGAGATGGTGGTGGTAGCTCATAACTGGGAAGAGATTCGGCGGTTAATGTGGGATTATGTGGGAATCGTTCGTACGACGAAGCGGCTTCGGCGTGCGGAGACGCGGTTAGCTAATCTTCAGGAAGAAATTCGCGAATACTATTGGAACTTTATCGTAACGGCTAATTTGCTTGAGTTACGAAATTTGGCGACAGTAGCGCAGGTGATAGTAGCGAGTGCGTTGCAAAGACGAGAAAGTAGGGGGTTACATTTCACCCTAGATTTTCCGGGACTTAATTCCTCCGGGAAGGTTTTGGATAGCGTTCTGAAGTTTGAAGGTTGAGAGAGTTTAGATCGAAATTTGGAATAGTTACTTAAGAGACAGAACCGACTGCCGATACGGTCGAGGGCTTAGTCGAAGGAATTCGAGTATTTCAATTGTGGCGAAAATTAAACCTAAAAATGGAAGGAATTGGAAGTCGCCCGTTTTAGCGGCGGCGATCTTTTTCATTGCGCTACTTCCGATCGGAGGCCAGTTGAGATCTTGGAAGCGGTTGGTGGAAACCTTCGACAAATATCGGCGAGTGCGAGATGGGGTGGAGCAAATCGATCGACAGATTACTTTTTTGGCTCTGATTTGCAAAGGGACTGAGGATCCGATGAGCCCCTCAGTGGTTGTCAATTTGAAGGAGATTGATTCTTCGATTGAACGAGGGATGGCACTAATCAGGACAAATGTCGTTCAAAAGAACTTAGATTGGGATCAAGTAGTAAAGGTTTACGAGTCTAAGTTTCAGTCTGCATTCTTGGCGTTTCGTCTTCCGGGAGGAGGAGATGTGCCGGTTGCTCGCCTGCAGTTGAGTGATGCTCGGAACAAGCTTCAGTCGGCCCTCGTCGGGTTCCGCCTGAGCAACCAAAAGCTAGTTGATGAGGATCTAAAGTCAGATTTCTTATTGCTGGTTGTTGGCTGCAGTTTGTCTTTTCTCTTAGTGATTCTTGGGTTGTTTTTTTCGAAGGGATTCCAAAAAACAGACGGGCAGAGTCGGACAGCTTTGGTCGATCCCTTATTAGAAGAGAAAAAACCAGCAATTGATGCCAAGACCCTTCTTAAATTATCTGAATTAACAGAACGTTCGAAGGAATTAGAGTCTTTAAATCAGAGTTTAAAATCAGAGGTGGATGCCTTAAATCTGGCAGTGAGTTGTGTGCACCCATTGGAATTGCGGCCGTTGGAAGTGGGATTGGAAGCGTCCATGAAATCGATTCGGGGGCGGTGCCGAACAACCCTCAACAAGGAGGGGCGGTTAGGGTTGGTGATGGATCTGAGTGATGAAGAATTGAGTTTAGTGTTACCGATACTGAAACTGGAAACTCAATTTGAGGAGTTAGGATCGGAAGAAATTAGCCCAGAGGCGGTTGTCGAAGAGGAAATGAAGCCGGTTATTTTGATTGTCGACGACGATCGATTAAACCGAACCATCTTACGCTCTTGCCTAGCGGAGATGAAGATCACAGTGGTGGAAGCGGAGGATGGTGAATCCGCGTGGAAATTACTGGAGAGCGGCGTGCGGGTGGATGTGAGCCTGTGCGACATCAATATGCCCGGATTAAATGGCTTTGACTTGGTAAAGCGCCTGCGAAAAGACATTCGGTTTGAGTCGTTGGATATTATTTTCTGCACATCCTCCACCGACAAAGAAGATGTGGTCAACGCCGCTGCAGTAGGAGTCCGGCAGTACATCGTTAAGCCCTTCAATAAAGAGGATATCCTCAGGAATGTACAAATTGCGCTGGATAAGCTGCTCGTGCAAAAGAGTGCCGCGTTGGAGGCTCAGGAACGGTTACAAATTGATGCGGAATCGTATTACGAGTTGATGGCGATGTTGGGGCGTCAAGTGGCCGAATCAGTGACTTTCGCCAGAACGGTACTGACGCGTGGCCAACTGCGCGCGGCTTGGACTCGGATAAATTCGTTGCGAGGATCAAGTCAGATGGTTGGCGACAGTGTCTTGGCTGCGGCCATTTTGTCCGTGGAGCGGGAATTGGAAGGCGGCGATATTTTCGTCATCACCAATGAGTTGGAGAAGCTAGAAATGGCCAATCGGCGGATGGGCATGGTCGCGGAGCAGAGCTTAAGGCGACTACGCTACTCGTTGCCACCGGTAACTGTTCCAGTTGATCCAGTTGATCCAGTTGATCCTGTTGTTGTTCCTGTTAATCCGTGAGGTTCAGAGATTTTTTGCCCGGTGAAGCGAAGTAAATTCATGGGTTGCTTCGATAATTCGGCGAAGGGTTGCCTGACGACTTTCGGCAAGTTGTCGTAAGACCCCTAATGTCTCTAAAAAGCTAAAATCCAGTTCTGCTATTTCCGAAGGTGTCGATTTTCCACAAATCTGAGCGATTAGATGAGTTAGAGCCTTGAGAGTGACTGAATCGGAGTCTGTATGGAACTCGCATTGGCCGTTGTGAAATGAGGGAATCCACCAGAGTCGCACCCGACATCCTGGAAATAAATGAGGCTCAGTGCGGAGGTGAACTGGCAAGGGAGCGATGCTGCGAGCCTGATCGAGGATCCACCCGAGGCGTGATTGAGGGTCGTGGATTTGTTCGAGGGCCCGAATCCAGTTCGCCCGGCGGTGTTGTGCTGAATCGGTCGGGGGGATCATCGAGACAGGCAGAGCAAGGAGGCCGTCGGGGTTGGGTGAGCTAAGGGAAGTTGGGAGCCTTACTTTAGAAACCCGGTTAAAGGACTGGTGGAACTGGCAGTTTCGAGTCGATCGGCTAGGCCGAGTTCAAAGGCCGTACGACCGGCTTCGACCGCATTTCGGAAAGCGGTTGCCATACGATTGGGATCCGATGCGACGGCAATAGCGGTATTAACCAAGACTGCATCGGCCCCCAATTCCATCGCTTCAGCGGCATGACTTGGGGCACCGATACCGGCATCGATGACCACGGGGACGATGGCTTGTTCGATGATGATACGGATTTGTTCGCGAGTCTGGAGGCCTCGATTTGAGCCGATCGGAGCTCCGAGAGGCATCACTGTTGCCGTTCCTATTTCCTGAAGTCGTTTGGCGAGGACCGGATCCGCATTGATGTAAGGTAGGACAATAAAGCCTTCTCGAACGAGTTGTTCAGCCGCCTTAAATGTTTCGATCGGGTCCGGCAGAAGGTAGCGAGGGTCGGGATGGATCTCTAATTTGATCCATTTTGGCAGACCTGCAGCAACGGCGAGTCTGGCGAGGCGGACCGCTTCTTCCGCGTTCATAGCTCCGCTGGTGTTAGGTAAGATCAGGAATCGGGCGGGATCGATAAACTCAAGGATATTCGCAAACGGATCCCTGCGCCCGGACAGATCAGCTCGTCGAAGAGCGACGGTGACGATTTCCGTTCCACTGGCCGCAAGGGCTCCGCGCATAGATTCTGGGGAGGGGAATTTTCCGGTGCCTAAAAAGAGGCGAGAGGAAAATTGCCGTCCGGCAATGATCAACGGCTTTGACATAAAGGCGGAGACGGTGGCGAGAGCGGTTCGTTTTGTCGAGCGAGGCTAGTGGGGATTGCTTTTTCTAAATCAGGAAGGTTCATAATCGAGCCATGGACCCAGCCAACGCTCCATTTCGGCCAAGGGTCTTGCCTTACGAATCGCCAAATCGGTGACTTGATCGAGGCCTAGTTTGCCGACCGCGAAGTAGCGGCAATCTGGATGCGCGAAGTAGAGACCGCTGACACTACTGCCGGGCCACATTGCGCAGCTTTCGGTGAGGCGGATACCGGTCTTAGCCTCCACATCGAGGAGCGACCAGAGCGTTTGTTTTTCGGTATGATCCGGACTAGCTGGATAACCGCCAGCGGGTCGGATTCCTCGGTACTCTTCGGCGAGAAGTTGGTCCGTAGAGAGATTTTCAGTGCGTCCGAAGCCCCATTCATCTCGAACCCGTTTGTGCATATATTCGGCAAAAGCCTCGGCGAGACGGTCGGCGAGAGCTTCGGCCATAATAGCCGAATAATCGTCGAGCGCGGCCTTGTACTCTTTGACGATTTCATCGAGACCAAAGCCAGTCGTCACGGCAAATGCGCCGAGGTGATCCGGCGTGCCTTTGGGGGCAATAAAGTCGGCAAGAGAACTATTCGAAGAGGAGTCTGCCTTGGTCATCTGTTGACGAAGCATGTGGAACGAGGCGATCACCGTTTGGCGATCTTCACCCGAGTAGAGTTCGATAGAATCGCCCACTCGATTCGCAGGGAAAAGGCCGTAGACGCCCCGAGCACGAATCCGGCGATGAGTGATGAGGTCGTCGAGGAGAGTTTGGGCGTCGGCAAATAATTTACGGGCTTCATCGCCGTACTTTTCGTGTTGTAGAATGGAAGGATAACGACCGCGCAGTTCCCAAGTATGGAAGAAGGGAGACCAGTCAATGAACTCTCGAAGATCACTAAGCGGAACATCTTCGAGGAGACGAATGCCAGTAAACTCGGGAGCTGGTAGTGCATTGAACTCTAATTTTCGGGCATTAGCTCGAGCAGCATCGAGTGAAATGAGCGTCGATTTTTGACCGGAATAGTGCTTCCGAATCTGTTCGTAGTCGGTTCGGTGGAGTCGGATAAATTCGTCGCGATTGTCGTGACTCAGGAGGCTAGTAGTCACCGGCACGGCCCGTGACGCATCGAGGACATGAACGATGGGTTGGGAGTAGTGCTGAGCGATTTTGATCGCGGTGTGAGCCCGACTGGTGGTTGCGCCGCCGATCAGGAGAGGGATCTTGAAGCCGGTTCGTTCCATCTCCTTGGCGACATGCACCATTTCGTCGAGAGACGGAGTAATAAGACCGCTGAGCCCGATGAGATCGGCGTTTTCTCGGCGAGCGGTTTCTAGAATCTTCTCACACGGAACCATGACCCCCATGTCAATGACCTCATAATTATTACAAGCGAGGACCACACCGACGATATTTTTGCCAATGTCGTGAACATCCCCTTTGACCGTAGCGAGGACAATTTTGCCTTGGGCGCGAACCGTTTGACCGGCGGCTACTGCGGCTTTTTTCTCCTCTTCCATATAGGGGGTGAGGTAGGCAACTGCTTTTTTCATAACCCGAGCGGATTTCACCACCTGAGGGAGGAACATTTTGCCAGCGCCAAAAAGGTCTCCGACCACGCCCATACCATCCATAAGTGGGCCTTCGATGACCCCCAGCGGGCGACCGAGTTTGAGTCGAGCTTCCTCGGTATCGACGTTGATGAAGGTATCGATACCCTTGACCAAGGCGTGTGAAAGACGTTCCTCGACCGTGCCGCTGCGCCATTCCTGTTCTTTCTTGGCGTTGGACTCGATTGTGTCGGACGGACTTGCTTTCATTTGTTCGCCATAAGCGACCAAGCGTTCAGTGGAGTCGGGGCGGCGGTTGAGGATGACATCCTCGACGAGATCGCGAAGTTCCGGTTTGATTTCTTGGTACACCTCGAGCATTCCGGCATTGACGATACCCATGTCCATGCCGGCCTGAATGGCATGGAAGAGGAAAGCGCTGTGCATGGCTTCCCGCACCGGATTATTACCTCGGAAACCGAAAGAAACATTGGAGACACCACCACTCACTTTGGCGTGAGGTAAATTCGACTTAATCCAACGCGTCGCTTCGATGAAGTCGACCGCATAATTGTTATGTTCCTCGATGCCCGTTCCGACGGTGAGGATATTGGGATCGAAGATAATATCCTCCGGTGGGAATCCAATTTCGTCGACGAGGAGACGGTAAGCCCGTTCGCAAATACGGATTTTTTCAGCGTAAGTAGCGGCTTGACCCTTTTCGTCGAAGGCCATAACGACCACAGCGGCGCCGTACTTGAGCACCTTAGCGGCGGATTCGCGAAAGGCGGATTCACCTTCCTTGAGGGAAATAGAATTTACGATGCCCTTCCCTTGAAGGCATTTTAAACCGGCCTCAATGACTTCCCATTTAGAGGAGTCCACCATAAAAGGGACCTTGGCAACCTCGGGCTCGCTTCCCAGCAATTGAAGGTAACGAGACATCGCAGCGACCCCATCGATCAGACCGTCATCCATGCAAATATCGATGATATTAGCGCCGTTTTCGACCTGTTGACGAGCAACAGTCACGGCCTCTTCGTAGTTACCTTCGCGGACAAGTTTAGCGAACCGAGGTGAACCGGCGACGTTGGTACGTTCACCGATGAGCATAAAATTACCCGGTTGTTGGGTAAACGGTTGGGAACCGGAAAGGCGCAGAGGGAGAATTTCAGAAGTACCTGGGAAAGTTCCGCCGGAGAGGCCACCGAGACGTTCGGTGCCTTTTTCGCGGGGCGCCAAGTCTCTTGGATGTCGACCGGCGAGTGATCTGGCGATGGCCGCGATGTGTTCAGGCGTATTGCCGCAGCAACCACCGGCGATATTAAGGAGGCCGCCCTCAGCGAATTCACTGAGGAAACGCCCCATATCGTCGGGTTTGAGATCGAAGCCGGTTTCGGAGAGTGGGTTGGGGAGTCCGGCATTGGGATAACAAGAAATAGCCGCGCCTGATTTGGTCGCAAGCTCGGCGAGGAACGGACGCATTAAATCGGGTCCGAGCGAACAATTGAGTCCGATCGACAGCGGGCGGATGTGCTTCACTGCATTCCAGAGGGCTTCCACGGTCTGGGCGGAAATCATGGTTTCACCTCCTAACCCGACGGCGGCGGAAATGGAAACCGGCAGACGAATTCGGTCGGCATCGAAAACCTCCTGAATAGCGACTAAGGCGGCCTTGGCGTTGAGAGAATCGAAGATAGTTTCAACCAGCAAAAAGTCCGAACCGCCGGCAATTAAGGCCCGCACCTGTTGGATATAAGCCTGTTTGACTTGATCGAAGGTGACCACCCGAAATCCAGCATTATCCGCATCGGGCGAATTGGAGAGAGAGACGGTGAGTGGGCCAATTGCACCTGCGACAAAGCGTTGACGTCCATCACGAGAACCCACTCGATCGGCCCATTCTCGGCATTGGCGCGCCGAGGTTTCATTGATCTCCCAAGCTAGATCATTAAGGAAGGGGTCTTCGATGATTTTTTGGTAAAATTCGGGATCCTTTCGGCCGCCATGTTCACGAGGATCATCGACGAAAAATTCGCTTTGAGCGATATGAGTCGCGGAGAAGGTATTGGTCTCGATGATATCTGCGCCGGCCTCCAAGAATCGCCGATGGATATCGCAGATCATTTCCGGTTGAGTTAGTGAGAAAAGGTCTCCGTTGTTAAGGAGATCTTTTTTGGCGGTGGCGAATCGTTTTCCACGCATATCCGCCTCGGTTTTACCGTAGGTCCGGATCGTCGTTCCCATGGCACCATCGATGATAGCAATACGTTCGCGGAGAATCTTCCGAAGTTGCCCCCCTCGGGAGTCTTCAGTCGGAGAAAAAGGCAGATGCAACATAGCCAGAGACTACTCTCGATCGATGGAATGTTCCAAACATGAAATCATCGCATCTTGATTTGAAGATATGATGATCGATTAGATGAGTGATTAGATGAGTGATTCCAAGCGGGAATGGGTGGAGAGGAGCGGATTACGGTTGATGTCATCGATGACCCGTTGGAGGGTGCTGGGGTCCATTTCCACGAGATGACCTCTTTCTGGGAAGCGGCCTTCTTTTACGTCGGTGATATATTCTGAAAATGCGGCGATACGTTCCCCTTGTAATCGGCGATGTTCCTCGAGGAAATTGCGATAAGCGCGGGCGTGTCGTGGAAGGCGTTCATCGTAATCGCCGAGGATATCGCAGGAGAAGAGAAACTGCGTATCGCAACCGGACCCAGAGCCGAGCGACATGAGGAGCATTTTTGTTTGGGAGGTGAGGAACCGAGCGAGTTGATGAGGAACGCATTCGAGTTCGGCTGCATAGGCGCCGGCGTTCTCGAGAGATTTCATCTGATCGTAGAGGAGGCGGGCTTCAGCTTCCGTTTTACCGATCGCACGGTAACCGGTCCAAGTGATATGTCTTGGAATCAAACCGAGGTGGCCGACCACGGGGAGGCCTTCGCGCGCCATAGCCTCAATGAGGCGTGGACTGGCGGAGCAATAAAGAGAACTGGCACCCAGTTCGATGGCGCGAAACCCAATCCGGATGGCCTCCTCGGCGGAAGCCATGCCGTGGGGAGTGGCTGCAGATAAAAAACTAGTAGGAGCCGCTGCGACCAGTCGAGGAAGGCAGGCCTGAGACTCCGGGGAATCGAAGCTGCAGGACATTAGGTCCACCCCTGCCGCTTCGGCTGCCGCGGCTTCCTCGGGAGATTTGACGTGAATATGGGTGAGGCAGCGTTTTCCCTTGAGCTGCTGGAGGTCGTGAACCGTGTATTTTTTCCGAGGACGAAGCATTCGAGAAGGATTCCTGAAGCGGATGAGAGCAGCAATCCTCCTTTCGGTCTAAGCCGAGGTTTAGGCTGAAATCCTTCCTGTTTTAAGCACTTAGACCCCGCCGCCGTTCCCTACTGATCGGTGGTTTCTAACCGAGCACTATTGGGGAAGTCTAATTTCGTTTCCCTTGGGGCCCTCTCTACTTCGCTAGCACGGTGGTCCGATCGGCGAGCCAGATTACATCGACATTGTTGGGGGAACCAACATTGAGCGCGAGGTTACTGTTGAAGCGGACCGGTGGCTTTGTCCGGGAATCCAGCCATTTTTTGATTTCGGCATGGCCGTCGACAAAGGAGATGCCGGCGGCACCGTTGTGATAACTGGCTGGGTAATCGATGATACGCGCCGCAGCCGCACTTTCGACCATCATATTGGCGTAACCACCGGCGTTGATGCCGTCTGGATGTTCGTCGAGGAGTACATAATGCATCGAGGGCGAGAGAAAATCGGAGGTTTTAATGAAGACCTTATAGCGAGTCTGTCCCTCGTTGTAACCCGAGGGTGGAAGCCACCCCCCGGGCCCACCCATTGCTTGGCTCATGGACATACTGCGGACCCGAGGGTAACGTTGGCCCTTAATGGTGACATAGCTGAAATCGGCGGGGCATTTATAAACCTCAGCAGAGGGCAGATAGGGGGCGAACATGGCCCGTTTGGGGTCTAGGAGATCTAATTTGTTTGTATTGTCGGGAGTACCAGGATTGTAGTCGAGCCAACCGCCCACCCAAGCGTAGAGTTCGGTTCCGCTATTACCGGGTTTGGTCAGGATTTCTCGGTTGTCAGTGGGGTAAAGCAGGTGTGCGAGTTGCAACTGTTTTAGATTATTCAAGCACTTGATGCCTTGAGCCTTTGCTTTGGCCTTAGCTAAAGAAGGCAGAAGCATCCCGGCGAGGATGGCAATAATCGCGATGACCACAAGGAGTTCGATCAAGGTGAACCCGTGGTGGACTCGTCTCTGGCAGAGGACGAAGCGAGAGTGAGGATTCGACATAAACGAGAGGAAAATAAGTCTTAGGATGAAATCACTCCTTGAAGAGGCAGAAAGAGCCTGGACTCAGGGGATTTTGCTCAACATAAACCCTGCAAAATAAAAAGCAGTTTAATTCTTGTTTCTCCTATTTTGCCGGTGAGGGACGCGGGATAGTTTGACTGACAAACAAAAAATGGACTGAGTGAATCAGTCCATTGGTCAAAGGAGGGAAAGCCAATTACTTCTGGTTCGCCATCTGCTGCCGCCGTCGCCAGAGGGTTGATCCGACAAGGAGACCGACAAACCCAATCGCAGCGTAGGTGCTAGGTTCAGGGACGGCGCTAGACGAGTAGGTGTAGCGGACATCGACGGTACTGGCACCGAACTTGGATGCTGACTGGGTAAAGGAAACGATTGGATTAGCGCCAGACACTGCAGTCCCACCGATTCCCAAGGTTCCGGATTCGGCGAGAGTGAATGAAACAGTTCCGGTTCCGACGTAACTGAGGAAATTGGAATCAGCAGTGAAAGCCGTCGTCGTGCTCGTTGCTAGAGTCGTCGTGCCACTCACTGAGGCATTAGCTGCAACACCACTCAATGTTTCAAAAACACCACCACCAAAAGTAGAGTTGTTTCGACTCAGGGCAGGTGATGTGCCGAAAGGCCCCGTTAGACTGGAACTAATGTTGGAAAGACTGACCTCGAAATCAGCAATTTGAGCACCGTTATTAATTGTGTAGGTGCCGTAGGCGAAGCTGGTGAGCCTGTACTCGACGCCCGTCAGGGTCATACCCGGAAACGATGCTGGATTCCACTGACTAATGGTCAGGATGCTCCCAGTGTAGTTGAGGCTTGTTCCGCCACTTGTGCCCCCAGCATAGGTGCCGGGGGTGGTCCCAGAGACGGTCGTTGTATCGGCGACAACTGCGGAGCAGAGCGAGGCCGAGACTGAAATTGTTAGTAGATAATTTTTCATCTTATATTCAAGTGCCCTCGTTTCCCAGATGGTCACCAGCGATCAGCGATTGGCAATCTTTAATTGCTTAAATTTTTTAAACGGAAGGGCTTAAATTGACTGGCGACTGAGACGGCACTTTTAGACGCTGAAGGCCTTAAAGAACCTAAAAGGGAAAGGGGTTGGAGCTCTAGGGGTCGTTTTCAAATTCAAGTTGGTGGAAGATTTGGTTGGTAATCTGATTTGATGCCCACACGTTATCTCCTTATGCAGACTATTTGGTCGCGGTTAAAAGTGCCTTCTCTTCTGTGTTTGACCCTCTCAGCAAGACTTCTAGCCGTCGATCTTGAGGGGGAATTAGGCTTGGCAAAGTCGGCCACCAAGAACCTTTTACCGGCTGATTCGGATCAAGCTTGGAGTGAAATTGAAGCTGAAGCAAAGCCGCCTGCCCCCCCAGCGGAGTGGAGGCTGCAGGCGCCTTCGAGCGAGCAAGTGCTTGAGTTTCGGAAAAAAAAGGCGAGTGGAGCGGCGTTGGCTGCTGATAAGGCCAAAGAATTTCAGCGTCGTTTCAAGGAGCACCCAAAAGTAGGAGAAGCCTTGAAGCTTCAGCGCCGTTTATTAGAAGCCAGCATTAGCCTTGGAAACACCAATCGGCGACCTGAATTAAAGGCGTTGCGACCTGACCCTGAAGCGGAAAGGGAAATTGAGGAAACGCGCGTGGTAAACCGGAGAATTGAAGAAGCCGTGGCCAAAGCCCGCCGGCAACAGGGGCAGGGTAAGGACAGTGTGCTCATTGAGTTTGAGGCTGGGTTGAGGCAAATTCAGAAAGAGAACATGAATCGCCCCGAAATTTATCGCGCATTCATGGAAATTGCCCAATTACGGGGCGGCGAGAAAAGCAAGGAGTTGGTCGCCGAAATTTTAAAAGCGAAGGGAGCTTCGCGGGACATTAAAGATGCAGCGTTGAAACTGCAGAAGACCTTTGAGCGGTTAGGCAAGCCCGTGGATGTTCAATTTACTGCGTTGGACGGACGGAAAATAAATCTGTCGGAAATGAAAGGGAAAGTGGTCCTCATCGATTTTTGGGCTACTTGGTGTGGTCCCTGCGTCGCGGAGATGACAAACGTGGTTGCGGCATTTGATCAGTTACAGCCCAAAGGGTTTGAAATTGTCGGAATCAGTTTTGATGAGGACAAGCAAGCTTTTGCCAATTTTGTTAAGAAAAACAAAATGGTCTGGCCTCAATATTTTGAGGGAACCGGTTGGAATAATAAGTTTGCCAAGGAATTCGGTATCCGAGGAATTCCAACCATGTGGCTGATCGATAGGCAAGGAAACCTGCGGGACCTCGAGGCTCGATCTGACTTGGTCAAAAAAGTGGAAAAGCTACTCAGCGAAAAATGAGATAAAGCGGGGAGTTAACCTCAGTGCAAAGTTAGATTTTGCGCTACCAAAGGAACTGACGCAGCCGTCATTTATTCGAATACAAACCAGTTCATACTTTGCGCCGAAACAGTCACAGGCAGTTCGATGCTGTGATCTCGTCCCAATTTGAGTCGATGCCCTCGGGAATCGCGTTCACGGACGAGAGTCGAGTTTTGGAGTCCTGTGTAGTAGAGATTGACTCGAAGAGTGCGAGAGACGGGATGATCGAGGGGATTAAATACGGCGAGAAGTCCTTTGGATTTGAGATGAGGATTCACGTGCAGCATCCAGTCGAGATCTCGTGCATCGGCGCGACGGCCATGGATGAGGTCACTTTCCAGAATATCTCGATGTGCCTTGAACCATTCGACCTTGGATTTGACTTGAGCCCGAGTGATTTCGGTATCGTAGAGGCGAGGGCCTCGATAGCAGGCTTGGACACCGAGGGCGAGATTGCTCTCTAACATCGCCGAGTAGTGAGAGAGATGTTCAGAGAGAGGCTCGATGGTAGCCGCCGCCCCGCCCCCTTGGTATTCAGTGAGTGGAACAAACATCCATCCCATGCTAGGGAGTTTCTGCCAAGTGCCGTCGAAGATGTTTTGTCGGGTATGAATAATTTGTTGTTCACGAGGGAGAGACCAGTTGACCTCGCGATAGCCCATCGCGGTTTTGGTAGAACCCGAGAGAAAGTAATGGTCGGGAACATTCAGATAGAATCCCTCGGCCCTGCACCATCGGTAGAAGTTATTAATTTCGCGCCATTGATTCCACCGAGAATCGGCCAAGCCATGGTGTCCTGGGTGATGGGTAGCGGCGCAAGGATCCCCGGGATAGGAACCGTCGTGTTCGAGAAGGGTGAAGCCACTGTGGCGATGGAATTCGTAAAGGCGTCGGAAATAATTTGTACCCCAGCGACTTTGAAGACAGGGGGCATGGCCAAAGGTTGGTTTGAGACCGGGTGGCATGATCACATCATTGCCGCCGCCGACGTGGCGAGAGGAGAGCAAAGAGTAGCTACCAATTTCGATGCCACGACTTCGGGCGTAGGAAGAAAAAGCTTGTGCTTTTTCGAGGGTAGCGGGTTTTTCGTTTTCCATATCGAAACCGCTACCGAAGCTGAGAATGAGCATTTCGAAACCAGTCGCCACACATTGATCGATGGCATTGGTGACGCTTTGTCCTTGAGAAGAGACCAGATGCATCATCAGTGGATTCTCCGTGGTCCAAGGGGCATTGAGGCGATAAAGACGGCGAACCGCGAGACCACAGCGTTCACGATCCGAGGAATCGAAGGGAAGAATCCAAGCGCGATAGGATTCGAATTTCCCACCCGGGAGGAGGGTTTGGGCAGGACCGAGATCAGGGCCGACGTCTAATAAACAAGGGGTTTTTTTCTCGTAATTAACTTGAGAATGAAATTCAGGATCCGGCAGCCAGCGGAAAGACCGTCGATTCGCCGCCGAACTCATCATGCCACCGAAGGACATATCGGTATCGACGTGGATATTAGGAGGAGTACGACCGTCACTGAGTTCATCGACTTCGGAGGTTCGTTCGACCACGGCGAGTACTTCACTCGAGAAACCGTTAAGAGTCACTGATTTGCTGGTGAGATTATCGACCGTAATCCATTTAGAGAAGCAAGGCAGACCGTCGTAGAGTTCGTAGTGAACAGAGACGTGGATGTCTCCGTTTAGGGGGGTAGGAGTCCTCGCAACGAGGCTGGGATCGAAGGGCCCGTAGGCGAGAACGCGAGAAATCCGACTGCGCCCCCAGGTCGAGCTATTGGCGGTAAATGAGTCGTCTGAACCCTGGCCTTGGGGGTCTAATTTCCCCACCCGCAGGGTTGTGGGAAGGGAGCCCTTATGAGCGACTTCGAAGAGGCGATGGAACTGTAGAGGAAGAAGGGCCTCATCGGCGACATCCCAAAGGATGGAAGTCGGTGAGATTCGAGCGCGCAGACGGTAAGTGCGTGCGGTATCGAGGCCGCCATCAGCAGCGGCGAATTGTTGAAGAGAGGTGAGACTTTCGGCCCCATTATTGCGCAGTTCGAAGTGGCCATGGGTTCCGCGATCACCGGGGCGAAGATTCACCTTGATGGAGTGAGATCCGAAGAGCAGAGCGAGGCTAGGTCCCCAGCTAGTATCGCCATCAGTGCCGAGACTGATGACCATTTCGATGACTGACACCGGCGACTTCAGTGCGCGTTCGGCGAAGCAAGAAGAGCCGTTGAGGGCGTAGATCTCTCCCAACTTACCTTCATTACGAAAGCTAACTCGTGGGTGGCGTGAGGAGGTATGTATTTCCCAAGACGGATCAAGGACCAGGAAGGGGTCATCAAAGACCAAAGGGCGTCCGGTTGAGGAGCTATTTTGATCACTAACGCTGCTTGCGGGCGCAATAAAATCGAGGCGTAAAGTGACACCCTTGGGCGGCCAAGCGAGATCGGGGGCATGATGGCGAGTGCGTTTCCAAGCCAATCGTTCTAGAGGTTGACCGATGGAATACCCGGTGAATTGAAAAGCATCCGGATCGGCGTGAAGAGCAGAAATCCATTCAGGCCGAAGGAAGGCGTAATTGGGTTGTCCTTTAAGTCCACCGACATCAAATCGTCGGCCATCAATTTCGACAATCGCCTCAGGTTTAACGCCACGGAGAAGAGATTCGCCGGTGGAAAGTTGATCGAGAGCAACCGTAGCGGCATTGGGATCCAGACGGATAATGCGTCGGATAAGGCCGTTATTGAGTTCGATCTGTTTGCCGTCGGGATTGACGACGATGCGTGCTTTAAAAGGGGTGGGGTCAATGAGCCAGTCGCGGGCGGGGAGAGTTGGAGCGGCGAGAGTGGACAGCGAGACAGCGGTGGCAGCGAGACAAAGACCAAGCCAGACAGAGAAAGAGGACATATGGGACGAAGACAGCGCTGCTGAGAGTTAATGAGTCGAGGAGCAAGCGATAACGCTAGGACTAGAGTAAAGGAAGCGACCCTGACCGAGGGCATAACGAGCGACGACAGTGATTCGCTCGCTGGAGGGTTTGAAGCGATCCCATCGCAGGGTGAGTTGATAGCCAACCCCGAGCAGAGATTTATTTTCGAATTGTTTGAGTTGTTGAGAGGTAAAGTGCCAGGTGAAGGCTGGGGCGGGTACAGTGCTGCCCGGTTGCAGAAGGCCATCGAAGAGGAGCAGTTCAATCTCACCCGAGCGAATGGCGACCGGTTTGATGGCACCGGCGAAATTTGCAAAAAGTTTAATCGCGATGCCATCGTCGCCTGGGGAGGCGTCTAGATTGAGGGCAATCGGCATGGTAAGAAGATGAAGTTCGGTAATACCAGAGCGGGTGGTGGTGCGAGCTAGGGGCTTGGGCGACTTAGGCGACTTGGGTGAGGAAGAGGAGCAAGCGGCGAGGGTCAGTAGAGCGAGGGTACAGACGAGGCGAGTGGAGAGAAGTTGAAAGGAGTAGGACATTACAGAGAACTTGCGGGAGCATTAGTTTGTTTGGATGCCTTATCGGCGGGGAAGAGAGGGTTCACCAATTGATTCTTCAGCCCATCAGTTCGTTTAGTAGTTCGCAGATTCGATTGATCGAGAGTTTCCCGAGATTTAGCACTGATATCTGTAATAACAGCGGGTTGATCGTGGTCAGAAGTGAGCACTTGAGGCGTGAGCATGATTAGTAATTCGCGCCGCTCTGATTTCTTATTGTTGCTTCGGAAGAAGAAGCCGACGACAGGGATATCACCGAAGAAAGGCGTCTTCTTACGACGCAGATCATCGACTGTGCCGATGAGGCCACCAATGACCACCGTTTGACCGCTTTGCACAGTGACCGTCGTTGTTGCGCGGCGTTCATTAATAATGGGGACAGTCGCCTTGTCATTGATGGCGACATTGGAACTACTGATAGAGCTATTGGTAGCGCCGACATCAATTTTGACAAAGCCATCACCCGTGATTCGTGGGGTTACGGTGAGGTTTACGCCGACATCGCGATAGTCGAAGGTATTGACAGTGCCACCCTGTGGAGTGAGTTGACTGCCACTAATGAGAGGAACCCTTTGACCGATATTGATGGAAGCAGGTTTATTATCAGAGGTGAGAATTTGAGGACGGCTTAGTACTTCGACACGGCCGTCATTTTCCAGAGCGCGGAGGAGAAAGTTGACATTATTGCCAGTGACCAAAGCGGAGTACCCGCCAAAGTTCTGGAGTTGGCTAGGGATACCGAAGTCAGTACTCGATCCGACATTCCAGCCGCCGCCCACATTTTTGGCGAAGCTCCACTCGAAACCAAGATCGCGATTTGAGTCAAGAGTCACTTCCGCGAGTAAAACCTGGATGAGGACTTGGGGTTGAGGGTGGTCGAGTTCTTCGATGATCATGTGAACCTGTTCGAAGTAACGCGGACTTGCGGAGAGAAGGAGCGTATTGCTGACCTGTTCCGCAACAATAGCGACCTCACGTTCGAGAAGGCGTTGAGCCGTTCCGACGGCTTCGGTCCCGAGCACTTGAGTGACTTTTTGACGTTCCTGATCGAGGAAGCTGCGAACCGCCGTTCCGACGTCGACCGCCTGAGCATTTTTGAGTCGATAAACTTCAGTTCTACGTTCGAGAGCCTCCGAAGAATCGAGAGTTTCAATAATCTGCTGAACGAGAGAAACGTAATGGTCAGTCCCTCCGACGAGGAGTGTATTCGTCCGAGGATCGACACTCACAGTGAGTGCACTCTGTTCTTCGGAACCGATGACTGCGGTTGCGCCTGGGGCTTCAAGTCCATTGGAATTAGGGCGCATCAGAGTGTATTCGATGGTGCGTTGATTGGCTCCGCCTGCGGCCCCCGTTGCCTGCATACGAAACATCGAAAGAATCAACTGTGAAGTCTGTTGAGCGTCGGCGTTGCGTAGAGTGAAGACCTTAATTTTGGCCTCACGCGGAGAGCTATTATCAAGGCGTCCAATAATCTGTTCCAGCAAGCCCATGTAATCGGCCGGACCCGATACGACCAGTGCATTCATTCGAGGGTCAGGAGTGATCATAATCGCTTCCTTCAGAGCGGCGGTGACCAGTTCTTGGCCCTCCTTTGTCCGAGTCACGAATTGGAGCACTGATTGGGCGTTCGGGCTAAGATCAGAAAGAGGAGAGGGTTTGCTATTGAGAGAGGCATTGAGCACTTGAGTCATCAGTTCAGCCCGGGCGAATTTGAGAGGAATCACCCTAATCTCACTGACTCGAGCGGTTTGGTCGGTATCGAGTTTAGCAACGACATCGCGAATACGTTTGAGGTCAGTTGCGCCCGCTGAGACGACCAGTGCATTCACGCGTTCATCGGCGGTGACGACGATTGGAATGGGTCCCCCTTGAGTGCCCTCGCGGAAGAGGCCTTGAACGGTGAGAGCGATACGGCGGGCATCGGCTTTAGCGAGGGGGATGACTTCAACCGCGAGACCGAGTTCAGCCTGTTGGCTATCCAGACGAGCGATGAGAGAATCCACCATAGACATATCTTCGACCACCGCACCGACAATGAGAGCATTCACCCATGCATCGGCGATCACTGTAATCGGGTCTGAAGGTTCACCCCGAGAGCGAGGAGGACGATTAGCGAAGAGATTTTGGAGAGTCGTCTGCATTCGGGCAGCAGTGGCCTGTTTGAGGGGGAAAACTCGGAAATTAAGTTGAGCCAAGCGATCTTCGGAATCCAGTTGGGGGATAATGCGATCGAGAGTGTCGATTGCTTCCTTACTACCGGTAGCGAGGATGGCATTCAGCCGAGTATCGGGAATAACAGCGACAGGCATACTCCGTTCTGGAGCATTGAGAACGGCGGTATCAGCGGTCCGACGTGCTTGAAAGTATTGATTAAGAACACCGGCTAGATTGGCGGCACGAGCGTGGTCGAGTTGGTAAATTTTCAAATCCGTCGCGGCGATAAAATCCGGATTATCGACCCGTTTAATAATCTCTTTAATGAGGCCTAAATTATCGGGGCTAGCCGAGACCATGAGCGTATTACTCCGAGTATCCACGGTAATAGCCATGGCATCCCGATCGGCTTGGCCGGAGGCCTTTACTGCCGACCGACCTGGGCGGTACATCCCCTGTTGGACCAGAGCGCGAAGCATGGTAGCGATCCGTTGTGCGTCGGCATGTTTGAGGACAAAAGTCTCGAGGACACCTTCGGCGACGGATGGTTCGACATCGATTCGGCCGAGTAGTTCGTGGATAATTTCAAGGTTCTCTTTATTTGAAGAGACGATCAGCGAGTTGTTGAGGCTATCGGTTTGAACTTCGACTCGATCGGTAGGGGAGGGAGTTTGACCTGGGAGCGTGCGAGCCTGTTGACGGGCGGCGAAGACATTTTCTAAAGTTCCTGCGACCTTGGCGGCATCATTATGTTTGAGAGGAATCACCGTGAGTCGAAGGGCGGGATTCTCTAATTTCAGGTCGAGTTTTTTGAGGAGGTTATCGATGATTTCGTTGTCATCGCGGGCGGCCGAGACGAGGAGTGCATTGATTCTAGAATCGGCAAGAATGACTGGTTTTTGACGTTGAATCTCTGGAGAAGTCGACGCCTGATAACGTTGAGAAAACAGTTGGTTGAGGGAGGTAGAGAGGGTGCGAGCGTCTGCAAATTCGAGAGGAACGATGCGAACGCCACCGGAGAGAGACGGGGCGGATTGATCCAGTTTTGCGGCGAGAGATTCGACTAATTCGAAGGCATCTTTACTGCCGCCAACGAGGAGGCTATTGGATCGAGTCTCTGGGATAATGAGGACACGGAGTGATTCTGCCTGACTGCGACCCAGAGAGCCTTGACGGGTGACCCGTTGATCCATGAGCCGTTGGAGCGTGGTGGCAAGTTGTGCCGCATCGCTGTGCGCGAGAGGAAGAATTCGGATATCGCGTAGTTCGAGAGCCATTGGTTGGTCGAGTTGAGCCAGAAGACTATCAACGATCGCGAAGGCTTTCTCGTTGCCGGAAACAATCATTGAGTTGCTACGGTCATCGAGCGTGATGACGGGACGATCGGCGGGACGGGCACTGGCGGTCCGAGGTCCGCTGTAAAGATCAGTAATAATTTTCTGTAGTGAAGCGGCATCGGCGTGTTTGAGGGGATAGATGCGAACTGTACTGAGGCCGGAAGCATCTGAGATATCGATTTGTTTGAGGACTTCCTCGATCAGTGGAAGTGAATCAGCACGAGCGGCGACGATCAAAGTTGAGGAGGCATCATCCGCTTGAAGAGTGAGAGCGGAGCGCACCTTGGCTTGTTCGGTAGAGACAGTCTTACCGCCGTCGCGCCGGGTTTGAAGGCGAGAAACAAAAGTGCTGAGGCCTTCAGCGCCTGGGACAGGAGTTCCTTCCTTAAAGACGGCTTCAAGGAGTGGGAGGATTCGGCTTGGGGTGGCGTGAATGAGACGGAATAGTTTCACCTCAGTGACTGAGGCATCCCAAGGTTTATCGATATCACGAAGAAGCCTTTGAGCGAGTTCGATGGAGTCACGTCGTCCGGAGAGAATGAGGGCATTCATCCGACGATCGGCGGTGACATTAAGAGGGGAAACCAAGGCACGGCCGGAGCCTGCTTCTGGCTGAGCGTTACCGGGAGTTCCTCCGAGACGACTTCCGAGGCGACTCCCTTGGCTGAAGATAGTGGTCAGAGTTTGAGCGGCGGTAGAAGCGTCGGCATTGAGCAGAACGACAAAGTTAACATCAGCGGCTTCGGCACTTCCGGCCCGATCAAGGAGATCAACCACCTGAGCCAGAGCGTCGAGGTTTTTGGCAGTAGAAGTAATCAGCAACCGATTACCCCCCGAAGGATCCGGGGTAATTTTAATAGGTTGATTGAGGTCAAGAGAGGCAACTTCACCTTTGTCTCCACGGACACTCAATCGGCGGACCTGTTCTTGGAGTTCGCGTGCTTCGGGAGTTGTCTCACCGGCGAGTCCTGGTCGAAGAAGCCCTTGCAGAACGGCGGTAATTTGGGTCGCGGAAGAGTTCTTGAGTGTGAACATGCGAACTTCGGCATCGGCATTCGAGGAAGGAGCATCGAGAGATCGAACCATCTCTTCGACCTGAGCAATCATGGGTTCACGAGCGATCACCAAAAGACTGCGAGAACGTTCGTAAGGCAGGACAGTGAGCGGATCGCCGGGGTGCAAGGTGTTGAGTTGTTGGACGAGTTGTTGGACGAGCGGTGCGATTTTTGCAGCGGGAGTATTGGTCAGAGAAAGGAGACGATGAGTAAGAGCTGAGCCCGGTCCGGAGACATCGAGTTGTTTGACCAGACCAACGATCACGGCAAAGTCCTTAGCCGAAGCGCGAATAATCAGGCTACGCGAGCGAGATTCGGCGACCACCGAGAGTCGAGGCGACCGTGAGGATTGTTGAGAGTTGGGCTGAGGTGGAGGTTGGCCTTGAGGTGATTCTGGGCGGAACAAGCGGTTAAGGGTTTGAGAAAGGACGACGGGATCCGACTGAAGGAGCGGAATAATGCGAAGTTCTGATTCGCCGCTCATCGTATTCCATGAGAGATCGCGAACCATGCGGTTAATCTTTTCTAATTCGGAAGAAGAGCCGGAAAGAATAAGCGCATTTGCGGCGCGATCGAGAGCGATGACCACTTCAGGAGAAGGCGCAGCGAGAGGAGTGTTCGTTCGAGAGAGATCGGGCGGGGGAAGTTTCTCTACCAAACGGAGGCTCGACCCGTGCATCTGCGGATAGATGTTGGTGAGCATCCCCAGCATTTGGTCGACCGGCATATCATCGACCGTGACCAAGCGAACTTGGATTGAATTATCCTGAGCCGAAGCATCGAGACGCTGGATGAGGTCCTGAATTTGGGGCATGTCGGCCCGACGCGCGATGACGGTCAGAGTATTGGCATTGCGATCCGTCTCGATAGTCGGTTGTTCGGATCGAGGGCGATCTTCGTAGACAGCATTAATTTTCTGTTGGAGATCATTGGCTCGGGCATTTTGGAGCCAGACCATTTGAATATCGCGATCGGCCCGTTCGGGTGCTTTATCGAGAGTTGGAAGGATTTGTTCGACCACTTTAAAATGAACCAGAGAGGCGGTGATGAGCAGGCTATTGGACCGGGCATCAATGGCGATAACCGGCTGTGAGCGGTTCCCCGTAGAACCTCGGCGATCGAGGCGGGTGTTAATCGAAGCGAGGAGTTGGGAGAGGATGGGCTGAATCTCTTTGGCGTTGGCGCTGCCTAATTTGTAAATCCGAACCTCGACCTCACCGCCTGAGCTTTCTGCGTCGAGATCACGGACGAGTTTGATAACCTCCTGCACAGATTCACCCGGCCCATTGAGCAGAAGAGCGTTGGCTCCGGTGATAGGGGTAACCGTGACTCGGCGAAGACGGGCATCGGTGCCTCGGTTACTGATGGCCTTATTAATCGATTCGGCGACGGCATCGGCGGAGGTTTTTTTTAACAGGACCGTTTGGAGCACCGATGAACCACCAGCATCGGCGACATCAATCGAGCGGATAACCGAGCTCAATCGCTCGAAGACCGCCGGGGCGGCATCGACGAGCAGCGATCGTCCATCGGGTGTGGAGGAGACAACCAGACGTTGAGCTGGATCAGTGGCTTCCAGCTCCCGAGCGAAAAGTTGAGTTAGCATTTGGGTCGCGATCGTGGCATTTACATGCTCAAGTGGGACCGGTCGAATCTGACGCCCGGAGACGGTAGTGGCGTCGAGAAGACGGGCGGCAAGGTCTTGAATGGCTGCCCATTGATTCGTATCTGCGGTGACGAGGATGCGGCTATTGGCTTCGTCAGAAATGAGCAGAGGAGGAGTAAGACCGCCAAGAGTTTTGAGGCGGTCGGTGATGAGAGGGCGGAGGCGCGACAGAGCTTCCGAGGCGGAGCCAGAGGGGATGGGAAGGAGGTGAAGATCGCGCGGAGCTAGGACCGATTTGGTGTCCAGTTTAGAAATAATTTGAGCAGCTGAAATCAGGTCATTGGGTTCACCCGAGACCACAATAGTCCGAGACGCGTTATCGACGCCCAGAGTGACCTTGGGAAGGCTTCGACCGTCGGGTGTCAATTTAACCAAGGAGTTAGAAAGAGCGGCGGCGATTAGATTTGGCTCGGCATTAGTGATATGAAAAACACGAGCGCCGTCAGCGCGGTCATTGGAGACATCGAGCGTTCGGACTAGGGAAGTTATACGAGCTAGGTCGTTAGTGGAGCCGGTGACGATAAGACGATTAGCCGAGGGATCAGCCCGGATGAGAGCTTGATCGACTGGAGGAATCGCTTCGGACTGAATCTGTTCTTGGTAAAGAGAGAGGACCGTCGCGGCAAGATCGGCAGCGCGAGCGGTCTCGAGATTCAGGATTCGGGTTTCTCGTTGGCCTGGGGCAGCGACCGGATTTTTGACAAATTCGAGAAGAGATTCGATCGCGGTAAGATGGGAGTCGAGACCGGTCATCAGGATGCGACCATTGGGGGCATCACCGATCAGTTGAGCATCTGGTGGATCAGCGGGATCCATGGTTTTCCAACGCTCGGTGTAGAGTTGTTGGATCAGCGGAAGGACACGAATGACCTCCTCCGGTTGACCGACGCGAAGAGATCGAGTGAGTCTTTCACCCCGAGAAGCCGTGGTTTTCTGAAGTTGATCGAGGATCTCTTCGACCAGAGTAATTTGGGCATCGCTACCGGCGAGGATGAGTTGATTACTGGGAGCATCATCGAGAATAAGGAGATCAGAGAGAGAGAGGTCAGGTTGGTTGCGAGCCTGATCATTATAAAGTTGACGGACCCGAGCGGAGAGTTCGGCAGCGCGACCTTTACGCAGGCTCACCACCTTCATCCGTCGATCGGGGCGAGCACCGAGAGAGGTATCGAGTTGTTCGATAATCGTAGAGACCGCTTGGAGTTCCTTTGGGTCGCCGGTGACAATGAGAGTGCGGCTTTTAGCATCAACAGAGACGGTGGTTCGTTTTTGAGGGCGACCGAAGGCATCGTAACGAACGAGTGCAGAGGAGAGGACTTCGGCGACTTTTTCCGGCTCAGCCGATTTGATTTTAAAAACCCGAGCAGTGGCGCTTTGAGCGCTTACTTTGTCGAGTTTGCGAACCAGATCATCGACCACCTCGATTTCATTGGTTTCGCCGACCACGATCAGGCGATTGCCGCCGGTATCTGGGGTAATAGAGGTATCAGGCGGCGTCGTGCCGAAGCGAGATCGAGATTGGTCGAGGTAGAGAGTACGAACCGTAGCGGCGAGTTCGACCGCGCTGGCCGTGGTGAGATCGATGATCCGAACTTCACGAGCATCGGCGCGTGGTTGGGCGGGACCGGCTCCGAGTTGTTGGAGGAGTGCCTCGATTTTCAGAAGGTGATCTGGGCGACCGGTGACAATGATTCTACCTGAGCGCGGGTCGGCTAGAATTTGAGCGTCGGCGGGGTCGCTATGGGCATGTTCTTTCCATTGATCGGTGTAGAGTTGTTGGAGGAGAGGTTGAAGCCGTTGAACTTCGGACGCTGAGCCCACCTCGAAGGTACGAGTTTCGCGCGAGACAGCGATGGTATTGGTCGAAGCACCCGGCAGGAGAGAGTCGACAATCGCAGCGATGCGATCGAGATGTGAGGGGCGACCGGAAGCGATGAGACGGCCAGTGCGACCGTCGGAGATGAGTTTAGAATCGGGAGCGCCGTCAGAAGGGCGGCCAGCGGACTGATCATTGTAGAGTTGTTGAATGAGGGGAAGGAGGCGTTGGGCATCGGCGGGTTTTCCGAGATCAAAGACACGATTAGTGCGTGCCTCGGTTGCTTCAGTGGCGAGCGTCTCGACGATTTGACGAATGGCCGCAGCTTGATCTTGGGTGCCGAAGACCATAATACGTTGACCGGAAGAGTCCGTGTAGAGGCTAGCGGGTTTGGTGGAGCGCCCTTGATTTTGTTCGCCATAGATGCGGTTAACCACAGGAAGAAGATCGGAGGCTCGAGAGGCGCGCGGTTCGATAGTATGTAATTCTCGTTGCCCCTGTTCTGGGCGAGAATCGAGCGCGGAGATAACAGTTTGGACTTGAGGTAGGAGAGATTCTGGGGCGAGGACAATAAGGCGGTGACCGCCAGGTTCCGCGCTAATGCTGACCAGATTAGTGACCGTGCGTCCGGTATTTTGCGCACTAAAAACGCGAGTCGCCAAAGAAGCGAGAGTATCTGGATCTCCATTGACCTCAACCATGCGAAGGCTGCGAGTTTTTGAGCTAGTGGAGGTGCTAGCGGACGGCGAAGTGACGTCGAGACCTTCATTATCGAGACGAGTAATAATTCCCTCAGCGTCTTTGATATCCTGACGAGAGCCTGAGACGACGATGCTATTGGATTCGCGATCCAAAGAAACAGTGGCCCGTCGGATGGGCTGATTGCGGGCATCGAACTTGACCATGGCATTGGAGACCACCGTAACGACTTGAGCGGCATCGGCGTTAGCGAGTTTAAAAACCCGAGCTCCGCCTGCGGCCTCGGGGGCTTGGTCAAGACGTTCGATCACCCCAGCGATGACCGCGAGTTCTTCCCGTGGACCGGAGAGAATCACTCGATTCCCAGCGGCATCAGGAAGGATGCGAGACTGAGGAACGTAATCGATACCCCGTTGGCTTTTGAGGAGATCAGCGATCAGCGAAGTGGCCATTGCAGCCAGGCTCGAAGCTTCGGCCTGTTTAAGTTCAATGACCCGCATTTCGCGCGGTTGAACCTCAGAAGGAGTATCGAGTTCGCGGATTATTTTTGCGGCCGCTTCGACCGCAGAAGGGTCACCAGTAACGATGAGACTATTGCTACGAGAATCGACGAGAACTTTCACCGACTGGGTTTGCGAGCTGAGACTTTTCTCGACTAGACTAGAAATTTCGGTGGCGACAGCCGATTTAAGACGGATGACCCGAGTTTCCTCACGAGCCCCTTTTTGGCCTGCGGGATCGAGTTGACGGATGATTGTTTCGACCCGGGTAATTTCGCGATCAGCGCCACTGACCATGATGCGATTATTCTTAGAATCCGGCAGGAGAGTTGCGGGGCCCCCCGGAGGTTCATTTGGGCCCTTGGTTTGTTCTAGATAAAGTTGCTGAACAAGCGGAGTCAGTTCGGCTGCGGTTCGGGAGTAAAGTTCGACATTACGAAACTGGCGACTAACCGCGGCGGTTGTCGCGTTGTCGAGTTGTTGGATGAGGAGTCGAACCCGTTGGATATCGGACTCAGAAGCGAGGACGATGATTTGTTTACCCGAGGCGTCAGGGATGAGTTTGGGTTCGAGTTGAGGGCTGCTGGGTGAATCCCCGAGTTGGGACATCAACTGACCTGCGAGCGTAATGAGTTCGGTCGGTGATTTGGAATGAACAGGGATAACTGCCATTTCGCGTCGCGTTCTTTCTGGAGCGACATCGACCACGGCGACAATGGCGAGGATTTCCTTCTGTTGTTCCTCAGTTGCGGTGATGAGGAGGCGGTTGTTGGCCGCATCAGAAATCACTGAAGGTTTGGGTTGATCCTCGAAGCGTTTATCGGCCATGCGCTCGATTATTAAGCCATTAAGACTCGCGAAAGCGGTTTCGAGACGGGTGTTTTTGAGAGGAACGATCTGGAGGGACCGTGGTTGAGGTTTTGATCTTTCGGAGCGTAGACTTTTGACAATTTCCTCGATCCGAATCAGGTGTTCATTAGCGGCGGTGACGATCAGTCGGCCGGTCTCGGGTTCGGCCATTATTTTGGCATGAGCACCGCTACCTGAAGGACCATCAGCTACTTGGCTGCGATAGATTTGTTCGATCAGAGGAACTAGACGTTTCGCTTCAGCCACGCTACCCAACTCGATGAAACGAGTTTGTTGAGGTTGAGGAGAGGTCGATCCCGTTTCGAGTTGTGAAACAATTTCGACTGCGGTCTGGACATCGCCAGGAGAGCCGGTGACCACGATACTTTGGCTACCGGGCTCGACCGTGACTGCGGCCGTGGGAACCTTTAGACCATTCGGAAGAGTGCGAGTCAGAGCTTCGCTCAAAATTTTACCGACCTTTACTGCTTCGGCCGTGCGGGTGCGGAAGACCCGGGTTATTTGGACAGCTTGAACCCGCGTTCCTTGTTGGGAGGAGGCCATGCCGGTCCCGTGAACCGGTTTATCGAGACGATTGATGAGCGTCTCAATTTGATCTGATTGACTGGCGAGCGGAGCGGCGACGATCAGGCGGTTGGCTCCTTTTTCGGCAATAACCCGCGCCTTCGTTGCGGCTGCGGATCCCGTTTCATTGGGGGCTGCGACCCCAGGAATGGCTTGACGAATCATCGTTGCGAGATCCTCGGCCTTCATAACCTGAGGTGTGTAGATCCGGACATCACCGGCCCCGGTATTACTGTCTTCAAAGCGAGAAATCAGTTCGTCAGCGAGACCGAGGCGTTCGCGAGGACCGAAGAGAACCAAAGTACGAGAGGCTTCATCATAGACAGCGGTGACGTAGTCGTTGGGATCAGGAGGGAGAACGTCGAGTTGTTTGGACTGGGGATTAAACTGGGTGCGTTTGGGGGCAGTTGAAATACCGAAAGTACGATTGATTAAATCAGCGACCACAGCACCCGAGGCATGGAGCAGAGTGTAGGTCTTCATCTGCCGTTCGGCAGCGGTCTCGTTATCGACCGAGCCAATGAGTGAACGAATCCGTTGAATATTGCTGAGACGATCAGTGAGGATTAGACCGCGACCACGCGAGAGAGGGGCGACCGATCCAGCGGAGGAGAGGAGATTGGTGATGGAGGAAGAGATTTCTGCGGCATCGAGATTCTTGAGTTCGAGCACGACAGTAACGACCTCGCCGGGGCGGACGCCGTCGGTTTTATCTCCACCACGAAGGATACGAAGGGGGGTCTGAGGGAGTTCACGAAAAGGAACGACCCGGAGGAAAGCCCCTTCTTCGACGAGCATCTGACCCTTCATTGAAAGGATCACATTAAGAGTATCGAAAGCGGAGGGGTAATCGTAAGCGGAAGGGTCGTTAAAAGTGATGGTGCCGGGGATATTGATTTCGCCGACCACAGGCTTCCCGGACATTTGAGCGAAGCGCTCAATGACGTCGGCATAGGGAATACCTTCAAACTGAAAGCGGATATTGCGTAAGGCCGACGGCGGAGAGTCGCTGGCGAGGGTTGTGACGTTCGTTTTCGGGGTTGGCGACGGTTGCTGAGCGAGAGCAGAACCAGCGAAAAGGAGGCTAGAGAAGCCGAGGGTGAGGCAGTGGATTCGGAGCGATTTCATAGGAGGCGAGAAAAGGAGTGAAGGTAAGGCATCAGGATTTGGCGAGTTCTGGCGGGAGCTCTTCCGGTTTCAGCTTGTGACGTTCTGCGAAAGTGGCACCGCGTTCGATGGCCCAGAATTCGGAGTCGATGCGGACAATGACCCGACTTGAGGAAAGAAGCCATTCACGTCCCGGGGTAGGCATAGGTCGATAATCGACTAGGACGATGACCCCGCCAGCGATGGAGTCTCCCAGGCGGTAGCGGACCGTTTTTTGGGCGGTCAGATCGCGGATATGGATTTCGGGTTTCCCTGCCCATTCTGAGAGAGAGACAACGCGAAAAGTTTCTGGGCCAGCCTTACCTGGAGGCGGTGGAGGGGTGAGAGCTGGAGGTTGACCTGCGGGAGGCGCGGGAGGGGGGCGGCGGATGTAGGGGCGAAGAATATCGCGTGCGACGAGAGGATCGAATGCCCGACGCTCGGGGCTTTCCGAGGTGAACTTTGTTTCGAGTTCTTTCCGTTCTATTTCGGGAGACGGTGTTGGGACGAGCGTGAGATATCGAAAGCTAACGCGGACGCGACCTGGGCTATCTCCAACCCCAAGAGTGAGCCCATCGAGCCGATGAACCGGCGCGGCGTGATTAAGAAGGAAGATCAGGGAAATAACCTGAGGAAGGGGCCCTTCGCCGCGGATAGCCCAGCCTGTTTCCAGCGCACCCCTGAGTTTGCGTGACCCGGTAGGGAGTCGACTGAAGTCTGCTTCACGCAATCCGCTATTGATGAGAGTGCGAGTGAGCATTTCGCCAAAGCGCGCACTGGCTTCATCGATGTCGTCGGAGAAGGTACGAGCGGTCACGGCTTTGACTGCTTCTTCAGAGGTGAAGTAGTCGCGGCGTTCTTTATTTACGGCGTCAATTTTAAGTCGAACAGCGCTGATTTGGCGATCGACCTCGACGAGAGGCTTCAGAAAGAGGGTACGACCGCCAAGGAAGAGGAGGCCACAACCGAGCACGCCCCCGATAACCTTGGCTAGTTTCTTCTCTCGATCGTTCATCGGGAACCTCCTTTGCGAGGAGCATCGAGTGAAATGTCATCGGTGGGGCGCGCAGGGGGAACGAGTTTGGTGAGATCGAATTTGAGTTTGGAAGGAACAGACAACTCGACCGTGGTTCGGAAGCCGTATCCATTGCGATCAGCACCGGGGGTAACAGCGAGCGGTTTGACCTCGTAGCCAGCGGCGCGCAGTTGGCGATCGAGTTTGCTTAAAATTTCGCCATTTCTGGCTTGGGCACCGAGACGGATCGCCTTGCCTGGACCGAAAGCAATGGAAGTGAGGTAGACCTCTTCGCTAGGAGGAAATATGGCGCTGAGATAGGCGTAGTGATCGAGCCAGTCACGGTCTTCGCTGGACCAAGTGCGAAGAGTGTTGGCCTGTTGAATAATTTGGCGGTAGGTCGGACGTTTCTTTTCACCGGAAGCGAGTTCTTCTTGAAGTTGGGTCAGAACGGTTCGGCGACGGTTCACCAGCGAGGATCGAAGACTGAAGAGACAGATAAGAAGGAGAATTCCAATAAAGGTGCCCGCGATTATTTTGACCCGGCGCATATCGGTCGGCGGCGTGGGTCGTTTAGGGTTAAGAAAATCGAACGGAAGGCCTCCGGGATCAGTAATGCCGAGGGCGAGACCGAGGACGGCGAAAGAGGCCTGAGCGATATTCTGTTGGGATCGATCTAAAGCCAGACGCGCTGCGATATCAGGGCAGTTGACTGGAAATCCGAGACGAGTTTGGAGGGCGTCAGCGACTAAAGATTCGCGGCCCGTTCCGCCAAAAACGTAAGCCGATGTTGGATTGGAACGGGTGGAACTACTGGCGAACGAGTGGAGAGTGCGGACGAGTTCGAGGGTGACCGATCGGATCCACTCAGTCGATTCTGAGTCGGGTCGTGCCGCCAACGGAACACCGCGGCTGAAGAGAATTGCGCCATCTTCGATAATTTCGATTCCGACTTCTTCGGGGCGCAGAAGGATTGCGGCCCGGGTGGAGTTCGGAGCGGGGTCGGTGGTGGCACGAAGCCAAGTCGCATTTGCGTGAGAAGCCCAACCGAGTGCGGCGAGTTGAAGTCCAGCAGATTGGGCTAATTGGGAAAGGAAGGTGATGGATTCCCGTTTGGCGACTGCGACGAGAACTTCGACCCGGTCAACGGAATCACTGGAAGGACTCGGGGATGGCACGTTAGCTGAAGCATCGTCTGTGGTTGGGCGGGCGGGGAGACGACGGATGATTTGGAAGTCGATGATTGCTTCGTCGGCCCTGAAGGGTAGTTCGCGAACGATTTGGAAACGAACAAGGGAGGCGATCGTCCCTTCTGAGCCGGTATCGGGAACGGTCACCGTCCGGAGGAGCACGTTCCCCCGAGGGATTGCCATAATCACTGGGCCGGGCTGGAGGTGAGCCTTGGCGAGAGCACGCGCCACTACCGCCCCAAGGAGGGCGGGATCCGATCGGTTAGCGCCGTCGGCAAAGTCGAGTGGCAGTGCGTGGATCGAATTAATTCGAGAGGCTCCAGCCGAACGAGTTACCTCAGCGACTCGAAGGGTCGTGCCGTCAACCTCCAGAGCCGTCACCGAGGCGAGTCCCCGAGTCCGCGCTCTTTCATTTTCGCGACCGGGGAGGCGGTTGCGAAGTCGACTAAAAGTGTTAATAAAATGGGAACCCATGAGTGTTCGGGAAGTCTTAAAAAGAGACTGCTCTACTTTGATGTTTTTCGCCAACTCCCGACGGTAAAATTCTTGGAAATATCTCATCGCAAAACCGTTTTCTACGACGATTTAATTTTAGAGAGAAGTTTGAGAGACCTCGTCGAGACCTTCTGTTGGGAGTGGATGCTTTGGGTGACGCGGTTTGGTTCGAGGGAAGAGGGGGGGAGGCATTAGAATCCGAGGGGTCGTTCTCCTCAGACTGGATGGGGAAAGGAAGGCCAAGGCGAGTGAGATCGCGAAGGTAAAGAAGCTTGGGTGTTGGTTCATTGACATCGATCACGGCCTGAAGCACACGAAAATGGCCTGAGCGAACTCCGAACCCGACCACGTTAAAGCTAAATTGAAATCCTCTGGAGGTAAGGGACGGGGCAATCTCGCGAAATTTATCCGCCTCAACGAGATTTTCGACATACAACCATGCGATAGATTGGCGCCGTTCGGCAGGAAGAGCTGCCCGAGCAGAGACGATTGTTTCAGCCAGAGAGGGGTCAATACCCGGTATAGTTTGCAGGACAGTAATCGAAGCCGTGTTGATATTGATTCGTCCCTGAATCTCAGAAGGATCCGATCCGGTGAATTGATCAAGCACCAGAGCGAGAGAATCGCGACCGACACCCGTGGGGACCTCGCGGTTTTGACCGTTCCGGTCCTTAAGACGGACCGATGTTTCGAGGAGATCCGAGGAATGCAGAATGACACTATCCGAAGCCTGTAATTCGGCGAGAAATGCGACAAAGGCAGGCGGGAGACCATTAGTCTCCGAGAGAGAATTTGTCGTCGCATTCAATCGGATCCGAGCCACTCCACGCGAGTCTCGATTGAATTCCTTCGAGTAAACAGTCAAGAAAGGTTTGAGTCCAAGAGACAGTTTACCATCGTTATTATCAGGAGGGGTGTGTTCGTCGCCATCGTCTTCGTTGGCATCGAGTGTAAAGTTACGATTGGCATCTTCCCCAAAGACGATTGATGGGGTAAACCCACGGACAAGGAGGAGTTGTTCGACGGTTGCAAGGGGGCCATTTAGGATTCGATAAGGCTGAGGCAGAGCATCGTAGTATTCCTGTTCAGCACCCTCTGGGCGAGGGAGGTCGTCGGCATCGAGAAAATCGAGCAGTGCATCCGTCAAGCTGGCTTTCATCGAAGGAAGCCGCGCGACCAGAGAGTTGGCGGCAGTGTTGAGATTTATTTTAGAAGATTCGTCGGATAAACCGAAACGGATACCGCCTTCGCCGTCGGAGGTGAAGAGTGTCCAATGCCATTCCTCGGAGCCATCCTCGTAGAGGAGTTGATCCTTGAACCGATCTGGAGCGTCTTGCCAGTCAGTGTCACCTGGGCGGATCGACGCGGCAATTTTCATCGCGATTCGAACACCCGACAAGGCCGAGGCCCAAGCCTGCTCTCCACTGGAGCCTGTGGCCGCTGCTGTCTCGTCTGAACGCATTCGGAACAGAACACTCAGAGCGATCATCGAAACTAAGAGGACGACAATGAGTACACCCACCAAAACAAAGGCCGAAGAGCGGGCCTGCTGTCGAATGAGCGTCATGGTAGAAGCTCCTCTAATGGAACAGCGGTGCTGATCGCGGGAAGGTTCGAGGCCGTTGAGAGAGCGATGACCCGTCGAAAGAGTTCGTAGGGATATTCGGGTTGATCCTCGGTCGAAGAGGTGTTGGGTTCGGTGAGGTCCGAATTAGGGTTCGCTTCAATTCCGATAGAAATTTCGACACCTAGAGGTGGTTCTTTTGCAGACCAAGAATCTAACCAAAGCGAACCATTCCAGTAGCGGAATCGTAGATAGTGGACTTCTTCAGTCAGGAGAGGTTGAACTATTTCGGAGACGGTATTTGTGACAGCAGGAGACTTCGTTGGAGGGGTAAGTGAGGATTCAGTTTCGGCGAAGAGATTGGTGTTTAAAGTTGTTCGTGGAGTGAAGGAAAGTTCTTCTCTGAAAATGCCAGAATGATTTGTGTCGGTGTTCTGTCGGTAGGTGACTTCGACGAGATCGGCTTCAGCGATAGAGGCGCGGCTAAGGGGGCCACCGAGCCAAGCGGATTGTGATGGGACAGAGGTGCGGAGCAGATGAAGAGAGGAAGAGTCGCCATAAAGAAGGCGCGCTGTCTCGCCGACCGAGGATGGGATCGTCCGAAGTTCGAGAGCCATCCGGTCCATGAGCAGTCGGATAGCTGAAATTTGATCGGCTTGGCGAAAGACTTGGTTACGCAGCGATGCAGCTTGTCGGTAAAAAAGGAGAACTCCAGTGAGAAGGCCGACTGCGATGACGATGGCGAGGACAACCTCCAGTAGAGTAAAGGCCGATCGTCGAAGTTGAGGGGCGAGACCCAGTTTCATGGTTGGAGTGAGGGTTCGCCGAAAGGGATGATTTCTTCTGATTGAAAAAATTGTCGAGGAGGTTGGAGAACCTGAGCGAGACGTCGAACCAGATCCGATTCGGAGTGGCGAACGATAATTTCGAAAGGGGCAACAAGGTTATCGACAGCAGGCGGAATCAGTTGCCAAGTCCAGTTAGTAAAAGGGGGATCAAAGGGGGCAGGGCCGATAATACTTGGGGATCTGCGCCCCATTTCGATTTCGGCAGCGACAGTAGCGACTAAGTTGTCGGCGTGGACACCGAGGCGGATCCGTTCGGCGCTATCGATGGAAGCACGGAGAGCGGTGGTAATCACTGCGGCCGAGGCGACGAAGAGAACGAGTGCGAGAATGACCTCCAGCAGTACCGCCCCCGAGGTCTGTTGAGTCAGAGGGTTAGAAGCGGGAGCAAGCTGAGTTGATGGCAGGTGCATGGGGGCCCCTAAAGGCACTTGTCCCGACCCATGATCGTAGGCTGAAGGTCGGACCGTGGCCTTTTTCACCGTCGGTGTGGCGCGGTTGTGACAGATGAGGTGGGACGGTCCGAAGTTTGGTTTAATCCGATGGAGGCGGTATCGCGCCAATGTCGACGGGTGGTGCCGGTAACGGATTGGAGTTGAACGGAGACCTCACGAATATCCTCAGAATCGCGGGAGGCCAGAGTAATGAGCGCGCCATCGCAAGAGCCATCTGGGTAGAAAATGACTGAAGAGGCGTTAAGATCCCCGTCGGCAGCTAGCCAAGAGTCTGGGGAAGACAGCTGTTCCTGCTCTGTTAAATCGAGGGAAGGCAAAGACGAGGTCGAATCGGAGAGAGGGTTGTAAGAGTTTTCGGATTGCGGGTCTGAAGTGATTTGTGGTGACTCCCGTTCGATCGATCGAAAGTGGACTAAGTCAGTGACATCAGAAATTTCCTCTGAGAGAGAGGTCAACGGAGCGAACACTCCGGGGGCACGGATAGGGTCAGGCTCCCATTCGATACGCATGGCGTTAGCGAAGGTGGAGGAAACCGTTTCGGAGGAAGAAGTTGAGTCGGTAGAGGGGGTCGTGGATTCAGTGGCCATCACCACTTTGACCTTGTGACCTGAATGAGCTGCATGGGCTCGAGCGAAACGCAGGGTGGTCTCGACTCGCTCGAGTCCTTCGTCTAGTTGAGCGTTCCGTTGGAGGCTAGAAAATCCAAACACCAGAGCACCGATCAACCCCAGAAGGAGGGTGATCGCCAAAAGGAGTTCAACGAGAGTAAACCCCTGCTGGCGTTGGTTGATTCTGGTGGTGCGATAAGCCATGGCAGGAGGTGAAAAACGAAGCTGGGTTATTGACCCTTTGGATTTCCGGCGGCCCCCGAAAGGCTAGCAGGATCAGATTCAGTGGCCATTTTGATATCATCCTCCGAATCGGGTTGGCCGTCAGGGCCAATAGAATACAGTTTATAGGGGAGAGCGGCTTTGTTGCCCTCAGTTGATTGGGAACGGTCAACAACCTCATAACGGATGGCAAAGCTCCAAGGATCATCGAGGCGAGTTCCTGGTTTGAGATATGGCCCCTGCCATTTATCACCGATACGCTCATTTTCAAACGTCGGTTTAACCAATAAAGCATTGAGACCCCCTTCTTGTTCGCTGGGATAGTGACCCAGATTTAAGCGATAGGTGTCGAGGGCTGTTGAGACGTTGTTAAGGAGAAGTCGCGTGGTGTTTTTCTCGGCACCTTCCTGTTGAGGTAGCACGAAGACTACGAGGGCTCCGGCGAGCAGCAGAATAATCACGATGACCAGAAGAATTTCTATCAACGTGAAGCCGGATTGAGAGCGAGTCGTGCGCTGAGAATTTTTGCACCGAGAATTTTGAATAAGGAGTCTCATGTCGTGTGAATCTGTGCCAACTTCAACGCATTGGGTGACGTTATGGATTTAAGTCTCATTCAAAGGAAAAATAAAAATTTAAGTTAGGTCCAAATCAGTTGAAGGTGAGGATAAAATTCAGTGTTTTCCGAGAGAGCCAGCGAGAGTGAAAATAGGGAGAAGAAGTCCGAGGGCCAGAAAACCGATTCCGGCAGCGACCAGACAGAGGATAACGGGTTCGATGAGTCGGACAGATTGGTCCACTTGTTGGTTGGTGCGACGTTCGACCGTGTTGGCTATATGCAGGAGAACTTTGTCGAGTTTATTGGATTCTTCGGCGACGGTAATCATCGCCATGACCTGATCGGGAAAGAGGCCACAAGCAGAAAGAGGAAGAGAGAGCGATTTACCATCGCGAACACTCTCAGCGGCCGCGCCGATTTGTTCGCCAAGGAGACGTGATCCAGTGGCATCTTTGGCGATTTTGAGTGCTCCGAGCATAGGGACACCATTGGCGAGCATAGTGCCAAGAATACGGCAGAAGCGAGTGATAGCCAGCATCCGAAGAGCGCCTCCGACGACTGGGATTTTAAATTGGATAATTTCTAATGTTCGACGAGAGGATTCTTTGCGAAGAGCCGACAAAAGGAGCGCGGTGAGTGCGGCGATACCGAGAGCAACGAGGTACCAGTAGCTTCTGAGAAGCGTACTAGCTCCAAAGAGAAGGACGGTGGGTAGGGGCTTTTGTGCCCCAGCAAGCAGGGGTTCAAATTTTGGAACAAAGAAAATAAGTGCTCCGGCCATCACCGTGGTCCCGAGGGCCGAGAGAAGAGCGGGATAAATCATAGCTCCCATGACCTTGGCCTTCAGTTCGTCGAGTCGTTCTAAAAAATCAGCCAAACTACGGAGGACATCTTCGAGGAAGGAAGCCCGTTCGCCCGCCTGCACCATCGCGGTATGAAGAGGAGGGAAAACCTCCGGATATTTACGAAGGGCATCGGTGAGGGTCTGACCATCTGAGACAGCGGTGCGGACTTCTTTGAGGATTGCTTTGAGATTAGCGTTGACCGTGGAGCGGATGAGAGAATCGAGAGAGCGGAGCATGGGAACGCCGGAACCGATGAGGTCGGCGAGTTGACCGTACATAAGTCCAACATCACGACTGGAGACACGGCGCCGTCGCCCGCTGGGGCCTACCCCGCCGTCTTCTGAGGTGATACCGACGGGGAAAAGTTGGCGCTCAGTGAGGATGCGTAGGACCCCAGCTTCGCCGTCGGCCTCTAACTGTCCGCGGATTTGGCGACCATGGGCATCGAGAGCGGTATAGCGGAACTTGGGCATGAGGGGATTAGAGAGCGGTGCAAGTGATGACTTCTTCGATGGTGGTAAGGCCTTGACGCACCTTGATCCAACCGTCTTCGCGGAGGAGTCGAAGGCCCTTGGTTCGACCGGCGGCGATGAGTCTTGGGGCGGACTCTCGAGCGACGATCATTTGGGCGATTTCCTCGTCAACTTCCAGGAGTTCGTAAATACCGTAGCGACCTCGATAGCCCGTTTTGCGGCAGTTCTCGCATCCTTCACCGCGGTGCAATTGTTCACCTGAAGCGAGCCTGAAGTCGCGAGGTAATTTAGTAAGGTCGGGGCTGTAGGTCGTTTTGCATTTGGGACAAATTCGGCGGATGAGGCGTTGGGCCATGACCCCCGCAAGGCTGCTAGCAATAAGGAAGGGTTCAACACCCATATCCACGAGTCGTGTTGCGGCGGAAGCCGCGTCGTTGGTATGAAGAGTGGAGAGAACGAGGTGACCCGTAAGAGAGGCTTGGATGGCGGCACGCGCGGTCTCGACATCGCGAATTTCGCCGATCATGACCACATCAGGATCATGGCGGAGGATCGCCCGCAGTCCGGCGTCGAAGGTCATGCCGACCTTATGATCGACGGGGATTTGGTTGACGCCTTGGAGGTGGTATTCGACGGGGTCTTCGACGGTGAGGACTTTAAGAGTAGGGCCGACAATTTCGTTGAGCGCGGCGTAGAGAGTGGTGGTCTTGCCAGAACCTGTTGGGCCAGTAACAAGGACGATGCCATGGGGACGTTCGATGAGGCCACGAAAGCGTCCGTAGGTATCGGCATCCATCCCGAGTTGGGTCAAGGTGAAGAGAACATTAGCCTTATCGAGAAGGCGCATCACCACGCCTTCGCCGAAGAGCATTGGAATGACTGAGACGCGGACATCAATTTGACGCCCGCCGACCTTGAATTTGATCCGGCCATCTTGTGGGATGCGGCGTTCAGCGATATTAAGATTAGCGAGGATTTTAATGCGGGAGATAATCGCAGCTTGGAATCGATTCATCTGAGGAGGAACAGATGCTTCGTGAAGAATGCCGTCGATTCGATAGCGGATCGACATGTGATGTTCGTAGGGTTCGATATGGATATCGCTGGCGCGTTCTTGCACCGCCTCCACGATAATTTCATTAACCAAGCGAATAACGGAAGCCTCTTGAGCCATTTCCATGAGGTCGTCCCCGCCCTCCCCACGACCGGCACTAATGGATTCTTCGTCGTTGGCGGAGAGTTCATCGAGCGTATCGCCGCCGAGTCCGTAATGGGTTTTGATTAACTTTTCGATGTCATCGCGTGAGGCGAGAACGCATTCGACATGGAGGCCGGTCATCATCCGGACATCGTCCATGGCGTAGAGATCGAAGGGGTCGCAGGTTGCGACGCGGAGAGAGTTACCCTCGCGAGAGATAGGAACGATCCGTTTGCGGAAGATAACTTTAGTGGGGAGAGTTCGTCGAAGTTCCGGATCGATTTCCCAGCTAGAAAGATCCAGCAGTGGCAAGTCGAGTTGGCCCGCCATCAGGTTGAGAATTTGGCGCTCTTCCAAGAGTCCGAGTTGGAGGATGGCTCGGTCTAAGCGCAGGCCATCAGCGGACTGAAGCGCACGGGCTTCAGCGATTTTTTCCTCAGGAAGAAGCCCTTCCTTCAGTAGTAGATGTTCGAACGTCACAGGTATCGGATAAGTGTAAAAGAAATGTATGTCACGGAAGGTCGTGGGGAACAATCCTCCGTATTCAGAGAGCGACGTCTCTTTCTTGTTTGAGCTTCAGTTGGATTTGGATAAAAAATTAAATTAACGTTTTGGGAAGAAGTTGAGGAACTTGAGAACGGAAATTGAGAACGGAAATTCTGGTCACTTGGTTTAAAAATGAGAAAGATACCGGGCTGAATCCTTTCTAAAATGAGCTTCAAAATTTCAGATCGTCGTCAGTCTTGTGTTGCGCCTGAGTGGTGGGATTACACGACAATCCATCCTGATTTGGTAGCCGAAGCTGCTGCGTTGACGCCGCCGCAAATGTTGAGGCTCTCGCGGCCTGGGTTTCGGGTGAATTTTTTTGATACGTTGGAAGATTTTTATTTAGCTGAAGCCCTAGAGTATGTGGCGGCTTGGAGGCGGAGCACGGATGATAATCCGGTGGGAATTTGTGGGCCGATTGGGCCAACGGAACAATTGCCCTTGGTCGCTCGGATTGTGAATGCCTTGGGGTTGGATCTTCGGTCTGGGCACTTTTGGGGTATGGATGAGTGGGTGGTGAATGGCGAATCTGTTGCCCCGACCCATCCACTCTCATTTGAGAGAGCGGATCGAGAATTGTGTTTTGGGCGGATTGCTCAGAAGTTGGTGATGCCAGAGAGTCACCTTCATTTTCCTTCCAGTCAGACGGGACCCTTCCGAGCGAGTTGGGATGCGGGCGTGGTGTGTGCGGTGATGCAAGGTGGACAGGGTGATGTAAAACATTGGGCCTTTAACGACCCGTATCGTCGTGCGGGAAAATTTAAGAATGCTCCTCCTTCCCCTGAAGAGTATCTGAAGCTCAGTACCCGCGTGGTGGATTTGCATCCACTGACCATTGCCCAGAACGCCCGAACGAGTGGAGGCGGTAATGTCGCCTTAGTTCCTACTCAAGCGGTGACAGTGGGTCCCGTCGAGACGTGGAAAGCCGAGACGGTGTCGATTTGGCACGCAGGAAAGCACGACAACCCCTTTGGACAGCGACTCACCTGTTTGATGATTGCCAAACGGATCGCCGATACAGCAGTGCCAATGTCCCTTCTGGGGCTGCATCCAGAGGTGAGGTTTAACTATTTCCGCGGAGGCATCGGTGATTGTTCGATCGAAATGCACTGACGAGAGCGGCGCATTTATTCCTAGGATGAGTGGCCGTCGATTAACCTGAGGCTGAAATATCTTTTAGGTCAGCTCGGATAGATTGGTAGGTGGTGTTGTAGGAGGCAACCTGAGGGCAAGGCGTGAGGTTGTTCCGTTCACAGTATTGTTGATAAGCCGCAGGCCACCAGTTGGCGTGAGCCGTGCTGCCGTCACGTCGCCAAGAATCCCAGTCGATCAGGACCTTGCTCCAGCAGGCATCGCCGTAAGCGATCGCCGCATGAGCTGAGGGCATATCTGAGACATACCAGTCGCGTCCGACCCGAGCATGAAGGACTTCATCGGCCCAGTCGAAGTCTTGAAAGGTTGCTGAGAGTGGGTTCTCCGAAAGAATTGCCGTCTCCCATTCGTGGCGTTTGCCTGTCTTGGGCATAAGGCCTTGTTCGATGAAGTAGAGGACAGCGTGGCGTTCTTTTGGGGTGAGTTGAGTATTTAATCCCCGGGACCAAGTAAAATTGATAGGAACCTTTGATGGCCAATCGACACCGGCAGCAGCAAATCCGACTTCCCCCATCATCGCGTGGCGTGCTTCATCCCAAAGTTGACGGGTCATATCACGGTAGTAGCCCCAAGGTTTGCCTGGAGTTTCAGTAATAATACTCGACATCATTTCTGGGACATCGATTTCTCGAAGGCGCTTGAAGTACATCATCAGTACCTTGGCGTTGGTTGGTTGGAGGGAATCGTAGAGGAAAACTTCCGCATTGACTCCCATATTGAAGGGGTCTGGAAATCGAGCATCGCGTTGTGGGACGCCGTTGTAACGCCAAGGCTCACCGGAAAAGAGCCGAGGTGGGACAGTTGTTCCATTAGGCGACGTCCCATCCGTCCCACCGACCGAGGCGAGGGCTGATCGCAGGGTTTCGAGGAATTGATTCGCTGTGGCGCGATTCTCCGGGGTGACGAGTGCCGCGATGGTCTTGCGTCCGTAGTCGAGGATTTCATCGAACTCAATCAGGGCGAACCGTAGGAGGCGTCGTGTCGGTTGATCGGCTAGTAAATGAGTCTCGGTAAAATGACGTTGGAGTGCTTCGCGAACTGCGGGGAGTGTCGTCTCATAGAGTCCGAGAAGAAGTTCAGGAAGTGGGGCCGCGAGGAGTTCATCGAAGATGAGTTCGAGAGCTGGGTGCGGAACTTTTTCGAGACCGAGAGGCGGTTCACGCATCTCGCCGACCCGGGCGCGGAGAGCGGCGACGTATTCGGCGCAAAGCCATCCCTGATGACTCCAAGCCATTTTTAGTTCGTACAAAGGCTCTGAGGTGATTCGAGCAATAAAGAGTTGGTGGAGGCGTCGGAGAGCGTAGTGATGGTGTTTGTGTCGTCGGACACTTTCCTCGACGGAGAGTCCCGGTTGAACAGCGTCAGCAAAACTGCCAAGCCCGGCCAAGGGCGGGAGGCCTGCGTGAGTAGAATAGGTAGAGGCAAGTTCCCGAGCTTGGATGACGAAGGGGCGATGAGTCATAGCTGACAATCACTCTCCATACCGTTCTGTCTAGTAGCGCTGCAACGAAAGTCTTATTTTACGACTTCTTATTTTCGATTGGGCGGTTGAACGAACGGGGTCAATTGCTGATGGATTTTAAGGTGCAACTAAAGCAGTGAGGTTAGGCCTTCTCATCGCACTCGGCTTAATCCCCTTGGAATTCTTTATTCGACCCGCGGACCGCGGAAGCGGGTTGATGCATCCTCAGATTCGTAGATTGAGTAAGGCTGGGCTAGGATTTAACGAGGGCGAACCACTCCATTGGACCAGGTTTTATGCCAAGTCAGACTCCAGAGAAGTTCATTACCAGTGGGGCCAGCGTGACCATCAGCAAAGCTGAGATTGATAGATCCCGGCAGGCGAGTTCCGGTGGGAATAGTGCGGGGCACGTTCATGGAACCGCTTCCATGTCTGGCGATAACAATGCGAGACATACCGGCGTTGAGTCCGGCGTCGCCTTCGCGCAGGTTGGCAGCGGGCCGATCCTTTTCTTGAGGCCAAGCGTCGACCCACATTGAATCGCAAAAAACAGGAGTTGAGGACGGATTATTAATGTCATTTTCTGAGCGAAAAGCATTTTTGACACTAGGAAAAAGGCCTGCGCCATCCGGCCAATCGCCGGCATACATCCAGCCATTCAGCGCATAGCTACCGGCCCAGCGGGGTTCGCGGGTCCCGAGTTTAACCTCGCTGCCCCAGACCCAAGCCGTTGTTGCTGAACCGCTCGGTTTCTTAGCGTTGTAAAGAGCATTAGGACAGATACGGACGGCGTCCACTGTGGCATAGAGCGAGGCTAATCCTTTCATCCAGAGATCGCCACTTAAGGTGTAAGGAAGAACCTTCCCTGAGTCATTGACGTACATGAAATTAGCCAAGCCAATTTGCTTTAAATTGTTCACGCACTTCATTTCATTGGCTTTAGATTTAGCGCGGCCCAAGGCCGGTAAAAGCATGCCTGCCAAAATGGCAATAATGGCAATGACGACAAGTAGTTCGATGAGAGTGAAGGCTCTAGATTGTTTGGAGAGCATGATAATTGGAATGATCGAAGGGGCTGAGATCGGTTGAGGGTTCGGTTCGCTTTGTGGGGAAAGGGGAGCAAACGAAGCGTTTAATGGGTTAGTTCTCGAAGTCGCAGGTTTCGGAATCGGTAGGTCAACCCTGTTTCACCGTGATGTTGAAGTCCGAGATAACCTTGGGCATCTTTTGCATCCTCGACGTCGGTAGTAATGATATCGTTAATCTCAATCTTTAGTTTTGAACCACGGCAAGTGATTCGGTAACGGTTCCAGTCGTCGCGTTTAAAGGCCTCTCCTGCACGCTGACGGAAGTGAGTAATATTGTTTGTATTATTTTGGATTGGACTAATAAACCAACCGCGCCGCCCTTCATCGTAAAGTCCGCCCGACCATTTGCGAGGGCTGCTATCGACTTCCGCCTGGTAGCCAAAGACCCGGTTGGTGGCGACGTGTGAGCGGAACATGAAACCGCTGTTACCATGGCCAGGGGGTAATAAGATTTCGCCTTCGAAGATAAAGTTGGTGTAGGGACGCTCGGTCACGAGAAAAAACTTTCGATTGGCGGTAAGATGAATTTCGTTCCCGACCACGATTGCTTGGCCCCAGCCATAAGGGTTACGCCAACCGTCGAGATTTTTTCCATTGGTAAGGGAGACAAAGCCGTCGGGGGCCGTGGCTCGAGGTGATTCGACCGCTTGCAGGGAGTTCGTAGCAAACCCAGTAAAGTAAGTGAGTAAGGTGCAGACCAGCGTGGCTATCGAAGTCTTAAAATGAACTTTGAGATCAGGATGCCAAGGGGAACGACGGTAGGATTGGGCAGAAGAAGTCATATTAGTGCTGGATTGAGGGTGAGGGAACCTAGGGCTTCGATTGATCGCAAGCTTTGTTCGAAGGAATTCTGCGGTGAAGGTGAAGGGGAGTTGGGGCGAGGTAGGGATCCTAGTGGTGGAGTTAGACAGATTCGAGCGTAGGAGTGCGGTAACTGCAGATATTTCGATCAGGTTGGGGCGTCGCGGCTTTTTGAGAAACAGGCTGGCATCGAATCATCTAACGCCCGAAGCTAGTGGGTACGTGCCTCCGATGACTGCCCCAATTCGATCAGCCGACTGGATCCTAGATTTAGAAGAGCCAGTCTCTACCCTGTCACTTTCTCCTGACGGCACACGCGTTGTCGTGTTAGGGATCGAAGGGAATGGTTGGGTAGTAGATGTTGTCTTAGGAGCTATTTTGCAGCGGTTTAAAGGGCATGAGGGTGGCGGATTTCAGACGCGATGGAATCCGGTGAAGGACTGTTTTGCGACATCGGGTCAGGACGGTGTGATTCGGATTTGGGATGCAATTCAATGTACGGTTTTGGAGTCCTTTAGCACAGGTTCGGCGTGGGGTGAACAGTTGGCTTGGTCTCCCAACGGGGAGTGTTTGGCTGCTGGGGCTGGCAAGGAACTAACACTTTGGCGCGCTCAATCGGGGGTGGTGCACCGCTTGCGCGATCAACAGAGTACAATTACAGCACTGGCTTGGCGGCACGACGGCTCTCGTATTGCCTCAGCTTGCTACGGTAGAGTGACTTTTTTTGATCCTATCACAGGACAGAACTCTGAAAGTTTGCCTTGGAAATCCAGCCTTCTTTCCCTCGCTATTTCTCCGGATCAGCGATGGGTGGTGGCCGGCACTCAGGAAATGAGTGTTCAGATTTGGCCGACGCCCTTTATTGAAGGTGAGGAATTAGCGATGTCCGGATATGCCGCCAAGGTTCGTGAACTGGCGTGGCACCATAGTAGTCGTTATTTGGCGACGGGCGGTGGCGACGAGATTATGGTTTGGGATTGCGGGGGACGAGGACCAGCGGGATCCACTCCACGAATTCTCGAGGGGCATGCCGACCGTCTGTCTGCTCTCGCCTACCAGCATCGTGGTCATCTTTTGGCGAGTGGCGGTCAGGATGGATCGGTCATTTTCTGGAATGCGGGGAAGAGTTCTCAAGCCCTGCGTCAGATCCGGCTTTCGTCGACGGTGACGGCTCTGGCTTGGACGCCAGATGACCGCCGTGTTTTAGCCGGCTTACAGGATGGACGATTGGCCGCAGCGACTCCGCCAGGTTAGGAAGGGCTAATGCTCGGAATTTTTTTTCAAGGCTCAGGCAAAGTGCGGACGCCCTTTCCGTTCTTTTTGGCCGCAGCTGTCTTCGTAGGAATTTAGGTTTCTTTGGACCTAGAGGTTATCAAAAGAGAGAGGATCATTCCGATCATTACTATTATGGCTAAAACGGTCCATTTGAGGGCCAATAACGGCGGGTCGAAGCGGAAGCGGACCTGATGTTCACCTGCGGGGACAGACACGGCTTTCATAATGTGATTTGCTCGGAGCAGAGGGATTGGCTTGCCGTCCAGAGTCGCATTCCAGTGTTGATGCCAGCGATCATTTAGGACCAAGACCGAGGAGGCGGAAGTCTTGGTACTTACCGTGACTTCTCGCGGAGCATAAGCGGTGATTTTGGCTTCACCGGATGGAGAGGAACTACCGGAAGGGAGATCGATTTCCGGTGCTTGATTCAAGATGACCTTTTTTCGTGCATCGAAGTCGGGAGCGACGATTTGCTCGAGCATCGAAGTCTCATTGGTGGCAACAGTCCACGAGGAATAAAGACCGACTCGAGGGAGGGCGGCATCGTATTCGAGAACGGCGTAGGGACCGTTAGTGGTCACCACAGCTGTCCAAGAATCGGGTTGGTTAAGACGCGATTCAGCGACGTTGTTTTTTGGTTGGAGATCGAAGAGAAGGCGAGGAGTAAAGCGGCTACCGGGGAGGGCTACCGCTGAATCGAGTTGTGAGACGATGCCAACCGATCCGAGAATAAATCGGGTAGAGGTAAGTTGCCATAATCGACCGACCAAAGCCGGATTGAATTGGGCGGGTGGTTTGGATTCAAAGGCGGTTCTGAACGCCTCATCGAGTATAGGAATTCGAGGCATTTGGATAACATCCAAAACAGGGATTCTGAAAAATTGAAAATGATGTTCCAGCCACAAGTTTTGGACGGCACCCCATTTTGAATCATTGGGACTGGCGAGAGCATTTCGACCAAAAGGAAGCAGTCGCGCTGTGGTTCGAGAGAAATCGGCGGCCCGATCTTGCAGGTAAGAAACGACAGGATTCTTCTCGTAACGAAAACGATAATCGTAGTGAACGACCCACGGTGCTGCCGCTCGGCTCAAGTCTATCGCGACCAAGAGTGCCAGCAATCCGCCCCAATTACGAAGTCCGTTTATGGAACGGAAGAAGGAGATCCGGAGAGGTAAAGTTAAAACCCCGCCTAAACCAAAAAACAGAAGGGAAAAGCCGATTTCAGTGACGCTAAAGGTCGCCATTGAACGGGCATCGGTGGCATCAAATCCCGCTCCAGCTATTCTTTTCACCAAGGAATCTATACCTGCCGCCGAACTCAGCGCCCACAAACCAAAAACACTGCCGAGCCCACCGAGAATAAAAAACCAAACTCGATCGAATCCGGAAGCCGAACTTTCGGAGGAGGAAGAACCCGGCGGCATCAGTTTAGAGCGCAGCGGTTCGACCTTAAAATAGGTCCTGAAGACCCCTAAAAGGCCGTAAACAAACAGAAGCAAAACCGAGAGGTGAAACCCGTGCAAATACTTCATCGGTATTCTGATTGTATTCAGTCCAGGGAGCAGAAAAACGAGTTGAAAAAGAGGGAAATAGTGGCCGTAGGCTAAGAGCAATGAGACCACTGCAGAGGTGGCCCAGAAGAGGATGCGTCGTCGTTCAACCGTCGTGAAAGGTTGCAGAGGAAAGCGAGTTAGAGTGCGAACAACGGCCCACAGAGCTAGCAGCAGAACGGAGATCCCAGCATATTCGCCGCTCCCAGAGAAACGAGGTGGAGAACCGTCTTCCCCGACTCGCCCCCAGTAGTTGCCACCCTCAGGAGTATCCATTCTGTAACCGTATTCTCCAGCCACTAGGATGCGTGTCGTTTCGGCCGGAGGTAGACTCCAACCGGTGATAAAACGCCATCGTTCCTTCGAACTCACCTGCGTCGTTTCCATATTAGCAACGTCTTTTACAGCATAGCTTCGCAAGACCTGAACAGCGTGTCCACCCATCCAACCTGCGCAGACGACGGTGAGAAGTAACCGAGAGGCCCCGAGCGCCAGAGTTGGAACGGATCGAGCTGAATCACTGAGAGTATCCCATGCAACATAGGCCGCGTAGTAGAGACTGAGGATCACTCCAACATCGGCGGCTTCGGTGATATTGATCCCGATAGCAAATCCGGCTAAAGCGACACGAACCCAGCTTTTCCAGCCTTTATTGGATCCTTCGATTAAAGCCAAGGCGATGATGAAACAACTGAAGGCCAAGGGTTTAGGTGCTAGCCCCCAGCAGGCATAGGAAAACGGATTAGAATTTAATTCCGCTGCCAAGCCCACTGCCACAGCGAGGATCCAAGGTAAACCAAGCCGGCGACCGAGAAAAAACGCGCTCCATCCCAAAATCCAAAGGGCGATTAAGGCAAACCATTTCACGAAAGCGACCGGAGAGTTTAGTAAAAAAAATATCCCCTGACTTAGCCCAGGCAGGGCTTCGAGTTCATTGCGTCCGATCCAATTTAAATAGCGCCAATGCCCCGTTATTGCCTCATTAGCGGTATCGATCTGCGACATAATCATTCCGAAAGGGCCATCATTGGAAAAAACAATCATGCCGTCGGATAGACTGACTCTAAACAACCAAAGGAGCGGTAAAAGCAAACAAAACAGGGCAAGAAATCCTGATCGTAAAGAGGAAAAGTGAGATTTCATTTTCAGGAGAAAAGGATCCAAGAAGAGGGTCGGGTACGGATTTGCCGCCGTGCGGTCGGTCGGTCGTCGAAATCATCGACCTGAACGGGTAAAGAGGTCTGCCCAGCGACACAATCTAAGGTGCACACTAAGAAACGGTCTTCGCTGAAACTGAGCAGGGCACTGAGTGTTTGGGGCATGGGCGGTAAGTGGCTCGATCTTGGAGGGTACAGGGCAGACCGGCCTCCTTGATGGTTGGCAAGTATCCGCGTGAAGGAAGGTGGGGAGGCAAGGTTAATGATAAGAATTTGGGTTCTTCGACGTTTTCGATGGGTTGTCATCGAGGCGGCTTTAGCAAGGCTCAGGAAACCGAGGACGACTGGAGTCTGCTTTTCCTGCAGGGAGATTGGTTTAATTATTGAGTGTCTAATCGGGCTAAAATCGTTGGACTGCCTCAGTAGTAAACTAAGCTTAGTGCTTGTTCTTTGATCCGAGGAGGAGAACTGTTTGACTACTGTGAAGTGGCCCATCCCAAATGGTCGAAACTGGTTTCAAAAAGCCCTAGCCAAGCTGGTCGGTCCGTCCGCAGGGGCGATGGTCATCTTTACGTCTTCGGCGTTTGCCGCTTCTCTTCCGACGTTAGTAAAAACTGCGGCGGGCCGCTATTGCCTCGATTGTCACGACGGCGCGGTCAAGAAGGGTAACCTCGATCTGAGCAAGATCCTCGCGGAGGATCTGCAATTACATTCCACTGAGTGGGAAGGGGTGATCCGCAAACTCGCGGCCCGTCAGATGCCGCCCGTCGGTAAGGACCGCCCGTCGGAGAAAGAGTTTGATCGCCTCGTAGCAACTCTCGGTTCCGTGCTCGACAAGGTGGCGGCGAAGAACCCGAATCCCGGCCGCACTGAGACGTTTCGCCGACTTAACCGTACGGAGTATCAAAACGCGATCCGCGATCTGCTCGGCCTCGAGGTCGACGTGGCGGCGCTGCTGCCCAAAGATGATGCAAGCCATGGCTTCGACAACGTGAGTGTCGCCGATCTCTCGCCTACCTTGTTGAATCGTTATATTTCCGCCGCCGAAAAGATCAGCCGCCTCGCCGTAGGTGCGCCGATGAACAAGCCGAATGGCGATACTTTTCGCCTCAAACCGGACCGCACTCAGGAGGAACACGTTGAAGGACTTCCACTGGGCACGCGTGGGGGCACTTTGCTCCGCCCTACATTTCCCCGGGATGGCGAGTATGAGATTCAGATCCGACTCACTCGCGATCGCAATGAAGTGGTCGAAGGGCTCCACGAAATCCATGACCTTGAAGTTCTCCTAGACCGCTCAACCGTTGCGCAGTTTAAGGTTGGACCGCCCAAGGGCGACCGCGACTTCGAAAAGGTGGACGCCCATCTGAAGGCTCGCGTCTCGGTGAGGGCCGGTACCCATGAGGTTGGAGTGACCTTCCTCAAAAATCCGTCCTCGCTAGTGGAGACGAGACGCGAACCCTACCAGGCTCGCTACAACATGCATCGACATCCGAGGCTCTCGCCCGCGATCTATCAGGTCTCCGTCACCGGTCCCTACGAGTCCAAGGAAGCCGGCGACACGCTGAGTCGTCGGAAGATCTTCCTGAGTTATCCGACGAAATTCGCCGAAGAGGATGCCTGTGCACAACGCATCGTTTCGGCCTTGGTGCGCAAAGCTTACCGGCGTCCCGTTGACGGAGCTGATCTGGTTAAGCCGATGGAATTCTACCGCGAAGCGAAAATGGCCAATGGCTTCGAGGCGGGCATCGGTTCGGCCCTGAGCGCGGTCCTCATCAGCCCCGAGTTTCTCTTCCGGATCGAGCGCGATCCCGCCGAAGTAGGACCGGCGACAGCTTATCGGGTGAGCGATATTACTTTGGCATCGCGCCTTTCGTTTTTCCTCTGGAGCAGTATTCCCGACGAAGAACTGCTTTCTGCCGCTGAACGGAGTGAACTTCATCGACCTAAAATGTTGGAGAAACAGGTGCGCCGGATGTTGGCTGACCCACGTGCTGAGAGCTTGGTAAAGAACTTCGCCGCGCAATGGCTCTACCTGCGGAACCTCGATTTCTTTACCCCGGATCTCCGACTTTTCCCTGACTTCGACGATAACCTACGGGAAGCCTTCCGGCGTGAAACGGAACTTCACTTCGAGGCGCTGCTCCGGGAAGACCGCAATGTTCTCGATTTGATCAAGGCTGATTACACTTTTCTTAACGAGCGGCTGGCGAGGCACTACGGCATTCCCAACGTCTACGGCAGTCAGTTCCGCCGGGTTATGCTCTCTCCCGACAGTCAGCGAGGTGGACTACTTCGACAGGGTAGTATCCTTACCGTCACTTCCTACGCCACCCGCACGTCGCCCGTGATTCGTGGTCACTGGATCCTCGGCAACCTTCTCGGAACCCCGCCCCCGCCGCCCCCTGCCAACGTTCCTAACTTGAAGGAGAATACTGTCTCTGACTCCCTGCCGATGCGTGTCCGCTTAGCGGAACACCGGGCGAATGCCGTCTGTGCTAGTTGCCATAACCTGATGGATCCGATCGGGTTTTCGCTAGAAAACTTCGATGCTATTGGACGTTGGCGTAGGGCCGAAGACGGGGTTCCCGTCGATGCCAGTGGGGGATTTCCAGATGGGAGTAAGTTCACGGGGGTGGCCGGTTTGGAAGCTAGGTTGATTGCTCATCCGGAGCTTTTTGTCGGAACGATGATCGAGAAGTTGCTCACATTCGCGCTGGGTCGAGGGATCCAGGAGCACGATGCGCCGGCCGTTCGTAAGATCGTCCACGACGCCAAGGGCGACGGAAACCGATTCTCCTCGGTGATCCTTGGAATCGTCAACAGCACCCCGTTCACCCTGAGAAAAACACGATGAGTTTTATCACCAAGAAGTTCATACCGCGCCGGACGTTTCTGCGCGGAGTCGGAGTCACCATGGCATTGCCGTTGCTCGAATCGATGGTGCCCGCCGCGACACCGCTCGCACAGACGGCCGGCCATCCGGTGCGCCGGCTTGGCTTCGTCTTTATGCCGATGGGCTGCGACAATTCACGTTGGACGCCGCCGGGGGACACCCTCGATCAACTGTCGCCCATTCTTAGTTCACTTGCGCCCTTGCGCGACAAAGTCTCGATCATCTCAAATCTGGAGTTGCAGAATGCCTACCCCGGTAGTCACGCCACTTCCAACTCCGCCTTCCTCAGTGCCGCGAAGGCGAAACTGACCGAGAGTACGGACTACTATCTGGGCACGACCGTCGATCAGATCGCCGCTCAGCGCATCGGCCAGGGAACTCAGTTGCCCTCGATCGAGCTTGCCATGGACCACCTCCAGGTTGTCGGCCAGTGCGACAATGGCTACGCCTGTGCCTATCAAAATAACCTCTCTTGGTCGTCGCCCACGACCCCTTTACCCGCTGAGGCGCATCCGCGAATTGTGTTTGAGAATTTGTTCGGCGACGGCGGTAATCTCGCTGAACGCCGTGCCGCGCTGAAGAAACGAGCGAGCCTGCTCGATGCATTTTTGGAGGATCTTTCTCGGCTGAAACGCGACATTGGTCCAGGCGATCGAGCAAAACTCTCTCAATACCTTGAGACCGTCCGCGAAGTAGAACGTCGCATCCAAAAGGCTGAAGCTGACACTAAGGACAATCTTCTCCCGGATCTCGACCGTCCGGTTGGGGTGCCCGCTGCGTATGCCGATCACGCGCGCTTAATGTTTGATCTGCAGGTCTTGGCACTGCAGGGCGACGTCACTCGCGTCATCACCTTCCAACTCGCTCGCGAGACGAGTAATCGTACTTATCCTGAGATCGGCGTGGCTGATTCGCACCACCCGCTCTCCCATCATGGCAACGACCCAGCGAAGATCGAGCGGATGTCCAAGATTAACACTTTTCACGTGTCGATCTTCGCGGAATTCCTCGGAAAACTAAATTCCATCAAGGAGGGTGATGGTACCCTGCTCGACCACTCGCTCTATCTCTACGGCAGTGGCATCGGTAACCCGAACATCCATGACCACACCAACCTCCCGATCATCGTCGCCGGCGGCGCTGCTGGGAGGATGAAGGGAGGACGTCACATCAAATATGCGAAGCCAACGCCGCTCGCAAATCTACACCTGACTTTACTTGATAAGGTCGGTGTTCACCTCGACTCCTTCGCTGACAGCAATGGCAGGGTGGAGGGATTGTTCGAGCCACTGGAGATCTGATGATGGACACTGTATCCTCAAAAAAAAAACCAAGAGGGTTCGATTGGAGTTGGAGGTCGGTTTTCTTTGTCTGCGCCCTGACGTTTCTCCTCAGCGCGATGGCACCGCAGTCGGTCGCCTCTGATTCGCGTTTAAGCGATGCCGCCGAAAAATCGAATCACGCGGTTATTCGCTCGCTGCTCAAGCAACACCTGGACGTGAATGCGCCTCAGGCGGACGGCATGACTGCCCTGCATTGGGCGGCGCACCGAGACGATCTTGAGACGGCCCGATTACTCCTCTCCGCCAGTGTGCAGGTGACGAACCGCTTCGGAATTACCCCCCTGTCATTGGCCTGCCAAAGAGGGAGCAGTGCAATGGTAGAACTTCTCCTCGAACGCGGGGCTAATCCGAACACCGTTGTCCGCGGCGGCGAGACGGTTCTGATGACGGCTGCCCGCACAGGTAACTTAAAGTCGGTGAAGGCGTTGCTCGCGCGCGGTGCCCAAGTCAATGCGAAGGAACGGCGTGGCCAGACCGCCTTGATGTGGGCAGCGGCGGACGGTCATTCGGAAGTGGCGGAGTTACTGGTCAAGGCCGGCGCCAACTTTCGCACCCCGCTTCCTGATTCCGGTTTCACTCCGTTTTTCTTTGCTGCTCGTGGCGGGCGGATGGAGGTGGTGCGGGTCCTTTTAAAGGCCGGAGTTGAGGTGAACGAAGTGATGCAACCGCGCAAACCTTCGGGAAGAGGGCCGACGACTGGAACCAGTGCCTTGGTCCTCGCCATCGAGAACGGATATTACGAACTGGCGCTCGAACTGCTGGACGCGGGTGCTGATCCTAGCGACCAACGGTCAGGGTTCACGCCGTTGCACATCATGTCGTGGGTCCGCAAGCCGCCCAAGGGCGAGGATTTTGGGGCTCCCCCGCCGGCCGAACTGGGTAACCTCAGCAGCCTGCAATTCGTCAAAGAATTGGTGAAACGCGGTGCAGACGTAAACTTGCGCTTGGCAAACGGCAAGAGTGATCCCGGCCAGTTCAGTCGGAAGGGCGCGACGCCGTTTCTCCTCGCCTCCGCGACCTCGGATGTCGCCTACATGAAGCTGCTGCTCGAACTCGGCGCGGACCCTTCGATTCCTAATGTCGACAAGACCACGCCGCTGATTGTCGCCTGCGGGATTCATGTCGGTTCGGACGCAGCCAACGAGGTTGCAGGCGACGAATCCGAAGTAATCGAGGCAGTCCAGTTGCTCCTTAAGCACGGCGCGGTCGTCAACGCGGTCGATGCCAACGGCGACACTGCCATGCACGCCGCCGCGCTCAAGAACCTGCCGAAGGTGGTGCAACTTCTCGCCGACAAGGGCGCGAAGGTCGAGATATGGAACCGGAAGAACAAATACGGATGGACACCGCTCTCGATCGCTCAAGGCCATCGTCCGGGTAACTTTAAGCCCTCCGCTGAGACAATGGTCGCGGTGCAACAGGTGATGCTAGCCGCCGGCATCAGTCTACCGATGAACGTTCCGCCCGTGGTTGAAGCGAAAAAATATCAACCCTGATGGACAGCTGAAGGTCTTTGCTTGAGGGCGTTGGGAGCGACTTGAACCTCGGTCGCTCTAGTAAAAAGATCAATCTGATCAATGGTGATGTTCAAAGGGGTCTCGGTTAGGTCGATAAAAATGATCCCAGAGAGTTCTCTTTGATGTTTAGATTCGCCTCGTCGAATCAAAGTTTTGTCCTAAAATAACTAGAGGAATAGCGAGTCGACAGTTGCCGCAGTTAGGGGTTTGAAAGAAAGCGACGTGTCCCGTTTTGACGTCGTAAAGTCCTCTAACAATGGCAAATTTTCCGCTCAGAGCCAATCGGTTTAAGGGGACGCTTGGTTCGCGAAATATTCCCATCGTGGGAATCACATTCTGTCGGGCGACCTCGTTTCGGTAGGCGGCTTGGTCGACGGGTTGCCATTGAGCGCGGCTCTTGAAGGCATCCAGATTTATCGATTTCTGAATCTCCACGATCAGACCTTCAAGATTGTTGCAACCGGTCGATTCTGTGACCGATTGATCCGGAAGTGAGAGACGGACAGCCGCATTGACCGCGCCACCGGAAGCGGGTCCCAAGATGAGGACTTATTTTGCTTCAATTGATAGGAATGTGCTTTTTGACGCGGTGGGTAAATTTCATGCTCAAAGCTGCAGCATCTAGAACCCGTCCAACCGCTGCCGGTGCGCATCCGTTATCCGTCACGCCGAACAGGCCTTGAAATCGACGATCAGAGGCGCCGGCATCGCACTGGTGACACCACATCCTGCACTGTAACCAGGGCCGGCGCTGAGCTTTTCGCGGTCGCACCGGTGAGTGGACATGTCCGATCGGGATCAGACTGCCTCTAGGGAAAGCCTCAGCCGCGAGACGCGCCAGTTCGTCACCCCCGTCTGTCCCGGAGGGAGTGAGATAAAGCAATCTGCGAATGCACTGGCTAGAACCTTGATAAGTTTCACTTACGGTGCCGGTGCCGTTCGCCAGTCCGACCGCGATTAAAGATCCGTTTTAAGTGTTCGCCGATTATGCCAGGCGCGGGTAGGAGACTTCTTGACATTCAGCGAGGTATTGGCAATTATGCTATAGATAAAAAGCTATATTGCTATGAACGTATTAACCCTTGCAGACAGGCTACCGAACGAACAAATCGCCGCGTTGGAACGGGGGTTGCCCTCGGCTTCGCTGGCTCAAATCGCTGGGATGCTAAACCTGCCGAAACAGAACATAATCGCAGCCTTGAAGCTGGCCCAGCGCACCATCACCTCACGTGAAAAAACGGGCAAGCCGTTTACGCTGGAGGAATCAGAACGCCTCCTGCGGGTGCTCCGGCTTCACCGCCTCGCCCGACAAGTATTCACCACCAATGAAGCCGTGGCGCAGTGGCTCAGTGCCCCAGACCGAAGCCTGGGGATGAAGTCTCCGCTCGAAATGCTGGCGACTGATGTTGGCGCGGCCAAAGTAGAGAATTTGGCGCAAGCCATGATGCATGGGGTCCCGATATGAGGGTGTTCCGGATTGCGCTGCAGCAGTTTGGCGCGACCGCCAAAGACGCCTTTTCGGGGCAAAGCGGCTTCTGGGCTGACGGTCGGTGGCACACTCGTGTCCGATATCTGGATTATGCGGCCGAAAGTCGTTCCCTTGCGACACTGGAAAGACTGGTGCACTTCAAGCGTTTCGATTGTCTGGCCTCCCACGTCATCTACGAGGCCGACGTGCCGGACTCGGAGATCGACATAGTTCCGGCCTTTCCGACGGGGTGGGATGGCAACGATCTGCTCCCTGCCGCACAGTCCATCGGCGATACTTGGTTCAATAAAGCGACGAGCCCCGCGCTGCGGGTTCCGAGCGCCGTCACTCCCAGAGAGCATAACTTACTGCTTAATGCACGGCATTCTGCCTGGTCATGGAGTTGGGTGATCTCTGGACCGACGCCGTTTCACTTCGATGCGCGGCTGGTTGCATTGATCGGCAATCCGCCAAACCATTGATAGATGGCATGAGACCTAGCGGCCGCTCGGAACAAAGTTCAAAGTAGTCCTCTCCCCATGAAAAGACATTCGAATTCTTCATCGTCTCTCAGCGTGGCATCGGACCCACCGTTGCCAGTTCTCACTGCAGTAGACCCTCTCCCTGAGGCTCCGCCAACTCAGCCGCCTCCCTATCGGCAAATTAAACTCGCTCTCGACGTCCATGCCGGAGACCTCCTGGTGGTTCGCAGGGTCGATGGAGCGAAGCCTCAGCCCCCACAGAAAATGTCCTAGAACAACTTTCTTCGCTGGGTCGCTAAACAGAAATCTCAAGCTAAAGAAGTTTTCAGCTGCTACGAGGCGGGCCCGACTGGGTATTGGCTTCACCGTAAGCTGATTGAGATAGGGATTGTAAATTATGTTGTTTGTCCGACTTGCCTGGATGTGCGTCGAAGTGGAGTCAATAACGATAAGAGCCGTGCATCCCGAAGTTGTTGGTGGTTTAGCTGGACTATCTCTTCGGTACGGGCCACAGTCGGCGCATCGAAACTGAATTTGCATTACAGGGGCGTCAAATTGCGCCCGGGGATGTACCATGGCTGCAGGGCTGGATTGATGCGAATCCGGACTGGAGCCGCAAACGGATTGCGCGCAATCTGTGCCAAGAGTGGAAATGGGTGGACGGACGGGGTCGCCTGAAGGATTTTGCGGCGCGCAGCTTGTTGCTTAACCTGGAAAGTCGGGGTCTGGTGAAGCTGCCGGTACTGCGAGTCAATTACCGGCGTGCCCGGCCGAAGGTAGCTTCGTTGGAGCAATGGGAGCAACCAGCCGATTGGACGGCTACGCTGGCGGAGATCGCCCCCGTGGTGGTGGAGAAGAT
>CAMDGV010000005.1 GCA_945898055.1 Akkermansia muciniphila | reverse complement strand
CCCCGCTCTCCGTCGCACCGGGGAGGATCTCAACACTTAACTGCTCGGCTTTCCCTGCCTTCTCATCCCAACCACCCTCGGAGTCCTTGGCGATCGTGTGGTCATGCTTGGTGATCGCTTTGGGCAGGCTCAGAGCCAGGGCTTCGCCTTTCCTACGCAGGCTCGCCATTCCGAAAGGCCGAATCGGATTCAGCCGTCTTGTTTGACTGCTTTGGGACGACAGGTTCGCTTCCGGTTGTTTCCCACCCCGCCTCTCAGCGACGCAGTTACCTTCAGCTACACGGCGCCATGCCAGCACCGTACTCGGTCTTTCACCGGTTAGTCGTTTCAGTTTCATGTTCACACGGGGGTACACCTTGGACCTCGATTACCGGCGGACAGCAAAAATTCTGAGAGAAGCGAGCGATGCGGGTTGGGATTCCTTAGAAATGGAAGGGAAAGAAGCGGCGGACACGGCGGTCTCAAAGAGCCTACGAAAGCTACAAAAAGCGTTTGATTGATGGACGTTTCTCTGCGAGGGCGAGCTTATATGGCTAAGACGCTTACGATCGGCCAAGATGAAGAATGTTTCGATTACCACGGAATGCCTTTGACCCTTTGCTTGGTCGTTGGTCTCCTTGGCCGTCGACTCATGAAACCTAATCGCATTCTGCCGGATCTCCAATGCTCGTTACTCTGTGAAGACGTCAAGCAGGAGGCTAATGGAAACTTCATTCTTATCGGTGTGATTGGGTTGGTGCGGGTTCCTCAGTTACCCATTACCGCTTACAAGCTTTGTGTGTTTGACCGTTGGGTCGCTGGGATTGGCCAATTTACTGAGGTGGTCCGCCTGATTTCGCCCGATGGATCGACTGTTTTACGGCAGAACACAGTTAAGTTTCAACTAACCGACCCAGTTCAAGCGATGACCACCGTTAGTGTTATGGCGAACGTGGAATTTAAAGAAGCAGGTGTTTATACCATCGAGGTTTTGGTGGACGACGTCATGAAATTGCGCGTGCCTATTCCCGTAGTGGCTGCTCCGGCCCAAGGTCAGACCGCAGCCCCGGCTCCGTCGAACGAGGGTTAATCCAGCGGATTCAAAAACTCAGTTGTCACTCTTCCGAGTTTGTTGTTTCGCTTGGTTATTTTGAGATTAGGAAAAAAGATCGAGTTGAGGAACGGGAGAGAGTGCCTTAAGTGCATCGCGTCCGGCATGGGTCCGGCGTTTGGTGCGTTGGGCCGTCGATTCCGGTAATTCAGGCCCATTGCCCGACACTTGATGAAGGTTTAATTCCACTTCCTCAAGAATGTGAAGGATGGTTTTGGCGCGCTCAATGACTGGGCGCGGGACACCGGCGAGGCGGGCTACTTGGATACCGTAACTTTTATCAGCCGGCCCAGGTTGGATTTTACGAAGGAAAAGGATCTGATCGTTCCACTCACGGACAGCCACGTTGAAGTTCCGAACCCTCTGCAAGCGCGATAAGGAACCGGAGGAGGAGGTTGGCCCAGTGGCTAGTTCGGTAAGTTCGTGATAGTGGGTCGCAAAGAGGGTTTTTGCCCCCACTTGATGGTGCAGATGCTCGACGATACTCCAAGCCAGACTTAAGCCGTCGAAGGTGCTCGTCCCACGGCCGATCTCATCGAGAATGACCAAGCTCCGTCGAGTGGCATTGTTCAGAATATTTGCCGCCTCACTCATTTCCACCATAAAGGTACTTTGACCGCGGGCGAGGTCATCGCTGGCTCCAATTCGAGTAAAAATACGATCGCAGAGGTCGATGCGAGCTTCGGTGGCAGGCAGGAAAGAACCGGTATGAGCGAGGAGTGCGAGGAGTGCGACCTGACGGATATAGGTGCTTTTCCCTGCCATATTCGGACCTGTGATTAAAGCAATCTGGCACTCAAGAGGGTCTAGGCTGGTATCATTGGGGACAAACCTCTCATCGATCATCATCTGATCGAGCACAGGATGGCGTCCGTCGCGGATGCGAAGTTCCCCAGAATCGGCGACCTGAGGTCTAACCCAACCGTGGAGGCGGGCCGTTTCGGCGAAGGCAGTCAGGACATCGAGTTGGGACAATGCGGAGGCGGTCTCCTGAATGAGAGCAAGATGGGTGAGAACCTCTTCGCGAACTTTGAGGAACAAGTCATATTCCAATTTAGAGGATCGTTCTTCAGAGCCGAGAATTTTGGACTCCATCGTTTTAAGATCCTGGGTGATATACCGTTCACCATTGGCAATGGTTTGTTTGCGGATGTAGTCGACAGGAACCTTGGACAAGTGTGTTTTGGTGACTTCAATATAGTAACCAAAGACGGAATTAAAACCGACCTTTAGGGAAGGGATTCCAGTGCGACTACTTTCGTCTTGTTGAAGTTTGGCAATCCAGTCTTTGCCACTGCGCGCTGCGCTCCGGAGTTCGTCGAGTTCGGTGCTGAAGCCATCTCGAATCATACGCCCCTCGCGGACGGTCAGAGGTGGATCCTCGACGATAGCAGTGGCTAGTAATTCGACGAGTGCTGGCATCAAAGAGATCTGGGCGAGAAGCACGTCGATGAGCGGAGTCGCGGCAAGAGTTGGGCGAGGAGATTCGTCGATCAGTTCGGGTTCGAAAGATTCAAGCGAGGGCGACGCGAGACCATTCGCGGCGGCCTTGAGCGTGGGGAGCTGTTGGAGAGCCTGACGAAGACCCAGAAGATCGCGTGCATTTCCACTCCCGAGGCTAAGTCGGCCAAGAGTTCGTTCTAGATCCCGGACATCGCGGAGAACGGTGCGAAAAGACTCGAGAGTGTGAGGTTCAGAAATCCAAGCGTGCACTGCTTCTTGACGTCGTTGAATGGGGAGAGTGGCTGCGAGTGGTTGGGTGAGCCAATCGCGGAGACGTCGTGCGCCCATCGGCGTGACAGTCCGATTAAGAGCGCCAAAGAGGGTAGTCGAGCGCGGTGCGTCGGGGTGAAGAGGTTCGAGGATTTCGAGATTTCGGAGGGATGTCGTATCCAGCACCATGAAGTCGGAGACCTCATAAAAGCTCAGGCGCGACAAGTGGACAATATCACGACGGAGATGATGAGTTAGGTAATGAAGAATAGCTCCAGCGGCACCCGTGGCAGCTGTGCGATTCCTCAATCCGAAGCCATCGAGAGCGGCGACTTTGAAGTGCTCCCTTAGAGTAAAGACCGCCGTTTCCGGTTGGAAAGTCCAGTTATCATAGCCGTTGGAGATGGTCGTGATCGAGGCAGCGATCGCGGCGAGTCCTTTTGAACTGGACGGATAAATTAGTTCGGCCGGCTTGAGGCGATCGAGTTCGGCTTGGACGTGTTTGGCGTCACCGACCTCGGTGACGCGAAAGTCGCCCGTGGTGAGATCAATGCAGGCTACTCCGTAAGCACCCTCATCTTGGTAGAGAGCAGCGAGAAAATTATTCCGTTCAGCACTCAGGATGCGATCATCGAAGTGGGTACCAGGAGAGAGGATTGAAGTGACTTCACGTTGGACTAATTTACCCGGCTTAGCCTCCTCTGTTTGATCACAGATGGCCACCTTACGGCCGGCCTTGAGGACCTTACTAATGTAGCCATTAGCGGCGTGGTAAGGGAGGCCGCACATCGGAATACCGTTACGCTGGGTGAGAGTCAGATTGAGGATCTGAGAACCCAGAATAGCGTCTTCGAAGAAGAGTTCGTAAAAATCGCCAAGTCGGAAAAGGAGTAAGGCATCCTTGGGTAGTTCGCCCTTGATCCGGCGATACTGGACCATCATGGGAGTAAGTGCAGCGTCTGCGGACATGGAAGGAGACTAGGTGAACGGGGCGGGGCGGCTCAAGATCAGGGAATGAGCGATCGAGTTTAGGCTCGGAGAGTGTCAGGATCGAGACCCGACTGACGGCACCAAGCAAGATAAGCGAGCGGAGATATTTCGCTGGGTTTGATTTCGCTTCGACCGCCCCAAAAGACATTCGTGTAACCGATGGCAATCCCAGCTTCCTCTAGATGACGATCAATAGCGGCTTTGTGGGCGAGCACCGTTATTTTATCAGTGCCATGAGCGACCCCCATGACATTGACATTACGAAACTCGGGCCCGCCTTCACGCCAATAAGCGTGGGTCATGATGAAGTGGCGCCCTACTTCACGACCGGCCTCCACTTCGCGACCGGCAGGAACCTCCCAATGAAAAAGGGCATTGAACTTGGTAACCCGCTCTCCGGTCGCGAGGGTTTTTACATGTTCGAGAAAGGTACTGAATCGACCGATAATTTTACGTCGATCAAGGTCTTCAGCCACTTCGTGAAAAACAGCGAGCGAGACATCGGCTTCAGCAGCCCGAGCTTGCCAGAGATTAGAGGTTAGTTCAGAAGGTAGAAACTCCCGTTTGATCGCCGTTAAAACACGCCAATCGAGAGGGCTCAGTTGAGCAACTTGGACATCGATAGCTTCAGCGGGCGCTTCGGCCCGAGCCCCGGGTTCCATGCCGCGCCGTCGGACATGTCCGACACCCAGTGCGAACACTTTTTTAGCCGGCATCAAGCGGTATTGGCTGGCTCCTATTTTCCCCGCGAGATAACCCGCATGTTTCTCTAGAGAGAACCCTTGAGGAACCTTAAGAGTGGTCCAAAGACGATACTGAGAACCGGGAGTTGCCGCATCCGTTGAGCGAATTACCACGTGACCACTGAAGGGGTCCTGTTGAAAAAGGTAATCAAAGGCCGCGTCGGTGGAATCGGGTGGCACCTGCCAAGCGCAGAGTGCTCCATCGGCGAGACTGGTCGCAAGAAGGGTCTGCCGGACTCGCCGGATTGTTCCGGCCACCAAGAGGGCTTGAATCCGTTCGATGACCGTGTTCAAGGGGAGATCCGCGAGTTGTGCTATGGCGGTCATCGGATCTCGGTGATACCCCGGTAAACGATCTTCGCTGACGGCGAGAATGCGGGCGTTCAATGGGTCGGTGGTATCGACAGGGACGACGAGTTGCATAAGAGAACTGGCGGATAGACTGGCTAAAACGACAAGTTGGATTGAGGATCAAGCCTTGCGGTTGGGATAGAGAGAGCCGACTAAGTCAGCATAACCGTTCAGATATTGGCTGGGAATACGGTCGCCAGTATCCACATTCCGTTCGGAAGCTTGGCTCCAGCGCGGGTGAGAGATTTTTGGGTCGACATTAGATTCGAAGGGGTATTCCTCCGGGCTCAGCGTTTCCCAAAGAGTGGAGGGTTGTTTGGAAGTGAACTCGATACGAACCACGCTTTTAATACTTTTGTAGCCGTATTTCCAAGGAACCACCAATCTCACTGGAGCCCCGTTTTGTTTGGGTAACGGTTTGCCATAGAGACCAGTGGCCATAAAGGTGAGTGGATGAAGAGCTTCGTCGAGGCGAAGCCCTTCGGTATACGGCCATGGGTAATCAGCGAGCCGTCGAACTCCGGGCATTTCCTCCGGCCTCAAAGCTGTGGTAAAAGAGACGAACTTCGCCTCCGCTTTCGGCTTTGCTTTTTCGATGATCTTCGACAATTGAAAACCCGTCCAAGGAACCACCATCGACCAAGCCTCGACGCAGCGGAATCGGTACACCCGTTCTTCCACCGGAAAAGCCGTGGCTAGGGAAGCTAGATCGAGTTTAAAGGGTGCCTCGCAAAGACCGTCGACGAGGACTGTCCAAGGATCAATCCGGAAGGATCCGACCAATTCTCGGACCCGCGTCTTCGTGGTGCTGAATTCGTAAAAGTTATTGTAGCTAATAGCGGCGGATTCAGAAGAAAGAGGGCCCTTGGGATCGAAGTCTGGATTGCGTTTAGGTTTTGAGTGGCCGACGGGTGGCGAGAGGAGGGTGGTCTCGGCACCGATGAGGGGTAAGCCTGCGGTGATCCCCCCCCCGATAAAGCCCATGGACTTGAGGAAGTCTCGACGGCGGTGGAACAAATGTTCTGGGGTGACGGTGGCATCGGGCAGGTGCCAGAAAGGGCGAGGAAGGACGGAAGCCATAGTGGTTGTGGATGAAGTTCTGGTGGGGTTAAAAACTTTGTGGCGAAAGAATAGATCTCTTTTCGGAAGCACGCTAGTTGACTGGGTCCAGCAAGGCTAACCGGGGTGACCGTGTAAGAGCGACGATTGATTTCTCGAGGGTGGGTGAGGTTAAGCGGACATCGACAACCACCTCGAGGGTGCGACCCGCGCTGCAGCGAATCAATTTAATTTCCGGTCGTGGATGGGCCGGCCAGTGCAATCCACAATGATGCCGCACCGGAGAGTTCGAGTGAGATTTCCTTGGGGCCAACGGCTATTGAAGCCGGGCTCGTTAAATTCTTATTCACACCCAGTGCGGGCCAAGAAGCCTCAATCGTCCTGATGGGTCTCCAGTTCGATTTGGAAGATCCCCTCAAGGGGAGATGGGAGGATCTTCATGGATAGAGGATCCCCAGTTAAACCATGCGGACCTTGGGGACAGGGATGATGAATTGACCTCCAGAATCTCGCCACGCTTGCTGTTGACGGAGGATTTCGTCGGCGAAATTCCAAGTTAACAAGAGAGCATGTTTAGCAAAGCGAGTCTGGAGTTCATCCACCGGGAGGATAGGGAGATGGGAACCGGGGGTTAGTTTCCCGTGTTTGGCGGTGCTACGATCGACGACAAAATCGATACAATCGAAGCCGTCGCGTCCTATGCCATAATAGTTCATCAGAGTGCTTCCCTTAGCTGAAGCGCCGTAGGCACAAATACGCTGATTTTGTTCACGCAACGAGTGCAGCAGGGCCAGGGTTTGGTCCTTGAGTTGTCGAACAAGATCACCAAAATTTTGATAATAACCGATCGAGGAGACTCCCTTAGCCTCTTCTTCGGCGAGAAGATTCACGATCGATTCACGCTGAGGATGAGCTCCACGATGAGCGGCAAAAATCCGAAGAGAGCCTCCGTGAATAGAGTAATGTTCGACGTGGAAAAGTTCGAGGCCATGCCGTTCGAAGACCGGTTTCAAAGCCGTAACCGTAAAGTAAAAAACGTGTTCGTGATAAATTGTATCGAACTCAAGATGTTCGATGAGATCACAACCGTAAGGGAATTCGATTGCCACATAGCCGTTGGGCTTTAGCAGCACAGCAAGGCCAGCGACAAACCCGTTAATATTGGGGACATGAGCGAAGACATTATTGGCGATGATGAGATCCGCTTGACGCCCTTCCGTTGAAAGTTCCTGAGCCAGTTCCACCCCGAAAAAGCGATTGAGAGTAGGAATTCCGCGTTCAGTGGCGATCTTTGCAATATTAGTGGCGGGTTCGATTCCTAGACACGGCACTTGGGCCTCGACAAAGTTGCGAAGGAGATAACCGTCGTTGCTGGCGATCTCCACGACATAGCTGGAGGGGCCGAGACGAAATTCGGCGATATGGTGATCAACCGATTCCTTGGCATGACGCAGCAAGGCATCGGAGAAGGAAGAAAAGTAGAGGTAATCACTGAACAGTTGGACGGGTGGGATAATATCAGTGATTTGCAGCAACCAACACGATTCGCAGAGAGCGATTCGGAGCGGAAATTTAGGTTCTGGCGTGCCTAGATCGACGGGGGACAAGAGGTTGTTCGCCAGAGGTTGCAATCCGAGATCGAGAATCAACCTGCCTTGGGCTGAGCCGCAAGAGTGGCAATGGAAATGGGGGATCACTTGAAAATAAAAGTTCAAGGCAATCTATGCTGAAGGAGACGGTCGAGGCAATGAATTCGAGAGATCGACTAAATCTTTGGCTCATCTGTGGATAGATTTTACTTGGAAAGTGATGAGATGGGCATTCTAAGAAAACTTCGGTTTGATTTTAATCGCAACAGGTCGGGAATGGTGCGGAATGGAAGTAAAATCCCAGTAAACTTAAGAGGAAGAGGGTGCTGATCTGCCCGCAAAGAGGACCATGCCGATCGCCATTAGGAATCCGTTCAGCAGGAGTAATTCGAAGCCGAACCGGTAACCATTGAACCAAGCTGCCGAGTTGAAGTCGAGAAGGGCGGAACCGGCGACTGCAAGTAGACCCACCACAGGAACAGGCCACCCTCCGGCGCGGATTCGAGTGGTAAGTCCAAGGGTAAAAAGTCCAAGTAAGGGACCGTAGGTGTAGCCCGCTAATTTAAGCACAAGATCTATCAGGGCAGTACCGTTCGCAAAAGCGCGGAACAGAAGAATTGTGAGCAGTAGGATCCCAGCGAAAGCGATATGAATGTGGCGGCGTCGCTGGATCCGTTGACGGTCGGATAAGTCGTTTCTTGATTCGAATCGGAGAAAATCAATGCAAAAGCTGGTGGTGAGAGTGGTGAGGACAGAGTCGGCGCTATTGAAAGTGGCGGCAGTGAGTCCGAGGACAAAGAGGATGGCTGGAAATATGCCGAGATGTCGGAGGGCGAGGGTCGGGAAGAGGTCATCCGAGCGGTCTGGTAAGGAAATGCCAAGGGAGTCAGCGAAGCGAAAAAGAAGGGCACCGAGGAGTAAAATAGCAATGTGGACAGCGACCATAATTGGAGTGAAGAGGGCGATATTTTTCTGAGCATCAGCAAGGGAGGGGCAGGACAAGGCCTTCTGCATATTATTTTGATCCAGACCTGTCATAACGACGGCGATGGCCGCACCGCTGAAAAATTGTTTCCAGAAGTAACCGGGAGAGCGCCAATCCCAATTAAAGACGGTCGTTTCTGGACCGTTCAAAAGAGTCATCACCAGCGTAGAGAGAGGGGCGTTTTGCTTCAGAGCGAGGGTGAGAGCGAGAATCGCGGTGAGGATACCTGCCACGAGGAAAGCCGTCTGAAAAGTATCCGTCCAAACGAGGGTCTTAATACCGCCGCGCAGGGTATAAGCGAGGATGAGAAGAATGACGGTAGCCGAGGTTATCCAGAAGGGGATTCCCCAGTCACTAAAGACGAAGGATTGAAAAACGTTGATCGCAAGAAAGAGTCGAGCCGCAGATCCAAGGAGTCGTGAGACAAGGAAGAAAGCGGAACCGGTTTTTTGTGCCACCGGATCGAAGCGTTGGCCAAGGAACGCGTAGATTGAAGTTAGGCCGAGTCGATAGTAGAGAGGGAGCAGGACGAAGGCGATAATGAGATAGCCGAGGACATAGCCAAAAACGACTTGGAGATAACCGAAGTGGTCGCGGGCGACTTTGCCTGGGACAGAAATATAACTGACCCCGGAAAGGGAATCACCGATGAGCCCCAGAGCGACAATAATCCAAGGAGAGCGACGGTTGCCCAAGAAGTAGCTTTGGTCATCAGCTTTGCGGCCTGTCCACCAAGCAAGGGCCATAAGGGCGGTGAAGTACACGGCGACCCAGCCGAGAATGATCGTCGGTTTCATAGTGAGGACGGAACCACGATTCGGTGGCGGGATCACGCTGAAATCCCGAATCGTTGTGCCTGCGGACTCTTTTTAGGTGATGAGAATTTACTTTTTGAGACGGACGCTAAGGTCGCCATCGCAGTCCCGATGGCGATGAATCTGTCCCGCCTCGGTGTTCACGGAATTACCGTTTACGGGGACTCATTCATCTACTATTCACTCCATGAAGCAAACTAGGGTTTATCGTGGAACCTTAAGACGGAAGGAGTTCAAGTGTCCTCAGTGAGGGCGCAGTCGCTTCGATCGAACTAGCTGCGTTTTTCACAGATTGAATCATCTAGCGGGTCGTGTTCTTTTTCCGTTTCTCGCCAGTCGCTAATTCCCATACTGAAACAAGACCGTGATCATCAGCACCGACCGCCCAAAAACCATCTGAACTGACAGCCAAAGCCTGCAAATAATCGGGTACTGCGGCTAGGTCTCGTATCTTTTCACCGTTTCCTCGCATAATCCGACCTCGACCGTCTCCGCTCATCGCCACAAATTCGCCGCTGACGCCTACGGATTGAAGGCCAGTGACCTCCTTGCCAAATCCATCGACATTTTTAGTCCGTTCGCCGGTTACTGGATTCCAAAATTTTACAGTCCCATCCGCGCTTGCCGAGGCCACTACGCCCCCATCTGCGGCCCAAGCCACCCCCAACAGATGATGAGAATGACCTTCGAGATTGATTCTTGGTCCGTCTCCCTTCACCGGAGTGATCCGTCCAAAACGATCCGTTCCGCCACTGAACAATCGGTCGCCTCGGGGCGAAAACGCTACCGCTGTGACGCAATCACTATGCAGCATTCCAAAGTCGCGAACCAACGTGCCATTGCTACAATTCCAAATCTTTAACTCGCCAGAACGTGATGGATCGCCACCGCCAGTGGCCAAATGCTGACCGTCAGGACTGAATGCAAGTGCGTTCACTCGATCAACAAAAGCTCCCGGAACACTCGACGTTTCGGCGCCGCCCAAAGTCAGTGATAATTTCCACGATCGGGATGCGTCGAGCCGGAAAAGTTCCCCAGATCGAAGCTCGAAAAACTCTCGTCCGCCCAAAGACGCCACGGCTAGTGAAGCGGTCGATCCTAGATCCACCGAAATACCGATTCGCCCAGATCCTGGCTCCCAACAAGCCCCGAGACCGTCCGCTCCTAGCACCAATAATGCCGTTCCTTCAGGAGATCCTACGACCATCGAGGGTATCTTTAAGGCCGCCCGCTCTCTCTCTAAGCCGAGTTCCTTGGATGCGGCCAGACTCCGGTCAATACGCCCAACCGCTGCTGCGGCATCGACTCGAGCCAACGCCATTGACTCGACAACACGACTCACAGTCTTTTCGGCCAAAGTAACGTCCTGAGTGCTGCCTTCGAGGGTAATTCGGGATTTCTCAATTTGTTTTTTAAGGGCCGCTACCGCCTTTTGTGTAGCGACTAGTTTTTCCTCAGCTTGTTTTTTACGCGGCGGCAATTCCGCTTGAGCTCGATCAGCCTCCGTCTTTTTACGCCCTGCATCATAGGCTTTCGTCGCCAAGTCTTCCAATGCTTTGGCGGCTGCGGTTCGGTTTTCATCCGACTTTTTCCGCAAGGTCTGACTTTCCAAAACGGCGGCTGCCGTCGCTGCGCGAAGGGGTACCAGCGAAGAAGCCAGACCATTAGTAGGTTGTCCTGCTAACAAACGCTCCAATTCAGACTTCAATTGATCCGCCAAAGCCAACCGAGTCCGAGTGGCAGCATCGGTCTCGGTAACCAATTTTGCCGTCGCACTCCCCTCCTTCAGTACTGTTTCTGCTGTCCGCGATGCCCCAGTGATACGCTCTAAATCCGCAGTAGCTAAATCACGATCACGGACCGTAGTCGCCTCAGTCTCAGTTTCTTTCTTTAGATCTTGCTCCTGGCCAGCCAACGCTTTGACATGGCCAGCACGTTTCTCACTCATTTTTACCAAGGCTTCATCGGCTGCTTTCTTCGCCGCCTCTGCATCCGTGATTTGCTTTAAGGCCCGCTTTTGTTCCACTCGACTGAGTGCTAATTCGTCGTCCAAACGCCCTTGGCGAAGGGCTAAAAGCGGTGTTTGCCCAAAGCGACCTTCCATCATCGGCTTTTCTCCAAACCGAACCTCTGCCGTTCCACCGGTAGCAAGTGTGGCGATAAAACTCTTCCCCGAGCCCAGTCGCCCTAACCGTACCACAGCTCCAGTTACAGCCACTTGTTGAGGGGCAGCCTTTAATTCTGCTGGCCAGAGCTTAATCAGCCCTTCCGAACTGCCAGAAATCAATAACCCCACCGGGCCGGCTTCAGACGTCAGAGCTGTGATCTGCCCCTTGCCTCCCTCCAAAACGGGCATCCGTTCTAACTCGGCCAAGGACGTCGCCTCAGAAACGCCCTTTACTCGATGAAAACGCTGAATACCGGCGGTGTCACCTGCAGCAACTGCCAGGGCCGAATCGGCTCCATACCAAGTGAGTGCCCTGACCCCAGCACCAACGGTCAGGTTCTGATTGCGGGAGGAATTAGTGAAAGAAGCACCAAAATGGACCACGTAGACCGCCCCCGTCCCAGCGGTTGCGGCAAGCGACTGTCCGTTCGACGACCACGAAAGCAGATTTCGGCCTGAAGCCAGTCCTCCAGGAAGAGTCCAATCAGCCAATCGAAGACCATTGGTCACACTGCGCACTTCCAATCGACCCTCAGAGGTTATTAAAGCAAAGCGATCCAGCTTCGGAGCCCATTCCGCAGCGACCCATTGGGGACCAGCGGGGAGAGACCAGACGGAGCGCACTGAAACCGGTTGACGCCGCCACAGTCGAACTTCTCGAAAACCGGCGGCAGCGAGCGTTTCATCATCTGGACTAAAGGCCAAGGCACCCACGACGTCGCGCTGAGCGGCACCCTGCAAGGATGGATCGGTTAGTTGGCCCAGTTCGATCCCCGATTGAATATCCTGCAAAATAACTCGGTTGGCCCGCCCGACCGCCGCCGTTTTGCCGTCATGGGTCACGGCGACAGCAAAGCTTGATTGCCAATTAGTGGGAATCGCTTTCCAAAGAGGGGCCACCACCGAGAGAGAATCGGTCTTGGCCCCTTGTGCAATCCAGGACCAGAGCACGGTTAACTCACCCGGAGTAAGTTCGCGAGCATTGACCTTATTGTCCTTGGGAGGCATGACCAAATCTTCAACCTCATGGGCCGAAGTTTTCAGAAGAAGGCTTGTTGCAGGATTGCCCGAAACCAATGCCGGCCCGGTTTCGCCTCCTTTCAACATCAAGGCAGGGGTCTCTAAATTCAGACTCGCCTTGGACCGAGTCTGGTTGTGACACGGTAAACAATTTGCTTGGAGGATTGGCAAAACTTCCTTCTGAAAACTCACCGCAGAAGTTCTCTGAGTTCGTTCAAATGAAATCACCGTTCGCCCCGCCCCGAACACCTGCGATCCTAAGGCCAATACTCCCGCCAAACACACTCTAAGGCAAACCAGCCACAGTTGTTTATAAGTCATTTCCCTCCCTCCGGTTTCGCGGGTGCTAGCACGGTCACCACAAAAGGCTCAGAAAAGACCTGAAAACTTAGGTCCCTTGGTTTCGCTTTTTCTTCAGCTGCTTTCCGAACTTTTTCGGCGGCTTTACGCTGTTCTTCAGCTTTCGGTTTGTCTGCAGCAGACGCCGCTCCGACTGCTTTTTCTGCCGCTTTGAAGGCGGTTTCTGCCGCAGTCAAGGCAGCAACGTTATTACGGTACTTGCCTGCGACCGATCCCTGAAGCCATAAGGTGTACGTCCCCGGCCCTAACTTCGTATCGGCTACACTCAAATCTAAGCTGGCTGTCACTGCCTTTTCTGGAATCGTAATCACTTTCGCTTTAGCCAGTCCACTCGCCCCGCTCGGTTGCAAGTTGAAGGCCGTTTGAAACTCATCGCGTCGAGTCACTCGCAAGGGAAGCGTAATCCGGCCGTCTGCGGCCACTTCCAGAGGTCGACCTTCCCCAACAGAAATCGAAACTGGCACCGGTTCAGCTCGGACCACCGATAGAATCGCATCCCGAGTGATCCGAGACTTCGGCGAGTCGATATTAAAATCGGTAACCGGCCAAATAACCGAGGCGAACCGAGCCGCCCGAATCCTGTTTGACCCACCGCCCGCCGCAGTTCCGGTTAAAGACACGTGTCCCAACCCAGTGGCTCCAGCAGTCGCAGTCAAGAAAACAGTCCCCGTCGACGCCTCCTCAGGTATCCGGATTGGCATCGCTTTAACTCCCATCGGCAGTCCATCGACCTTCAGATCAATCGCTCCCTTAAATCCGTCCACTCGGTTCACTACTACTTTCATCATCACGGTCTGCTCGGGACGAATAACCAAGGGCAAGACGGGCACCGAACGATCCTCCCCAACCCGCGGCAAAGGTGCGGCAAAGGCGACGAGAGAGAAGTCCGGGGTTTCTCGCCGAAGGCTCAACCGAAATGGCCACCGAGGTTGACCCTTTGAAAGGTTAAATAGATCGTGGACCACCACGCGGTAAGCACCCTCTTGGGAGGCTTCGAAGCGAACTGAAGCGTCCCGCGTAGACAACGGAAACTCTCGATCACCCGGATTGCCATCGATATCACCTAGTTCAGCGACATCTTCAATTAAAGCCATTTCTCCAGCCTTCTCTGGGGGCTTTTCTCGTTGGACAGTTCCGGAAGGATCACTCGGAAATCCAAGACGTTCGGAAACCAATTCAATGCGCAAAACCTCCCCTTTAGTGGCTTGAAAAGTGACACCGACATTTTCACCGCGACGCGGGAAAAAGCCGACCGTATCCACGGGTGGCTTGATCGCAGTTAAACCGTTTGGTGAGAGAGTGACTACCGCGCGAGTTCCGAGGGTGAGCGGCAAGCGAATACGGTCGGCTTCACTCGGAGTCCAGATCCAAGTTCGACCTGATTCAGCCAACCCCAAAGCGGCGGTGCGCCCAATCCATTCATCGCCAATCGACTTGAGGCTCTCAGTTGGGCCCAACGTCACTGTTAACTGCTCCAAAGGAACTCCCTCTGGCGTCTTCAATGCCGATAAGGTTCCGCCCGGTAAATTGCGTCCATAGACTATGACCTGATTGGTGACGGCCGGCTGCAAAATATCCGGCTGAACAAAATCGACTCGGGCAGAGGTTTCGACACTTAACCTAAAGCCGTACTCATTGCCTCCACGAAACTGTGAATCACTGAGCCTGAGATAAAGCGGTCCTGTTTCGACTGCCTTGAACTCAATCCAGGAACGCCGCCGTGTCACCGCTAACTCTCGACCCTCAGGAGTTAGCACAGCTAGATCCGCTCCGAGTTGTGAGTCGAGTCCTGCGGCATCTATGCGAATCCAAAGACTTTGACCTGCGTTGGCACTCAATCGAAACCAACTGAAGGCACTTGCTTTACTTTGGCCATTCACCGTTGTGCCCAATGGGAGATTAAAGGCTGTCTCCAGAGTGGTATTTGTTGAAGACATAATGACCTCGGGAGCCCGTCCCACCGCAAACCCACGTGGATTTGAAATACCAAAGCGACCAACAAAACGCAGGTCAACTCGGCCCTCTGATACCTCGGTTGGTACGATCACTTGAAAGCGATCCGTTGTGCCCGGTATTAAATGAGCGAGGATCCGAGGATCCGAAAAAAACAACCCTTCAGAATCTTCAAGGTCAGTTCCACCTACCTGAATTTCGTTGGTTGAATTCACCCGTGCTCCACTAGGGAAAACCCAGAGCAAACGAGAAGCAGGTAATTGCGCGGCCACCGGGAGCATCACAACCCCGAGTGCCAACCCTAAAAATCCACAAAAAGCCAGCCGCATGATTCAATGATTAAAGAGGAACTCTTTCGAATTCAACAAGGCCCAAACTGTATCCTCCCAAGCTTCTCGACGTACCTTGGTTCGGGCAGCGTCTAATTCCTTTGAGTCAGTAACTTTGAGAGCCGCTAACTTCTTAGCAACGTAGGCCGTCGACAAAGCTGCTTCCGCTGAAGTCGGTACCCGACCGAAGGCGAGTGCATAGAGTTCATCGAGTTTGGTCTCATCTGTCCGAGTATCGACAGCCAATCGAGCTGGACGTGATGTATCGGAACCGAGCTTGGTTTGAATATCCTTTGAATTCAGCAGGTGCAGACTCTGACTCAACGATGCTCCCATACTCCGCTCACATTCACAGGCACTGCTGCCTTCCGGTCGCCCAAAGACCGTTAGGAAATAACTGCTGGCATTGAAGCTATTATCTGGCAAGCAAATGGCTCGGGTTCCTGGTGGAAGCCCTTCAAACTGGCTCTGACTTCCGGTAATGCCGTTGACTGAATCAAAAAGCACTTCGGCGGGCAATCGACGTGGATAAAAACGAGAGAATTGATGCCGATCGCGCCCATTATAGGCATTAGGCTCAGCACTCAACTGATAAGTGGTGCTCTGCGTCAGCGTCCGGACTAGTTCCTTTAAATCAAAACCGCTCTCCACAAATCGCGTAGCGAGCGCGTCTAAAAGTTCTGGATGCGTCGGCGGATTGGTATCGCGCATGTCGTCCTCAGGATCCACCAGTCCGCGTCCAAAAAAATGTTTCCAGTACCGATTAACCACCGCCTTTGCAAACCAAGGATTCTTTGGTGAAGTCATCCAATCAGCCAGAAACTGACGAGGATCATCGTCGTTTGATATTTTGAAAGCCGGTTCAGCGAGAGCCGCTGCCTTGACCATCTGCCCATTCTTTTTATTGGTCGCTTTTGCTTCACCCCGACGATGTACGATCACGTCTTCCCCAGGCTGTGAACCCGTCTTGTAAGCTACCTGAGAAAAAGCCGCCCCGAAACTCCAGTAATCCGTCTGACTCCACTTTTCGTAGGGATGATGATGACACTGGGCGCACTGCATTCGTTGACCGAGGAAGAGTTGAGAGACGTCCTCTAATTGGGTCTGCATGGTGCGCACTTGGCGATACCAAGCGACGGGAGGATTCTCGATCATATCACCAGAAGCGGTGAGGATCTGATTCACAAACTGATCGTACGGTTTATTCGCACTCAAACTATCGCGGATCCAAGCGTGAAAGGCGACGGTTCCTCGGGCTTGTTTTGCATCAGACCGTTTGTTACGAAGCAACGCTGCCCATTTATTTGCAAAGTAATCGGCATAACTTGGTGAGGCTAACAATCGCTCGATGACGGCGTCGCGGCGGTTTGACGCGGATGAAATCGAAAAGGAGCGAACCTCTTCCGCTGTGGGAAGACGTCCAGCAATATCTAAAGTGACCCGACGCAGAAACGTCGCATCATCTGATATCTCGCTTGGCGGCATTCCGACCTTCTTTAGTTGCTTAAAAATGAGATCGTCAACGAAGGAGCGAGCCACCGGCAAAGACTCCACCGGCGCTCCGAGTGGAATAGTTGCGCGAAAGGTCGCTACTTTAGCTTGATACCGGACCATTACCGCAAACTCACCCGGTAGACTAAACACTCGGACGCGTCCCTCACTGTCGGTGGCGGCCATATCCTTGTCGTTCGGCTCAAACAAGGCACTGCGGGTCACATCTTCCGTTGTTCCATCCGAGTAGTGTGCGGTAATCACCAACTGTTGCTCACTATCGACCGCCAGCGTTCTCGCTGCCGGATAAACCTCCACACGACTCACCGTCGGCGCATTTGTCAGTCCCATCGGCATCCCTTGCCCGATCCAACGGATCAAGCGATCGCAGTCATCGGACCCCAATTCCAATCGCTTCCCGCCCCCGTGCGGCAAGACTGCGGCGCCTTTGGTGATCAAAAGACTTCGTGCTGGGTCCGCTGGAAATAAACGACGCCCCCGCGCTTCTCGAACTAAGTGCTCATAATCTTCCTCAGGCTCAAAACCCAACAAAGACAAACGAAAGCCGTTCTGGCCTGCTGCTTTCCCATGACACCCGCCGCCATTACAACCGTTCTTGGTGAAAATCGGCACAATCTGATTGGCAAAATGGATCGGAGCCGGTTCTTCAGCGTGTTCGACTCGCACCGGAAATTCAGCTGTCACTCCGTTAGTGGTTGTCGCGCGCAAAACCGCCGTTCCATTTGCCACAACCGAAACCCGCCCAGTTCGATCAATTCGAACGATCCCCTCGGGTTGCGAGGTCCATTGAACCTTCCGCGTTACATCTCGGTCCACCTCATCCAGTGCCAGCATTTGCTGCCCCGCATCGCTTGATCCCAACACCAATTGGGTGGCCCCCGTGCGATAGTGAATGGAAAGTGGCGCTCCGATGATGTCTAATGCCCCCCAAGAAAAGGCGGCCAAAGTGAGCACCACAGCGCTTACACCGCTTTGGAAATAGCGAAAATGGCTTTTATTTCGCGCATTCGCCACGATGCCGGGCTGACAGTTAAAAATTAAATTCATCCTACGAGTTCCTTCATCGGTTGACAGCCATCCGGCACTAAAAACTGAGGGCGACCAGTTAAATCTGGTACGGTCACCTGATTCACATCTACTCCTAAATTACGGTAGAGAGTTGCAAAAACTTCACCGAATTGGACGGGTCGTTCCGAAGGTTCACCGCCCAATCGATCAGTCGCTCCGATCACCTGCCCCACCTTCATTCCACCACCCGCAACCACTGCACAACTGGCACGCGGCCAATGATCCCTCCCTCCGTCTTTGTTGATCGTCGGAGAGCGTCCAAACTCGCCCCAAGTTACCACACTGACATCCTTGTCGAGGCCTCGATCATGAAGGTCTTCGATCAAAGCACTAAGTGCTTGATCCAGCAGGGGGAGATCGTTGCGAGCATTCCCAAAATTATTGCCATGATAATCCCAAAAGCCATAGGCCACCGTCACAAACCGTGCCCCAGCTTCCACTAATCGACGGGCTACTAGGAACTGTTCGTTCAACATCGGCGCGGCGTCACCGTGGATTTTATCATCACCCTTGCCGTACCTCGCCCGCAACGAAGCTGATTCTTTCTCTACATTCAAAGCCTCCAAGAGCCGACTAGAGGTCAACATCCCAAACGCTTGGTCGTTAAAGCCGTCTAAGCCCGACATCAATCCGCTGGAATCCACGTCCCGACGGAAGCGATCAAAGGAAGTCAATAAAGCCCGCCGATCTGCTAATCGTTCGGTGGTGATACCATTTAAAATCATATCCGACTTGGCATCGGCGGAGGGGCGAAAGGCATCATGCGCAACCCCAGCAAAGCCCACCTTCGCATCATTGTATCCGGGATGCTTCATCCGCGGTTGAAGTCCTACGAAAGCGGGCACCCCAGGATCGGCGGGACCTAAGACTCTCGAAACACACGCGCCAAAGGTGGGCCATCCGCCAGGGGGTTGATTCCCCTTTCGTCGCCCTGTCTGACACATAAAATCGGAATGATCATCAACCGCATCGCTAATGGAGCGGATCACCGAATATCGATGGGCCACTTTGGCTAATAAGGGGAGATGTTCACAGACCCGAAAACCCGGGACCGAGGTGGAGATTGACTTAAACTCGCCACGGATTTCCGCAGGCGCATCTGGTTTTAGGTCAAAAGTATCCTGATGGGGCGGACCACCCGGCAGATAAATCATAATGACCGCTTTGTGCCCTGATCGCACCCCAGAGGCTGCCTCGGCCCGTAAAAGATCAGGCAAAGCAATTCCCCCCATTCCCAGCGCACCAATACGCAGAAAATTTCGCCGCGAAAATCCGTCGCAAAATCGGCTCGAAGGGCCTGGAATTGTCAGCATATTATCGACTCGTTTCTCTTAGGTTATCCGACGAGTTCCTTCATCGGTTGCACTCCCGGATCCACCAGAAATTGGGGGCGCCCTCCCAGATCCGGAACTGTCACCTTATTCACATCAAGGCCGAGTGCATGATAGACGGTGGCGTGTACTTCACCAAAGGTCGTCGGGCGCGAATCCGCTTCACCTCCCAGACGATCTGTCGAACCAATTACCTGCCCGTGCCTCAATCCACCTCCGGCTAACAATGCAAACCCAACTCTCGGCCAATGATCGCGACCACCGTCCTTGTTAATGGTCGGAGTTCGTCCAAACTCGCCGGCGACCATTACCGTCACATCTCGATCCAGTCCACGCTCATGCAAATCGGCGATGAGCGCACTTAATCCCTGATCAAACAGGGGCAGATCTTGACGCAAAGCACCAAAGTTGTCTCCGTGATGATCCCAACGACTGAAGGCGAGCGTAACACAGCGTGCTCCCGCTTCCACCAAACGGCGCGCGACCAAGAAATGCTCCATCAATTTCGGCGCACCATCATCTCGGTTTTTTGCGTCTCCCTTGCCATAACGTGCCAAAATCTTTTGGTCTTCGTTCTTTAAATCTAACGCTGAGACAAGCTTGCTGGAGGTTAGAATACCAAACGCCTGCTGGGTGTAAGCGTCCAATCCGGCCATCTGTCCGCTCGAATCGACGGCGCGCCGAAAGGTATCCATCGAACCGAGCAAGGCTCGCCTATCAGCCAATCGATCCAAACTGATCCCTCCCAAAATCATATCGTCTTTGCCGCCGCCCTTGTTGATTTCAAAAGGTGCAAACGCCGTTCCTAAATAACCGGCGACACCGTTGTCGGACCACGGTACATGACCCATCTTGGGTGCTAAGCCCACATAAGAAGGAATCGCCGGATCGCCCGAACCTTGCAATCGCCCCAATAACGCTCCCATCGCTGGCCATCCGCCGGGGGGTTGGTTTCGATTCAACCGGCCGGTGTAGGTCTGAAAAGCTTCATGTCGATCTTCCATCCCTACCATCGAGCGAATGACCGTAAACTTATCCATCATCCGAGCTAACCGCGGCAGGTGCTCGCAAATTTGGATCCCGGGGACATTGGTGGAAATTGGCTTGAACTCCCCCCGAATCTCTGCCGGCGCATCCAACTTCAAATCAAACATATCCTGATGGCTCGGTCCCCCAGGTAAAAAGATCTGGATAACTGCCTTGTGACGCCCGTTAGGCCGCAATCCAGACGCCGTCTCCGCCTTCAAAAGCTGGGGTAGAGTTAACCCACCGAGCCCTAAAGTGCCCACCCGCAGAAATCCACGACGGGATAATCCGTCGCAGAAGCCGCTAGCCGTTGGTTTAGGACCTAAAAGAGTGATCACGTGTTTGGAGGAATTACTTACTTAACAACACCCGATGACTCCTCTCTGTCAACTGTGAATCACGTGGAATTTTTCGTGGTAGCTTTGACCCGTCAAAAATCTTTAAAAAATTCAGACCGGCAATATTGATCTTAGTAACGGGCCGTCAACTCGTTAGTACTGGCACCCCTCCTTGGTTAGCTGATTCCAAGCAGGCGTCCAATAAGCGTTGAACCTTCAAGGCGCGCTCGGGCCATTCGAGATTCAAAGTGCCCAAATTTACCTGATTCGCAAAAGCTCGGATCATCTGGGTCTCTTGGGCCGACGCAGCATTGTTCGACGACTCCACCATCGTTTCTGTACGACGACGCGGTTCCATAACGAAGTGACATCCTTGAACCTTAAAATCGGGTTGGTAAATCTCAAAACTGCTGTGCTCTCCACTAAAAGGCAGCACGAAGTCAGCGACGTGTAAATGGCCGCGGGTTCCGCTAATACTCGCCCACTGCTGATTCTCGGTAATGAACGAGGAATAAAAGCTCGCGGACACCCCCTTGTCGAAGCGTAATTCGCCAGAAAACTCCGTCGGAATCGCCGCAGGACTTTGCGGATGCCTAAACTCAGAATGAAGTCGCGCACTGACTTCGCGTGGCATCTGACCGCCCAAGGTTTCTAAAGTGAAAACCAAGGAATACCACCCTAGATCACCGACGCATCCCTGGGGTTCTAGGGCACTATTGGCACGCATATTGTCAGAGAAAAAACCAGCATCCCCACGGAAACTAAACTGTGTGGTAATTCGCCGAATTTCCCCAATCGAGGTGGTCTCTTTAAGGACTTCTTTAATCCGTTGCAACCGAAGGCCATGCACGAACATCACCCCATCCATAAATTGCACCCGCTGACGACGACACGCTGCGGTCATTCGCTGCAGGTCTGATAAATTGGGCGCACACGGTTTTTCGCAAAGTACATGTTTCCCAGCTTCCGCAGCGCGCAATACCCAGTCACACCGGACACCCGTCGGAAGCGGAATGTAGACTGCGTCCACTTCGGGCGAAGCCAGAAGGGATTCATAACTGCCATACGCCGTGGGCACCACGGACAGGGGTACCTCCGATTGACATTCCTCAATAAAGCGTCGACTTCGTGCGGCGTCTCGACTGGCGACAGCGGTGAGCACAGAATTGCCTGAGTTCTGAATCGCCTGCCAATTTTTTCGGGCAATGTTAGCGGTTCCCAAAATACCCCAACGAATTAATGGTTGAATCATCCCAAACAGTGGCGTTGAACTGGGCGCGGTGGAAGCTGGAAAACACTCTTTAAAAAGATTAGAGAGACTTTTGAGAAACACGGCTTGAGTTGATTGGTTTCCAATCTATTGTCACCCAAACGTCGCCTCAACTACTCGCACTTTATGAAACACTTTGACTCTCTTCCACGTCGCAGTTTTCTTCGCGGTTTGGGCACGGCAGTCGCCTTGCCTTGGCTCGCATCTGCACCTGTGTCTCGCTTACTGGCGGCTCAATCAGGAAAGACCTCTGAAATTGGGAAGCCGCCTCTGCGGATGGCTTATGTTTACATTCCTAATGGAGCAATGATGGCAGACTGGACCCCGACTCAAGAGGGGGCAGTTTTCGACCTTCCCGCGACGCTTCAACCTCTGTCCTCACTCCGCAAAGAAATTACCGTGCTGAGCGGCTTGGCTCATGATAAAGCGCGACCCAACGGAGATGGTGCTGGGGATCATGCGAGAGCTTCAGCCACTTTCCTCACAGCGATGCAGGCTCGCAAAACCCAAGGGGCGGACATTCAAGTGGGTGTTTCGGTGGATCAATACGCTGCCCAGCGGGTCGGTAATAAAACTCTTTTCCCCTCGCTCGAGTTGGGCACTGATCGCGGTCAACTTTCGGGTCAATGCGACTCAGGTTACAGCTGCGCTTACTCTTTTAATATCGCTTGGAGAGGGCCCGCATCGCCGATGCCGCCAGAGGTTGATCCCAAGCTAGCCTTTGAACGACTCTTTGTTCAGGGCGACCCAGGCGAGACCGCCGAAATGCGCGCCCGCAAAGCCGCCCGTCGCTCAAGCATTCTCGATTTCGTCCTCGAAGATGCAAAACGCCTTCAGTCGCGTCTTGGCCGAAATGACCAACGCAAACTCGACGAATACATGACCGCAGTTCGTGATGTCGAACGTCGTATCGCTCTCTCCGATAAAGTTGGGCGCGAACTTCCTGACGAAACTCGCCCTCAAGGGGTTCCAGCACGGTTTGAGGAACACGCCAAATTAATGTTCGACATTATGACCTTGGCCTTCCGCACCGATAGCACTCGGATCGGCACTTTCGTTATGGCCCACGACGGAAGTAATCGTCCTTATCCAGACATCGGGGTTAAGGAAGGGCATCATGACCTCTCTCATCACGAAAATAATCCCGAGAAGAAAATGAAGATCGCCAAGATCAACCTGTTGCATATGCAGTTGTTCGCAGCTTGGCTTAAGCAATTGAAGGAAACTCAGGAGGCTGATGGATCGAATTTACTGGATAATTCGATGATCGTTTATGGAAGCGCGATCGAAGACGGTATGTCGCATGCCCATCATGATTTGCCTGTCTTACTGGCCGGTGGAGGCGGGGGCACTCTGAGTTCAGGGCGGCACCTGCGCTATCCTAAGAATACGCCGATGGCCAATCTGTTTCTCTCTCTACTTGATCGAATGGGAGCACCGGCAGAACGATTCGGTGACAGCACGGGCCGACTCGATCGACTCACGGTCTAAATTTAAAGCCTCTTCAAATTTTGCTTTGGGAAAACACCTTTCTTCTTAAGTTTGATTTATCCGGTTCTAGAGTAGTGTCCTTGCCTAAGTGTCTGATTCTCTTCGACCCATTCTCCGAATTCGTAATGTCCGGAAAGCCTATGGCTCTCGGACAATTCTGGCCGGAATCTCTCTCGATATCGTAGCCGGCGAGCGGCTCGCTTTAACGGGTCCCTCTGGCTCCGGCAAAACCACGCTCCTCAATCTTCTGGGAGGCGTCGATCGTCCCGACTCCGGTCTCATTGAGTTCGATGGAAGAGATATTACCTCGCTAAATAACTCGGATCTCACCGCACTGCGCCGAACTAGTTTCGGTACAATCTTCCAGTTCTTTCACCTGCTTCCAACTCTGACGGCTGCCGAAAATATCGAATTTCCTCTGCAACTCAATCAGGTCCCCGCCGCTGAACGGATCAATCGAGTCAATCAACTCCTTGATCGCGTCGGAGTCAGTCATCGAGCGAATGCCTTTCCAGGTGAACTCTCCGGCGGCGAAATGCAACGAGTCTCTATCGCGCGGGCTATTGCTCACAAACCTCGATTACTCCTCGCCGATGAGCCGACCGGTAATCTCGATTCTAAAAATGGGGCTTCAGTCTTGGAACTTCTCCGTGAAGTCAGCGAAGAAACCCGCACCGCCTTGGTCCTAGTAACTCATAGCCCCGCCGCCGCCGCCATTTGCCACCGAGAAATCCGTCTACTCGATGGTCTGATTTTTAAGGAAATTAACCCATTTTCTAGGTCCTCATGATGTCAGGCCTTCAACGCCTTCTTTGGTGTCGTTTCTCGTGGCGCCATATTCGTCTCGCCCCCGTTTCATCTCTGCTCCTCGTCATCATTTTAGCCCTCGGGGTTGCGGTCTATTTCTCCATCCGCCTCGCGAATCGGGCCGCAGTTTCTAGCTTCCAAAACTTCACCGATATCCTGACCGCCGAAAGTGACGGTCTGATTTCTGCCCCGGCGGGAAGTCTACCAGAACAAACTCTCGCGGAGCTTCGCACCACCTTCGCTGCCACTCCTGTTCATATCGTCGCCGTCCTCGAAACAACGGCCACCCGTCCATCCTCTCCAAGCAATGCCGGTTCCATCGGTTCTCGTGAGACATTCCAAATCCTCGGGGTCGATCTGGTCGCTGTTCAAAATCTACCTTCGGCTCGATCTGCCAATCAAACCTGGTTCGAACAACAAAAGGCCTTAGCCCAAGGCTCTACTGCAGTCACTCTCGCCGATTCTTGGGGACGCCTCAGCGATCCTCATGCAGTCTTCGTAACAGCACGGTTCGTTCTCAAACAGAATCTGGCCATTGGGTCGACTCTCGAACTGGTGATCAATGAACAGATTCACCTGCTGCATATTGCTGGCTTTATTCCCACCGATCCCGCTCGCCCAACCCCTCCTGACTCGCTGCTAATCATGGACCTGCCTGCCCTCCAAACGCTTACCGGGAGAACCGGACGATTGGATCGAGTGGAATTCGTCCTTCCTGATGGACCAGATCGTTCGCATCGATGGGAAAAACTTCGATTAGAACTTGTGCGACTCGCAGGTGATCGCTGGACAGTCAGTACCCCTTCGGGTCGACGCGACAGCGCCGCTATCATGACTCTCGCATTTCAACTTAATCTCACCGTCCTTTCTCTTCTTGCTTTGGTGGTCGGACTCTACCTCGTGGTTCAAGCCCTCGATGGAGCGGTTATTCGGCGTCGTGAAGAAATCGCCATTCTTCGAGCGCTAGGCGTCACCAACTCCGCCATTCACCGCGCTTGGTTACTGGAGGCAGCTGTTCTCGGGTTGGTGGGAGGGGCAACGGGTCTGCTGCTCGGTTGGGCGGGTGCTCAAGCCGCAGTGCGGGTCGTGGGTCAAACGGTGAATGCTTTATATTACACTAACTCCGCTCGGGCAGCGGCTCTTGAATTCGACGAAGCGGCCGTTGCTCTCCTTATCGCTGTGCTCAGTAGTATTCTCGCGGGTTGGTGGCCCGCTCGACAGGCCGCATCAACTCCCCCAGCTCAACTGCTCGGTCGAGGCCGCTCGGCCATACCCACGCCGCAAAGTCGATGGCTTCTGCCCACTGCGGTTCTCCTCGCCCTCACTGGCGCGTTCCTCTGCCTCCTCCCCCCTCTTCGATTAAACGGAGGGGCTCGAATTTCTTTGGCCGCTTACCTGACCGCTCTTTGCTGGCTGCTTTCGGCCGGATTCGCGGCCGGTCTACTGCCGCCTCTCGCCGCTCAACTGCTTCGTCCACTCGCCCAATTTTCTGCTCCCTTTCGTCTCGCTCTCAGTCATCTTCGACATCCTACGGGACGTCATCGTCTCGCTATTGCCGGCCTCGTTTGCGCCATCGCTATGACCGCCGGAATGGCGATTCTTGTGGGCAGTTTTGATACCACTCTGCGCGGATGGATCGAACGTACTTTCATGGCCGATCTCTATCTTTCCAGCGATGGAGCTCAAAGCGCCTCGACCCAAAATCATATCCGGCCAGAAACTTGGCGCGCCCTGATCGCTCATCCGTCTGTTCTTGATGCCAATGTGGTTCAAGTGGCCGAGGTTCAACTTCCCGGCGGTAGCACTCTTCTCATGGGAGGGAATCCAGCCTTCATGCGCTCCTATTCTCGCATCGCTTGGCGTGAAGAACCCACCGACAATACCCTCTGGGATCCTGCCATTAACGATTCGCTTGCCATAGCCAGTGAAAGTTTCTCCCATCGCTTCCAATTACACCGTGGCGATTCCCTGACTCTACCCACTCCAACTGGGCCGAAACACCTGAAAATTGCTGGGATTTTTTCCGATTACGGCAATGAACGTGGATCGCTTGTGGTTCAACGTGAACACTTCGAGCGTTGGTTCGAAGACTCTCAAGCGACCAGTCTTATCATTAAACTACGGACAGGCGCCGATGCCGATGCTCTGCGTTCCCATTGGCGGACAGCTTATCCCGGATTAGCTGTCTTTACTAACCCCCATTTACGTGCTGAAGCCCTACGAATCTTTCAACAGACCTTCGCTATCACTCACGCTCTCGAACTCATCGGCATCCTGATTTCGGTCGTTGGCCTTGGATTTTCTCTCGCTAGCCTTCTCTGGGAACGTCGCGCCGACCTTACTGTTCTTCGCGCTCTCGGGGTTCGACCCGGCGAATTGGCTCTTGCCGCTGCCATTGAAGGGATCCTCACCGCAGCCATCGGGGTCGCCGCTGGCTTAATCGCTAGTCTCGCTCTCGGTTGGCTTCTCATTCACCGGGTTAATCTGCAAACCTTCGGTTGGACTCTAGAAACCGATGTCCCAGTCTCTTGGCTCGGTGCGCTCGCCGCTTTGGTTATCGGTATGGCTGCGCTCACCGGTTGGGGTGTCGGACGCTGGTGTTCTGATCTACCCGCAGAACGTCAAGAATGAACCTCTCTCGTTTCCCTCATCTCCTCCCGTTTTTCTGCCTTGTCGGCTCCTTTTTAGTAGCTGCCGATTTGTCAACTTTCCCGACTCTCCCGCAGCCCGGTCGGATTTTCACCTTCCCAAAAGATCATGGCAGTCATCCTGACTTCGCTATCGAATGGTGGTATGTCACCGGACATCTTCGGGCCGACGATGGTGGACGCTTCGGTTTTCAATCCACTTTCTTCCGACGCGCCCTCTCGCCTCGTGGTGCCTCCCTAACCAACTCAGACGCCTTTTTTGCTTCCGATGAAATCCATCTGGCTCAGATGGCTCTCCTCGATATTCAGACCGGACAATTCCTTCAAGAAGAACGACTCAATCGCCGTGGTTGGGATGCCTCAGCTTCCACCTCAAATCTTCATGTTCGTAATGGAAACTGGAGGTTACAGATCTCCAATCCGGTTAAAGAAAACCGACTCGATTTACTCACTAACACCCTCCCACAAACTTCAATCCTTCTTGAAGGTAGCATCCACTCTGACGCTTCTTGGAACTTCATTCTGACTCCGAGAAAACCTTTAGTCTTCTTCGGTACTAATGGAGTTTCACGCAAAGCCGCTGAACCCGCCGCTTCCAGCCACTACCTTACTTGGCCCCGCCTCAACCTCACTGGAATCCTTACTCTTAAGGGTAAACCGCGCAACATTACCGGTATCGCTTGGCTGGATCACGAAATCAGCAGTAGCCAATTGGGGGCGCATCAAGTCGGCTGGGATTGGACCTGTATCCAATTAGATGATGGAAACGAGCTTATGTCCTATCGAATGAGACGATCAGATGGTTCCACCGATCCTTTCTCTACTCTGGCGTGGATCGATCCACAGGGTACCGTGCAACAGTGGGGGCCTGAAGCCTTTCAGTGGGCAACGGAAGCCGTTTGGAAAAGCCCTCGAACTGGGGCCTCTTATCCCTCTCGCGTGCTTATCACCGCCCCGAATCCCCTTGGCGGACCGCCGCGCTCCCTCCGACTCAGACCGCTCGCCGCCGATCAGGAAATATCTGGAGGCCTCAGCGGGATTCCTTACTGGGAAGGTGCCTGTGAAGTTCTCGATCAAACCGGGCGAGTCATTGGTCGCGCTTTTCTCGAGATGACCGGCTATGCTGGAGAACTGCGCCGTGCATTATAATAAGATCAAGCATCTTGATCTGACCGAGCGGATTGCGAACCGGCGCTTGGCAATCCCTCTCCCCAAGACTTTACTCGCCGCGTGCGTTGCCTCATTACCGCTGGTCCCACCTGTGAACCGCTGGATCAAGTCCGCAGATTGACCAACCAATCCACAGGAACTCTCGGTACTCGATTAGCAAATCATTTGGCAACCCTCGGACACGACGTCCTTCTCTTACGTGGGGAAATGGCCACGGCCCAACTGCCCGTGGCTGCAGTGAAAATTCTCCCATTTTCTTCCGTCGATAATCTGGCCTCCCATTTAACCAGCCTAGCTTGTAGCGATCCTATCCGCGTTTTTCATGCGGCCGCAGTGAGTGATTTCACCTTTGGAAAGACCTTCTTTCGAGACCCAAAATCCGGCGACCTTATTCCCATCCATGCCGGCAAATTAAGCACCCGAAACGGCCCGCTTTTAGCCGAACTAGTACCGACGCCAAAACTGATTAATCTGCTGCGCGATCAGTTTCCCAATGCCATTATTGGTGGATGGAAATACGAGGTGGATGGCTCACCTGCCGGAGTGATCGATCGGTGTCGTGAACAAATTCAAGGAGCTCGAATCCAGTTTTCTATCGCCAACGGCCCCGCCTACGGCACGGGCTTTGGTCGAGTCACAAGCGAATCTGTTCGACACCTCCCAACTCTCGAAGCGCTCATCGAAGATCTGAGCAGAAATCTCCAAGGCATCGACTGAACAAGTGCAGTCTTATTATTTTACAATCGCGGCCTCGGCTGCGTTCTGAAAAACCTGTCGGACCAGCGAATTATCTCCGTTGGGGAAGCCGGCTCTCTGGATCATCAATGCCATGATCAAATTGCTGCTTGGGTCTGCCCAACTTTGCGTGGCGAAGGCACCTCTATGGCCGAATGTCCCGGCAGCAGTCGCTCCTGTGACGCCCTGAGGCTGTTTAACGACTTGAAAACCGAAGCCCCAACTCATGCCATCGACGAACCTAGTCTTTAAGTCGCCTGTTTGCGTCCGCGTCATTTCGTGGGTCGCTAATCGCCCGCCTGAAGAGCGACTCGTCTTTGCTCAACACTTTCGAATCCACCGGTCTCCTACGAAGGACGGAATTGGACGAGGGATCCGACAACGATGGGGCTGGGATAAACTAGCACCGAGAGTCAATCAGCGATCGAAGCGACTTCCAGTGTTCTAAAGTCCGTTTTCTTTCGGGAAAGTTCTGTCATTTATTGAAAGCAGCGCTTTCTCTTTCTGGGTCGCCTCAACTAAAATCCCCGCACTTCAATTGAACGATTAAGTTCTATGCTCCCGACGCTTTCTTCAAGGTTGACCTACGGCTTCTGGGCGGTGTGCTTTTTTCTTTTTATCCAACTGAAATTCGGTGGAGTGTCTGAATTGAAGGCAGCAGATTGGCCTCAGTGGCGTGGAGAAGAACGTAACGGGGTATCGGCAGAGCAAAATTGGTCCGATCGATGGCCTGACTCAGGTCCTCCCATTTTGTGGAAGGCCCAAGTCGGAGCCGGATTTTCTTCATTTACAGTGTCCAATGGGCAGGTGTTTACCATGGGAAATGCGGATAACACCGACACGGTTTTTGCGTTAGAGGCAGCGACGGGTAAGACCTTATGGAAGCACAGCTATTCTTCAGACCTCGGCGATAAGTATTTTGAGGGGGGAACCACGGGGACGCCGACGGTGTCAGGGGATCGTGTTTATACGTTGAGTCGATGGGGCGATGTTTTTTGTTTTGAAAGGATCAGTGGCCAGGTGGTTTGGACCCGCAATGTGCAACGCGACACCGGAGCGAGGTTGCCAAGTTGGGGTTTTGCTGGATCCCCTTTGGTTTTGGGGACTCGAGTGTTTTTGAATGTCGGGGAAGCAGGTTTAGCTCTTGAGAAATCCACGGGTAAAACCGTGTGGCAGTCCTCCACGGGCGAGGCGGGTTACACGACTCCTTTACCTTGGTCATACGGGACTGGGACGCAGGTCTTAATCGGCTCCGGGCGAGGTTATGTCGGGGTGGATGTGATCACAGGCAAGGAACTGTGGCGGATAAAGTGGCTAACCCAGTACGGGGTGAATGCGGCTGATCCAGTGATTGCCGAGGGCAGATTATTTCTCTCGTCGGGTTACGGAAAAGGCTCGGTCTTGATTCAACCCGGCACGGGCGCTGAACCAGAGATCGCTTGGAAGAACAAAGTGCTTCGTACGCAAATGAATGCTGCGGTCCATTTGATGGGTTATCTTTATGGAGTGGACGGTGATACGACAGATAAACCGGTGCTAAAGTGCGTTGAGTTGGCCAGCGGAACGGAGAAATGGGCTAACCCCGATTTGGGGTGTCGGGCGATGATGATGGCGGGAGGGCGGATGATTTTGATGGGCGAGAAGGGGGAGTTGAGTATTGCTCCGGCGTCACCCGATGGTTTCAAGCCAACCGCGCGTGCCCAAGTACTGGGAGGCAAGTGTTGGACTGTGCCGGTGTTGGCTAATGGGCTGTTGTATTGCCGTAACTCGCGGGGAGACGTGGCTTGTTTGGATCTTCGTCTGTCTGCGGCAAAATAAATTTGGGAAGATTGAGACTTTGAACTTATGAATCGACGAACTTTTCTACAGGTAGCAGCGAATGCAGGAATTCTGGTGCAAGCGCCCTTCGTTCTGGCGCAGAAGCCGGGTCGCAAATGGAGGATCGCACTCGTGGGCAGTGGGTGGTGGGGCAAGACCGTTTTGAAGGAAGCGATTGCCTCAGGTCAGTGCAAAGTGGTCGCGCTCTGCGACGTCGATGCGTCCGCACTTGAAGTGGCAGCGGATCAAGTTACTGATTTGAATGGAGATACGCCCAAGACCTACCTTGATTACCGCGAACTATTAGAGAAAGAGAAACCAGAGATTGTGATTATTGCGACGCCGGACCATTGGCATGCCTTGCAAACTCTGGCGGCGCTTAAGTCGGGTTCGCATGTGTTCGTGGAGAAACCGACCGGACACACCGTGAACGAGAGTCGGGCTATGCTGAAGGCGTCGAGGGAGAGTGGTCGGATAGTTCAGGTAGGGCTGCATCGGCGATTGGGCCCACACCATGTCAATGCCATGAAGTTTCTAAAATCTAGAGCGGTTGGCGAAGTAGGCATGGTTCGGATATTTGCCCACAGCGGTGGAGGCGTTGAAAAACCGCAACGGAATAGCGAACCGTCCGAGGGAATGAATTGGGACATGTGGTGTGGACCGGCACCAAAACGACCGTTCAACGGCAAGTTGCATCCCGGCGGTTGGCGGAATTTTCTCGATTACGCCAATGGGACTCTCGGGGATTGGGGTGTCCATTGGCTGGATCAAGTATTGATGTGGACCGAGGAGAAATATCCCAAAAGGGTTTACAGCACCGGTGGACGTCAAATCGCTGGCGCCCCAGTTTTAACCGAGTTAGAGCAAACCAGTGATGCTCCGGATCATCAGGTTGCCGTCTATGATTTTGAGAAGTTTACCTGTATTTGGGAGCATCGGCGCTTTGCTGAAAACAACGCTGAAAAACATCGGATTGGAGCCTATTTCTACGGAACGAAAGGAACACTGCACATCGGGTGGCAGGATGGATGGACGTTTTATCCGAACCGTGACAGTGATCTGCAGGTGCACGAGTCATCGCAGTTGCAGCAACCAGAGGGTCACAATCTAAAGATCCTTTGGGCTGATTTTCTGGATTCCATTGAGTCGAAGAGATCACCAGCAGCGGGGATTGAGCTAGCTCATCGCTCTTCAGTTTTGCCCCTGCTGGGAATGATCTCGCTTAAAGTCGGACGGAGCATCCAGTGGGACGGAGCAAACGAGCAGATTGTGGGAGATGCCGCTGCGAGTGCACTTTTATCGCGCCCCTATCGTGCTCCTTATTTGTATCCAAAGATTTGACAGGTTTCAGGGCGAGAGAGGGTGAGGTCGCGTGACTTAAAACCGGGAGATTGATGGAAACTGATAGGAATTTGCTTTTTGAGGCGGAGTTCAAGATATTTAAAATAAAACAATAAACTAAATGAGGAGATGGAATGTATTCGATATTAAAATATATTAGTTACATTAAAATAAAAAATAAACAACATGAAAAAATTACTCCTAGCCCTATGTCTTGCGGGCATAAGTTTGTCTGGATTTAGCCAGGCAGTAAAAAGCCGTTAATTGCATTCGTTCAAGCTGTCCCTATTTACGTTGCCGACTGCTCTCTCACTCTTGAAGTGGAACTTCTTGAGAATATTGTCGGTGGAAAGACATTTGACAATAATTTTCAAGTTGGAAAGAAGTGGGAGGTAATGGTCCAAGGTAAATTTGATAAGATGCGAGATACATTAGGTTCAGGACATTGCGGGTGAGAAATGGACTTTCGACAAGACGTTCATCAAGATTTTATTGAATCAACTAATAAAATTATTCGCTCGCAAGATTTTGAAAATTTGTACTATCAGTTTTTAAAGTTACTAAGAGATTCGCAAAATAAAACAGAAGATGCTGCGGCACTAGTTCAACGAGAACAGCGGAAAACAAATACTGAGACAGCACAGCCCGGTCCAAAAATATTACCAAATATGGTGCATCCGCAATGGCTCCCCACCACTGACGCGCGACCAGTCTATGAGGAAGATGGAAGAAACTTTCACTACGAGCAAGGCCATCGAATTTATATATCAAAACACGATTTCGCTTCGCTGATAAATTCAGCAGGATTTATTAATTTATTTAATGAAAGCATTAATAATAGCAGATGATGATGCGGTTTCGTCTTTGATTAATCCTTGCGATGTTGACTTATTGATATCTCTTGGCGACTTATCTGATATAACAATTCTTAAAATCGCTAAAACAGTTAATGCAAGTAAAATTTATGCGGTGAAGGGAAATCATGACAGTGGCGAAGTGTTTTCGCAACCAATCGTTGACCTTCACCGAGTTGTTAAAATTAGCGGTGGGACAGCTTTTGGCGGTTTTTGTGGTTGTTGGAAATACAAGCCAAAAGGTTTTCATCTTTTTGAGCAGAAGGATGTCTTTTCTGCGATTACCCACATGTCAGGAGTTGATATTTTTATTGCTCATAATTCTCCTAGAGGTGTCCATGAGAGGGACCAACATACACATATAGGTTTTGATGCATTTAAAGAATACATTACCACGTTTCAACCGCAGCTTTTTCTCCACGGTCATCAACATGTAAATTCTTTGTCGAAAATCGGCAGAACAGAAATTTTGGGTGTGTTTGGATTTAAGTTCATAGATTTGTGAATTTTTACTGATATGAATTTGATTTTTGAGGTGGATTTCAAGATATTTAAAATAAAAAATAAACAACATGAAAAAATTACTCCTAGTCCTATGTCTTGCGGGCATAAATTTGTCTGGATTTAGCCAGGCAGTAACGTATCATTATAAAACGTACAAAATTAAAATGGGACATGTTCCAGATTTTCGATCGGCTTTCGAAAATCATGTCAATAAATTCCACAAATTGGGTTTGTCTAATGAGGTGACAACCTACGTGCATAGTAACAGTCACCAAAGCGAATTTCATTTGAGCATGCGTGTAGGATATAGTTGGGCTCAAAGGCAAGCGGGCCCACAAAATTCCGCAGAACAAAATAATAATTGGGAGATAAATATATTGCCTCATATTGAAGAACAGACGTCAGTAATCCTAGTTTATCACACAAATTATAGTAATTCACCATTGATATCGGACGACCCTAATCCCAATAGATTGATTTTAACAATGAGTATGACATTAAAATTTGCTCCACCCCAAGAATTTTGGGATGTGGTGGCCAAACACAAAAAATATTGGGGTAAAAAAGGACAAAGTTTTATTGTTTTACAAAGTGTTACAGGTACCAGTACGCTTAAATTTACACGAAGCCTCCGAAATGGGGCTAAGGAATTAGATGATACTATCCCTAATAGAGAACCATGGGATGAACTTTATGGCAAAGGTTCGTATGATCAAGATATGGCCATTATGCGTAATTATATTATTGAAACTGATTCTTATTTCCTAGTAAGGCATCCCACTTTATCATCTAAATAGGTGACCAGTACAACTGATAGAAATTTGCTTTTTGGGGCGGATTTCAAGATGTTGTCTGGCATCAGCAAGGCTGAGAGCATAAACTACCATTCTATTCTCCGCTTGCCCGCTGCCTTTCACCCAAATCATGGCGAGGTAGAGCCTTTCATTAGTGTCGGTGGTGTCCATTTAGCTTATTTGAATGGTGAAAGACAGATGTCACTATCCCAGAAGCTGCCCCCATTGCCGAGCCGCTCAGCGAAAAAGCAGCGTCAGCAGCAACAAAGCAGTCTCGTTATTCGGTCAGATCAGTCCCTCCACCTTGCTCCATGCGTCCTCGGGCACATCGTAGTCCTCCAGTGCGGATTCGACAGCTATCTCAAATGTGTCTTGAAGGGGGTCTCGAATGCACTTCCCACGCTCAAACACATAAAGGTAAAAGCCGACAACTGGATCATGTTTGATCTCGAAGCTACGGGGTTCGAGCGTTTTCGGGTTGGCTTGCCACTTCATTGTCCGTCCTCCTTGAAGTAATAGCGGTGTTCCGGCCCGGCGTCTTTTCATTTTTCACCCGGAGTTTGTTGCTCAAGTTGGAAATGGGGTTTGTCTCCGTGCGGGTTTTTGATATTAAAGTGAATCTTCTTATCGCCCCGCATCAAAATCGTATCGCCATCTGCGTTCTTGATGATTTTGCCCTGACCTCCAAGGAAGTCTTCAAAAGCATTTACGGCATTATTGAGCTTCGGTGCCCCCTTTGCGGCAAAGGAGGAGGGACCGAAATGATCAAGCTCCGCCAACGAGGCCGCAACCGCCTATTGTAGTCCATAGCAGACCGAGAAGGACGACCACCAGCCATCGTAGCCGGAGCAGGATGGCAGTCTCACCAATCACACCGGCACGACAAGCCCTTCAGCCTCGGCGAGCTTTTTTTGGTTCCCATCGAAAGTGAGGAACTCCGTTACTCCGAAATGGCGAGCGGTGGCCACGTGAAGGATGTCAGCCAGACGATGCCCCGAAGCCAGAGTGTGGGCACTGCTCAAAGCCTCAGCACGCTGATGCACGGCTGCCCAATCCACGGGAATGGTCGTGAGAAGTCCAGCATTCAAATCGATTTGGAGGTCGTTTAGCATTTGCTGCCCTTCGGTTTGCGGAAAACCCTTGGTCCGGTCGTTGAGGTGCAAGCGAATTTGCAGGCGCACAGATTGCCGGAACTCCAGCAAGAGCAGACTGGAAACTCCCAGCGTGCCGTTCAGTCCAGCCATAAAGTGATCGGCCCGAGTCGAATTCACCTGAGTCCGATACAGCGCACAGAGGAAGGAAGTGTCAGGGAAACAGCTCATCCTTCTTCCCCTTCAAGTTCATCCGCCCGCATTGCGGCCACTTCAGCATCCGTAAACACACGATTGCCCCAGATCGCACGACGTCGGGCGGCAAAGTCTGGCTTGGCAGGCTGGGTCAGGGCCTCGGGACGCCACGCCGTCAGGACGCCAATCGGCTGCCCCCGCTTTTCGATGCGGATGTCCTCACCCTCTAAAAGCCACGCCTCAAGCCTGGAAAAGGAGTTGCGTAAATCTCGAACGGTTACGGTTTTCATAATGTGGACAAATAAAGTCCACATTGATTCCTTCGTCAACTCCCATTTTACGGGGCTGCATCGCCTAGGTCTGGTAGCGGGGCCACAGGACTCCGAAAACCACGCCAGACGCTCCCCGGATACCAGACCTCCTAGCTCAGCCAACTGATAGGAATTTGCTTTTTGACGCGGAAGATAACTCAACAACTTGCAGAAAAACCCATCTGTTCCAACTGCCGTTTTAAGGCTGATTGCTCTTCGTGTTTTGGAAAAAGTCAGACATCAATCGGGTTACCTTTTCCGGCATCTGATTGAATGCGTCGTGATGAGCGTGCGGCAGGATCACCAACTTTCCATTCCGAATATTTTCTCGGTATTGCCTGTAACAGGCTTGTTGATATGCGATCCACGGACCAAGGTCGACATCGGTTTTGTTTTTAGGCCACCGCTCTGGGGAAATCACATCCCACCAAGGTTGCTCACTGGAGATCGCGAGAGAAGGACATTGGATTGACCGGAAGGTACGTCGCCAACGTGGGTCAGGATCCAATGCCTCTTTACTAAATCGTTCGTGCTCCACAGTTGACGTTATGAGTTGCACTGAACCATCAGCTACGATTCGAACGTTGTCCCGCAGTTGCGCTTCCAGAGCATCATTCCAGAAAGGAGTGCTCGGTTTACCTCCATAGCACGCTTTCTGTTCGTATGCTCTGTAGGAATTGATATTCGCTAGATCAGTGCTGGTCGCCGAAGGATAAGGGAAAAGAGCATAGAACTTTTGCCATACTTGGTATTCTAGAGGGGAATAGTCGAAGATTCCATCGAGAAAGATCAAGCCTTGAACTCGGCTGGGATATCTAGTGGCCAATAAGCTAATGATCTGACCCCCATAGGAATGCCCAACGAGGAATGCTCGTGTGATTCCGAGGCCATCCATGAATCCACGCACCTCTTCCGTGCAAGTTGCCGGATCGTAGCCGGTTTGCGGTTTGTCCGATTGCCCGGAGCCGCGACGAGTGAATGCAATGCAGTGAAATGTGTTCGTAAACCGAGGAGCAAGAACATCGAAATGATGAGCGTTACCGCCCCAACCATGAATGAACAGAAGCACTTCACCTTTCCCGCCCCAGTCCAAATAGTTCAGCCTAATCCCATCAACTCGGACAAAGCCCGTTGTGTGAGGCGACGGATCCCTCCAGTCGTGGGCATTCACCCCTACCGCCAAAAAGTAAAGTATCAAAAGGAGAGGCTGATTCATGTTTATGGGATTAGTAGATATCTACGATGATGGTGTGTTTGATCCAACTGATAGGAATGTGCTTTTTGACGCGGAGGGTAACTCCCAAGAAACTCGATCCGGTGACTGACCGCAACTCAAACCTGTTCCTCCGCGTCGTTTGTTGGTCGTAGACACCCTGATTAGGTCGAACTTCTGTCGACCACCCCAGTGATTACCATCATAGGTAGGAGCCATGGTATCGATCACTGCCCTTGAGCAGACGTTCACTCACCTCGGGCAGTAGCAGACTTGAGGCCGCAAAAGGCAGATTAACAGCCCATAGGGAGGGTATTCTCAAAACGGACCTTTAACTAGGTTTGGTCTTGGCAACTTCAATTCCTGAAGCCGCTTTTCCTTTGTTGAAACCAGAGTCGTTTCCGAGTGATTAGGACGGAGGAGATACTGGATCCACTTGGGGAATCCCTCGACACCGACGGGTTCCGCCTTCAGCGAATCGCCTTCAATCCGGAACAGTCGGTAAACCCAAAAGGAGTGGTCGCGCCCATCCTTTGACGCCGCGGCCCCAGGATAAACCGTTTCAGTGACCACCCAATGCCATGGTCCACCGGGTTTGAACTGGACTAGGCTGTCGTGGGCGAAGCCAAACTGGTAAAGCTCATGGCTACGGTGACCGTTGCTACTTGAGAGGACCAAGATCACGGACTGCCCAATTGCCGCGAGCCCGCAGCCATGGGGATCGTAACGCAGGATATAGTCAGGGGTCTGGTCGCCGTTGATTTCGGTGGAGGCCAGTTAGACTTCCGGATAATCGCTCGCATCCGGAACAACGGCATGATGTGTCCGACCGTTCCATTTAACCGAGAGCCTCCAAGTCTTCCCCTGCTTCGTCACGGTTGCAGTTGGACGATTTGTTCCTGTCGTCCCCAGCAAGAACTTCCAGCCAACCTTCTCCCGAATCTCGGTTTCCAGGGCCGCATCCGACGTTTGAGGGGTCCACTCCAACCACTTCACCCGATGGGGTAGCCTGCGATTTGTAAATGGAGACCAGTCCTCAGGTGTCGCATGGCTATCGAGAACAATTAGTAGGCTAATGGTGACCAAGAAACCTCGGAATACCTGTGGCATGGGTTTGGCTAGTGTGGATTGAACGATGATGAGTTGACGGGCCGTTGGCTGGATCAACCGAGTTAGGCCATAACTGCTGTAATAATATCATGCTCATCAATCTCTAGACACCGAGCCGCTGCCAATACGTTCGGAATAACCCAATACGGTGAATCTGCATCAAACGGCGCAGACTCTCCTGAAAGATTGTAAAGCGTCTTAGCACACGCTTCCTCGAATCCGAACACAACCTCTAGCTTCGTATCGCCACGCCGATTTGCGTCCAAACTTTTGCGACGGATACGCTGAAACAAATCATATGCTCGCTTCCAGCTTCCACGGTCTCCCGTCATCCGATGCAACTCATCAAGAGTGCTGCGGTCGGAGGAATGAGCCTCCAAAATCTCGACCAACCGTTTGATGGCCGCCGTAATTACTTTTCCGTCGTGGCGCATGGCATGTGGCCTAACGTTGTTTAGGCCACCTAAATGCAGCCTCAACCCTATGATGTTCCGAAAGTCATTTGTCCCCTATCCTAACGCAATCAAAATCTGAAACACCAAAATCTGAAACGCTGTCAAGGCCTGGTGGTAGCTCTCGAAAGGAACCAGTTCGCGCTTTCTTGTGCTGACCTTCAATGGACGCAGACCTTGAGTTGGAAGCTCTGCAAGCAGTCCTTCCTCCATGCCTCGCTTCAGAACTGATCGGAGCGTAATCACTTACAGGTTACAGGTTCGCGGACTGAGCCCCGATTTGGTGAGGTCGGCGATTCCGGTGTTCACGTTGGAGCGATGAACCCAGTTGATTGGTTGTGCGCCGATTCGTGCTGCCCACCAAGCGATTTGTTTTCGTTCCTTCCGATGGGTCGCTGGGCGCTTGTTCGCTGAAACCTCCACAAGGTAGCGCTTGCTGTAGTCGGCAAAAGTGGGTGTTCGACCCTGCACTGGAATGTTGAAGCTTGCTGCCGCATCTCGCAAAGCCTGAAGTTCAGTCTTCGCCCCAGGCACTGTGAGGCTCTCCAACGCTCTAAACGTGTCCCGTGTTCGACCAGAATGATTAGTTGCGGCAAAGCGCCCGTAGTAAACTAGCCCACGCTTCCACAATCCTCTGACTCGCTGCTTGCGGCCATCGAACACTCTCTGATAACTTACTTTTCGACAACGGGATTGGCATCGGGAGTGATTTGATCTGTTCGTTCGATTTCAGTGGCTTTCATTTATCGCTACCGTGACAGGAACCGTGACCGTTTGAAGTTTTCACCAGTTTAGGGTCATAAAAACTCTGAAATGCTGAACAAAGTAGCAGTTGCCGCGGTGGTGGAATGGCAGACACAGGGGACTTAAAATCCCCCGATTTAAAAAGTCTTGCGGGTTCAAGTCCCGCCCGCGGCACCATCATTTCTTCGGTTCTAGTCTGTTTTAAACAGAATATGCAGTGGGTCGTTGGCCCATCTGAGGCGGGTGTGCCTTCTCAATTTTTCATGCCACAAAAACGAGGTTCTGCTTAACCGAAACGGGGTTGCTGTTCCTCGCTTCCTTGGCCTCGGTCACAAAAGGCAATGGCACTAAAGCAATGACTGTTGCCAGCACTGCAGCCCAAGTGGAGCAAGGGTTGACCGGCAAGCTTAGTCCAAGGCCGATCAGCGATGAGTGCCAACGCAAATTGAGCTCTTCTAAATTTTGAGCTGATAAGTTAGCGGATGCCCCCCATAAGCCTTTTGACCCAAGGGACCAAGGCAAGCAGGGCCAAGGCACAGGCGCCGCCGGCGAGGGCTTGATGCCAAAAAAAAGTAGCGATTAAATCGGCGTTATCGCTCTTGAATTCACCAGCTAAAGCGCCCGCCAATTTGCTCCCAAGGGCGGTCGCAAGAAACCATATTCCCATCACTAAACCGAGAAGACGCTGAGGCGCCAGTTTGCACATTGTCGAGAGACCGACCGGGCTAAGGAGCATTTCGCCCACTGTTTGGATGAAAAACACAGAGATAAGCCAGATGGGCCCTACTTTTCCTTGAGCAGTGAGTTTGGCAGCGGGAACCATCAGCACGAAGGAGAGGGCAACAAACAAAAGACCCAACACAAATTTCATCGGACTCGAGGGCTGTTTCGGCCCCAGTTTGATCCAGAGAGAAGCGAAGATTGGACCGAGAACAATTACCCAAATTGAATTAACTGATTGCCACCAAGAAGAAGGAAAAGAGCGTCCAAAAATTTCGTTTCGGGTCAGGTTCTCGGCAAAAAGAGAAATAGTGGAACCTGACTGTTCGAAAATGGCCCAAAAAATTTCTGCAGCAAAAAAGAAGACGAGAATTGCAGCAATACGTTTGCTTTCGGGATTGGGTTTGGAGGCAAAGAGGAGGATTGCGGCAATTTGTAAAACGAAAAGGAGGTAAATAATCGCTGGGTAGCGATCACTTGCTTCCATTCCTGCAATCAGCACCAGTGACGCAAGCGTAACGAGGGCGAGTTTCCCCCACGGTCGTGCTCCGTTTTTAGTGATTAAGGGAGCGTGTCCAACCTGAGAAAGAGTGTGCCACTGCAGAACGTAGAAAATTAAACCGAAGGTCATACCGAGACCCGCTGCGGCGAATCCCCAGTGCCAACTGTGCAGCGGATTGAGGCCCCAATGAACGAGTTGGACTTTCCAACTGTTGCTTTGGGCGAGATAGCCAATGACCAGAGGAGCTAGAAAAGCACCGAGATTGATGCCCATGTAGAAAAGAGAGAATCCAGCGTCACGTCGTTGATCTGTCGGGCTGTAGAGACCGCCTACCATCGTGGAAATATTAGGTTTCAGAAGGCCGGTCCCGAGGGCAATCAGAACCAATCCAACAAAAAAAGCAGGCTGCCAGCTAAAAGCCATCGCGTAGTGACCGGAGGCGATAATGATGCCACCCACGAGGACGCATCGGCGGGCTCCGATAAAATTATCTGCAATGAATCCTCCTAAGATAGAGAGTAGATAAACACTCATGGTATAGGTGCCGTAAATTGCAGCTGCCTTTTTGGTCTCGTAACCGAGGCCTCCTTCAGCCGCCGTTTTGACCATAAAAAGAAGTAGAATCGCCCTCATTCCGTAGTATGAAAATCGTTCCCACATCTCTGTGAAGAAGAGCGTTGTGAGTCCGCGCGGATGCCCTCCTAATCCTCCGGTATCTTGAAGAGATTGATCTGGAGATTTAGGTTTAGCGGGTGAAGTCATCCGTTGTTTCTCTGCCATAAGTGGGCTAGAGGGCAAGCCTAGGAAAATCTAAGGGTGACTTATTCATCCAACGGGGGAGGGTGATCGAAATATTTTTGCCGAGGATGTCACTGGTCGATCGAAATTTGTGACAGATTGAAGTCGAGGTTGGCTCTGGAGTGGATGCAAAAAGAAGCGCGTATTCTCTGCCAATTTTGGCTTCGTGAGTTAGGCCTTGTGAAAAAGGAAATAGATTTGGTTGGCAAATCCGCTTGTCCCACGAGGAAGACTCCCTCTTACTTAGCGCCGTCAGGGTCCATGGAACACGGACTTGTGAACCCCGCCAGGGCCGGAAGGCAGCAACGGTGCTTGCTCTGTGTCTGCCGTGGGTGCCCTGGCATTTTTCTTTTCTAGTTATATTCTAGTCCTTCTCTAGCTTATTCCTGAGCGGCGGCTTCCTCCTTGTCTCCTTTGCCTTGAACCTTTGGTTTTCTTGATCGTTCGCTAAGAAGGGTTTCAGGGGGGTGCCTTTTCCGAACGTTCTTAAAAGTTAAAGTAACTGCTCAGGTACCCCTTGGATTGTCCGACCTCAGAATTTTCGGGGTAAATCTCAACAATCAGATAAGTCCTCAAATCCGTGAATTTCTGAGTATTTTGCTAAGTATTGATCCGGCTCCAATCCAGACTCTCAGGTCTAACTCCGAACGGTGGGCGAGGCGAAAACGGAGTCGACGGCGCGGGAGCTTGGCGAGTTGGGTCTGGAAACCTAAATCAGGATGTTAAATCTCCCTTTGACACACCGCCCAACGCAACATTTGGAGGGAGCAATGCCTGTTTTCAGGCTCGTTTTCATGGGAAAACGCTTGTCTCGGACTTTGCTTTTGGCAATTGCCTGCTCCCGCTAGCTTTTTTGGACGGTGAAGAGCTTACCCCCCTCGACTCTGCCCTTCCAAATGAAAATTTTCGATGGGTTGAACAATTTAATTTAGGTCATTTTCAAACGGAAATCTCTTTGTCATCGCCTCTCTTTAGCTAAGCTTTGTCTTGGTCGAGATTACTGAATCGGATGCCTTTTCTTTATAACCTGCTGTTTAACATCGCGTTTCTGCTGTCGGCTCCATGGTACTTTTTAAAGATGTACCGCAGGGGCGGATGGAAAGATGGCTTCGGTGAACGTTTTGGACTCTATGGCCCACGGCTCAAACAGTCTCTCACCAATCGTCAGACCGTCTGGTTCCACGCCGTCAGTGTCGGTGAGGTCAACCTTTGCACTCAACTCATCCAAGCGATTGAACCTCGTCTGCCCCTTCATACGATCGTGGTCTCCACCACGACTTCAACTGGAATGGCACTCTTACAAGACCGCCTCCCCTCGACGATCGTCAAACTTTACTACCCGATCGACCGCCGTAAACACGTCATCCGAGCGATCGGCATTATATCGCCGTCTGCGGTGGTGCTGATAGAAGCCGAGATCTGGCCCAATTTTCTCTGGACCCTACAGCGGCGGGGCATTCCCCATTTTTTGGTTAACGCCCGACTCTCAGAACGTTCCTATCGGGGCTACAAACGGTTCGGCTTCCTTTTCCGTTCTTTGTTCGCCGGATTCACGGGAGTCGGCGCCCAAACCTCCGCTGACGCCCTTCGACTCGGAAAATTGGGTTGCCGAAGCGAAGCCATTCAAGTGGTGGGAAGTCTCAAGTTCGACTCGGCTCAACTCGAAGCCAGACAGCTTGTGGATATTCCCAAACTCCTCGAACAAGTGGGGGTTTCCCCCGACTCTCTAGTACTGGTGGCCGGCAGTACCCACGAGGGTGAAGAGAAGATTCTCGCTGAACTAACATTACGGCTAAAAAAACAGTTTCCTAGCCTGTTCCTTGTGGTTGTTCCTCGCCATCAGGAACGAGGTGCCACCGTTGGTGATGCTCTCCACACCGCCGGATTCCGCTTTGTTTTCAGAAAGAATATCTTGCCCAGAACCCAGATTAAATCGGGGTCACTGGATGGTCTTATCGTGAATACCACGGGAGAACTGACGGCTTTTTATCGACGGGCTGATGTTGTCTTTGTGGGCAAAAGTCTAACGGCTGAAGGAGGTCAAAATCCGATCGAACCTGCCGCTTTGGGTAAAGCAGTGATCTTTGGGCCAAATATGCAAAACTTTCCTGAAATCGCCCCCGCTTTTGTCCAAGCCGGCGGTGCTATCCAGATCACCGACGCCCAAGAACTCGAGACAGTCCTTGCCCAACTCCTTGCCAACCCAGAACGGCGCAGGTCCCTCGGACTTCAGGCACTCAAAGTCGTTAGCGAAAATCAGGGCAGTATCGGGCGCACCGTCGATATGATCGTTCACTCTATTGCCCCGTAATTTAGACTAAATATCGTTCTCCACGCCTTGCCTTAACTCCACTTTAATTTTAACCGTTCGAGGGAACTCACCCACAAAAAACCAGCAACCCGAGTTGAAGAGTCCCATTCAGAAAGCATCTGATGGGACCCACTCATTGATCAGGAAAGCGGGTCAACGATCTTCCCACAGTTAGGGTTAAAGCTTCTTCGGGGACCAACCGCGGACGAATCCAACGCATTGAGCAATGTCAGGCACTGAATTATCCCAATTGAATTCGTACTCAATGGAGATATTTCCGGAAAAGCCTTGAGCCTTAAGTTCATTTAAGACCCCTGCCATATCGGTCGTGCCCGTGCCAAAAATGATATCGTGTTGCCCTGCCCCTAGTGCGGCGCGCTCCTTCATATGCAGACTAACAATACGACCCCGCAGCGCTCTGAGTCCATCGATGGCACGAATTCCCGATGTTTGCCAATGGCCGATATCCGCACAGGCTCCAATCCGAAGATCTCGATTCTTGACCACCTCAGCGATGTAAACGGGATTCCAGACCTTGTAGGTGGGATCTTCAACCATCTGCCCGCTCGCGTCTTTTTTGAAACGCTTCGCGTGCTCATGGATACCCACCCTTAAATCGTATTCCTTGGCAAGCCGTTCGGCGATATCGAGGGAATCAATGGATTCTGTAGTGATCCCAAACAGCCCCATTTTATGAGCAAAAGCAAAAATCTTGCGGGCCGCGGTTTCCTCATTCGGAAGGGTCACGACGCCGTAACCTACGCCCCTAATTCCATGCTTTTGGAGCTTTGCTTTCACTTCAGCAATTAGTTCGTCGCTCGCCATGTGATCCCATTTGATCCCACGACGATCAGGGCTAAGAGATTGGCCGGGATAAAACTCGATGACTTTTGACCCAGTCTGTTCGGTTTTTTCAATCGCTTCAAATAAAGTAAATCGGTTGAAGCTGTAAGCTTGGCAACCAAGAGCAAAGCCGCTGATTTTATGAGAGTCTGGAATCGGTTCAGCAGTGGCAATCCAACCCAAGGCAAGGGCAACGAGGGACGCGGCAAAGGAAACTATTTTCATTTGATTTGAGAGGAAGAAAACCATCCACTGAATCTGCTTGATGTCGAGTCAGAGTTTACACGATCTGAGAAGAACATCAGGGCGTTTGCTTGGTAACTGCAAGGGGTCGGTAAAAAGGGGGTAAAAGAAACGGCTAAACATGAGCCGCTGAAAAGAGTGTCCTACCGGATCCGGTGACCGTCTCCAAGCGCTTGCACTTGGTGGTGCAATTGCGCCGCTTCCGGGTCTTGGAGGCCACGCGCCGCCCCAATCTGGCTTAGCCAATGCCTCGGCGCATCGCAAACCCGCCGCTGCGCTCAATCTGGCGCTCACCCGTAACGTCCTCTGGGCCCTGATCCCCTTCGAACCAAACAGCCTGGAGAAGAACAGGTCAGCAGCGGATCCTCGCCTCAATCAGAAACAAGAAACCTGTCGAGAAACTCAAAGCCAACACTTCCTCGGGTTAGATTCGTTCCCCTTCAAAATTATCGATAGAGACAAAAATTATCCTCCCAAACTAATGATGAGCAGATTTGTCTTTTCATCGATTTCAATAGAACCTTCGGTGATGGAGCGTACGCTGAGACTCTTGGGCATTATTAATGCCGGCCTTTGGTTTGGAGCAGGATTATTTCTGACGGCCGTGGTCGGACCTGGCTTCTTCTCAGTCGCTGTCATCGATTTGGTCGGACGCCAGAATGCAGGTCTCATCGCCCAAATCATTCTTGCTAAATACTTCATCCTGCAAACGGTCTGCGTGGCCATTGCTTTGATCCTTCTCTCAGCACGCGTTCAACGGTGGCGCTGTCGCCACCTCGGCTTGCTCACCTTTCTCGCTGCCATCCTCTTACTCGGCGGATTCTGGATTCAACCCCGTTTGATTGCTCTCAACCAAACGCGCTACACGCTCTCGCTTTCCCAAGAGAAACGAGACGCCGCATCGCGTGACTTCGGTCGCTGGCATGGAGTCTCTCAGATCGGCAATCTAGTGGTTCTATTAGGTTCACTTGTTCACTTCGCCGTTCTTGCCAACACCCGAGCCGGATCCCCTAATCCACGAGTGAATACCCCTTAGAAAATCGACACTTCCTCCCCTTTCTTCAGTTTTCTGAACTATCTCATGCCCCTCATCAATCGTCGCCGCTTCGGCACCGCTCTTGCTGGCATCGCCGGTTCTTGGACCGCTTCATATCTCTCCGCTGCTCCCGCCTTACTCACCGGCTCCGCTCCGCAGGTTTCCGACGGTGTTGCGAGCGGCGATGTCACTCGAAGCGAAGCGGTTCTGTGGAGTCGCTCCGACCGGGCGGCCCGCATGTGTGTGGAATGGTCCGACTCGGCGGCCTTCACTCAAGTCCGTCGTCGGGTCGGCCCTGTCACCGGTCCCTCCACTGACTTCACCGCAAAGATACTCTTACGGGACCTTCCCTCTGGGCAACGTATCCATTACCGAATTGGATTCGAAGACAGCCACGGACACATGGGTTACAAAGTCGCAGGATCCCTACTCACTGCTCCAGCAACGCCAAAAACCAGCATCCGTTTCGCTTGGTCGGGGGACACCTGCGGTCAAGGTTGGGGCATCGATGCGGACCGAGGGGGTCTTCGGACTTACGATGCCCTTCTTCGCCAAGAACCCGATTTCTTCATTCACAGTGGCGACACCATTTATGCCGACGTTCCGATTCCTCCACGCCTCACTTTACCGAACGGAACGTTTTGGAAGAATCGAGTCACCCAAGAAAAATCTAAACCAGCGGAGAGTCTGAATGAATTCCGTGGAAACCACCGGTACAATTTACTCGATGCCAACGTCCAACGCTTCAATGCCCAAGTACCTGTCTTTGCTCAATGGGATGATCATGAGGTCATGAACAACTGGTACCCAGGCCAGCGCTTGAGCGCTGAATCGGGATACACTGCACGTCAAGTGGACCTCCTTGCGGCCCGGTCCCGCCAAGCATTCTTTGAATATCAACCCATCCGAGACTCTCCCAGTCGCCTGATCCATCGACGCATTCGGCGGGGGCCGCTCTGCGACTTATTTTTTCTCGATCTCCGCTCTTTTCGTGGCCCGAATTCAGGCAATCGCCAACCCATTGCTGGACCTGATTCTGCTTTTCTCGGAGCCAGCCAACTTGCGTGGATCAAAGAAGAACTGGTGGCGAGTACTGCCGTCTGGAAATTTGTTTGTTCAGATATGCCTCTCGGTCTGCGGGTCCAAGATGGTCTCAGTCGCTTCGAAGCCTGTGCCAATGGAGACGGTCCACCTCTGGGTCGCGAACTGGAGATCGCTAACCTCCTGCGCCATCTGAAAGGTCATGGGGTTCGCAATGTGGTTTGGCTCACGGCCGATGTCCATTATGCCGCATCCCACTTCTACTCACCGGTCAAAGCACAGTTCACAGAGTTCGATGGCTTCTGGGAATTTGTCAGTGGCCCACTCCATGCCGGTACTTTTGGCCCCAGTACCTTGGACAACACCTTCGGCCCAGAAGTCCGGTTCTCTTCTCGCCAACCCGGTGATTCCCCAACCGGCCCATGGTCGCCTCATCAATTTTTTGGAACGGTCGATATTACCCCGATTTCTAATGTCGCAACGGTCACTCACTTCAATCGGGATGGCGATCGACTTTGGAGGATCGACCTGCCCCCCTCCCACGCATGATCTGTTCCCTCCCCTCTTTCAGTGCCTCACCAGAATCTGTAATACTCGCCAACCGACTCCGGGAAGAAATATCGCAAACCGGCAGACCCCTTCCTTTCTCTCGCTTCATGGAAAGGTCCCTCTATGAACCGAACCTCGGCTACTATGAACGCACACCCAAGAACATAGGTCGCACCGGGGATTTTTACACGAGTGTCTCGGTCGGCCCTCTTTTCGGCGACCTAGTCGCCTTCCATATCGGCCCCTATCTGGAGCGACTAGGCTCGTCAGATTCTGTTCGAATTGTCGAAATAGGTGCTCATGAAGGTCGGTTGGCTTCAGATATCCTCCACGCACTCGATCGCTACTCAGGCTCTTCGACTCTCGACTTTCGGTACCTAATTATCGAACCGTCTAAAACTCGACGCGCTTGGCAGGCCCTCACTCTCCAACCTTTCCAAGGGCGGGTCGAGTGGCAGGAGTCTCTGCCTGACTCTCTCCATGGGGTCATCTTATCCAATGAACTCCTCGACGCCTTCCCCGTCGAACGTTGGCGGTGGTCCGCAGCGCAGCGTCGCTGGATCCAACTCGGGGTTGACTGGGATGGAACCTCCTTCCACTGGGCCAATCTCCAAACTCAAGCCCCTGCTCACTGGGATTTACCCGACTCTCTGACCCAAATTTTACCCGATGGATTCGTCCGTGAAGATAATCCCACAGCCCGCCGCTGGTGGAACCAAGCTGCACAGTCACTCAAGGCCGGGTTGCTGCTGACTTGCGACTATGGATCCACACCCGACGCTCTCCTTGACCCATATCGTCCCCAAGGAAGCCTCCGAGGCTATCGCCGACATCAACACGTCGAAAGTCTGTTGGAAACACCCGGCGACATTGATCTAACGGCCAACGTCGATTTTTCCTCCCTGCGCCTGGTCGGAGAACACGCTGGACTTAACACCGTCTTTAATGACTTCCAGCGGAATTTTCTTATGACAATTTTTGCGCAAACAGTGAACAAAAGTGACCTCTTTGGCCCCTGGACAGCTGCGCGAACCAAAGCCTTTCAAACATTGACCCATCCTCAGCATTTAGGACACGCTTTTCGGACACTTATCCAAGAGCGAAGAATTTGACCTTACGATTGCCCTAATCCACGGAGTGATCCAATTTTCCCCAGAACCAAACCATGACTGGTGCCTTCAAAGCCCCCTACTACCCGCAACGGACCCAGCATCCGCTACTTTGGGCACTTGGCGTCTCGGTGCTTCTGCATTTATTGACAGGGCTTTTGTGGGGAGGCTTAACGAGATGGGTCGCCGAAAGCCCTGATACCGCGCCGGACTGGGTGCGCACTCTGGTTCTGCCAAAAGAAGTTGTCCGAACCCCAGCAGCACCCACAAACGAAATAGCTTGGAAGGAAATCAATCTCGAATTCATCGAAGTCGATCCCAACAACGCCGTGGAAAAAGACACCTTAGATGCTCGTTTTTATTCCAGCGCGAACACAGTTGCCGCCCAACCTCTTCCGTTAGAAAAAAAACTGCCTGCCCCCCAAATTACCGGAGTGCAAACAACAACCCCCAAGACCTTTGACACCGTAAAACCGGCCCAGCTTCAAAAGGAGGATAAACCGAACCCGACAGAAAAACCGATTGCCCAAGAAACTCCGATTCCGACCAAGGCCCAAGAGGCGAAAAAGCCTCAACCCATCGGTGCACCAAAGGAGGTGGGTGAAACTCAGATTGCGGTCATTAAACCCGCCGCTCAGGTCGAGAAAGTGCAAGAAGAACAAAAGCCTGCCGAAGAACAAATCGCGGCTAATCCACGACCGAAGCCGATTCGAAAACTCGCTGAAGCTCGGGAACAAAAAGGCATCGTTCTAGGGGAGAAAATGCTACAACTGGGCGGCGCATCCCGATTAAGTCTTTCACCCTCTTTCGATGTCAGGAGGTCTCCCTTTGGCGATTACGATCTCCGCATGATTGCTAACATTCAAGAGCGTTGGTGGTTCCTCTTGGAAGAACGCCATTACTCACTCGAACGAACGGGCAAGGTAGTCATTCGCTTTCAGCTCAAAGGGGATGGGACAATCTCCGGAGTTCAAACTCTCAACTCCGATGTGGGCGAATCACTCAGCTTTACCTGTGAGGCCGCCGTTCTAGGCTCCTCCCCGTTTGGCCGATGGCCTCATGTGCTCAAATCTCAATCCATCGATCCACGGGAAATCACCTTCACCTTCAACTACAATTGATCGCCTTTACCAATTTTAGATTTTTACTCTTATGCGCGCACTAATTGATGGCGGCCCGTTTATTTGGCTCCTCACCGGCTTATCGCTGACGTCACTAACTTTTATCCTCGAGCGGGCTTGGTCTCTCCAGCGTCGTCGAGTCCTTCCTCGCCCGCTGCAAACCGTTATGGCCGAGGGCGATCCAGCCCGAATCCGAGCCGCTTGCCTTGCGCATCCCTCTCCTCTAGCTCAATTGGTTACCTCAGTTATCGACCACTTACCATGGTCCAAGGAGGATAATGTGTCCGCTTTGGAGGTGAAAGCTCGCCGGGAGATTGCGCACCTAGAACGCGGCTTGGTTATCCTTGAAATCATTGTCGGAATCGCCCCTCTCTTGGGTCTGGTAGGAACCATCCAAGGCATTATTCCACTCCTCGGTGACTTCGGTAAAAATATTCAAGCAGACAACGCTTTTATCGCTCGAGGTATGTCTATTGCCCTTTACAAAACCGTGCTGGGGCTCCTCGTCGCTATGCCCACTTTGGCAGCTTGGAGTTTCTTTAACAAACAGGTCGAACTCCTCGGACTTGATCTCGAAAATGCCTGCGACGCTCTTCTCCGGCGGCATTATCTGAAACGAAAGAAGAATGATTCGGACTCCACCCCTCGCTCATGAAGTTTCAGCTTCGTCGCCGCCGTATCCCTCCAGCGATCATTCTGGTTTCGTTGATCGATGTTTTATTGGTTTTGCTGGTCTTTCTAATGGTGACCACCAATTTCAAGAACACCCCAGCGATTGCTCTTAAACTCCCGGAATCCGGCGAGGCTACCAAGGTGGGTGCATCCAATGAAAAACCCACGATGGTGATAACAATCGCTGATAGCCAACCCCAGTTTTATATCGGTAATCGCGCGGTCACCGCCGATAAACTCCTCAACGAACTTCTCAAAGCAGTAACCGCCGATCCTCAAGTCAACCTAGTTTTGCGAGCTGATGAAGAGGCCAGTTGGCGCGATGTGGTCAAAGTGATGGACTTTGCTAAGCAAGCGAAGGTCCAGCATATCCGCGCTTTTACTCGAAGCGCTGGAACTCGGTGAGTCTTCACCCCACAAAATTATCTTTCGATCTGAAATAATTTTACTCGGCCTTTAGTCGAGCAGATCTAATTCCTAGATGATCTCAGTGGATCATCGGTGCGCTGAACCTCTCTGCGGTGACGGAGCGCAGAATGATAAGACTTCTCAGCCGGCCCTAAGCCGAGGGACTTACGTTAGAACGTCGAGCAGCCTTGCTTGGGATCTGTAGTCTGCGGGGATGAACTCAATGGTGCCATCGGAAGCGTCGTGGCCTTGCTGAAATCCGACTGCGGATCGCTGGCTACGGATCACTCATCCAACCCAGTCACCGCAGCCCACCCATTCCATCGCCTCCCAAAACAGTTCAGCCTTTGTTCCTGTGCTCTGCACGCCGTGAGCCTCGGAGAGTTCTGCTGACTGGTTGGAAAGTGTTGCCCCATCCGGTTGAGCCCTCCGACTACCCCCAGGTTTGGATCCCTCAACCTTGCGGTCAATTCTTGATCTTCTTCCCAAATGCTGAGCTTTCTCTCCAACCTTCGGGTCTATCTCGAGGTCGGTCAGACCGATCTTCGCAACCCCTTCGATCCGCTGGCCGGGGTTCTTTGCAGTTCGCTTCCATTGGCCCCCCTGCCAAGGGCGCTCCGACGGCAGGCGTTCGGAGCGTGAATGTGCTGAAAGGCAGCCGCAGCCGTACTTGAAGCAAAGGGTGGCTCTAGCGAGTTGCAGTTTGAGCCATCCGCGAAATTAAAAACGCGTCCGGAGGTTTCCCTACCGGACGCGCTTGGATTTGTCTATTCAGCGTAACCTGAAGAGACCGAGTACCGATCTTACAGTCCTTTTAGGCGCCAGAACCGAACCGAGACATTCGGATCGATCTCTAATGTAAGAGGAACAGCCACGTCCATGCCCTGCCCGATGGCCTTGGATTCGGTTGCACTCCAGACCCCTAGGTCTGTTGAAGCCTCAACCGTTACCTCCACACCGATCGGTGCACGGACTTCCAGCAGCAGGTTAACCCCATTGCTCGAATTGAATGTGATCGTTGGCGGTTCGTTGGAAGCGATCTCAACTGTTACCGTTGCAATCGCGGAATCCAAAGCACCGTCATTGACACTGTAGGTGATTGTATCCACTCCGGATGCTCCTGGGTTCGGGGAGTAAATTAAGTCGGGTGCAGTACCAGAAAGGGTACCCTTGGTCGGCTCTGTCAGCACGGTGTAGGATAATTGAGAACCCTCAGGGTCCGATCCCACCAGCCGGAATTCTGTACGGGAACCTTCTTCGGTTTTCACCGAGACATTGAAGGCCTCAGGAGCGTCATTCATCCCAGAGACTTCAATTACCACCGTCGTCTCTTGTGAGTTATCCGTACCGTCATTGACAGTGAAAGTGAAACTGTCTGATCCCGATATACTGGGTTTCGGCGTGTAGACAAGGTTCGGAGCGGTGCCAGTTAAGACACCGTTCTTCGGCTCGGTAGACACCACGTAGTTCAATTCAGAACCATCCACATCGAACGCGGTCAGCGTGATTGCAACTGAGGTGTTTTCGGTAGTATCAACGGTCAACGGAATTGCCACCGGCGCATCGTTCACCGCAGCAACGGTGATCGACACTGTCGCGACAGCCGAGTCAGCCGTGCCATCATTTACCTTGTAGGTGAAACTGTCCGTACCAGACACCTCTGAGTTCGGAGTGTAGAGAAGGTCTGGTGCGGTACCCGTCAAGGTTCCGCTCACAGGACCATCCACAATTGTGTAGGAGAGAACATCTCCCTCTAGGTCAGTCCCGGCTAGGACCACAGCCTTTGCCGTGTCTTCCAAAGCCGCAACGGTCAGACTGTTCGCGACTGGGGCGTCGTTTACGCCAGCGACCGTGATTGATACCGTCGACAAGACTGAGTCAAGGGAACCATCATTTACCGTGTAGGTGAAGCTGTCCGTACCAGACACGTCTGAGTTCGGAGTGTAAACCAAGGCCGGTGCGGTACCCGTTAAGGTTCCCTTCACAGGACCAGACACGATGGTGTAGGAAAGAGCATCTCCCTCCACGTCAGTCCCGGCTAGGACCACAGCACTGGCCGTGTCTTCCACCGCCTCAACAGTCAGGCTGTTCGCGACTGGAGCGTCGTTTACTGCAGTGACCGTGATGGACACCGTCGACAGGGCTGAGTCAAGGAAACCATCACTTACCTTGTAGGTGAAGCTATCAACACCATTGGCATCCCTATTTGGGGTGTAAGTCAGGGCGGGGGCAGTGCCACTCAAGACGCCCTTGGTCGGAGGACGCACTAACGTGTAGGTCAGTGTCGATCCATCCAAGTCGAGTCCTGCAAGTGTGATCTCCTTAGCCGTGTCTTCCACCGTTTCAACAAACAAGGCGTTTGCTAGCGGAGCGTCATTAACTGCAGCGATAGTGATTGAGACCGTCGCAACGATTGAGTCGACCCCTGCGCCGTTCACTTTGTAAGTGAAACTGTCGGTGCCCGAGATATTCTGGTTCGGCAAGTACACCAAATTGGGTGCAGTCCCGGACAGCGCACCCAGATTGGGGAGCGTCAGCACCGTGTAGGTCAATGTGTCGCCATCGACGTCACTGCCGGCTAGAGTAATGGGCAGAGCACTATCCTCATCGGTCAGCAACGACTGATTGGAGACAATCGGTTGATCGTCTACCGCAGAAATCACCACTGTGACTGAGGAAGCGGTTGAATCGAGTTCCCCGTCGCTCACCTTAAAGGTGAAGTTATCAGCGCCGTTTGCGTTTGCGAACGGGGTGTAGACTTGGTTAGCACCAGTCCCGCTCAAGGTGCCCTTAGCCGGTGATCGCACAATCGTGTAGATCAACGGTGAACTCTCAACATCAGTACCAGTCAAGGTGATAACCTTAGCCGCATCTTCTGAAGTTGTGATGGTCTGGGAGTTAGCCACCGGCGCGTCATTCACTGCCGTGACGACGAGGTTGAACTTCTTCTTTACCGAGCGGTCAACCCCACCAAAGGCGGTGCCACCGTCATCTTGAAGGTAGATTTCAACCGATGCCGTGCCGCTTACGTTCGCAGCCGGGGTGAAGGAGAGGGTGCCAGAAGCACTGATTGATGGGCCAGCCAAGAAGAGGCTCGGGTTGCTACTGGTGAGAACAAAAGTCAGCACTTGCTTTGACTCACTTGGGGGGCCGGCAGAGATGTTGGTGGCAAAACCAGCGTAGTTGGTCACTTCGTCTTCCAATACGGTGAGTGTTGATTCCGTATCGTAGCCAAGTGCGCGGTACAAGGCCCCGTCAATAACGGCGGCAAGAGCGTTACCGCTATCGCCAGCGATCCCAACTGCACCCCAGACCCGATCCTCATCCTTGGCAGCCCAAGTCAAACCGGAGTTCTCCGAGTAGTAAAGTTTACCACCGTAAACAGAAGCCAGCAGGTTTTTACCATCACTCGATGATGAAACTGAGGACCAAGCGCGCTTTGAGTCACGAGCAGTCCACGTACTACCGCCATCGACTGAGGTGAAGATCTGGTCGTTAAGTTCTGTGGCAACCAATTTTAGACCGTCGGCGGAGGAGGCGATCGAGGACCAGTACCGATTAGCACTACCGACCACCGTGCGGGTCGTCCAATTCGTTCCACCGTCCACTGTGGTGTAGATCGCTCCATTGTAGGCAGCGGCCGCAAGTTTGCTACCGTCCGATGAGGAGGCTATCGCCTGCCAATCTTGAGCTGTACCAACTGCAGTCCAAGTACTGCCCGAGTTGGTTGACACATAAGGCTTCGCGTTGGAGCCCACCGCCGCCAACTTTACTCCATCTGCTGACGAGGCAACTGACATCCAAGACGCTGAGGGAGGAGTATTGGACGTCGTCGTTACTGGCGAGTTCCAAACGCCACTTGCATAGGCGTACAACTGATTGCCGCGAGCGGCCAGGATCTTTGAACCGTCGGCTGAGACTGCCACGGCTTTGTGAGCACCACTTCCTGGCAACAGCGCATTGGTGGAGGTATTACCGCTATCTGTCGAAACAAGGAGCGAGGTGGATGAACTAACAGCGACCACGCTGCCGTTAATGGAGACCGAAATACCATTCCACGCCGCACTGGCATTGGGAAGTTTTGCCCAGACTGGATTCTCACCACCCGACTTCTTGGTGACCGGTATATCGAAGGTCGGAATATCATTGATGTTGGTGATATTGAGAGTGACGGTCCCAACCCCAGAGTTGTCGAAGCCATCGTTCACTTTAAAGGTGAATGAATCGGTCCCAGATTGCTTTGCCGACGGGGTGTAACCTAAGGAAACAGTCGTCCCAGTCAGCGCTCCAGTGAGCACACCTTTTGTCGGTTGCGTGAGTACCGTGTAGACAAGAGTTCGGCCCGCTTCAGGACTAGTTCCGGTCAGAACCACGTTTTTAAAGCCACCCTCGATAAGGTTATTCGTCTGACTTAGAGCAGTTGGTGGGTCATTGAGATCGGCGATATTGATCGATATCGTTGCGATGACAGCGGAATCAACAGTGCCATCGTTCACCTTAAAAGTGAAGCTATCCGAACCAAAGATATCCTTATTCGGCGTATACACGCGGGCCGACCCAGTTCCGGTTAAGACACCTTTGGTTGGTTGGGTCAGAACGGTGTAGGTCAGAGTGTCCCCGTCAACGTCCGTGCCAGTCAAGGTGATCGTCCTGGGGATATCCTCTTCGGCACTGACGAGTTGGGGTGTTGCCACGGGAAGATCATTCACGTTGGTGATGGTGAGTGAAACTGTAGCGACTGCCGATGTAGAGGTACCGTCAGCCACATAGAAGTTAAAGCTATCAGCGCCGACCGCGTTTGCGTTGGGGATATAATTAAGGGACGCGGAGTTAGTACCGCTCACAGTGCCTTTGGTAGGAAGGGAAACAATCCTAAAGGCTAAGGCAGCATTCTCTGGATCGGTCCCAGTCAGAGTAATCGCCTTAGTGGCGTCCTCAGTCAGAACAACAGCTTGAGCGATTGCAGTCGGGGTATCATTGACCTCACTCACGCTAACCTTGAAGATGCCCACTTCTTTCGAGTCCTTACCTAATAGCGTGTTCAAGGTGTTGGTCACCCCGCCGTTGTCTTTGACAGTCACGATCAGGTTTGCCGACCCAAACCCATTCGTCGCTGTCTTGAAGCTTAGCTTACCACTGGGGTCAATCGTTGGCGTACCTTCAAATAAGTTTGTTCCACCAAGGAGAGACAAATTGGTCACGGTTACCGAGTAGCTAATAGTCTGTGACGCTTCGTTGGCCGGTCCGGTTGAAGGACTGGTTGCAAAGTTATCAGAGGTGTAGGTTCCACTGTCTTCAGCCAAGGCAATCTCCAAAGGAATAGTGAAGTCAGAGGAGGTGGCGATACCTTCGGTGGCCGAGGCGACAACTTTCTTGAGGTCCGACGAGCCGGCCACAGAATTCCAACTTACGTTTTCATTTTGCTCGAGCCAGGCGATCCCGCCATTGATTGAGAGGTAAAGCTTACCGCCATTTACCGCCGCCAAGATTCGACTGCCATCAGCGGACATTGCCACGGACGACCAGTTCCGATTTCCAGCATTCGCACTGGCAGTCCAAGTGGCTCCAGAGTCAGCGGAAGTCCAAATCTGCCGACCAGACTCAGTTGCAACCATCTTGGAGCCATTAGTATTCAGTGCCACAGAACTCCAGAACATCGGAGTAGCCACTGCCGTCCAGTTTGTACCCTTATCAGATGAAGTATAGAGTGAACCGCCGAACACTGAGGCCAACAACCGACTTCCATCGGCAGACACAGCCACGGAGTTCCAAAGCTGACTTGTCGCCCGAGCCGTCCAGTTTGTACCAGAATCTAAGGAGACATAGATCTGACCATTATTAACGACCGCAGCCATAATGGTGCCATTAGTCGTACTTGAGATGGCGATCGAGCGCCAAGCCCGATCGGAATCACGTGCAATCCAATTCGTTCCTGAGTCACCCGACACGTAGATTTTACCATTCTTAACCGTAGCTGCTCCCAACTGACCGTTGGTCGAGATCGCAACGCTGTTCCACTGACGGGTACTTGCACGCGGTGTCCAATTCGTACCCGAGTTGGTCGAGACGTAGATTAGATCGTTGTCGTTCACTGCGGCGAGGATCGAAGCATCAGAAGAAGACGCTACTGACTTCCAAGCGTTAACAGAGTCCAACAAGACCGGCGTGATACCGGTTAAATTTTGTCCAACATACTTCTGGGTCAACGCCGGAATCGTAGCGCTGGGTGCATCATTCACCGGAACGACGGTCAAGGTCACCACGGCCGGCAGACTCGTGCGAGTCCCATCTGAGCCACTTACAGTAAATGAATCATCACCGAATAAGTCGGCCCCGCGGGTGTAGGAAAGATTGGTAATCTGGGCAGTCGTCAATACCAAATCGATCACCGCATTTGTAGTTGTGTTTTTGAGCACACCGACCGTCGGTAAAGTTAGTATCTTGATTGCTGTAAGAGTCGCTCCACCCGCATCTAAGTCGGTGTACTTCGATGTGAAATCGGCCGGAAGAAAGGTTATGACAACATCCTCATTCTCGCTCTTTGAGAAAGAACCTAAAACTGGGGCGTCAGGGGTATTGGCCAGAACCACGGTCACGGTAGTCGGAGCCGACAGAGTGACACCGTCCGAGGCAACAACCGTGAAGCTCTTGGATCCGAACTCGTTAGTGGCCGGCGTGTAGGTCAAAGCAGACAATTGTGCGACTGCGATCACCTGCGACGGAGTCACGACTGCCTCGCCCAACTTGAGGGTACCGGTCGCTGGGAGGGTTTTGACGGTAATACTGGTGAATGGATCACCTTCAATATCGGTGTATCTCGAGGAAAACATCGCCGTGGTGAAGGATAGAGTGGTTTCCTCAGTACCTGCCACGACCACTGATCCTAATTCTGGCCCGTCATTAACAGGGAGCACTGTGATACTAACGGTCTCCAAGACGGAGAAGAGCGCAGCGTCTTTGACCTTAAAAGTGAAGCGGTCTGGACCCGAATAGTTAGCTTTCGGGGTATAGACGTAAGTTCCAGATAAGGTACCGTTGGTCGGTAGGTCCACGACTGTAATCGTCAGATCATCACGGTCTGCGTCGGTTCCCGACAACACTATCGGAAGCGCAACATCCTCTGTCGCGTTGAGAACTTGAGCAACAGCCACTGGAGGGTTGTTGACTGGACTGAAGACCAACGTCACGACTGCATTCGTGGAGGACAAAACACCGTCGGAAGCGCTGACTTGAAAGGTATTTGTTCCGCTCGTGTTTAACTGCGGCACGTAGGTCAGATTTGTGACATTGGCGGCAGTAATAACCTGCGATGCAACTATCGGTGCACCAGAGATGAAAAGCGCTCCCCGAGCAGGTAAGGTCTGAATCGTGTAGCTCACCGCAGGTTTAAGAGCAACCGTGTCAATTGTCGTGTAGTTAGTCGTGAGGGTAGACGAGGTAAATGCTACGACGACATCTTCTGTGCCATTGATCCTGAAAGCGGCCAAGACTGGGGCATCGTCCGTATTGGTAATGACGATCTTGAATTGTTTCATCCCAGTCGGGTCTGCAGTGTCCACCCCGGTATTGGCAGTACCACCATTGTCACTAACTTTGACGGTGACGATTTCAGTTCCGATGAAGTTGGTTGCAGGAGTGAAGGTTAAGGTTCCAGCAGAACTGATTGCCGGGGCCACCAAGAAGGAACCCGCATTGAAGCCGCTCAGACCAAAACTGAGAGTTTGGTCAATTTCGTTTGCGGGCCCCGCCGAAGAGGCCAGGAAGAAATTCGCCTTCGTAAACTGACCACTATCTTCAGCAAAAGTAACAGAGGAGGGCACAACCTCATCGGAAGACCTATAAAGCAAGCCACCATAGACGCTAGCTACCAAGGCGCCACCATCCGCGGAAGCGGCGACGGCAGACCAATTACGAGCGTCGGCACGCGCGGTCCAAGTTACACCACTGTCTAGGGAGGTGTAGAGTTTACCACCGAAGACGCTCCCAATAAGTTCAGCGCCATCCGCTGAAGAAGCAAGGGAACTCCAGTCCTGATCTCCTGCACTCGCCTGCACAACCCAGTTGACTCCGCCGTCGGAGGAGGTGCTGATTGCGCCGTTTTGTACTGCCGCAACTAGCTTTGAACCATTGGCTGAGGAGGACACTGCGGTCCAGAGCTTCTCAGAAGCACGTTGAGTCCAATTCGTCCCACGGTCGGTTGAAGTATAAATGAAACCACCATTACCACCATTGACTGAAGCAACTAGGTTAGTCCCATCGTTTGATGAGGCAATATCGCTCCAATTTAAGTCTGTGGCGCGAGAGATCCAAGTGGCGCCACTGTCGGAGGAGGAGTAGATTTTACCAGCGCTTACCGTCGCTACAATCGCAGATCCATCGGCCGAGGAGGCCACTGATGACCACGCGCGGGAACCCGCAGCGTCCCGGTTGATCCAAGTAGCTCCAGAGTCTGCGGAGGTGTAAACCAGCCCACCTTGAACGACCGCGACCAGTTTGGCTCCGTCGGCGGAGGAAGCAACATCCTGCCAGTTTCGGTTTGAATCGCGTGCTACCCAATTGATCCCGGCGTCAGACGATGTGTAAATACGGCCGCCGTCCACGACCCCAACCAATTTCTGACCGTTGGAAGAAGAGGCAAGCGACTGCCAAAGTTCTTGGGAGGCGGCCGTGGCGCCCCAAGTAACACCGGCGAGGTTGGTGACAGCAGTGAGACTGACACTCGGAACATCATTCACCGGTGTAATGTCGAAATTAGCCCTGAACACAGAGCTAGCGACACTATTCCCTACTTCAATGGCGACCAAGTCGACATAGGCAGCTCCATTTTCATTCGCCCGAGGTGTATATTTCAGGTTCGCGAGGTTTGCAGAAGAAATGACCTGATTATTGGTCACTGCGGAACCCGACAGACTGAGGTCACCTTTCGTTGGATTCCCGATGACTTTGACGGATTCAAACGCCCCTGCGTTCCCAGCGGTGAAAGTAAAATCAAGAGCAGCGTAGGTGACAGAGCCGTCCTCTAATAAGGTTTTTTGGGCGACCGACAAGGTGGGAGCGGCTGCCGAAAGGTTGGGCAGCGCAGCACAGTTGGCCGCTAAGATTAGCCCAAATAAGGAGCAAATTCGACTTATTGGCTGCTGCTTAAGGCTAGGGTTTAGGCGAGTAATTTTGGGAGGCATCTGTGGAGGTTTATTTATTTCGGCTCGAATCGGGAAGGACATAGTTTTCACTTAATTTTCTTAAGATTTTGTTTTCAAGTCACTCGGTGGGGAGAACCTGATCAGAATCGAACAAGAAGGTAAATATATTTTTACATTGAGAGAGCACCAATGAATCTGGGTGTCGCAACCGAGGGCAAAAGTTAGAGGGGCAGTGGGAGATTCGAGAGCGAGGAGTTTTTACCACGATTATTAGCAACCGTTGATGGTTTTTTATTAACAACGAGAGCCAAAGTGCGGAAATACCCCTAAAATCCGTTGTTTAAGGACTCGTTTAGTAAACCAGAGAATTGACATCTCTCCCCAGCCGATGATGTCAAATTGGGCAAAGGTCCAACCTCTATTTAACTTACTACACTTTAAGTTAATTAAACTGTTGAGGCTTTAATTGTTTGTTGATTGAGACTTTTAATCTGACGGAGCACCGCTTATTCAAGCCGTTTTCATTTGGCCACATCCTAACAGCGACTGCACTTTTTCTGCTTAGGGCGGAGTGTAACCCCTTAAGTTGACCTGTCTAACCCGCCCTGTCCGGTTCAATTTCTGGAGTTCACTTATTCCAGTGGCTCTCGAGGCGAACGCGTTACAGCCCGTTGCATTCTTGGGAGCACAGGCGGCGTGTTGTTTGCCGCTATCTGGGTTTAATTAAGACATTCAGGTTTTTGGGAGTCCAAAGCGGATTCATAAAGATTTTTTCACCCTTGATCGATTGATAAACCTAAGATGATTATTCATTTTTAATTGACCCTTCGTTATGCGCTGCACTCTTACCCCTCGATATCTCATTGCTCTCCTGCTGCTCTGCTCAGGGTGCGTTTCCTCAACAACCGACCGAGGCTTCATTAGCCTGTTCAACGGTAAGGATCTCACCGGTTGGAGGTATAAGACAGAGGCTCCCTTGAACGGTAAAAAGGAAGCGAGCGACGGACGCTACACCGCACTTAACGGAACTCTCGTCGTCAATGATTTCGACAAAGCAAAGGGCCCTCATCTTCGACAATTGTGGACCCTTGAGAGCTTTTCCGGGAACTTCATCCTCAGACTTGAGTTCCGTGCAGCGGTCAATGCTGACAGCGGTATTTTCATTCGTGAACCCCAGTTGCAGTGCCGCGATTATCTGGTTGCTGGCCCCTACAAAGATCTGAAGAAGTACCGGGCTCAGGATTGGAATTCGATTGAAGTTATCGTAAGGGACGGAGTAGCCCATTGCACCTGTAATGGGGAGATACTGCAAGAGGCCCTCAAACTTCCGGCGACCGGCCCAATTGGGCTTGAGGCTGATCACGGTCAGATGGAGTATCGACGTATCCGACTCAAGCGGTTATAATTTCTGGAGGGCGATCCGCAGTAGGTTGGATGATTCAAAGTGAGAGCAAAGGGCTGCTCCTTGATTGTGGCACTCTGAAGAATTTGTCATTTAGCGGAGGAAATCTCTTTGTCGCAATCCTGAAGGTTTCTAGCGTTCCCCCCTTTGATGTTCTCCATGGATACTTCCAAATCAAATCGGGTGGTAGTGTTGGGTATTGGGGCATTTACCCAAGCAATGCTTCGTATTTTAGCGGAAGAGGGTGGGGAGGTGTCTGCCTATCTGACCCGAGCCTACGGGCATTATGGCCCCCGGAGCGAGGCCCGTTGCATTAGCGCCCAGGATCAACCCAATCCCTGCGATTGGCTCAGAAAGGAACCGCCTAGCCTGATCGTGCCTATGTCGTTGGAATGGGCTTTGCAATCTTGGACCCAAGAATTTCTCGAACTGAAGCTCCCCTTCCTCTGCCCCACTGGCGAAGGTCTTCGACTGGAGCGAGAAAGGGATTTTGCTCGATCCCTTTGCGACCGATTCAAGATTCCTTTTCCACGAGCTCACTTTGTCCAGACTCGGGCCGAGGCCGATACCCTTGTTCGATCAGAGCGTCGTCCTTTCGTACTCAAGAACCCACTCTGCTCACCGACTAGTCCCATCCACACGATGGTTTGTGAGACACTCGAAGACACATTGGCTTGGCTCCCTCGTTTGGATGATTCTGAGGGCATTTTTCTCCAAGAATATCTCGGTCGCCGCGAGGCGGGCCATATCGCCTTGATCAGTAACGGTGAGATCTATCCTTTGGTCACCAACCAAGAATACAAGCGTGCCTTCGATGGCAATATGGGCATCGTCGCTGGGGCCCCTTTAGGGGGACTGATCGAGCGAGATCCAAACGATAAGTACGGGTTAGCGGATCAGCTTCTTGCCCCACTTCTCCCTTGGTTCCAAGAGACGAATTTTCACGGCCCTGTACAAGTCACTGGCATCCAATATAAAGGCCGCTGGCATGTCCTCGAATACAATGTTCGTTTAGGAGTTACCAGCGGACCGATGATAGCTCGCATGCTGGAGAACCCTCTCGAGACCTTTGGTAACTGTGCGCGGAACGAGGCTTTGAAACTTCGATGGCGCCCGGGACTGACCTTCGGCTGTAATCTGACACTCGCTGGCTACGGTTACCCTTTTATTCAACTCACTGGACCGCGCGTACCGATTACAGTCGACGGAGCACCGACCTGCGATATCTGGTGGCAAGAGGTCGAGTCGTCTCCCGACGGATTGCTTGAGGCTACGGGACACCGCCTTTGCGATGTTGCCGCGTTAGCGCCTACGCTTCCTGAGGCGATTGAGCGCGCCTATACAACAATACGGAAAATTCGTTCTCTCGGGAGCTACTTCCGGACTGATGTCGGCAGATCCCTTTGGCCACCAGGAAACGCGTGACCCCCTCCATCTCTAGCAACCCAGTCTCATCGATGGGATTAGATTTCACACCTGCCTTACCTCGCTCCGCTTGGATCGAAGTGGATCTCACCGCCCTGAGACATAATTTTGTCTCTATTCGCAGCCACGTACCTGACTCAACCGAACTTCTTTATGTGGCCAAAGACGATGCCTATGGACTCGGCGCGGTCACGGCGGCGCGAGTGGCTCTGAGCTCTGGGGCCACCAGACTCGCTGTTTTCACTTTGGAGGAGGCCCGCACTCTTCGCCATGCTGGCATCACTGCCCCGATTCTTCTGTTTGGAGAACGGCTGAAAGAAGAGCTGCCGTGGGTCCTCTCGCTCGACCTCGAACCGTGTCTTGGCCGGGTCGAGATAGCACGTGCCTTCAATGAACTGGCTCGCTCCCAAGGCCGTCTTATTTCAGTCCATTTAAAGATAAATACTGGGATGAATCGGTTTGGCTTCTCTTGGCGGACCGTCACCGATTGGGGACCGCAACTTGCAGTTCTCCGGGAGCTTGATTTCGCTGGTGCCATGACTCATTTTGCACAAAGCGATGAACTCGATAAAACCGTGGCTCGATCGCAAATCCAACGCTTTCAAAACTGCGTTAACCAGCTTCGCCAGAATGGATTAACCCCTCGCTGCTTACACCAGTGCAACTCGGGCGGCGTCTTGGATCTGCCTGAGGCTCATCTCGATATCGTTCGCGTTGGATTGCTCGCTCACGGGATCTATCCCTCTTTGGTTTGCGGTCGGTTACCAGACCTACGACCGGTAATGACAGTCAAGGCTCGAGTGGTTGCCATTCAAACGCTGGTTCCAGGGGACACCGTTGGCTACGGTATGCGCTGGCGCGCAGAGCGACCCAGTCGGATCGGCGTGCTGCCGCTAGGCTACGGCGATGGTTTTCCTCGGCTCAGAAATGAAGGCCACGCTCTAATTCAGGGAACACGGGCACCTTTAGTCGGCGGTGTGACCATGGACGCTTTGATGGTTGACCTCACCGATTTACCCTTAGTCGAGGTCGGTGAAGAGGCTGTCCTGATGGGACGCCAAGGGGCAGAGGAAATTACGGCACAAGATCTGGCTCTTTTGAAACGAAGTGTCAGCTACGACTTACTTACGGGGTGGCGGCAACGGCTTCCTCGGGTCTATCTTGGTTGCTAATTCCATGGCACGTTCAAGAGTGGACAGACGAAAAATGGAAGCAAAGGCTTCTGAACGCGAACTCACTTATTAAGGGACTCAGCGCTGCGAGGGTAAGATCTTTGAGCGATGCAGAATCTTTCTTCTTTTTATCAACGGAATTGACCCGACTCGGCTCTGAGAACAGATTTGACTCATGATTCATCGCAGCCTCCTGCTTGCTGCAGCACTCGGCATCACTGGAATAACCGCCATGGCACAGGAAAAAGTACTCATCAATCAAGTTGAGGAAAAGGTACCGCCTTACACTCTTCCTGATCCGCTGCAGTTCTCCGATGGTTCCTCGGTGAGTTCTCCAAACGATTGGGCACGGCGCCGCCGAGAACTCCTACGGTTATTTGAAGCCCACGTCTACGGTACAATCCCTGCCGGCCTCACTCGTCGTTCCCCGAGGCCTGTGTCAATCCGGTCTGATGCACTGAATGGATTGGCCATACGCAAGATTCTGCAAGTGCCACTGACCGACGATCCCTCTCCGGTCCTTATGGAACTTATGGTGTATCTGCCTAAGAACGCGACTTCAGCGGTTCCCATCTTCCTTGGTTTAAACTTCTCTGGCAACCATACGGTCACCCTTGAAACCGACGTCCCACTTTCTGGCGGATGGCTTCCTAAGTCAGCTACTGGTGCAACAAACCACATTGCCACCGAGGCGTCGCGCGGAACTGATTCGGCCGCTTGGCCGATCGAGCAGATTCTCGCACGCGGGTATGGATTTGCGACCGCACACTATTCTGACATCGAGCCAGACTTCGATGGTGGATGGAGGAAAGGGGTACGAGGGCGAGCTTTATCCGGCCATACTCGCTCTGGATTCGCCCCAGAAGATTGGGGAGCCATCAGCGCTTGGTCATGGGGATTATCACGGGCCTTCGATGCTCTAGCTGAAGATCCATTGATTGATTCCAAACGGGTTGCTTTGCTGGGCCATTCACGCCTAGGTAAGACCGCTCTCTGGGCCGGAGCCCGAGACCCTCGATTTGCGCTGATAGTAGCCAATGAATCGGGGGAAGGGGGCGCGGCACTGGCCCGTCGTGAATTCGGTGAAACCATCTTGCGTATCACCACCAGCTTTCCACATTGGTTTTGTGGTCGATTCAAGAACTACAGTCGCGCCACGGAGACTCTTCCAATAGACCAGCACGAACTCATTGCCCTCATCGCCCCACGCCCTGTCTACATTGCCAGCGCTCAGGAGGATCTTTGGGCCGATCCCAAGGGCGAGTACCTCGCCGGTTGGCACGCCACACCCGTGTACCAGTTGCTCGGACTCCAAGGGCTACCCTCAGCTTCCATGCCCGCTTTAAATAGTTCGGTCGGCGACGCCGTCGGCTACCATATCCGCTCCGGTAAACATGCTCTGACCTCGGCTGATTGGGGCCACTATTTAAATTTTGCCGACCGTCATTTGAAACACTGACGATCGGCCCGCTTTCCTCAATCCATCGCTCGGTTCAAGTCAATTTTACGGTGCGCTTTAAAAGGGCGCTCTTCACTGCGGCATCGACAATTTCTTGGCCAATGCGGCTAATCTTTAGGCTAACGGGGCCCTCCAAAGCCTGCCCGTTATTGAGGCAATGCAACAGGTACTGTACCGGATTCTGATGGGGAGCTTTGGTTGCTGCTGCCGAGACTAGGTGCGGTTCACGCTTCTTTCGGGTCTGCACAGTCACGTGATCGTCGTAGTCAAAACTACTCACCGTCCCTTCAGATCCGTGAATAACAAATCCGCATCGCGGTTGAGGTTGGATAATCCAGGGATCAGTGAACAGGCCCCAGCGCGTTTCAAACTTGGATAATCCATTCGCATACCGAGCCACCACAATGCTGTGCTCGTCGACTTCCAATCCTTCAGTTGCATCCACCGTTGCCGTCACCTCTAAGGGACGGCGTCCACCCTGATACCACGTCCCCAAAGTTGTGCCATATCCCAAATAATCGAGTAATGACCCGCCGCCGTGAGCCTTTTTATAAAACCAAGACGTGGGCTTCTCGCTGTCTACTTGAGCCGACGTCTTCTCATCCTTGTCAGCCCCGTGCCAGAGCGGACCTCGGTTGCCACCCATATGCCACACGTTCAACACCTCACCGATCACGCCTTTGGAAATAATTTCGAAAGATTTCCGGTGCGAGGCGACCCATTGAAGCGGCCAGTTAATCATCAACGTTTGATCTTGGGCCATCGCCTTAGCCATCGCATCGGCCTCTTTGATTGATGCTGCAAAGGGTTTTTCTACCATGAGATGCGGCCCGTACGGAGCCACCTTCTTCACCCACTCCCCATGCTTAGAAGCGGCGGGACAAAGAAGGACGACATCCGGCTTCGTTTTCTCAAGACACTCCCGATAGTCGGTAAAAGCTCGATCCCGCGGGACTAACCCTTTCTTAACCGCTTCCTCCATCCGTTCAGGTTGCTCGTCACTAATCCCTACAATCTCCGCATTAGGATGCTCATGAGCATAGCGTAAAAGATCGCCCATGTGGAAGTGGTCGAAGTTGATGCCGGCGATTTTCCATATTCGTTTTTTCATATAGGACAGTAGGTTGAGGATGCTGGTTCACTAGAAAAGGACGAAGCCAAAAAAGTATCGAGACGGGTCTGGATATCGCCCTACTGATAGCATCAATCCTTTCAAAGCCTTCGTTGTGCGCCCTCCCCCATCGACAGCCTGCCCCATAGTGCTGTCTCCTCTGCAAGGGCCGCTGCTGCCTGTGATCAGTGGAGGAAGACTGAAGAGAATAGCCTAGCTAGTAGGGCAGCGAAAAGCCTACGGCCATTTTAGGCATTTTCAGCGAACTGGCGGATGCCTGAGGAACTGCGGGAAGAGCGGTAGGGTTGGCCTATAAACATTCGAACTTGATGAGTGAGTTGCTCGATACTCACCACAGCGTCCAAACTACACGGGATGATCCACGAAGTGATTTTCCGAGATCGCGACTCCCTAAAGTGGAGATGCCCTGCGATCGAGGTTCAAGACATCTTCCCAATCCCACCCCTAACCTGCCCCATAGTTCTGCCCCTGTCGCACTGGGCAATCGCATGAGGATCGACTGTCGCCACCAGCCCGACAACTGAGTGGAGAAGGTGTCAAGGTCGGTCGTCGAGCAACTAATTTGAGTTGTGGGCAACTCTGTGATAGTTGATTTCTGTCACGAAGCCTACACCGGCGAGCCGACTAGTTTCACGCCTGCCCACCAAAACTCTCCAACACTCATCCGAAATGTCAAAACTCAGCAAGGCTTTAGGAATACCACCCCCGCAAGCCCAGAGTAATTTGCCCTGCGGGTTTTGGCACCTTCGGGTTCTGACCTCTTTCAACCTAATCCTTACAAACCACTCCAAATGAAAATCCTGAAGTGGTTACCTACGAAACATTGCAGATTTATCCAAGACTGACACTGAAAAGTAAACCGCAGAATAAATCAGGGACGATTCGGATCTCTTGAGGCGTAAGCTTTGACCACAACCGGTTTGTTAGCAGAGGGGTTGTTCACCACTACCACCGGAGCGTTAGGCCTACGCTTATCGGCAGACAGGGCCCTAGCAGACTTAGCGCTGACAATTGAAGAACGAACAGCAGGAACTAAACTCGGAACGATTTTCTCGGCTGTCTTCACAATTAGTTGCTCCTCGCCGGTGGCAAACATAGCAGCGGAAACAATCGTCTTGGTCATCTCTGGAGCAACAGAAAGGGCAGCAGTAACAACAGACTCAGTTGCCTCAGGATTTTCCCGGAGCACTGCAGAAATAACCATAGAAAGAGTGGTTGGCTTATATTTGGCCACAGATTCAACGGCAAACTTACATGTTTCAAGTCGTCCCGCAGCCGCTGACTTGGAAATTATCGCACAAACAACAGTCGGAACTACCGACGTTTTTGCACCGACAATCTCTCGATTGATACTCTCAGACTCAATAATTGAAAGAGCTGAAAGATGAGAAGAAAAAAGACAGGCAGAAAGACCGATCAAGGAAGTAGTCCGGGCCAAAGATTTAAATGGGCTCATAGTCAGATTTAATTTAGTCCCACTAAGGTTTCAAATCAGGAGTTGTCCGTAAAGAAAATTATTTCATTTTATCGGCGCTTGTTCAAAGCCGAACGGTTTTTAGAGGCTAAAAGCACCTGAAACCGTCACTGCTCAGCCCCCTAGACGATACCGCGGATTGATGGTGACGTTGAGTTTACGGTGAAAAACTGAGTTCATGCTGCTCGCCTAATTTTTTGAGACTCCGAAAAAAGTGAATGGAATAGGGCTTTTTACCGCGTGTTTCCCGTAGCGACCACCCTAATAACAGGGCGATAACACCGCGCTATCGTTGCCGATACGGCAGATTGTGACGACAAGATTCAAAGTGGTTGCAGGAGGAAGAGGAGGAAGTGCAACCAAGAGGGACAGCCCCCTCAAACTTAAGCCAAGACTCAAAATTTACTACAAAGGTACAGGTACTCTAAAAGGGAAACTCAACTTCCAAATTCACGCTTAAGTCAAAATGGATCGTACCACCTCGCCTCCTATGTCAGTAAGGCGATAGTCTCGCCCTTGGAAACGGTGGGTGAAACGGGTGTGATCAATGCCTAGTAAGTGAAGAAGCGTGGCTTGAAAATCATTGGCATGAACCGGATTTGCAGCTGTATTATATCCGAAATCATCGGTCGAACCGTACGTCATGCCCCCCTGAACACCTCCGCCCGCCATCCAAAGGGAGAAGGCCTTCATATGGTGATCACGGCCGTAATTACCACCCGCAGTGTCGCCTTGGTTCATCGGAGTTCGACCGAATTCACCGCCCCAAACCACTAATGTGTCGTCGAGCAACCCTCGTTGTTTGAGATCTCGGATCAGCGCAGCCGAGGGTTGATCCACGACCTTCGAAGTCTTGGCAATATCAGCGGGAAGATTGTTATGATGATCCCATCCGCGATGATACAATTGGATAAAGCGAACCCCGCGCTCGGCGAGTCGCCGTGCCAAAAGACAATTATTAGCAAAAGAGACCTTCCCCGGTTCGGCGCCGTACATATCGAGGACCGCACCAGACTCTTTCGAGATATCCATTAACTCCGGCACACTGGTTTGCATCCGGTAAGCCATTTCAAAGGAGGCGATTCGTGTGGCAATCTCTGGGTCTCCGACTGTACGCAAATGCTCACTATTAATCTCTCGAGTCCCATCAATGAGGCGACGTCGGATTTCTGGACTAATCCCCTGCGGATTATTAACAAAAAGGATAGGTTCAGCGCCGGAACGGAACTCAACACCTTGATGATTGGTGGGCAAGAAGCCACTTCCCCAATACCGAGAAAGCAACGGTTGATCTTGTCCATGCCCCGAGGAGAGCACGACGAAAGCCGGCAATTGATTGTTCTCGCTGCCCAAACCGTAGGAAACCCAAGACCCCATTGCGGGGCGTCCTGCTTGTTGATGACCCGTCTGCATCAATGTGACCCCAGGATCATGATTAATGGCTTCGGTATGCATCGATCGGATCAAGGCAAATTCGTCGGCGACCGAACCAATATGGGGAAGAAGTTCAGAAATTTCTGTCCCAGACTTTCCATAGCGTTTGAACTTGAAGCGGCTTCCCACGCAGTTGAGTGGTTGCCCCATAAGCTGAGCGATTCGTTGGCCCTTGGTCAGACTTTCCGGCATAGGTTTGCCGTTCATCTCGATAAGTTTGGGTTTGGGGTCAAAGAGATCGAGATGCGAGGGAGCACCCGATTGGAAGAGGTAGATCACCCGTTTAGCCTTGGGTGCGTGGGGGGTCGGTTGGAGTATTCCGTTGGAATTGGCGGTGATCTTAGCAGCGGCCGTGGCCGCTTGAAGAACCGCCGATGGATTCAACAACGAGGCAAGTGCCGCTGTACCAATCCCGCGCGCGCTTCGATTAAAAAAATGACGCCGAGTTAGGAGGGCGGCAATGGAGTCGGGTGGGTTCATGGCTACTCGCGGGTGACAGCTTCATCCAAATTTAAAACAACACTTGCTAGGCCTGTCCAGGCAGCAAGTTCGGCAGGTCGCACTTTTTCTAAACGCGGACTTTGCCCAATCCGAGTCATGGCCTCAGCTGCTTTCGTGTCAGCTGTATAAGAAGCCTGAAGATCGCTGACAAGTCGGGTGAGTGACTTGAGCTCCTTAGGAGTAGCTTGACGTGCAAGAACGGTTTGAAAGGCCAATTGGATCCTCGCCTGTGGCGTCCCAGTAGGAACATCTCGGAGAACCTTCTGAGCAAAGACCCGAGCGGCTTCGAGAAAGGTGACGTCGTTCATCGTGACAAACGCTTGGAGAGGCGTGCAGGTTGAAGAACGTTGAACCGTACACAAAGCTCGGTCTGGGGCATCAAAGGTCTGCAAAGTAGGGTTGGGCACTGTCCGTTTCCAGAGTGTGTAGAGGCTCCGTCGATAAAGTTCATCTCCCTTGCCGACTTCGTATTTGTTACCTCCAAACATTTTTTCCTCCCACAAGCCTGGAGGTTGATACGGCCTCACACTCGGCCCGCCGAGTCGGCGGATGAGGAGGCCACTCACCGCCAAAGCATTGTCACGGAGCATCTCGGCCGGCATCCGGAATCGGGGACCTCGAGCGAGCAGATGATTATCCGGATCTTGAGCAACAAGCTGAGCGCTGACATGTGACGACTGGCGGTAGGTAGCACTGGTGACGATACGTTTCATCATAGCTTTTACATCCCATCGGTCTTCCACAAATCGGCGTGCCAACCAATCGAGCAATTCTGGATGGGTTGGGGGTTCGCCATTAGTGCCAAATTCATTTCCAGTTCGAACAATGGAATTCGGGAAAAACAACCCCCAGAATCGATTCACAGCCACCCGCGCGGTGAGCGGGTTCGAGGGATCAACCACCCAGCGGGCGAGGTCGAGTCGATTGGTCGCAGGGCCGAAGCGGGCCGGTGGGAGGCAACTGGTCGGGACATCCGCCGTGACTAGTTCACCTTTTGCTCGGTAATCGCCTCGAATTCGAATATGGCTCGGACGCGGCTTCGCCATTTCTTCCATCACCCGCAAGGTCGGAATGGCACGATCACCATCAGCTTCGCGCTTTCTGGCAACCGTCGATCGAAGAGCCAGATCGATGACCTCTGGGACTCGGGTCTCCCGGTAATGATGGCGAAGTTGAGTCGACTGTTCCTTTGTGCGTTGACCCGAGGCACGACGAGCTAGTTCTCGAAGTGAAAGAATCTTTGGATCGGCCGCATCTCGGTCGGTAGCAAAGTAAAATCCACAGGATCCTCCCAAATTGATAACCTTCAGGAGCAAATGATTTTCCCCAGCCTTTAAGGAGACCCGAACTTCATCTTGATTGGCTGCCACACCCCGAGTGAGGTCTTTGGCAAGCACTTCCTTACCGTTAAACCAGACCCGTAGGCCGTCGTCGCTTCCAAAATAAAAGACTTGGGTCCGCACCTGATCAGAACTGATCGTTCGATGCAAATAGGTCGCGCCAACCGCAGAATCGAGCCCTTGAATCGCCCCATCTTTCCACGTTTTCTGAACCGTCCAAGCGATTTTACCGTCGCTAAATTTGGCGTTGGCATTGAATCCATTTTCCGGTCCGAAATCTCGGCTGTAGGCCCCCTTTCCATCCGGCACAAGGAAGGGTCCTGCCATAAACCAAGGCCCTATTTGAAGAGCATTGGTGCCATCAGTACCTAATCCAAAACCAAGCTCCCAAGCCGTTTGTGCGGCCTCCCAAGTAGGATTGGCTGCATCGAGACTGTTTTGGTGTTCAGCCGTGAGAGTTTTAGCGGCAGCGATTGCGGTAATTAATTCCGTTGCCTGCGCTAGAGTCGGAACCTTGAGAAAGGGCGGCGCCGGATCGCTATCCAAGCCGCGTTCGGGGATGCGATTGAAGAAGTCGTAAAGTTGATAATACTCGCGCTGGGTAAAGGGATCGTACTTGTGGTTGTGGCACTCAGCGCACTGGATTGAGGAACCCAAGAAAACGGTCCCAAAGGTGTTCACTCGGTCGGTGACATATTTATTGAGATACTCGTCTGGATCCGCGCCCCCTTCGGTACTCGACATTCCGTTTCGATTGAAGGCGGTGGCGACTTTTTGATCGAGTGTGGCGTTGGGTAAAAGATCACCGGCGAGTTGGTCAATAATGAATTGGTCGAAGGGTTGGTTCGCATTGAAAGCTCGGATGACCCAATCGCGATACTGCCACATGGAACGGGCCGCGTCGTTGTGATAGCCATCGCTATCGGCGAACCGAGCCAGATCCAACCACGGTACGGCCATACGTTCCCCATACGCCTCGGAAGCCAGCAAACGATCGACTAGGGCCTCGTACGCTGTCCCGTTCCGGTCGGCTAGGAAGGCGTCCACTTCTTCAACCGTCGGCGGCAGGCCAGTCAGATCGAGGGTCACCCGCCGCGCGAGAGTTCTTCGGTCGGCCTCCGGTGCGGATTTAAGTCCGTTTTTCTCGTGACTCAGTTGGACGAATCGATCGATTTCGTTGCGGCCCCATCCCTTTTTTTGGACTGCCGGAAGGGGTGGGATCTCTGGAGAAATATAGGACCAATGAGCCTTCCAGTCGGCTCCCTCACTGATCCAGCGGGTCAAGAGAGCGACTTGGGCCGGCTTCATTTGTTTACCGGTCTTGATCGGCGGCATGTGTTCCTCAGGATCCTGACTGCTGATCACTTGGAGCAGGCGTGATTCAGTCGGTTTACCCGCCACGATCGCCCGCACGCCAGAGTCTAGCCGAGCCATAGCCCCCGTCTGTTGGTCCAAGCGCAACCCTCCCTTACGCTTGGCTAAATCTGGTCCGTGGCATTGGTAACAATACTCAGCCAAGAGTGGACGAATCTCTTGATTGAAATCGACTCGCTTCAATGCCGCGGAAGGAGCCGCTTGAAGGAGAGCCAAAGGGACCATTGCCAAGGCCATAACAGCCCTCTGAGAGAGGGTCTGCACGAGACTTCGCAGGGATTTAAAATAAAGAAGGGACATACACAAAGGGAGGTACTTAACCGAGTTTACCAGGGGAAAGGACCCGCTCTATCGTTCAAAGTTTCCAACCCTTACGATACTTGTGATGAATGAAAGCGTCGGCTTCAGGTACGCCTACCGCCTTCATTTTTGCCGAGTTCCAAATAATTTCTTTACCCGTTCGATGAGCAACATTTCCCAACAAAACACTCTCACTGAGTGGACCAGAGTAGTCGAAGCTGCAGAGCGGTCTTCCCCCATGTTTGCAGGCTTCAGTCCATTCGCGGTGGTGTCCGATAGAGTCAGCAATTGATTTGGCCGGACGTTGGTAGCCAGCAAAATCCTGTTCGGGCAAAAGTGCGAGGCTACCATAGTCGGCGAGCAGCATTCCTTTGCTGCCAACGAAAAGTGTGCCATTGCCCCATTTGGGTAGCTTACCTTCGGCAAAGTGTGGCGGCCGTTTGTCACCGTGATACCATCGAAGCTTGACCGGCGGCTTCGCACCTCGAGCGGGGTAAGTATACTCAACAATAAGCCACGGTGGGGGGCATTCCGGATCGGGAGTTGGGCCATCGACCACCCGGACACGTTCCGGTGACTGAAGTCCGAGTGCCCAATGCGAAAGGTCAAAGTGATGACACCCGAGGTCTGCGAGGGTGCCGCCGCCGAAAGCCCACCAATGGCGCCAATCGAAGGGAAGATACTCGGGCGAATAAGGTCGTTTTTCAACCGGCCCAAGCCAGAGATCATACTCGAGATTTTTCGGTACTGGAGGCGTGGCGGTTGGCCGTCGGCGACCACCAAAGCCGCCCCCAACCCAAACATGCACCTCAGCCACTGTTCCGATGGCACCCGCCTGAATCAGTTCCACAACCCGCCGATAATTCGCCCCCCCATGGATCTGGGTCCCGATTTGGGTGACCAATTTCTTCTTACGAGCCAGTTCCGTCACGGCCCGCACTTCGCTGATGGTCCGAGCCAGTGGTTTCTCGCAATAAACGTGACGCCCAGAATGAAGAGCGGCAGCACTAATGACCGCATGGGTATGATCGGGCGTGCCCACCACCACGGCGTCAATCCCCTTTAAGTCCAGAACGCGTCGAAAATCGCGCGCCTTCTTGGCACCTGTATAGGTTGCCGCAGCCTTATTCAGAAAAAGTTCATCAACATCGCAAAGGACCACAATGTTCTCGTGAGCGACATTATCCAAATCGTAGCGGGCTTGGTTGGCACAACCTATGACGGCTAGGTTCAACTTCTCGTTAGGCGAAATAGCCCAAGCTGGACCGGCATAACTGAGAAGGCGAGTCACTGCAACCGTCTGAGCGGCGCGCTTCAGAAATCGGCGGCGAGAAAGGGAGCTAGACATAAGGGTTCCAAATTTTTAACGGTCAAAAGCCCCAGAGCAAAGAACTTAATTAGCTGGATCAGTTTTATTAGAAGAGTTCAACCGATTGACCTCGTTGTTGATCGGCTAGCGATTTCGGCTCCGGACGACTTCTTGGGTGGATGTTGCCATCGGATACAAGCCAGGGCAGCAACCGTAGATTTGATGAAATGCCGAACTAAAATGACTCAGACTATTGTAGCCCACTTCCAAGGCAGCCTCAGTGACATTGTATTCACCCGAACGAAGGAGCAGGGCTGCCTTTTCCATTCGTAACTGACGCACATATTGGGGAATGGTCTGCCCCATTTCTTTAGAAAAGGTACGACTCAGATAGAACGAGCTACACGCCACTTCTCGGGCAATTTGTTCCAAGGACGGAGGGGCCACCAGATCCATCTTAAGCAGAGCAATTACCCTCGATACACGGTCTAGAGCAACACGTTGTTGACGGCGACAAAACAGTTCAGTATCGGGTCGCGAGTTGAAAAAAAACTCACTAATCAACTCTAACGACTTGGCTTTATACCATAGAACTTGCGCGCCGGCCTGCACCGGTGGTTGACGAAGTGCGGAGATAAAATCGCGTTGTCGAGCGGTGAGTGCGAGAGGTGTGGAGACACCTGACTCCAAAGTGCCCCCCGCAAAAACGGAGCTTACCAGAGGATCCAGTAAGTTCGAACAACCCGACAAGTGGCGCTGCAAAAAGTCGGGTCGAAATTCGACTGTGATAAATTGATGGGTTTCATTCGGTTTCCGGTGTGCGATCAATGGCACTTGGCCCTGTAAATAAAAGCCAGCCGTCCTAGGGGTAAATTCAGCGAAACTTGTGTTAGTTTTCACCACACCTGTCCCCGTTAAATTTAAGCAAAGTTCAAGACTCCCAGGGTGAAAACTCCGAGCCCAATCGGGAGGCTCAGCGGCGTTAAAATTATGCCACTCGAAGCTAAACCCTAAATCAGCAAAACTACCCGAAAGCTGTTTCCAACCGGCACCCACTACCCGCCAGATATCTGCCTCGCCTTCAAAGACGCTTTGTTCCTTTTTCCCAATGGATCCCATGTGTTTCGGACACCCTAAGCGTGGATTCTTATCACAACAAGGTTCCCTTCTGCCTTCCTAGATTTCCTTTGAGCCAAACCACAATGAAAATACCCAACGGCTCAGTGCTCCCGAGATTCCACTGCCGCAGGGGATGGCTCAAGGTTCCTTTCCTTGAGACTTTCACCCTTGTCTGACCGAACAGGGACCCCGCTTCCGACTCATCGACCGGTTGATAAATAGTCGGCGCAAGATGATTCCTAGACAAAGTCTCCTTGCTGACGCTCTTGCTAAAGAATTTTTTGTAGAGTCAGCGGGGCGAGATCTTAGTAGGAGTGTCCAGGTCGATTTAAGCGGGATCCTTCTTAAGCAGAGCCTGAATAAACAAGCAGGTAAAGTGCAGGAAAAAGGGGAAGTTCATTTTTTTCTAGTCGGCCTCCTCCGCACTCAGAGCTCCAGCGCATCACCCATCAAGGCCGCTCCGTGCAAGATCAGACCTTCTACGGGAGGAGAAAGACGTTCCTCGTTTTAAGTAGTTTTGACCTGAAGAACAGGATCCTAAATCGCATCGAAATACCGTAATGCGGAGGTTCACCCTCCCACCGAGTGCCTTTCATTCCTTAACGCTGTAAAGTTCTAGGTATGCGACTGCCTCCAGCCTTCCTTCTTCGTCTTGTCGGGCCGCTGACCGGGTCTGTGAGTTCAACCCGACTGCCCCGGTTGATCATCGGCCCTCATCATTGGTTTCAGGAGTCGCCACACCGCAAGCGCCGCCCCGGCATAGATCCAGAATGGCGTCATGAGGTCCACGCGGGCTCCAGCAAACGCCGGCAGAAACTCCTGATTAAAAAACCGCAGCGAATTCAGGTGCGGACCTCGGTAGAAGAACAGAAGAAGGTTTTGTCCGATGTGTCTCGAGGGGCCCGTTGCAACTCCCGCAAACGCAACCAAAGCCGAAACTCCGAACAGCGACTGTGCCAAGTGAAGCTTCGCTCCAACCATTTTTCCTGAGCCAGCGATCGCGATGACGATGAACGGAATCGCGGGCGTGAGGTGGCGGGGACCGAACGACACGTCCCCATGCCATGCCACATAACTCGCGTTGAGTAGGAAAATTGACGCCGCCGCTAGCAAAGCGCAAAGCCCCATTGATTGCTTGCGCCATGACCTCTGTACCAGCGCTGGAATCAGCAACAGTGAGGCAGGGAAATACCATGCAAGGCCCCTTCCTGGGCTTGCGGCCAAGCCCCAAAGCGCGTGGGGTGTGGGCAGGCCAAATAGTTGCAACTCGGGACTGAGCCCTGCTGCGATCCGCTGTTGTGCGAGCAAGCTTTGCGGCGTCATCCAAGGCGATCCAGTGATGGCGTAGTTGTAAAGCAGAAGTCCGCAGCAGGGTAAGAGGACTCCAAGTCCGAGCAGGAAGAAATCGCGGAACCTGTCCTGGAGACCCTTGGCCCGCTCGTGAGCGAGCCAAGCGAGGATAATTGTCCCCGAGGGAATCGCGGTCGCGTAATCAACGGCTGTCGCAGCACCCACGAGAACCCCCGCAAGCAAAGGGTTCTGTTTGAGCCACAAGCTCCAAAACACGAACAACAGGCCGGCCGCAGCTGCGGAATGCGACCAAATTCCCTGACTGGAGTAAAAGAGCACAGGCGAACCGCAGATGGCCAACAGGACCCAACCGATCCGGTGCGACACGCGTGGTTCGAGTTGCTCGAGGATCTCAAATAATGCAACGCCCGCCAGCGCTAGGAGAGGAGCTATGATAAGTCCGCAGGCGGCGATGCTGAAGAGTTTTGGCCACAGCGGATGCTCAGGTCCGGCATGGATTGGGAGGAGGAAAGCCTTCAGCGTGGCGTGAACGGGCGCGAGCAGCAGCGGCAGGCCAGGAGCCACAACGGCGTACTTGCCGACTGGAGTTTGAAGGAAATCGGGAGCCTCAGAAGCATCGGGAGGGACTAGGAAGGTTCCAGCATCGGCGAGGGATCGGGCAGGTTGTTGATATCTGCGATTCTGCGGTCCCTCCGGGGAGGAATGAACGGCGAGAACAAGCCACAAAGCTAGAAACAAGCGGAGCCGTGCCCTCGGCATCGGAGGGAAGGCGGGAGGGCAAGAATTTGAAACCCTCTGTTCGGCTACTAATTTTGAACGAAGGCGTCCCCAGCGCGCCAACAAATAAAGCATAGATGACATAGGAGTGAGCCGCCGCCCAAAGCAGATTTAAGGTAGGCTTCTCTCCCTAGAAACGCATCCTAATTTTTTACTGTTTCAACACACACGAAGGCAAATTAACGGGCAAATTCCCCTCTTTGTTCGCCCGACACCAGATTCGAATATAAAGTAAAAACAGTGAGGATCTGAAGACGCTAACTGCACGATGTGGCTGGAACCGTAGGCTGACTTTCAACCGCAGTCTACCGCTACGAAATCCAAGAAAAATCAATGTGCTATCCCCAACCCTCGGGCTAAGGGGGATCGAGATCTTGCTTACGAGAATCGATCTTGAGTACTCTTTGGAATGCCTTCCCTGTTAAATCGTCGTGGTTTTGTCACTTCCGGCGGTCTCACGGTTGTAAGCCTGATAAGTGGAATTCAGAGTCAGGCCGTGGAACCTTTTGTGCACAAAGGGCCTTCCCGATTGCGGTTAGGGTTGGCGGCCTATTCGTTTCGGGATCAATTCAAGCACAGTGGAAAAGATGTTCCGGGGGCGATGGATATGTTCCGGTTTATTGATTTCTGCGCGGAGCACCACTGCGACGGTGCGGAGTTAACGAGTTACTATTTTCCAGAGGCTGTGGGGGATACTGAGATTTTGCAGGTTCGTCGACATGCCCATCTTCGGGGGGTCACGGTTAGTGGGACAGCGGTAGGAAACGATTTTTGTCATCCCAACGGTTCCAAGCGCAGCGCAAATATCGCTTCAGTGAAAGAGTGGATCCGACGGGCAGTCTTGTTGGGGGCGCCACACATCCGAGTTTTTGCTGGCTCTCTCCACGAGACATCGGAAGCAGAGGCGAAAAGATTGACCATTGCTGCTCTAGAGGAATGCGGAGAAGTGGCGGCAAAGGCAGGTATTTTTCTCGGTGTAGAGAATCACGGAGGTATTGTGCATCGTGCGGAAAGTTTGGTGGAGATCGTTCGCGCGGTGCAGAATCCTTGGGTGGGGATTAATTTAGATTCAGGTAATTTCTTTTCTGAAGATCCCTATCGGGATCTTGCCTTATGTGCACCTTGGGCGGTTAATGTGCAGTTTAAAGGCAAGATTCATCCGGCAGGACAAAAGGAACAGAAAGCAGATTATCCGCGGACTTTTAAAATCCTGAGGGATTCAGGCTATCAAGGATTTGTGACTTTAGAGTATGAACTTCCTGAGAATCCCTTTATCGAGGTGCCTCGGATCTTAGAGGCAATGCGACCTTTTATGGGGTGATAGGACGCTGCGGGGATTTCTGATCAGCGAGTATTCTCTGGATCACCGTCGAATTTTGCTGACACTCAAGCTCTCACGTCGATGACATTTTCACTTTCCAAAGTTGCCTTGTTTTTGGGCTTAGCTTGCATGGCGGCTCATGTGTGGCCGTTGGTGCAGCCAGCAGCCTGCGGTAAATGGCTACGGGCATTTCCCCGCAACACCGCAATTGGAGTCGTCCTCGTTCTTTTAGGTACGGCTTGGTTTGAGTGGAATTTAATCCAATCAGATATTTCTGATCTGGCCGAGTTTCGACCCATTTTACTGACAGGCTTCGTGGTGTTAGGTGTTGGATGTTGTTTTTTTGTTCGCGATTATTTAGCCGTTCGTGGACTAGCTTTGGTGGCTTGTCTTTTGGCTGATGTGGTATTGGATGCTCAACGATGGCATCCGAGTCCTTTGAAGAATTTGATCACTGTTTGGGCGTATCTTTGGGTGATCGGCGGCATGTGGTTAGCCGTATCGCCTTGGCGGGCGCGGGATTGGCTGAATTGGTGTGCTGATCAAGATCTTCGCGTTCGGGCCTTAGGATTTTCAGGTGTTGCTTGGGGCGGATTAGTCGCCACGCTGGCTCTGACGGTGTTCAAGTAGGCTTCGGCCCGCGGTCTTCCATTCTCAGTGCTTTCCGCTTCTTGAAAGAAGAGCTATTCTTGCTCGCATGTTCGATTCGTTAACTAGCAAGTTTCAAAATGTCTTTAGAGATCTGCGCGGACTCGGAACGATTTCAGAGACTAATATTTCAGAATCACTCAGGCAGGTTCGTTTGGCTCTCTTGGAGGCGGATGTTCATTACAAGGTAGCAAAAGATTTTGTCGAATCGGTAAAGTCCAAGGCGTTGGGCGCCCAAGTGGTTCAGTCGATCCAACCGGGTCAGCAGATGATCAAAATCATCAGCGATGAATTAGCGACTCTGCTGGGGACAGAGAATCAAAGCTTGGCGTTATCAGGTGGATCTTCCTGCATTTTGATGTGTGGACTTCATGGGTCTGGTAAGACGACCACTTCAGCGAAATTGGCTCAATTCTTGGTAAAACAAGGTCGACTCCCCTTGCTTGTGGCGGCTGATGTTTATCGCCCGGCGGCGATGGAACAATTGGCCACACTCGGTGCGAAGATTGATGTGCCTGTCTTTGTGCTGAAGGGGGAGACAGATGTACTCAAGATTGCACGGGAAGCCTTGGCTTATGCAGCATCGCACCAGCGCAACACCCTGATTTTTGACACGGCCGGCCGCTTACAAATCGACGAGCCCTTAGTGCAGGAATTGATCCGTTTGAGGGAATTGATTCAACCGCAGGAAACCTTGCTGGTTCTGGATGCGGCCACTGGGCAGGAGGCGGTGAATGTAGCGGTTCACTTTGACAAGGCACTTCAAATTACCGGAGCCATCCTCAGTAAATTAGATGGCGATGCGCGGGGTGGAGCGGCGTTATCTTTCCGTCAGGTGGTCGGTAAACCGATCAAGTTCATGGGAGTGGGCGAAAAGGTCGAGGACTTGGAATTATTCCATCCCGAACGGATGGCCCAACGGATTCTAGGAATGGGCGATGTGGTTTCTTTGGTGGAAAAAGCTATCGACAAGATTGACGCCTCGAAGGCGATGGATCTCGAAGAGAAAATGAGAAAGGGGCAGTTCACCCTCGACGATTTTCTGAGTCAATTGCGGGAGATGAAGAAGATGGGCCCTCTGCAGGATCTAGTGGGTCTGCTGCCAGGTGGAGGTGAAATGTTGAAGAACGCGGATCTCTCCAAAAGCGAAAAGGAATTCAAGCGCATGGAAGGAATCCTTTGCGGTATGACCTTTCAAGAGCGGCGAACCCCTCAGATATTGAATGCGCGCCGGCGTCAGAGGATTGCCAAGGGATCAGGGGTTTCGGTCTCGGAGGTAAATAACCTACTGAAGCGCTTTGACGATATGAAAGATATGATGCGAAAAATGGGCAAATTCCAAAAAATGATGTCCAAAATGGGTGGAGGCGGCCTTATGGGTGGCTTAATGGGGGGGCGATAAACTTCCGCATTACTTGGTCGATGGAACGAGCGGCAGACTGCTGCGGATAGTCCGCTTTATGAATTCCGGTCCATCGAGGAATTCAGCAATGGATTCCATCTGGGCTTGGTCAAGAATGCCACCTTGTTTCAGGTCGAAGGCAGGCATCAGTGAGTTAATTTTACCATTTTGGATCCAAGTCAGCCAGTAGTCGTAGTCAACGGGGTGATTCAGTTCCCGAAGTGCGGGCACCATGGACGCTTTGTGGACCGCATCGTGGCAGATACCGCAGGCAGTGTTATAAAGCTCCCGCCCCTTTTTTCCGACGGTCGGTGCGACATGGCAACTGGCGCAGTCGCCACGAAAGATGGCCTGTCGATCCGCACCGGCTACCGCCAGATTTCGTTGGCGATTTCCTTCCCGCATTTTCTCGGTGGAGGGTGCTGGAATATCCACGGTAACCATCAAAAGAGAGGAACCGCCATTAAGTAAGACAGTGATCGATTTTGTGACCGTCCCACTTTTGCCGGCTAGGTTCATTGTCCCACCGATTTCCCCCGATTCGCCCGGATTAATGATCCAAGGTGTCTTAGGGAGTCTCGTCACCGTGCAACCGCAACTGGTCTGGGTGGAGCGAATGGTAACTGCATTGGTCGAAGTGTTGGTGAAGTGAAAGGAGAAATCGACGGAGGCTTGTCCTTCATTGGCCTTGAGATGCTGGGCAACGGAGTCCCATTTCAAAGCCGTGGGATCAAATGGCGTCGAAGACCCCACTAGAGACTTGAGTGGGAGAGGAGCCAGCACCGCGGGTGGTGCGGTGGTGGAAGGGGTGGGGTCGGCAAAAGAACGCCCGATGAAGAGGCAAACAACTGGAATCCACAGGAACAAGATAGAAGGGACCATGACTAAGGATGGCTAGAACAGGACCTATCTGCGAGTCCGTTTTTATTCCAGTAACCTGAATCGGAATTGATCTAGCCACTCGGAGGCTGGGGCAGCGGTTAGGATTTCAACCCTTTTCCTGGATCAATTCTCTCCGTGCACCGCCCAGGAGACGTTCAACAAAGGCTGTTGTATAGTATCCACGGCGAAAATCAGCATCTTGAAGAATTGCCATTTCAAAAGGAATGGTTGTCTTGATTCCTGTGATCATGAACTCACTGAGGGCTCGGCTCATTTTATTGATGGCATCAGCTCGATCACGCCCAACGGCGATCAATTTACCCACCATGGAGTCGTAGTGAGGAGGGATGGTATAGCCGGCGTAGGCATGGGAATCGACACGGATGCCGCCTCCGCCGGGGGAGTAGTACATTTCGATGCGACCTGGACTGGGTCGGAAGTCGTTGAAAGGATCCTCCGCATTGATGCGGCACTCGATGGCATGACCCCGAAAGAGGATATCGCTTTGGGAGAGGGTCAGCTTTTCGCCAGAGGCAATCAGGATCTGTTGTTTCACCAGATCGACTCCAGTGACCTCTTCGGTGATTGGATGTTCGACTTGAATCCGTTTATTGACTTCGAGAAAGTAGTAATTGCCGTTGTCATCGACAATGAATTCAACGGTGCCGGCATTAGTGTAACCGGCGACCTCGGCAATTTTCAGCGCAGATCTGCTCATTTTTTTGCGCAGATCTTTGAACTCCTTGCGATCGAACAAAGGAGAAGGAGTCTCTTCGATCAGTTTTTGATGACGCCGTTGGATGGAGCAATCGCGTTCACCGAGATGGATAATATTTCCTTTATTATCTCCTAGGATTTGGAACTCGATATGGTGGGGGTTCTCGATGAGTTTCTCGATGTAGACACCGGAATTACCGAAGGCTTTTTCGGCTTCGGTTCGGGCGGCATGATACCCCTTAATTAGTGAAATATCGTTGTGAGCAGCCCGCATTCCACGGCCTCCTCCTCCAGCGATCGCTTTGATCATCACCGGATAGGCAATCCGTTTGGCGACGGACAGGGCCTCCTGTTCAGATTCGACTAATCCCTCAGAACCGGGAGGAGTAGGAACCCCTGCTCGCTTGGCTAGATTTCGGCTACTGGACTTGTCGTGCAACGCGTTCATTGCCGCAGATCTCGGTCCGATAAAGCGAATGTTGCAACTTTCGCAGACATCGGCGAAATGCGCGTTCTCACTCAGAAATCCGTACCCTGGATGAATCGCATCGACGTCGGTGATTTCTGCCGCGGAGATCAATCTGTCGATACGCAAATAGCTATCCGTGGACGGCCCCTCGCCGATGCAAACAGCTTCGTCAGCCACCTGAACGTGCATCGAACTGGCATCAGCCTTCGAATACACGGCGACCGTTTTGATATTAAGTTCCCGGCACGCACGGATGATCCGCATGGCAATTTCACCACGGTTTGCGATCAGGATTTTTTCGAACATGGATAAATAATCGAGTGGGGACGGGCCATTAACGACCGGTCGTCTTATTACAGGGAGAAAAACTGCACTGTGCGGGTGACACGGTGAGGCATATCAGAGGGGGCGGATCTTGAATAAGGTCTGACCGAACTCAACCGGCTTCCCGTTTTCGCCAACAATGGCCGTGATAACACCCCGGATCTCAGCCTTAATCTCATTCATGACCTTCATGGCTTCAATCAGGCAAACCACGGTGTCAGGCCCCACCTCGCTGCCAACATCGGCGTAGGGGGCGGCGTCTGGGGAGGGCATTCGGTAGAACGTCCCAATCATCGGACTTTTAATCTCCGCATCGTTCGCCGTTGCCGAGGAAGGAATGTGTTGAGCGACGTTTGGATTATGGCGAACTAAAGGAGCAAAGGCCGTCAACTCCGGATCATCCACTGGTGTCACACCCGGGCCGATGACATGGCCAATCGGTCGTTTCAGCTTGATCTTGAAATCCTTCTCTTCGAGTTCAAATTCCGAGAGGGAATTCTTCTTCATCAGGTCGATGATCGCTTTAATCTCTTTCAGGTCCACGTTTTAGTCTTCGTTAGTTGAGTCGGCACCGAGCCGCACTCTTTCAATTTCTAGAAAATCAGATCCTTGCAGGGGTCGAAGATTCTGACTCCACCGCACGGCATCGTGCAAAGGACGAACTTATTAGCCGAAATGGAAACGCGTCAAGCACCACTTCCTACCTCTTTTGTCGCGTCAAACAGTCTGAAAAGTCAGCTTTACGCCGATTGTTTAACGATCACGACAGCTTCAAGGGCCAGAATGTAAGATCCAGCGCCAAATCCACTAATTTGGCCTCGACAAACCGGAGCGATGACCGATGTGTGACGAAAAGATTCTCGGGAGTGGATATTAGAGATGTGAAGTTCGATCACTGGAAGCTCGATGGCGCTAATCGCATCGCGGAGCGCAATACTCGTATGGGTGTAAGCCGCAGCGTTCAAGGCAATGGCGTCAAATTGTCCCTGAGCTTCCTGAATCCAAGTGACGAGTTGTCCTTCACAATTGGATTGGAGGAACTCCACTTCAACTCCCAAGAGTGCGGCCCGTTGGCGCACTGATGCCTCAATCATCGGCAGTGTGGTATGGCCGTAGACCTCAGGTTGACGAGTCCCTAGAAGGTTTAGATTCGGTCCATTGAGGAACAGGATCTTCATCGATTTAAGAGGAGGTTATGCTAACGCCTGAGAATTCACCAGTCGCGTTTCCGAGTGGTTTAGATAAGGGTCAAGCGGGTGGTTTGCAGCCACTATTAAGACTCATCATGCCACCGACCAAATTAAAGATCCGCCGCTGCTGAAAGCCATAGGCCTCGAGGGCTTGATCAACCCCGTTCTGGGCCGGGTAGGCTTTCAGAGATTCGAGAATATATCCGTGGGTATCGGCGTCGCCGCAGAAAAGACGCCCAAAAACAGGACAGGCCCAACGGAGGTATTGGAAATAAATCCAACGCCAAGGGGCCCAAGCGGGTTTACCAAAGTCGAGGATGAGAAGACGTCCGCCCGGCCGGAGGACTCGGATCAGTTCGCCGAGGCCAGCGTCAAAGTCAGCCAGATTTCGTAGCCCATAGCTAACCGTGACAATGTCAAAGCGAGCCGACTCAAAGGGCAGATGAAGGGCGTCCCCTTGGATAAAGTGAAGAGGCCGAATGAGCTTTGGTAGGATCGCTGCGCGCTTCTCCGCGACATCCAACATGGGGCGACTAAAATCAAGACCGGTTGCACGGGCACCCGCAGCTGCCAAGCGTAAGGTAATATCTCCGGTGCCGCAGCAGACGTCGAGTGCTTCATCCCCCGGTTTCACGGCAGCGGTGCGGATGAGTTGCGCCTTCCAAAGACGGTGAAGTCCGAAACTTTGGAGGTCATTGATGAAATCATACCGAGGCGCCACGATGGCGAAGAGGTCATTAACTTTTCCAGCTCGCTGCGGGTCGTTAGAGAAGTATTTGTTAGTCATAGCGACCCGAGGGCGGAGATATCGATCGAGCTAGCGGTGGATGCGGTTGAATTCCTCAATGTGTTGACGTGGAGTCAACACCCTCCCACCGCGGGGAACTGAGAGTCCGCTCTGTGAGGCGCGGGTCAGTTCTTCGATCCGTTTCTGCAGGAGGCTCCGTTCCTTCTCCATATCTTGTACTTTGGATTCTAAACGGGCAAGTGCTTTGGCGGGCGAGGGAGCCGGTTGAGGGTCTGAAACTGGGAGGGTCGCAATGGGTCGGACAGGAACGAGCAAAGAGTCTGCGAGACGCTTTTCTAGATCGAATTTTTCGCGAAGGAACCGAACTCGCCAATCTTCGGATTGCCGCAGTGTGGTACTCAGTTGCGCCGACCGTTCCGCACCTTCCTTGAGAGCGGTGCGAAGTCGAGTAACCTCCTCGAGGGCGTGGGTGAGATCGGCGGCAATGGAAACCGAGTTAACTGCGAGGGTGTTTGTTCCGCGCCCCATTTGGGCCAAGCGAGCTTCAGTCGTCTTGAGTTCTCTTTGTAAGGAGTCTCGTTCCAAACGTTCGGCTGCCAAAGTAGACTGAAAGGATTTCATCGCGACCGCATCGCGAGTAATCCCTTGGGTTAGGGCATCGACACGGGATTGGAGAGATCGATTTACTAATTCAAGATCTCCACGGACTTTCTTCTCTTGGATGAGACTGGCGGCCATTAACTCGACTTGTGCGCTATTTCGGTTAGCCGTTAACCGAGCGGCAGCTAGGTTGGTCTCGAGCTTACGAATTTTGACGCTCCCTTCCTCAGACGAACGGACTTTAAAGTCATCGACCTGCCGCTCTAATGCCGCCTTTTCAGCAGCTAATTGCCCATTCTTTACTCGGATTGCCTCTAGATCCGTCTGGAGTCGAGACATCTTACCGGCGAGATCGGCCACCTGTCGGCCGCGATCTGTCTCCGTCTTTAATTCTCCAACTTGCTGTTTCAGTGCTAAATTCTCGGTTTGAAGCGACTTAACCGTGCCGTCTTGTAAGCGTTTTAGACGGGTCTCAACTTCTTGCCGTTCTTTCTCTAGTCGTTTGCTCGAAGCCTGTTGTTCGAGAAGTTTGCGATTCGCTTCACCGAGAGCCCGTTTTGCCTCTTCCACGAGAACTTTATCCACTAAACTCTGTCGTTCGCTTTGTTGAGACTCGAGTTTTTGCATGAGCAATTTGTTGGTGGACTGGAGCGCGGTGATTCGTTCGATCGCAGACTGGAACTCGCGGGGATCGACCGGGGCAGGTTGCGAGGTAAGTGCCTCCCGAAGTTTCGCTTCCAGTAATTTTTTGTCCCCGTCCAGTTGACGGATCTGAACATTGAACCGCTCGAACTGGGCCAGAACTTCGCCATCGATTGCCAACAACGCAGGGCCGGGAACGGCATTCGTGCTTCCCAGATTCTTTGGGGCCGAGGGCGCTTGTCCGAGTTGGTTCTTCAGTAATTGCAATTTCTCAGAGATATAACGCAGTCGGTAATTGACCACGCGATCATTCCAAGCGGGGAAGTTCTGTTGCAGGGAGAGCAACCCCTTCCGGGCTTCTGCATAGGCATCCCGCGCCTCGGTCAGTCGCGCCGATTCAAGATGGGCGTCGCCTTGTTGCAGGACATTGTAAATCCGGATGTAGGCGTCGTCTGCCCCGTCGCCCCGCAGAAGGACGGTGCCGAGGCAAATGAGAACCAGAAAATGGATCAGACGAGGCATATCACCGGAGTGAATAGGCTTTTAACGCGGAGAATGCAACTGGTGGAATACGGGTACTCCAAGTTTAGCGAATCAAGTCGGGGGACTCTTGGCGCGCTTAGATTGAATTTGTCGAAAAAGGCCAGAAGTCCACTCTCGCTCATTCTTCTTTTTGACTAAAATCCATCCAACTTCGGAGTAGGCAGCTTCGACAGCGACAAACTGAGTCTTCAAAATGCCGGCGAGGACGAGTGACCCAGAGGCGTCGACCCGAGCGAGAATTCGATCTCTCGCCTCAATCAACAAGTCGTGGATCAGATTAGCGCAAACGACGTCATACCGTTGGGCTCCCCGTTTAATTGCGGCGGTAATATCACCGAGAGTCGGCTGCACGAGGGCACTCACTTCATTGAGTTCAACGTTGCTATTGGAGATGCGGACGCAGGCGGGATCGAAGTCAAAGGCAGCTAGGGGTGAGTAGCCTAATTTGGCAGCAGCAATAACCAAGATGCCCGAACCGGTGCCGATATCGAGGAAGGACTGAGTAGAGGCAGTGGAGCGGCAGGCGGCGACTTGCTCCAAACAAAAGAGGGTGGTGGCATGTTGCCCTGTACCGAAGCTCAAACCAGGATCTAAAATAACCACAGACTGCCCGCGCTTGGGTTTTCGTCGACTCCAAGTCGGCTTTACCAGCAACGCCGGACTGACCTCAATCGGTTTGAAGTGGCGTTTCCACGACTCACTCCAATCCTGCGGCGGCACAATGCGGATCCGGATTCGCCCGGGGGAAGCATCCAGGCCTTCGTTTTTTAAAAGCCGTAAGGCATCGCGAAGTCGAGTTCGAGCCCCAGCAACTTGCGGCGCTGGCAAATCTTGATAGACCGTCACCGTCGATAGTCCAGTGGCGACATCGGTGTAGATTGAGGGGGTTTGCTGAAATAGTTCCTCAAGGCGAGCGCAAACGGTTTCTTCCGCCTCCGCGTTGGTGACAATAGAAACTTGACGAAGGCAGGGGATCATAAATCGCGCCAAGGGGTTAGGTTGAGAAGTTGAATTTCGGTCCGTGGACGGCCCGCCTTAATTTCTCCGATGTTCACACAGGTGACCGAAGCGTAGTCGACCTCCACATGTTGAAACTTGCTGAGAGGCAAGTCGATGAGAATGGATAGAAGCATTCGGATCACTCCGCCATGGGCAAAGACGGCGACCCTTTGACCGAGTGAATTCTCTAGAATGGTCTGAAGACTCGAACTAACTCGAGCACGGAAATCATCGACTGGTTCGCAACCGGGAATGGCGTTGGATTCCATTAACTGCAGCCAATCATAGGCGCTACGACCGAAACGCTCTTGAATTTCATCCCAACCGCAACCGGTCCAGTCACCGAAATCAACTTCGCGTAAGGTGTCCAGACAAACCGGTGATTGGGAAAACTGGGGCAGGCAGGGGGCAATCGTAAGTTGAACCCGTTGCATCGGGCTGGCGTAAACCGAGTCGAAACGATGCTTCGATAACCACCGAGCCAAGGACTCGGCTTGAGCGAGTCCTTGAGAAGAGAGCCCCATATCGATGCGCCCTCCAAAGACGCGATGATACCGCTCTTCAACCTCGGCGTGACGACAAAGAAACAGGCGGGTCATAATCCGAGGGCTTCTTGTTGCATAACAAGAAGTTGTTGAATACCGGCGCGACCGAGAGTCAGGAGATTAGCGAGCTCGGTGTCGGAGAAAGTGGCTTCTTCCCCAGCGGCCTGGAGTTCGATAAACTGCCCCTGACTGTTCATCACTAAGTTCATATCAACAGCGGCATCTCGGTCTTCAATATAGTTGAGATCCAATAAAGGGCGCTGTTCAAAGACTCCGACACTGACTGCAGCAACCCCAGCAGAGAGTGGCGAAGCGGTTATCTTGCCCTCAGCCTCCAATTTACGGAAAGCCAATCCAAGAGCCACGTAGGCACCGGTGATGGAAGCGGTTCGGGTCCCGCCGTCAGCTTGAAGTACGTCACAATCAATCCAAAGAGTACGTGGGCCGAGACGTTCAAGATCGATGACAGCGCGGAGAGATCGGCCAATCAGCCTTTGAATTTCTTGAGATCGGCCATCCAGCTTGAGTTTTGAAATGTCACGGGCTTTCCGGTCTAAGGTGGAGTAAGGGAGCATGGAATACTCTGCCGAAATCCATCCGCCGGAGACCTTCTGATCCTTCATCCAGCGCGGGACGGACTCATCCACAGTCACTGCGCAGATGACTCGCGTGTTCCCCCACTCAATGAGCGTAGAGCCGGCAGCGTGAGGCGCGATATTGTTCTGGAACCGGATAGGTCGCAGTTGGTTTGGGAGGCGACCGTCGACACGTGGTGAGGCACTCATTGTTGCTGGGAGGCTAAAGAAAGAAAGGAGGTCGGTGCAACCTCTGCCCTTACTGATATTCTTCGAAAGATTCCCGTCTCTGAAGCAAATCGGAGTGAAACGCGGTTGCCAAGAAGGTCGGATCGAGTCAAAATCTGAGGGTCGGTCCACCCATGCGCCCGTAGCTCAGTTGGATAGAGCATCCGCCTTCTAAGCGGACGGTCATAGGTTCGAACCCTGTCGGGCGCACCACCGTTAAGTCTCCCTTTCTTCATGTGGACCTCACAGTTTTAAAGCCAGCGTAGGATTGAAGAGCCTCTCAAGGGCACAGCGGCGAAGTGAGCGACTCAAAGACTGCGGGTTGACCTAAAAGTAGGCCTAAAAGTACGCGCGAAGGTGAACCGACTCTCTGCCAGCCACCGTCCGCATCGCAGATACAGGCCGCAGCCTTCTCGCTCAACTCGCTCGCGACGCTGACCCCAGCATGACCGCCGTTCTCAATACCGCGTTGGAGACTTATCGTCGCCACCGCTTTCTGGCCCAAGCCGCAGCCGCTTCCGAAACTCTCGCCTCCGACCCAGCGGCAGCGCCTGACTCTCGCTGTTCAAAACGTCAGGTGTAATCACCAGCGTACGACCCCATTTTCAGCGGCTCAGGTTTAGCCGTTTCTTTTACCCACTTTTCATCGGCCCCTTCCATCTATCAGCTAAACGCCCTAGTCGCATCCTTTTTACCCCTTGAGTTGAATTGAAAAAGTCAGAAAATCGGATTTACAGTCGCGAGAACTGTGAAAGTCTCACCGAGCTCCTATGAATTTTCTCGCATGACTTTTTCTCTTCAAGGAGGTCGAAGGTGGATCCGTATTCTTTTCCGAATTTGGCTCTTGCAGGGTTGTTTCGGTCGGCAGTCGTGGGCAGGTAATCTGTCCACAACAAACCTTTTTAATTCAGCACAGGTGGGCTTGTGGTCTTTGCAACCTCTGAAGGACGTTGTCATTCCTCCTTTGGCTGGTAATAGCCCAGTGAGAGGGGCAGTGAATCCTGTCGATTCGTTCATTCTCGCCCATTTGAAAGCAAGGGGACTTCGTTCCTCATCGCCAACCGATAAAGGGACTTTGCTGCGGCGGATCTATCTCGATCTCATTGGTCTGCCACCCAGCCCAAGAGAGGTGCTGGCGTTTGAGGTGGATCGGGCTCCGGATGCTTTTATAAGAGTGGTGGATCGTTTGTTAGCTTCGCCGCAGTACGGAGAGCGTTGGGCCCGACACTGGTTGGATTTGGCCCGGTACGCGGAGAGTGAGGGGTTTAAGGCGGATGAGACTCGTCCAAACGCGTGGCGTTATCGAGATTATGTCATCCGTTCATTGAACGCAGATAAGCCGTATGACCGCTTTGTTCGAGAGCAATTGGCCGGCGATGAATTATGGCCAGAAGATGCCGATGCGAGGGTTGCTACAGGGTTTAATCGGCACTATCCAGATGAATCTAATGCACGGAACTTGATGCAACGGAGGCAGGATATTCTCAACGATATGACCGATACTGCGGCGGGAGTTTTCTGTGGTCTGACTTTAGCCTGCGCACGGTGCCATGACCACAAGTGGGACCCTATTACTCAAGCTGATTACTATCGTTTTCAGGCTTTTTTTGCTAATAGCGCGGCGGACGATCGAATCCCTTTAATGTTGCCCGAGGCAGGGAATCGCCATGCGAGTCGATTGACGGAATGGGAGGCACGGACCCGAGAGCTTCGCGAGGAAATGAACCAACTAGAGCAACCTCATCGGTTGGCTATTCTCGAGGATTACATTGTCAAATATCCCGAATTAATACAGGCGGCGCTTAAGAAATCGGCGGCAACTCGGACTCCTTTCGAACAGCAGATGGTGGCCAAGGCCCGCTTGTACCTAGATCCGAGTTCTCACCAATATTTAGCGCCGCCTTCAGCGTGCGCGGCCCAAATGCCCACCGCTAAGAAGAGTCGATGGCAGGACTTAAAGCGGCAGTTGGAGACGTTTGCCTCACTGCATCCGGGACCCGTGCCTTTGGGTTCGGGTATTGTCGAAGTAGCCACCACGGCACCCTCTACTTTTGTGCTGAGGCGAGGGAATTGGGAGTCGCCGATGGAAGAGGTTCAGCCTGGGATTTTTAGTGTTCTGAACTCTCCTTCGACTGGGGTGATACCTGCAGTCAATCGAAGCTCAGTTGCCAAAGGATCCGGTCGGCGTAGTGCCTTGGCTGAGTGGATTACCCATCCGAAAAACCCTCTCACGGCACGGGTCCTTGTCAACCGAGTGTGGCAACATCATTTTGGGCAGGGACTCGTCAGAACTCCGAGCGATCTAGGTCTCAAAGGCGAAGCGCCGACGCATCCGGAATTGCTGGATTGGTTGGCTCGAGATTTTATGGACCATGGGTGGAGTCTCAAGCATCTCCATCGAGTGATTGTTCATTCGGCCTGTTACCAAACGACCTCGGTGATGAGCGCGGACCTAGCTGGTGAGGTCGAGGCTCGGGATCCTGAGAACCATTTGCTAAGTCATTTCCCACGAACGCGATTGGAAGGAGAAATAATTCGAGATGCAGCGCTAGCGATTTCTGGGCGGCTCAATCTGGAGTCAGGTGGTCAGAGTGTCTTTCCGGAATTACCGCCGGGCCTTGAGACCCGCGGGGGTTGGCGGGTCAGTGCTGATCCTTCAGCTCGAGACCGGCGCAGTGTCTATGTTTTTGTGCGTCGAAATACTCGTTATCCCCTCTTTGAATCCTTGGATATGCCTGACACCCACGAAACGTGTGCTCGCCGGATGGTGACTACGAGCCCGGTTCAGGCTCTCACCCTGCTCAATAGTCGCTTAAGCCACGATTGGGCTGAATCGTTTGCTGACCGAGTACTTGGACAAGCCGGCGCCGATGAATCGATTCAAGTAAGGGTGGCTTGGCAGTTTGCCTATGGGCGCTTACCCGATGCGAATGAGATAAAGTTGGCGCGTTCATTTTTTGTTTCACAAAGTTCTCTGATTGCGGTCAGGGAGCAGGCTGGGGAAGCTGTGCGAGTCCCTTCTCCTCTACCGTTAGGTGAATCCTCAAATCATGCGGCGGCTTTAGTTGATTTGTGCCATGCCCTCATGAACTCCAACGAGTTTGTTTATCGTAATTGATCCCAATGACTCTGCCTCCAAGATCCTTTTCCGGTTCTCGCCGCGACTTCCTTTTTGGAGCCGGAGGTGGGTTGGGCTCGCTCGCTCTCAAGTCCCTTCTTTTACAAGATAACTTGGGATTAAGAGCTGATGAAGGAGTCAGCTCGATTGACCGATTAAATCCACTGACTGCTCGGGTTGGACAGACGCTAGCCCGAGCGAAGTCGGTTATTTTTCTCTTCATGGAAGGTGGCCCGAGTCATTTGGATCTCTTCGATCCGAAGCCTCTGCTAGATCGGTTGTCAGGACAACCCATGCCCGATTCGTATGGGCGACCGATCACGGCTATGGGAACAGCGAGCAACACCCTCATGGCCAGTCGTCGTCAGTGGCAGCAGCATGGGCAATCAGGCATTTGGATCAGTGATTGGTATCATCAAGTAGCTCAGCATGCCGATGATCTTTGTATTTTGCGTTCCTGCTATGCCGACGGCTTGAACCATGTGGGGTCGGTATGTCAAATGTGCACGGGTGATATTTTGGCTGGGCGCCCTTCGCTGGGTGCTTGGACGATGTACGGACTGGGATCGGCTAATCAGAATCTACCGGCCTACGTGGTTTTGACCGATGGTGCTGAGGTGTTTGGCGGGTCAAAAAATTGGAGTAGCGGATTTCTTCCTGCCGTTTATCAGGGAACCCAATTCCGCAATGAGGGCCCTCCTATTTTTCATCTTGCGCCACCCTCAACAACAGGTCCGGAACAACAGCGTGGGAAGCTGGATTTTCTGGGCCAGTTGAATGCTCGTTTCGGCGCTGACAAGCCGGAGGACACAGAATTAGCTGCACGACTTAATAGCTACGAATTGGCTTGGCGCATGCAGTCTGCTGCACCGGAGGCCGTCGATTTCACCAAGGAAACAGCGGCCACACGCCGAATGTACGGTCTTGATGAGGATGTCACCCGCAAGTTCGGAGGGAATTGTCTGCTCGCCCGTCGATTAGTTGAGAGAGGTGTTCGCTTTGTGCATTGCTTCAGTGGTAGCGGCAGTGGGTGGGACGCCCATGAAGATTTGGAAGGGAATCATTCGAAGCGTTGTCGAGAGACCGATCGACCGATTGCAGGCTTATTAGCCGATCTTAAATCACGCGGTCTTTTGGATCAGACCTTGGTGGTGTGGGGTGGCGAATTCGGGCGGACACCCTTCAACGAAAAAGGCAAAGGGCGCGATCACAATCCGTGGGGCTTTTCGATGTGGATGGCTGGCGGCGGGGTGAATCCAGGAACGATCGTCGGAGCCACCGATGACCTTGGATTGAGAGCCGTCTCTGATCGTGTGCATGTGCACGATTTGCATGCGACCATCCTGCACCTGATGGGGTTAGATCATTTGCGCCTGACTTATCCGCATAACGGTCGAAGCGAGCGGCCCACCGTCAATGATGGCGATGTGGTCTATCGCGCCGTCAAGGTTTGAAGGTCGGGATCGCTGTGGTTTTAAAAAGAGCCCACCCTTGGTCTTCAAGGGTTTCCGATCTGAGCACGATGAAGAGAGGCTAAATCATTTTGCTTGGTTACTTTTTGGTCGGCGACCGTTTCTTTTTAAGGTCTTCGATTTCTTCCTGTTGATCCTCCCCCTTCTTTTGCACTTATTATCATCGTTCCGCGCAACTTCCAGCACTCCCTGCGGGCCGGCCGTAGCCTCAAATTTTAAATGAGTGCTGTCTCCAATTTCACTTTAGGTGATTGCTGGTGTGACGATTTTGAGTCGGTTAGAAAAAAAGTCGGCGAGTATTCGTAAAATTCCATTGGCTACTCGGGTGCTAAGGAAGAATACTCCTCGACTGATGCAGTCAAACGAAACGTCGATCCCTGACAGAGAAACTCCGTTTTTCCCTACCCCGAAAAGGGAGGCGCCGATTCTTGATTTTACTGGCACCTCCGTTCCAATCGGCGAAATGACCGAACGAACCGACTGGCCTCAGTGTTCTCTTGGGCTTTTTGTAAGTATTAATGGATTTGACGGTATTGTGACCGACATCATCGGTCACTCCATCAAGGTCATTGCTGCCGACAAAACCACGCAACGATTCAATGCGGGTCGGCTCCGGACATTGTTTGCCCCACCTGAGCGGACCAAGCCGGCGCCAATTCCCCAAACAACGCGCATTGATGAAATCTCAAAGACCTCGATTTCTGAGGAGACGATCGTAGAAGAAAGCCGCGTTGTCCGACCGGTAAGAGAGCGAATTTTGGAGCCCGATTTTGTTGCGCCTTTACGGCCCATTCGCCAATACGCGACTCAGCTTGATTTTCCGAAATGCGCCTTCGGCAAACATGTCGATATTAGAGGCTACTCTGGAGTGGTCGTGGAGATTGTGGATGGATCCCTTAAGGTTCAGACCAAGGAAGGGAATGTCCGCAGTTTTAATGGGGCTATGTTGCGTAAGATTTACGGAACAGTTTAACTTTACCCAAATAGAAACTTTGGCGGAGATCCACTCAGCTGAGATGGATCTCACTCTCTAGGTTTGTCAAAATAGAGCCGGCCACGGATCCTATTATTAGAGAGACTCGCCCCGCTTTGGAAACGAGTTCTCAAAAAGGTGGGCACGTCGAACAACTGGATTAACTGGAGATAAGTTCACGCATTGGCTGCCAACCGTCCACTAAGTATTGGGGGCGGCCCGTCAGATCGGGAACTGTAACTTGATTTGGGTCGAGGCCGAGTTGGTGGTAAAGCGTTGCGAAGACTTCCCCAAAGTGGACACCGCGATCGGCGATTTCTCCACCCAATCGGTCGGTCGCACCGATTACTTGCCCCGTCTTCATTCCACCACCGGCAAGCAGCGCGCAGCCAACCTGTGGCCAGTGATCGCGACCCGCGTCGGGGTTAATTTGCGGCGTACGACCAAATTCGCCCCAGGCAACCACAGCTACATCCTTGTCGAGTCCACGTTCATGAAGATCCTCAACGAGTGCACTCATCGCTTGGTCAAAGAGAGGGAGATGGGTCAAAAGTTCACTGTGGTTGTTGCTGTGAAAATCCCAACGACCAAAGTTCAAAGTGACGCAACGAGCGCCCGCTTCAACCAACCGTCGAGCGATGAGAAAGTGTTCACAGTTTCTCGGGGCGCCATCACCGTAATTCTTCGGATCGCCTTTTCCATAACGCTCACGGACCGCGCTGGACTCTTTGCTCAGGTCGAGCGCCTCCATGAGTTTACTGGAGGTCAGAATATTGAAAGCCTGTTGCTGAAATGAATCGAATCCTTCGACGACGCCACTTCGATCAAAGTCACGCCGGAAGTTATCAAATCCCAATAAGAGAGCTTTGCGGTCGGCGAGCCGATCAAGAGTCACCCCGTTGAGACCCAAATCATCCATACCTGGGCCGTTGGGCCGGAAAGCCGAGTGAATAGGACCGAGAAATCCGGGATGACCCGGTGATCCGTAAGGGGGATGTCCAGCAGTGGGAGCAAGACCGACGAAGGACGGAATGGTGGGATCGGTAGGTCCTTGTAATTTGGAAAGAGTCGCCCCTAGAGAGGGCCATCCGCCGGGCGGTTGTTTCGGAATCGGCCTTCCCGTATAGCAAATAAAGGAGTCGTGATCGCCCCCAGGTGATCCATACATCGTACGGATAGGAACCAGCTTATCCATAATCTTGGCACAACGCGGCATATGTTCGGAGATCTGAATACCCGGAACATTCGTGCGAATCGGCCGATGAGGCCCACGTATCTCCAGTGGCGCGTCCATCTTTAAGTCGAACATATCCTGATGCGGCGGCGCACCGACCAAATAAATCATGATCACCGCTTTGTGCGACTTACGAATACCGGCCAGTTGTTCGGCCTTGATCAACTGCGGAAGCGAGAGTCCGCCCAAGGCGAGGCCACCAATCTTCAAAAAATCACGCCGCTTTACTCCGTCGCAAAGTCGCCCACTTGACTCCCCAAAAATCTTCAGACCGCCAATGAACGGGTTAGGGTTAATCGACATAAAACATTAAGAAACAGGGTTTAATTGAAGGTACCCTTGTTCGAATAAAAAGCTCCTTAAATCTCTAAGGGCTGCCAAAAATGACTACTCGGAATTAACTTCCCGATCTTATCCGGCTGATCCGCAGAGAGAATTCATCAGGCGACCGAACGTCACCCGCACCCTGTTTCACCGATTCACGGGAGTCCCTTGTTGTTTCCGTAGACGGGGCGTGAGTTGCTCAATCTAAACCCTCCTTGCATTGTTAGGCCAACACAAGGAGGCACATCCATAGGCTAATCGTCTGAGTTAAGAATTAACCAAGGAGTTGGTGCTCCCTCGTTTAGAATGCGAACAAACTTAGGCTCCTCCCGGCGGTCGAATTGAGCGAATCGCTTCCGAGCGAGAAGTAGGGCGCGGTGGATTGACCGGAGTTGCCGATGAGGCAGTGGATCGCCCCCGATCCAGGGATTCCATCTGAGAAGGTTGGGGGCGTTGATCCGGTCGACGGGGTGGTTCTGTCGATTCGAAATCCGATGGAGCGTCCTCTGATACCGACCGACGATTGGGTGAGGGCCCTTTTTCGATCGCTGCCACCCAAGCGGTCAATTGTTTAGAACACGATTCTGTTGAAATCCGAATGCGCTGTATAATCTCGGACGCCGGTTTGAAGCGTGGTCGGTCAAAAGTGATGGCGAGAAGAGAACGAATTTCCGTGGCAGCCTCGCGAGCGGCATCCAGATGATAAAGAAGTTGATGCGTCCCGAATCCCTCGAAACCAGCCGCAATATGAGAACCGACAGCGAGAGCGGTGCGATCCAGTTGAGTGCGGCATCCGGTTGGGACTGGGCAATTAGGAAACTCGATGAGATCGAGCACGTTGTTGTAGAGCGTGGCAGCCTCCTGCCAAGCGGGGAGTTCTTCGAAGTGTTGATAACGGGCCATGATTTTTTTATTAGAATATTAGGCGACCTTTGGGTCATTGACCATTTCATCGCCTTTTCGGACGACGTCGATGGGCGAGTGGCGCCCACCTCGATTTTCACCTAAACTGACAGCTTTAACCGATCTGTTTTCTCGCCTTCGAGAGCTTTTGGCTAAAGACTCCCTACGTGAGTAAATACTCTAAAATTCGGGAGTGTCCCGCTCTTGGGCAGGCGATCACTTCAGTGGAATGTGCCGAAGGTCGCGGAAATCGTTTCGTCTGTCCCATCGACTGCGTCTTTAGTCCATTCGCACCCGTGAATCGGGATCGATTCATAGAATTAAATGACAAGGTGGAATCTATTTTTAAAGAAGAAATTTTTGCGGAAACCCGCAAAAGTCCACGGCTTAAATTGGAGATGCAGACCGCTGCAGATAACCAAGATTCTTTTATTTTCAATCAGTGGAAGGATTGGGTGACTCTTTTTAAGCGGGATTCCGACGGGTGCACTTTGATCGAGCGTTTAGAGAAACGGGGGTTTCCGAAAACCACAAACGACGAACGATTACTCTTAAAGGCCAAGGCTCAAGCCCGCATGATCCTCGTTGAGATTGATACCAGAGTATCCACCTTCGAGTTTGGCGGAGTTGATTTGTTAAACCCAGAACTCGGCGCACAGCGGCTGATTTGGGGGATACCCATCAAAGGCTTGCCCCGTTTCACGGTGGTGCTCGCGGCTGCCTATCCTTTGGGCGGAAAGCTTTATGTATTGGACGCAGCCATGTTCCTTATGGAACCCGCTACCATCGAACCGATTGATTGGTTTACGACCCTTGTGCGCCATTTAGGAGGGCCTGATACCCTTCCAGAATTGCAGCCTTGGCTTATGGAAAACCAAGTGCGATTGCGCGACTGTATTGATGCTGTCTATAGCGAACGATCGCGACTTTTAGACCCGGCTTATATGCAAGCCAATCATTCGGCAGCCTATACACTAGAAATATCAGACGAGCAAATTCTGGCTCTAATTAGAGAGCGGATAGAATTTTCGGAGATCCCACTTACCGTTCAGGCAATGGCTAGCGGGTATGTTGCCGCTTTTACCTTTGATTGCCTGAAGAGTGAGTCGATGGATCGGCTAAACGACGATAAAATATCGGATGAAACTGATTCGGATAACGAAGAGGATGACAGCGAAGAGGATGATAACGAAGAGGATAACTTTGGAATCCTCCTAATAGAAACTAAAGGAGTTCGTCTAGAAACCGATGACCGCGATGATCTGTATAAACTGCAAGATTGCTTTGAGAAAATCCTACAATCTCAAGCGAAACTGATCCGGATGAGCGTAGAATTTGGGCCGGATGGTTTTGTTCCAGAGGTAGCATTAGAGAAACTTTCTACCGCTCCTTCTTTGCCTCCGAGTTTGCTGCAAGGGGTTCCTTCAGAGCTTTTCGATATTCAAAATCTGCAAAGGTTCCTGCCAAATCCTAAATTAGACAAAAACGATTTGGAGCGCGCCAGGATTGGCCTGCATGCAGAATCTTTACTCGCCTTAGAAGGGCGGACGGCTCCCGAGGCAGCGCTCGATCCAGTGTGGCGACCAAGATTGATCTGTTTAATGAAGAAATTAATCCAAGATACAGAAGACGCGAATATAAGACTTAGTTGTTCACACAACCTAGATTGGATACTAACCGAGCTAGGGTTATCTGAGCTCCTCTAAGAGTGGGTGAGGCGAGATTTTGGAGGATCGCCTGAGCCGTCGACCTACCCTGCCAGACTCCTTAATGCTTTTGGGGTTTGGGCTATTTCGGAACAGGCACAGCTGTAAAATTTTAAAGTAAATGTCCAAATCACCTGCGCGGCGTTTTCGTGGAAAGCTTTTACGCTGATGGTAGCACCGCCACGTTCATCTTAGCTTCGAGCATCAGAAGGTCTTTTCCTGCTGTAACTGGTTTAGCCATTCCAAGCCAGACGCAGGAACTGAGGAGCGGATCCTTTCCAGAGTTTGGCTTGGTTGGCGGAGGGGCCTTGGTCGGCGAAATGGGCGCAGAGGCCGAGTTGGTCGATTTCAACCCAGTTCGCTGGTGAGCCATCGGCGGAGGTGAAGTCCTTCAGCGCGAGTGTGAGCGTTTGTTCGGCATCAGAGCCTTCGATTTCTTTCGTGCAGACGAAAGTCCGACGCCGGCCGCGATAGCTGCGCCATTCGTTTTGCTGAAGCACGAAACTCATGCGGTTTGCTTGGGGCATTTTGAGTGTAATTTGGAGAGTTGATCCGTCTGGGCCACGCCAGAGGGGGTCGGTAACTTTGCGGGTCCAGAGCTGCTGATGCGTTGCATTGCCTTCATTGAGTACATACCAGTCACGCAAGCCGTGGGAGAAGTCGTCAATGAGTGGGGTCGGTTTCGCGGTGAGCGGAGGATGGGCTTGTTTAACTTCGGTCGCGCTGATCGAGTGGAGCAGGCTGCTGATGCACACTTCGGTCACGGGTTTGGCGTAGCCTGGAATGGCGGCGAGTGATTCGGGCTTGGGTAAGCTGTAGACGACGTTTGCGAAGGAGAAAAGGGGCAGATCGTGCGTGTGCAGTGAAAGGGTTGAGATAAAATCGTCGCCTTCGCGAATGACATTCGCCCTGCGCCAGAAGCGGGCACGGGGATCAGAATCGACGCTGTAAAAGATCTCGACTCGGGCAACCGGCAGCGATTTGAAATCGGGGGTGACGCGCAGCACCGGGGTTGGGGCGAGGGTGAGGATGCTTCTAGGCGTCTCTGGCAACGAAGGGCCGCCTTTCAAATAATGATCGAACCACAGCGGCAGCGTCACTGCCACCTCGGGCGTGAGCCGGTGGTTCAAATGTGGCGACCAACTGTAGCGTCTGGGTTGGCCTTCGAGCAGCGCATTCGTGCGATACACATCGTCCATCCAGCCATGGAAGTCGTTCGTGGCACTGCGATGGAGCAAGGGGCAGCGAATGAGCGGTGCGTAGCTCTCGAAGCTCATCGTCCGGCGGAAGATCTCAACATCGCCTTTGATCTGTTCCTGCAGCGCTGTTCCTCCGATGAATTCATGCGCCTTCCAGCGCCAGCCTTGTCCGCCCACGCCCGGCACTGCGGCTTTTACGCGGCCATCAGTGCCGGCGACATACATCGTGAGATTGCCTCCCATGGAGTAGCCATGCACTCCGAGTCGCTGAGGATCGACCTCCGGTTGTTGTTCGAGAAAAGTGAGCCCGCGACGGCAACCGAGCGTGAGCAGATACCAATTGTTGTTCTTGGGATGCTCGCGGTCTTCAAAGAACTGCCCCGGGCCCGGCAGCAGAGTAAAGTAGCCCTGAACATTGAGCTGCGAGGGATCGACCGCACCCCAATCGGTATTGGGATCGCCTAGCTCTGATTTCTCGGAGGCGTTGAAAGGCGGTTTACCGGTGCCGCTGCCGCCCCAGTTCACTGACAGTGCGGCATAACCACGTCCCACCAGCAGCTTCACCTCATGCAAGAATGCTCGCTGACCGCCGCCATGGATGTGCATTACTGCGGGGAGTTTTTCTTTCGTACCCTCGGGAAAACCGTAGATGGCCGCCATGCGCGCCGGTTTGCCTTTGAAGTGACCGATCAAATAACGCACATGCCGGAACACGCCACCGTCCTCCTTCCACTCGCGGATGAGCTCGACTTCGAGTGCGTCTGCGCTTGGATCAAAGTCCGCCCACAACTCTTTCACGGATTGCGGCATCGCATCAGCAGCAAGAACGGGGAGATCGCCTACCCACGGCAGTGCAGCAAGGGCCCTGCTGTTTTGGAGGAATAGGCGGCGGTTAAGTGGGCGTGCATTCATAGTAAAGGAGCGGAGACCGTTCGTTGGTGAGCAGAACTTCCTGCGCATCCCTTGAATGCCTGTACTTATCGGCACTCTTGAACCAGCGCCCGTCGTAACTCCAACTCGCGTCGTCCTTGTCGATCGGGTCGGAAGTCTTGGGAACAAAGAGTCCTTTTCTGGCCAATCCGACCGAGCGTTTGCCGCTGGCGAAATCGTAGAGACCGATCTCTATGCTCAATGGATCAGGCCAGAACCCCTTTCACGACCTGCCCCGCCACATCGGTAAGGCGATAGTCACGGCCATTGTGACGGTAGGTGAGTTGTTCGTGATCGAACCCGAGCAGGTGAAGGATAGTGGCGTGGAAGTCGTGCACATGCACCTCGTCTTTGGCTACACGGATGCCGGCGTCATCGGATTCGCCATAGACCGTTCCGCCTTTTACGCCGCCGCCGGCCATCCAAGAAGAAAAGACCCAGTGATGGTGTTCGCGGCCGGCTTGGCCAGGGGCTTCCTTGAAGGGCGTGCGCCCGAACTCCGTGGTCCAGACCACCAGTGTGTCGTCGAGCATCCCCCGTTGTTTCAGGTCACGGAGGAGCCCAGCGATGGGTAGGTCCACGTTTTTGGCCAAGGGGGTGTGCGCGTTCATATCACCGTGCGAATCCCAATTGTTGCTGGAACCGCCGTCAATCAACTCGATGAAACGCACGCCACGTTCGGCCAGCCTTCGAGCGACCAAACATTGCCATCCAAACCCCTTGGTTGATCCACGCTCCAATCCGTAAAGACTCAGGCTCGCATCGCTTTCCTTTGAGAGATCAAACACCTCGGGTGCCGCCATCTGCATGCCGAAGGCCGTCTCAAAAGATTTGATTCTGGCCGAAAGAAGAGGGTCTTCGGCGCGGGTCAACAGGTGCTGTCGATTCCTCCGAGCCATCGCCTGTAATTCAAGTTCCTGGAGGTGCGAGGTGGTGGCGCGGCGGCGAATGTTGGCGATGGGATCGACTCCAGGCACAATCAAGGTGCCCTGATGTGCGCCGGGCAAAAAGTCGCTGGCCCAGACCTGATTGCCCGCGTAAGGCGTCTGCGGTGCGATGACGACGAATGAAGGCAGGTTTCGGTTCTCGCTCCCCAGACCGTAACTGGCCCATGAACCTATGCTGGGCCGGGCGAAGTTAAACGAGCCGGTATGCATCCCCAGAGTGGATTCATAGTGGTTCGTATGGTCGGATCGCATCGAGCGAATCACACAAAGGTCATCGACACATCCAGCGGTGTGGGGAAAAAGGGCACTCACTTCCGTTCCACATTTTCCGTGACGACCAAACTCCCAGAGTGGGCGGGTCAAATACATTTTGTAGTCTCCCTTCCGTCCTTGCCACTCATCGATCGAAACAGACTGACCCACTTTGCTGAACAGCCGAGGTTTTGGGTCCCAGGAATCAACGTGTGAAACTCCGCCACCCATGAACAGAAAAATCACCCGCTTGGCCTTGGCCGGAAAATGAGTCAGCCGTGGGGCCAATTGATCCGGAGCTTGGCCGCTTTCTTCCGCCAGCATTTGCGAGAGCAGGGCTGGTAAGATGGAGGTGCCAGCGATCACCGAACATAACATGCCGCGACGGCTTAAGGCTAAGGGTGCAGTGGGTTTCATGGGTCAGTCGCAGTGAAGAAATTCATTGCTGGCAAACAGCGTGCGAACATAAGCGGCCAGGGCCAAGACATTGGTGTCGGTGGGGTTGGCCAAACTTAGCTCAGATCGGCAGAGGGTGAGAAACTCTCCGGCCTCAATCGTTTCGGCTGCGGTCGCCGATCGGCCGAAAGCAAGCTGGGACGCGAGTTCAATCCGACCACTCTCGGTCGGTCGCGCGGACTGAAGTCGTTCCGCGAATTTGAGCGACTTGGCATGGACAAACGGATCATTTAGAAAGTAAAGGGCCTGCGTCGGGACGGTGGTGATCCGACGCTCGGCCGTGGAAGAATTCGGATCTGCACCATCGAACAAGGCCAAGAACGGATGCCGTTTAATTCGTTGGACCATCAAATAAACGCTGCGTTTGTCATGTTCATAGACCGCAGAGAAGGGCCCGTGCTGAGTGTAACCCCATTGGTAGGGTGGCGGAAATGGATGCTCTTTCCCAATCGCAGTATCGAGGGCTCCGCTGGCGGCCAAGATTGAGTCGCGGATCTCTTCCGCGCTGAGGCGGCGGCGAGGGAAGGAAGAAAAGTAGTCCGTAAGAGGCAGGTCAGTCTTCGGCGACTCCTTGCCGCTGCGCACCGCCGTTGGATACAGTTGAGTACTGAGTGATCCTTGCTGGTAGGTCGTGCTCAACATGATCAAACGATGCATCGCTTTAATGGACCAACCGCTGCGAATGAAATGGGTCGCGAGATGGTCGAGCAGTTCCGGATGCGAGGGTGACTGGCTGCGGGTGCCGAAGTCGTTTGCGGTTTTGACGAGGGCGCGGCCGAAATGATATTGCCAGATTCGGTTAACCATGACTCGGGCGGTGAGCGGGTTGTCTGGCCGTGTTAGCCACTGTGCTAGTTCCAGACGTCCGCTACCACTGGATCCACTGGGCAGTTGAGAGTTTCCGATGACGCGAATAAAACCGCGCGGCACCTCGACGCCTGGGCGATCCGGTTCTCCACGAAGTTGCAGCCGAGCATTGTGCGGCGTTCCCTCAGAAACGGCATAAGCTAAGGCAACCGGACCAATCGCGAGTTGTCTATCGAGTTGCCGCCGGTGGGCTTCATTCTCGACGGCACGTTGTTCCACTTGTTGCCGTAGACTTTTGATCCTCGCCTGAGCCGAAGCCCGCGAACCACCTGCATAGAACGTGGCCCGTCCATCAATGGAAGGCAGAGGTTGATCTGTCACCATGAAATTGTCCGAGTCTAAGGCCGGCTTTGCCGCCTTAATGTGGCCCCCGCTGTCGATAAAGAAGTAGTCGATGGTCCCTTCCCACCCGTGGGCGAAGGTTCCAGCAAATTCCGTGCGCTTCGTTCGGTTTACCACCGTTCCGGTGTAGGTGTTTTGCTTTAAATTCAGAGTTAGTTGTACCTGATACCACTCGCCAGGTTCGAGGATTGCAACGCGTTCGCGGGAGCTTCCGTTCAGACAAAAAAGCTCGGTGGCACCGAGGCCCAGTTCGACCGCCGCCGAGGAACTGGAGCGGCCGATGTGGAATCGCCAGGTGCCAGGCGTAGGGAAGCCACTGTTCGACGTACGGAAATCAAAGCTGACGTTCAGTTTTTCGGTTGATTGCGCTTTCCAAGGATTCGCAATGTTATTGCCAAACCCGTTGTAAATACCCTCGGCCGTCATCGGCAGATGAATCCCGCGTGTCCCCGCTGGATAAAGATTCGTGTACGAACTCTGGGCGGTTTCCACACTCCTTACGGCGCTATTGGGGCCCGGGTGAAACGGCGCGGTCGGCGCCTTTCCTAGGGCCTGCGCTTCGAGATCACCATCCGTACCCACCAACGATCTCAACTCCGTCTCCAAGTCAGTCGTGCTTGGGTTCAGGGTTACAACAGCGAGAGCTCTCGGTTGGACTGATACCGGCGGAATCGCCTCGGTCTGCACGCCGATGTTGTCCACGTCCAAATCAGGCAACCGGGCTTCCGTCTTCCCCGTCGACTTAAGGCTTAAGTGAATTATTTCGCCCTTCCAGTCCGCGGCGAACTGCTGTTGACCCAGGTCAATCGTGTCTCCAGGTACACCGACGAGTCCGGTGAAGGTGCGCGCCTTGAGATTGAGGGTCAGTTGAAGGCAATGCCATCCACCGGGATTGGGTAGACGAACGCTTCGCGGTTTGCCTCCTGTCGGCAAGGTGATGCAGTCGTAGGCCAGCCCCAGTTCGACCGCCGCAGTGCCACCGTGGGAACCAACTCGGAACTGATGATGGCCGATGGAGGCTGGCACGTTGGTCGCGACCCGGAACTCTAAATTGATGTGAACTTTCCCGCTCGTTCGCCCCAGATGGAACGTCTGCTGAATGCTATAAGCCGCCGCCTCAGGTGCCACGCTAGCGCCGACGGTGCCGAAGGGGTGCAGATGTTTGAATGGACTCTGTGCCCTCTGCGAAGCGGAGACTTTGCCCTCATAGAGCCAAGGGGGAACGAGCACTCCGTAACTGCCGCCGCCCGCGATGCGTTGCATCTCGAAATCGCCGTCCAGGTCATCCAACGACCGAAGTACGGACGGGGGTGCGAACCCGCGTGAAGCGTAACCCGACTGCAGCTCTCGCCACTGCGGTCGAGATTCCTCGACGGGCACCAATGGCACCAAGGCGCGGTAACGCCCTTTCTGCTCCGAGCCCGGGAAGGAGTACCGAGTGCTGCTAAAGATGCCGTAGAGACCGTAGTAGTCTTGCGCTGAAAGCGGATCGAACTTGTGGTCGTGACAACGTGCGCAACCAAGGGTCAGCCCAAGAACGCTCTGCCCCAGAGTGTCAATCGTGTCTTGGATGGTGAGGTGATGATAGTTCTCCGAATCGAAGCCGAACCGTCGCGACAGTGCGAGATAACCGGTCGCCACCACCCGTTCAGCATAACGGTCCCGCGTCCCTTGTTTAGCCAAAATGTCGCCAGCAATTTGTTCGTGCAGAAACTCGTCGTAAGGCTTGTCAGTGTTGAAGGAATCAATGACGTAATTACGATAGCGCCAAGCCTCCGGCAGTGGATAATCCGCCGTGTCTCCTGCCGTATCGGCATAGCGGACCACATCAAGCCAATGCCGTCCCCAGTGCTCGCCGTAGCGTGGGGAATTTAAGAGACGTTCCACCACTCGGGCGAAGGCATTCGTCGAGCGATCCGCGAGGAAAGAGTCCACTTCTTCTGTGGCCGTCGGGAGGCCGGTAAGATCAAATGTTGCGCGCCGGATCAGAGCTTGCCGGTCGGCACGCGCGGTTGGTTGGAGTCCGCGCTCCTCCATCTTCGCGAGGATGAATGCATCAATTGAAGTAGAGGGCCACGCCTTGTTCTTCACCGTCGGCGGCGACGGATCCTTGACTGCTCCCAAAGCCCAATGTTGGGGCGCGGCCGCTTTGCGACTTGTTGAAGTTTCCGGGTAAGGCGCGCCCAACTTTACCCAGTGAACAAGATCTGCAATGGCCGCAGCGGGCAGCTTTTTGCCACCACTTTCTTTTGGAGGCATCTGCAGCTCAGGATCGTCGTGGCGGGCAGCCCGAATCAGCCGGCTCTGGTCAGGCCGTCCTGCAACGACGACGACTCCGTCGGTTCCGCCTTTGAAAAAATCTTCCTTTGTATCGAGCTTGAATGCGCCTTTTACCGTCTTCGCCTCAGCGCTGTGGCAGGAGTAACAATGCTCGACCAATACCGGGCGAATCCGGTTCTCGAAAAAAGTGAAGGCCTCAGCGGTTTCTAGGACTGGGCTCGCCGCCCCTGAAATCCAACCGAAGCAAACCGCCACCACTGCTGCGAAAACAGCCAACCCTCTGCGGGCGGCTGAAGTTAAGAAGAGGTGGATTTTCATGACTCAAGACTTGAGTTAACATTCCTCAAGCCGGTCGTAAACGGTATACTGCGGCCCCCGGTGCACGAAGAGGTCTGAAGTTCGACGAGCGCTGCGCCGGTTCGGGATTTGACTGCGGCCGATTTCGCCGAGGTTTTCACGATGCGGCCAACGCCGGAACCGATTTCCAATGCCACTTGGGAGGGGAGCTTCACCTGATGCCCAAGGAAACGATGTCAGCGATTCTAGCTGAGGGAACAAAGGTTGAGGGCGGCACAGTCTCTTCCCCAGCCTGATCACTGATGTCGGTACCCTCGCGACGGGAAACGAGTTTACCCAAGTCACGTGGACTTTTCTCACGCCTCCTTTGATTCAATACTGCTGCGACTGGTTTTCAGCAGAGGCGCGCTCCGAACGTCCACCGCCGGAGCGCCGCTGGGTCGCCGAGACCCGCCGCAGCAACTTCAAAACTGAATCCGCCGAGTCAGGCCAGGCCAGAGTGCCCCGAGTTTTTAAACTCAGCGATCCGAAGCTGGATTTCAGCAAGACCACGACACTTCCGAGACGGTACCATTGAGTTCTTCCGCGCAGGCTATACCCAAGTAGGATGAATTGGGAACTCTGGGGTTGAGCGTACGCTTGCCCTTCATCGCCGTCTTCGACTCCGTGGATACGTTCCGAAACCGGCCGCGGTTTCACGGCGCCCCCAGTTGCACGTCAGCCAACGCTCTCCACGTCTGACTAGCCATGAACTGGGAGCGAACTCCGTCGGCTAGGAAATGGAGGGGCACGGGCGAGACTCCATCGTCAGTATTTGGGGAAGATGGCTGGGCTCGGAAAACGTTCCTCAGTACTGACGGCCCCATCGTTGAGGTATTCCTCCCGAGGTATCTGGACCTGGGGCCAGTTACCGGGACGAACCCGCACCGTCCTGCCGGGGCGGATGCCCTCGATGATGAGGTCGGTCTCGAAACGGATCTGGGTGCCGCTGCTGCCCAGAGGCGCCGGGCCGGGCAATCTCGTGACATCCAGAATGGACCCGCGTGAGGCCATGTGCGCGGGTCCGTAGGCACCGTGGGTGTGCTTCAGTGTGCTCTCGACCGCATTCATCATGGCGGAGCCGCCATCTTTGAAATCGGCGTATAGCGAATCGTCCATGCCGCCGAACAGGGTCGCGGTCACGGTGGCGCGGCCAAACTTGACATATTCGACGGCGTCAATCCACGCGGGCATCCAGCGGCTACGGATGAACGACTTGTGGGTTTCTGTTTGATTCAGCGCAGCTCGTTGCGTTGCTGCGTCATCCAGCCAGATGTCCGAAATGTGAAAGCGCGCGAACACGCCATCCGGGGTGGGTTTCCAGGTGATGCCGAGCAGGACCGCTTGGCCAGCGAGGGATTTCTTCCCATCGGCGGGCCATGCTCCTTCAGCAATTAGCTCCTTGATCGCGAGGCATTCGCGGGCGCGCCAGACGCGGGTGGCGGCATCGAAGGTCATTCTTTCCTCGGCGGCTTTGCCGTCTCCGCCTTGCTTCGTTTCGAGGGTCGCGACAATCATTCCCTCATTGTTCTTGATGTCCACTTCCTTGAGCTTCCAGATCAATCCATAGCGCTGGCAGCGGCTGGTTTCATCTTCGAGCAGGAGAACATGGTTTTCTGCAGGAAGAATGCCGGCGCCACGATTGTGGTTTGCGTCCAGCTTCTTGTTGTCGACGGGCAAAACCGGCACAGCCGAAATCTTCGGGTCGGGCGGGAGAAAGGCGCGAACGTGCAGCACGGTACCTAGCGGGATATCCCGCAGATCGGCCGGTGCACCGTGATAGCGTACGATGCCATAAGGCAGCATGGCGAAGGGGTGCGGGTCATTGCGGAAAAACATCCCTGATCCCTGCACCCGGATGCTACCGCGGCGGTTCGCATGGTCCACGAAGACGAGTTCACCGCGATAGGAGTGGGCTTTTTCCAACGGAGGAAATCTCCCCGCCTCGGGTCGGAAAACCTCGGATTTTTGTTCTTGGTTCTTTGTTTTGGCCTCTTCGCAAAAGGCGGCGGCTTGAATTAGGCAAGACGCACCCAACAACAACCACGAACGCGGAACCACGAACCAGAAAGGAGAGACCCGGAACTGGATCATAGCCCAATCACCTTGTTGCTGTCGCCAAACCGGTCGGTCTCCACCCCCATACGCTGGGCCATGAGGAGAAGGAGATTGCTCATATGGGCATCCGAGTTCGCCGGGCGGCTGCACAGTTGGTAATGTGCGGTGTTCAGCGCTCCGTCCGCGCCGACGGCGTAGCCTTGGAAGCCCGAGGCCTCTTTGTTGAAGTCGACGTGGCTGCCGTGCTTCAGGCGAAGGTCGGAACCGCCGGCGAGCACAAGGGGAAGGTTTGCATTGCCATGGCTGTGGCCGTAGCACATGCCGCTGCCGAAGAGAGCCATTGTGGAGCCGAGGAGCGGCTTGCCGCCCATGTCCTTGGTCTCCGCGAGCCGGGTGAGGAAGTAGCTAAACTGCTCGATGGCGAAGGTGTCGTACTTGGTGAGCTTCTCCATGTAGCCGGCATCGCCGCCGTGGTGGCTGAGTTGATGGCGCGACTCGGTGATTCCGATCTCGGGAATGGCGAAGGCATCCCCTTCTCCGCCCAAGCTGAAAGTGGCGACGCGCGTCACATCCGTCTGGAAGGCGAGCACCATGAGGTCGTAGACGGTGCGAAAATAGTCTCCGGCCAAGGTGGCGGCTATATCCCTGTTGGTGCGTTTGCGATCGGCATCGGAGATGACGGGCAGCGGCGTGTCGATCCAGGCATCAGCCCGACGCGTGCGAATTTCCGCCTCACGCACGGAGGTGAGGTATTGCTCCATGCGACCCTTGTCTGCGGTGCCCATCTTCTTCTCGAGTTGGCGCACCTCTGCGAGGTTGGCATCAAGCACGCTGCCTTTGCGGCGCAAGGATCTACGCTGGGCCATTTTACCTCCCTTCGGTTCCTCGAACAGGGAGTCGAAAATCTCGCTACAACGACGCATCGCGGGCAACCGCACGCCATCGGCGGTGCAGGCGAGAGAATCCCCCGTGAGCGCAACTTCCATCGAAGCGACTCGCGTGTGTTGCGCAGTGATCTCGGCCATCTTCTGGTCCAGTGAAATGGTGTTGCGATCGGACGGGCCGAGCTTTCCGCCCGTCAGCCAGACATTGATGCAGTTGTGGTGGTGGCTGAGGGCTCCCGGGTGATGCAGCCCGCTAATGGGCGTTATGACGTCGCGATGTTTCTCTAGGGGTTTCAGCGACCGGGAGAACGGGTAGTTCTTGCCGGACGTGAGGATCTGGTAGTTGAGCGAATGGACGCCGTTGGCAAGGTAGATGAAGACGCTGCGCCGAGGCGTGGCAGTCGAGTTTTCTGCTGCGCACAGCGGGACCATGCAGTCGAGCAGGGGCAGGGATATGAAACTGCCCAGCGCGCGGAGAGCATGGCGGCGGTTGATCAACCAAGATTGGGATAGGTAGTTGCTCACAGAGATTCTCTTTCGTGGGTTAATTATCGTTTGCGCATCAGGTCGGACAAAGCCACGGCGCGGACGATGTCCTTGAGTCGATATTGGCTTTTCTTCGCTTCTGTTTGGATGGACGTAAGGTCGGACTGGTCGTCAAAGGCGAGCGGGCGACGAAGGCCGTAGATGCAGAGATGCTCGATGAAGGCGCGCGCGTACTTGTCGCGGTCGTCGAGCAGCAGTCGTTTGAAATCACCAGCATCCTTGAACGGACGCCCATCGGGCATCGTGCCAGCGGGATTGATCAATGGATCCTCGCCGACACCCGCCGCGATCTTCTCCCGCGTTCGCCAGCGGCCGATGGCGTCGTAGTTGTCCCAGGCGAGTCCCATCGGGTCGATCTTGGCATGGCAGGCCGCACAGTTCGCGTCATTGCGGTGCGCCTCCAGTTTGTCACGAAGCGTTGCCTTGGGGCTTTTCGGCGGATTGGGTTCGATGGCCGGCACATTCGCCGGAGGCGGAGGCGGCGTCTTACCAAGGAGCACCTGGCTGAGCCAGACTCCGCGATGAACTGGGCGGTGGCGCGTGCCGTCTGAGGTCAGCCCGAGCACGGCACCCATTGTCAGCAGACCGCCGCGATGATCCTCGGGCTTAAGGGAAACGCGTTGGAAGCCGCCGGCCTTCATCTCCGGAAATTCATAAAAATCGGCGAGCCGGGTATTGGCCATGGTCCAGTCGGAATCGATAAAGCCGTCGATGGCCATGTTCTTCGCAAACATCTCACGGAAGTACTCGATGGGCTCGGCACGCATGCTCGTCTCAAGCCACGCGTCGTAGTTCGGGTAGAGCCTCTTGTCCGGCGGGAACATGCCGAGGCGGTGCAGCTGCAGCCACTGCCGCGCAAAATCGTCGATGAAGCTGCCAACTTTACGGTCCATCAGCATCCGGTCCACTTCCTTCCTCAGGCCTTCGTCGTTGAGCTTGCCGCCTTGGGCCGTGACGACGAGACCGGCGTCGGGCATCGAACTCCAGAGGAAATACGAGAGCCGGGAGGCGAGTTCCGAGTCAGTGACACGTTCACGGGCCTTCGGCTCCCCCTCGACGAGGTAGATGAAATGTCTGGAGGTCATCACGCCGTGCATGGCGACACGGTAGGCGTCGATGGTCTTTTCACCCGCCTCGCGCTCGGCACGGTAGGACTTAAGATATTCCATCAACTCATCATTCTTCACCCGACGGCGCCAAGCGCGTTCGGCGAAACGTTGCAGATGCTCCGCGACCACCTCGGGCGTCGCGTCATTTGGCGGTACCAATCCGGCTCGCCGCGACTTTTCCTCCTCAGACACCAGCGGCCCTTCCCATTCGATCCAATCGAGCAGCACTGTGGAGAAAAGGCCGTTGCCCTTGTCATCGAACATCTGCGGTGCGGTGGCGTTCAGGAGCAGGGTCTCGCTACTATGCGTGAACATATAGCCTTGGCTGGTCAGTGCATTGCGGAAGGCCGCGCCTTGTCGCCGGTCGACCACATCCGTCGCTACTACGCAAAAATCCAGCGTCGCAGGCATCTCGAGAAACAACTCGAACTCATAAATCTGCGGACTGTCCTCCGGTGCGGTTAGGTCAAACTCGATGAGGCCGGCCACCGTCTCCTCTCCGGTCCGGTGGCCGATACTTAAGTGGGCCGGTTGGCCTCGGGGCGGGCGGATGCCGCTGGCCTGAATGCGAACTTTGTAGAGACCACTGTGCTCCGGGCCGGTCTTGCCGAACCAGTTCGGCGAAAGTGCGGTCTGGACCTGGCCGGGAAAGAGGAGGTAACGCAGCGGCCGCTTGATGCCGAAACGCTCCAACACCGCCTGCTGTTCCTTTCCACCACCGTACCGTAGTTCCTTGGCGTTTTTGAGGACTTTGCGAGCCTCACCAGACGCAGTGGGGAAGGCGCGATCGAGCACAAGTTCCGCCGCGCGGTAATAGCGGTCGACATGCGATGGCGAAAGCGAGAGCTCCGATCCGATGCGTTCAAACCCGTGCCACAGCGTGTCTTCGTTCAGTTCGCCCGGCTTCGCCGGATCGTAACGGACTCCGAGTAGGTCATAGACCGTGTTTTGATACTCCTTCCGGCTCAGCCGATAATGCGCCACCGCCGGCCTCGCCGCCATCCGCGCCGCACTTCCCTCCTTGATTCGCGAATCAAGGCTCGTCACAAACGCCGCGATCTCCTCCTGCGTCGGCCTTTTCTCCTTCTTCGGCGGCATCTCGCCCGAATTGACCTGCTCCATCATCTCCGCCCAGTGGTGCGTGTCTGCCCCCACTTTAAAATCGAGAGAGAGCCGGTCGATCCTCAAGTCACCCTTCTCCTTCTCCGGGCCATGGCAGCGAAGACAATGTTTCTCAAGGAAGGCTTCAAACGGCTCTGCGGCACGAACGGCCACCGCCAAACCAAGGCTGGCGGCAAAGAAAAGCGCCGCCGCGAATGACGAACTAAAGCGACGACAGGAAGGCATGTTTCGGTAAAAATAATGAGCACTGGTCCCGCGCAGGGAAGAGGATGGACCGGCAGAGCGTTGGTCTGCCTGTTGCGAGTTCTCGTTCATGCCCGTGACCAGACCGCACAAACTCTTCCAGCGGACAAGGAAGTATTAAGCGATAAATGATCGTTGTGATACCGAGTTGATTTGTCCAACCTTAAAGCAGTGGAATTAAGAAATTGGGGTCAGGCAAAATTAGTGAAAGTTTTTCTGCAGTGGCTGGCTGAGCTTCCTTTAAGCTCGCGCCGATTGGAGCTGGATCTAGAGAGGGATCTGCTCTAACAATTAACAATAGGGATCGGGTGGGCTGAGATCGTTGCCATGCCCCGCCCCTTAAGAGTCCAATACCCCCAGCGCATACACACCTCCTCAGCGAACGTGGCAAATCCCTCGTCGTCGACGGAAGTCGGGCTACCTCCGTACCGCCTGCGATTACGCACTTCTCAACCCGGTGCACGCACGGCCTCCGGTCCGACAACGCCGGGGAGCGCATCCATTTCCAGCAGCGACTGGAACAACGCCGAGGCGAGGGTGACCCCCGGGCCAATGGGACGCCCTCCGGCGCGACTGGCGGGTGGGCGCGGCAGATTTGGTCCAGATGCCTCTCCGAATGACTTGGTCGCCTCGGCCAGTCCAACGAACAGTCGCGCGAGCGCAACGAAACCGATGAACACTTGGCCGAACGGCTTGGGCAAGATTGGATGAACACCACTGGCAGGACCGCAGCCAACTGGCTGCGCGTACCAAAGGCGACGCGGAGAAAGTCACCCTCGCCGCGCGCCTGCGCCGGAAGACGACAATGACGCGGTCGTGGATTGCCCAACGGCTGACGATAGGCAGCGCCGGCTAAGTCTGGCACCTGACCAACGGCCATCGTCGCGATGAACACCCCTGAAACCCTCGTGTGGCCGCCGAGGCGTCAACAGCAAATCCCTGTCATCAACCGGTCCACTTGGCCGGGTAGTCCTTTCGATGACCTACGGAGGGAAACTCACGAAAACGTGAGCCTTCGACTGCGCTGATGGTTTTTCTTAAAAACATCAAAAAACCAGTTGTGGAAGAGTGGTGCACCCGCCAGGAATCGAACCTGGAACCTGCTGATTCGTAGTCAGCTGCTCTATCCAATTGAGCTACGGATGCACAACGGGAAAAACAACATAGGGAAAGCAGCTACGACACTGCAAGACCTTTCATCGGACCTTTCAACGGAAGTGTTCTTAGCACTGAAGTCACCGAAAGCTTGGCCGAAGGTATCCGCCTACTCGTCAATGAGGCCCCGCTTCAGCAGCGGGTTGCCGTCCTTCCAGCATAGCCTTACGAGCGCTCTGAGGCTCGCCTTGGCCTCGCCAATCGGTTCAAGCCGAAGACCCTCGCCACGCGCATGGGCCTCATCGAATTCCGCGTTCTTCAGGTCCGGGACGGCGTCGCCTTTTATCCAATCTCTCTGAAAAAAAGGCATTCGCAGTAAAAAGGCCCTCAAGCTCGCGATGGCCGAAAGGTAAATCTCAGGCGTTTCCACCAGAAAGGTCACCAAAATCGTCGAGGAATTCTGCGGACATTCCGTAAGTTCCACCCAGATCAACCAAAGTGCAGACCTCAGAAAATTCGGGGTAAATCTCCAAAATCAGGTGAGACTTCAAATCCCTTAATTTCGGGTAATTTTGCTGCGGATTGCTCAGGTTTCAATCTGGACTTTGAGGTCGAGTTCCGAACGGTGCGCGAGGCGAAAGCGGACTCGTCGGCCCGGGGGCTTCGGGTGCGCCAGTGGCCGCTGATTGATGGTCTCGAGGGTCTGACTAACCCTGCGTTTAAATTCGCTGCTGTAACTGCCACCGGGAAAGAGGTGGATCAGGATCTCGGTTGAACTCACTTCCAAGACCCTAGGAGAGTGGGTGAGCTGGCAAGATGCCTGCACCCCTTTTCCAGAGTGACGCTGACGTTCGCCTGCCATCTTCTTCCCAAGCAGGCAAATGCCTGCACTCCTTTTCCAGAATAGGGGTAGGGATGGCCGTTGTCGGCCACCCCTCCCTCCGAACCGGACTGGCGGATTTCCCGCATCCGGCTCTCCAGTTGGTGAGTCACCCGATTGCGGCGGGACTGGTACGTTTGGCTAGGGCTAAGGCGTATAGAGAGATTAGCCCGAGCTTCTCGAAGAACGCATTGGGATAGCGTTGATGGTCTAGGCCTCCACGACAAAGACCCTGACGTTTATCGCGGAATCGCAGGATGTGCCGCAGTCGGCTTCGTATCCATGAGTCCTCAGTTCGATAAACGTTTTCCACGCCGCCTTGGAAGTATCCATACCATCCTTTCAGACGGCGATTAAGCCGTCCCACGATAGTTTCCATGGACGTTCCATTGCTGCGGCAGGTCTCTTCGCGAATGCAGTCCC